>JAZRND010000065.1:0-39873 GCA_045648005.1 Faecalimonas sp. | reverse complement strand
TGAGACTATGTCAAATGTAATCGTAAAAGAGAACGAAACGTTAGATAGTGCTTTACGCAGATTCAAAAGAAACTGTGCAAAAGCTGGTATTCAACAAGAAATTCGTAAGAGAGAACATTACGAAAAACCAAGCGTAAGACGTAAAAAGAAATCAGAAGCTGCTAGAAAACGTAAGTTTAACTAATATGTGCAGATAAAGGGGAGTGTTTGAGACACTCCCTTTTTACGTGTTAAGACAAATGCACTTGTAAATTGTGAAAAAAAATTATATAATGCAAAAGGAATTTGTGTTATTGAGGTACATGTATGGAAAAATGGTTGATTTTGGTTTGTGTCATCCTTGTAATCTGTATTTTTGAATGGATAAGAGAAATTTCAACATTTAAAATTACGCATTACAATGTCACATCAGAAAAATTAAGTGGATTAGAAAATCCAAGAAAAATACTGTTCCTCACAGACTTGCATAACAATTCTTATGGCAGTGAGAACCAGAAACTTTTACAGGCAGTGTATGAACAGCGACCGGATATTATCCTGATTGGTGGTGATATGCTGATTGGAAATAAGGGGTCTTCATTTGAAATTGCTCTTTCGTTAGTGAAAAAACTTGTTGACATTTGTCCGGTTTATTACGCAAACGGAAACCACGAGCAACGAAGGAAATTGTTTCCAGATTTGTACGGGAAAGGTTATGTCAAGTACAAGGAAACATTGCAAGAACTGGGCGTCCGGTTTTTAGAAAATGATCACATCGATTTGATTTGGGATAAAACTTCGGTGCAAATTCATGGTTTGGAAATTCCATATCAAAATTACAATAAATTTAAAAAGACAACTCTTTCCGAAAAACAGATTCAAGAGTTGCTTGGACAGGCTGATCAAGGTAAATATCAGATTTTATTAGCACATAATCCGATTTATATGGATTCTTACAAAAAGTGGGGTGGAGATCTTATTCTTTCCGGGCATTTACATGGAGGTATTGTAAGAATTCCTGGATTAGGCGGAATCATCACAACGCAATTTGGCCTGTTTCCGAAATATTCCGGAGAACTGACAAAAGAAGGGCACCAAACCATGGTTGTCAGCAAAGGGCTTGGAACCCACACGATAAAAATACGATTTTTGAATATGGCAGAACTAATTGTGCTGCATATAGAAAAGCCGATGTAAATATTGGAGGTACACATGGGAATACCTGTGAAATTGGAAGTGTTCGAAGGACCGTTAGATTTACTTCTTCACTTGATTGATAAGAATAAAGTAGATATCTATGATATTCCAATAGTAGAAATTACAAATCAATACATGGAATATATAGAAGCCATGCAGGAAAAAGATTTAAATATCATGAGTGAATTTTTGCTTATGGCAGCCACATTATTGGATATTAAATGTAAAATGCTTCTTCCGGCAGAAGTCAATGAGGATGGAGAGGAAGAAGATCCAAGGGCAGAATTAGTAGAACAATTATTACAATACAAAATGTATAAATACATGTCTTATGAGTTGAAAGACCGACAGATGGATGGAGCCCTTTTAATGTTTAAGGAAGCTACCGTGCCAGATGAGGTAAAAGCCTATGAAGAACCGGTAGATTTAGATGAACTTCTAGATGGTCTAACTCTTGCTAAATTGAATAGCATCTTTAAAGATATGATGAAAAGACAGCAAGACAAGATAGACCCTGTACATAGTACATTTGGTAAAATTGAAAAAGAAGAAGTGACAGTGGAAGATAAATTAGAGTATTTGAATAAGTACATTACTTCCCACAAAAAATTCAGTTTCCGCGATTTACTGCAAAAGCAAAAGTCAAAAACACAGCTTGTAGTAACATTTCTTGCAATATTAGAAATGATGAAAATGGGAACCATTTTGGTAGAACAAGAGAACACATTTGATGATATCATTATTACATCAAATGTCTGAATGAGGTGCAAAAGTGGATATTAAAAAAATTGAGAGTATAATAGAAGCAATTTTATTTACCATGGGAAATTCTGTGGAAGCAAGTAGAATCGCGAAAGTCCTTGATATTGATACAGCGACAACAAAGAAAATCATTCGAAACATGATGCTTCATTACGAAGAAGAGGATAGAGGGATTCGTATTATTGAATTAGAAGATTCTTTTCAAATGTGTACGAAAAAAGAAATGTATGAGTATCTCATTCTCATTGCCAAACAACCAAAGCATTATCATTTGACAGACGTTGTCTTGGAAACTTTGTCTATCATTGCTTATAAGCAACCAGTTACGCGTTTGGAAATTGAGCGTATACGTGGAGTAAAATCAGATCATGCAGTAAATAAGTTGATCGAATATAATCTGGTGGCCGAAGTTGGAAGAATGGATGCACCGGGACGCCCGATTTTATTTGGTACTACAGAAGAATTCTTACGTAGATTTGGAGTACAATCAGTAGATGAATTGCCAGGCATTACACCGGAAAAAGTGGAGGATTTTAAGGTAGAAGCAGAGGATGAAATCCAGTTAAAATTGAATCTGTAGACAGCATTTCTATCAAAGGAAAAGCATATAATGTCAGAAACGATGTGTGAGGAAATTACATGAAGCGTTTTCTGGCATTTTTTTTATCTTTCATTCTGATATCAGGGATTAAGGTACGAGCAGAAGGAATAACAGAACCCCAAAATCTTTATGCAAAATCTGCAGTTTTAATGGATGCAAAAAGCGGACGTGTTTTATTTGAAAAAAATGGAATGGAAGTTATGGCTATGGCCAGTACCACTAAAATCATGACTTGTATTCTTGCTTTGGAAAATGGGAAATTGGAAGAGGTGGTGACTGCGTCAAAGGAAGCTGCTGCCCAACCAAAAGTACATTTGGGAATGAGAGCAGGAGAACAATTTTATTTAAAAGATTTACTTTGTTCTTTGATGTTAGAGTCGCACAATGATTCTGCAGTTGCCATTGCCGAGCATATTAGTGGTACGACAAAAGCCTTTGCAGATTTGATGAATAAAAGGGCCAAGGAACTGGGATGTGTCAATACTTATTTTATCACTCCAAATGGATTAGATGCGTCTGATGAAAATGGATTTCATTCTACGACAGCGACAGAACTTGCCACCATCATGAGTTACTGTATTAAGGAGTCACCTCAAAAAGCAACATTTTTAGAGATAACCAGAAAGGCAAGTCATCAGTTTTCTAATGTGGAAGGCAGTAGAAATTTTCAATGTCAGAATCATAATTCCTTTCTCAATATGATGGAAGGAGCCCTCTCCGGTAAAACAGGTTTTACAAATCAAGCAGGATATTGTTATGTTGGAGCTGTCGAGCGTGAAGGACGTACATTTGTTGTGACATTACTCGCATGTGGATGGCCAAATAATAAGAATTATAAATGGAAAGATACAACAGCTTTAATGAATTATGCTATCGACAATTACTCTTATCAATCTGTCCTTGAAAACGTAGAATTGCCGGATTTAGAAGTTGTACAAGGAAGCCCTAAAAACGGCAACCTGTTCGACAAGGTCTTTGTTGGATTGAAGGTAGAATTAAAAGATGAAGGAGAAGATAAACTTCTTTTGCGAGAAGACGAGAATGTAGAAGTGAAAATGGTTGTGCCTGAAAAATTAGAAGCACCAATTAAAGAGAATGAAGAAGTAGGGCATATCATTTGCACGTTAGAAGGAGAAGAACTATGTAAATATCCTATTGTTACAAGCGAAATGGTTTTAAAAAAGAGTATTTCTTGGTGTTTCCTAGAAATGTTAAAATTATACTTTATGGGATTTTAATAATAAAAAAATAGAGAAGGAAGATGCTAAATTGCATCTTCCTTCTTTGTTATATTTGTCTAGTGTATTTTTTTAGCCAGTCTCTTTCATCAGCGGTCAAGTAAGGTGATATCAATTCAAAAACTGTCTGATGATAAGAATTTAGTTGTGATTTTTCTATTTCTGAAAGTAAAGAGATATCAATTGCGTCTAAATCAAATGGTACATATGTGAGTACTTCGAAATGCATGAATTGTCCATATTCATTTTCAATATCCTTGCAAACTAAAAGTTCATTTTCTAACCGGATTCCATGAGAACCTTCAATGTATATACCAGGTTCATCTGACAGAATCATTCCGGCTTCCAAGGTGACAGGAGATCCGCTATGTTTCCATCTGATGCTACAAGGAGCTTCATGTACGCTTAATAAATGTCCAACTCCGTGACCTGTACCATGTTTATAATCTAGATTCATATTCCAGAGAAATTGTCTGGCTAGAATATCTAAATTTTCCCCTGTACATCCATATAGGAATTTAATGTTTGCAAGCGCTAAATTGCCTCGAAGTACATTGGTAAAATGCGTCTTTAAATCTTGTCTTACTTCACCGATGGCAATAGTCCGTGTAATGTCTGTAGAACCTTCCAGGTAGTGCCCACCTGTGTCTGTTAGAAATAACTGTCCGGATGATAGAGGAATATCAGTTTCTTCAGAGGAAGAGTAATGACACATGGCAGCATGTTCACCAAAGGCGCTAATTGGTTCAAAACTAGGCCAAAGGAAAGTCTCTTGTTCCTGGCGAAGAGATTCTAATTTGTCAGAAGCACTTATTTCTGTGATGGATATTTTGTTCCAATTATTTTTTACCCAATACATAAATTTGGTGTGAGCAATAGCATCTTTCAAGTGTGCCTTTTTTGTATTTTCAATTTCTTGAGAGTTCTTTATAGCCTTCATCAGCACAGTAGGATTTGTTGCTTCTACTATGCGTGTATGGCTTGGAATATTAGCAAACAGAGCATAATTCATTCTTTCTGTGTCTAACATGATGACTTGTGTTTTATCTAGTTTGGTTACAAACGTATATATGTCATTGTAAGGATGCAAAACAATATTATTTTCTTCAAAACTATTTTTGATTGAATTAGGCACCTTTTTTGGGTCAATAAATAAGTGCACAGCATCTAAAGTTACCATGGCATAGCAAAGTGCAACAGGAACGGATGCCACATCATGTCCACGAAAATTCAATAGCCAAGCAATGTCATCCAGGGAAATAATAAGATGCATGTTAGCCTGTACTTTTTTCATTTCGTTACGTAAATTTTTAAGTTTATCAGCGGTGGACTGACCAGAATATTGGTTTTTTAACGGAAAGATTTGTTCATTAGGCAGAGAAGGGCGGTCTGTCCAAATTTCATTTATTAGATCATCCGTGTAAACTAACTTCAGATTTTTGTCGGAAAGATCTTTTTTATAAGCAAGTCCATCCTTGGCAGCAACTACGCGACCATCAAAACCAAGAACACCATTTTTCGGGAGATTTGCATGCAAATATTCCATTATTGTTGGAACACCTGGCTCTCCGGATTTGAATAATTTTATTTCTGAACCGTCTAATTCTTTCTCGGCCTGTATAAAATAGCGACCATCTGTCCAAAGACAAGCCTCGTTTTGTGAGATTATAGCAGTGCCTGCCGAGCCGCCAAAGCCAGTTAGAAATTCGCGGCATTTAAAATAATCCCCTACATATTCACTCTGATGAAAGTCAGATGATGGAATAATATACATGTCTATTTTCTTTTCTCGCATAAGGTGTCGAAGCATTGTGATTCGTTCTCTAATCTTCATAAAAAGCCTCCATTTCTCTCGGTAGTATAACACATTTTGAATTTGTCCACAAGGAATGTACAATATGCATAAAAGTTTTGAAAAAGGTTTGCCTTTACTTGTTATTTGGTATATAATACAAAATGGCTGAAAATTTTGGAAATTTATATAAATGGAGGGTTTGACTATGAGCAAAGCGGCATCTACAAGCCTTGCAAGCAGCAGAATTAAGGCCCTGCTTGACGAGGGAAGCTTTGTTGAAATCGGCGGTGCAATTACTGCAAGAGCAACAGATTTTAACATGGCAGATAAGGAAACTCCGGCGGACGGTGTTCTTACCGGTTACGGAGTGATTGATGGAAATCTGGTTTATGTGTACAGTCAGGATGTGAGTGTGCTAAATGGTTCCATCGGTGAAATGCATGCCAAGAAAATTGCAAATATCTATGATATGGCAATGAAAATGGGAGCACCTGTAATAGGATTAATTGATTGCGCGGGATTACGATTACAGGAAGCAACAGATGCATTAAATGGATTTGGAAATTTATATTATAAGCAAGCTATGGCTTCTGGCGTAATTCCACAGATTTCTGCAATCTTTGGAACATGTGGTGGCGGATTGGCAATTGCTTCTGCTATGACAGATTTTACTTTTATGGAAGGCAAGAAGGGTAAATTATTTGTGAATTCCCCGAATGCCATCGAAGGAAACGAAATTTCAAAATGTGATACTTCATCAGCAGAATTTCAAAGTAAGAACACAGGCCTTGTAGATTATGTAGGAACAGAGGAAGGTATTCTGGAGGAAATCAGAGCGCTTATTTGTGTTCTTCCTGCAAATAATGAGGATGACGCATCTTATGAAGAATGCTCAGATGATTTGAATCGTGTTTGTGCAAATATTGAGAGCGCATCAGTAGATGCAGCTGTTGTAGCAGCACTTGTGTCTGATGGAAATGTATTTTTTGAAACAAAAAGGGATTATGCCAAAGACATGGTAACCGGATTTATTCGTTTGAATGGAATGACAGTCGGTGTGGTTGGAAATCGTTCGAAAGTGTTAGATGTGGACGGAAGCGTAAAAGAAGAGTACGATACCACACTTTCTGCAAACGGTTGCAAAAAAGCTTCAGACTTTGTACAGTTCTGTGATGCCTTTAATATTCCAGTTGTGACCTTTACAAATGTTACCGGATTTAAAGCGTGCAAATGTGCAGAAAAGACATTAGCAAGGGAAGCAGCCAAGTTGAATTACGCATTTGTAAATGCTACAGTACCAAAGGTAAATGTTGTGATTGGCAAAGCCTATGGAAGTGCTTATGTCACAATGAATAGCAAGTCTCTTGGTGCAGATATGGTTTATGCATGGCCGACATCAGAAATTGGAATGATGGATGCCACATTAGCTGCCAAGATTATGTATGCAGACGCAGATGCTAAAACATTAAGTGAAAAAGCGAATGAATACAAAGAATTGCAGTCAAGTCCGATTTCCGCCGCAAGACGTGGATATGTGGATACTATTATTGAACCACAAGATACAAGAAAATATTTGATTGGCGCATTGGAAATGTTATTTACAAAACGTGAGGAACGTCCGATGAAAAAACATGGGACAGTATAGAGAGGTGCGACATGATTGAAATATTGGAAAATGCAGAATTTAATTTGAATCTGCTAGGTGTTTGCATTGTGTTTACTGCAGTTGTTTCTTTGCTGGTATTGTTGATTGTGATAGCAATTCTTGGATATGTATCCCGAAAGAAACAGGCAGTAGGACAGGCGGCGTTGGAATCTTCAGGCGTTTCTTCAAACGTCACAAATTTAGCAGATGATTTAGAATTAGTAGCAGTAATTACGGCAGCAATTGCCATGCAAGAGAAAGTATCCACGGACAGTTTTGTGGTACGATCTATTAGAAGAAGACCATCAAACAAATGGAGTTAATTAGGAATTAGGAGGTATTGAAAATGAAAAGTTATACAATTACAGTAAATGGACACGTATATGATGTGACAGTAGAAGAAAAAGTAGGTGGTGTAGCACCAGTGGCAGCACCGGTTGCAGTACCAGTGGCAGCTCCAGTAGCAGCTCCAGCACCAGCGGCGGCACCAGCTCCGGCAGCGGCACCAGTGGCAGCTCCAGCACCAGCGGCGGCAGGAAGTGTTGAAATCACAGCAGGGGCAGCAGGAAAAGTATTTAAGATTGAAGCAAGTGTAGGTCAACAAGTAAAAGCCGGAGATACAGTTGTTATCATCGAAGCAATGAAGATGGAAATCCCAGTTGTTGCACCTCAAGATGGAACTGTTGCAAGCATCAATGTGTCTGCTGGTGATGCAATCGACGCAGGCGTTGTTTTAGCAACCATGAATTAATCCATGAATTGCAACGTAAAATAGAAAGGAAAGATTAGGATGGAAAACGTAAAAAAACCGATTAAAATTACAGAAACTATTTTGCGTGATGCTCATCAGTCTCTCATTGCAACCAGAATGACCACGGAGCAAATGCTTCCGATTATTGAAAAAATGGATAAGGTTGGATATCATTCCGTAGAGTGCTGGGGAGGCGCTACTTTTGATGCGTCACTTCGTTTCTTAAAAGAAGACCCATGGGAAAGACTTCGCAAGTTCCGTGATGGATTCAAAAATACAAAATTACAAATGTTATTCCGTGGACAAAATATTTTGGGATACCGTCCATATGCAGATGACGTGGTAGAATACTTTGTACAAAAGTCAGTGGCAAATGGTATGGATATCATTCGTATTTTTGACTGTTTGAATGATATGAGAAATCTCCAAACAGCCGTAAAAGCTGCAGTTGCAGAGAAGGCAGATGCACAAGTGGCATTATCTTATACTTTGGGTGATGCGTATACTATGGAATATTGGATGGATATCGCAAAGAGAATTGAAGATATGGGGGCAACATCTATTTGTATTAAAGATATGGCAGGACTTTTAGTACCATATAAAGCAACAGAATTAGTACAGGCGCTCAAAGAAGCAACAGAGCTTCCAATTCAATTACACACTCACTATACTTCCGGTGTTGCATCTATGACTTATTTAAAGGCAGTCGAAGCAGGTGTAGATGTAATTGACACTGCAATGTCACCATTTGCTCTTGGAACTTCACAACCGGCTACTGAGGTAATGGTAGAAACTTTCAAAGACACACCATACGACAGTGGATTGGACCAAAACTTATTGGCAGAAATCGCAGATTACTTTAGACCACTTCGCGATGAAGCATTAGAATCAGGACTTTTAAATCCAAAAAATATGGGTGTTAACATTAAGACATTATTATATCAGGTGCCAGGTGGTATGCTTTCTAACCTGACCTCACAATTAAAAGAACAAGGGGCAGAGGATAAATACTATGAAGTATTAGAAGAAGTGCCAAGAGTTCGTAAAGACCTTGGGGAACCACCACTTGTAACTCCGTCTTCGCAGATTGTAGGTACACAGGCTGTGTTTAATGTGCTCATGGGTGAACGTTACAAAATGGCAACCAAAGAAACCAAGGATATTCTTCGTGGAAAATACGGAGCAACGGTAAAACCATTTGACCCGGAAGTGCAAAAGAAATGTATTGGTGATGATGAAGTTATCACATGCCGTCCAGCGGATTTGATTCCGGATGAATTGGATACTTTGCGTGGTGAAATGGCACAATGGTCACAACAAGAAGAAGATGTTTTGACTTATGCATTGTTCCCACAGGTTGCTACAGATTTCTTTAAATACAGAGAAGCACAGCAAACTGGTGTAGACCAAACTGTAGCAGATACAAAGAATGGAAATTATCCGGTATAGGATATGTGAAGAAGAAATGCGATTTGCATTTCTTCTTTTTTGTCTGTAGATTTGTGACAGAACATGTTATAATGGAAAAAAGTTAGCCTTGGAGGTGTAAGAAATGTCCAAATATGTTATGGCACTTGATGCAGGTACTACGAGTAACCGATGCATTTTATTTGATAAAAAAGGTAATATGTGCAGCATTGCACAACGTGAATTCACACAATATTTTCCGCAACCGGGATGGGTGGAACATGACGCAGATGAAATTTGGGCCAGTCAATTGGGCGTGGCTGTGGAAGCTATGGGAAAAATCGGAGCGACCGCAGATGATATCGCAGCAATCGGTATCACCAATCAGCGAGAAACTGCCATTGTATGGGATAAGAATACCGGAAGGCCTGTGCATCCAGCTATAGTTTGGCAATGTAGAAGAACATCAGAATACTGCGATGAACTGAAAATGAAAGGGCTCACTGAAAAATTCCGACAAAAGACGGGGTTAGTGATTGATGCATATTTTTCGGGAACAAAGGTAAAGTGGATTTTAGATAACGTACAGGGTGCACGGGAAAAAGCAGAAGCTGGAGAATTGTTGTTTGGCACAGTAGAAACATGGCTAATCTGGAAACTTACAAAGGGAAGAGTCCATGTTACAGATTACTCTAACGCATCTCGAACCATGTTGTTTAATATTAATACATTACGGTGGGATGAGGAGATTTTGGCAGAATTGGACATCCCTAAATGCATATTGCCGGAGGTAAAACCGTCTAGTTGTATCTACGGAAAGACAGATTCAGCATTTTTGGGCGGTGAAATACCTATTTCCGGAGCAGCTGGAGATCAACAGGCAGCCCTTTTTGGACAAACCTGTTTCCAGGAAGGGGAAGCAAAGAACACATACGGAACTGGATGTTTTCTCCTTATGAATACAGGAACAGAACCCGTTTTTTCAAATAATGGTTTAGTTACAACCATTGCATGGGGATTGGATGGAAAAGTAAACTATGCACTAGAAGGTTCCATTTTTGTGGCTGGTGCCGCTATTCAATGGTTGCGCGATGAACTGCATTTGATTAATTCGGCATCGGAGTCGGAAACATTGGCAATGCAAGTGGAAGACACTAACGGATGTTATGTCGTTCCTGCATTTACCGGACTTGGGGCACCTCATTGGGACCAATATGCAAGAGGAACCATTGTGGGAATCACACGCGGGGTAAATAGATGTCATATTGTCCGTGCAACATTGGAGTCCTTGGCATATCAAGTTCAAGATGTTTTGGCAGCTATGAAAGCAGATTCTGGTATTACTTTGTCTTCTTTAAAAGTAGACGGAGGCGCTAGCGCCAATAATTTCTTAATGCAGTCTCAAGCTAATATTATTGGGGCACCGGTAAAACGCCCTTCTTGTGTGGAAACAACTGCTATGGGAGCGGCCTATTTAGCAGGTTTGGCAGTTGGATATTGGAAAAATAAGGAAGAAGTTTTGCAAAATTGGGCTATGGACAGAATTTTTGAGCCTGCTATTTCAGAAAATACAAGAACCAAAATGCTAAAAGGTTGGAATAAAGCAGTGAAATATGCTTATGGTTGGGCGAAAGATGAACAATAGAGATTGCTTGAACGAGAAAACCAACTTGTGTATAATTGAGATATCAAAAAAACGAGGTAAATAGATGAGTAAAGTACTAGTAGTAGGTGGGGGAGCTGCAGGTATGTTTGCAGCAATTTTTGCAGCATACAACGGCAATGAAGTTCATCTTTTTGAAAAAAATGAAAAACTTGGAAAAAAACTTTTCATCACAGGCAAAGGTCGATGCAATATTACCAATGCCAGCGATATGGAAACACTGTTTGGATCTGTTGTTACTAACTCCAAGTTCTTATATAGCTGTTTCCACGCCTATACAAATCAGGATGTTATAGATTTTTTTGAACGCATCGGAGTGAGCACCAAAATTGAGCGGGGAAATAGAGTTTTTCCTGTTTCTGACCATTCTTCTGATGTAATAGCAGGCTTGACAAGAGAATTAAAACAATTAGGTGTTCAGATTCATTTGCATACTGCAGTGAAAAAAGTGGTGGGAGAAGGAATCTTCTCGCATATAGAATTGCAAGACGGCACACATGTAGCAGGGGATGCATGTGTTATTGCTACAGGCGGTTTTTCTTATCAAACTACAGGCTCTACAGGTGATGGATATGAGTTTGCAAAAAAAATGGGGCATGAAGTGACCGAGATTCTTCCGTCATTAGTTCCTATGCGAATTCAAGAGTGGTATGCAAAGGAATTACAAGGATTGTCTTTGCGCAATGTTTCAGCGGTTGTCTGGGACGATAAGAAAAAAATATATGAGGATTTTGGAGAGATGCTTTTTACTCATTATGGAGTAAGCGGACCTTTAATTTTAAGCGCAAGCAGTTATATTGCAAAGAAAGTGCAAGAGAAAGAATTGAAGTTGGTGATTGATTTGAAACCGGCACTTTCTTTTGAACAGTTGGATCAGAGAGTCTTACGTGATTTTGAAGAAAACAAAAATAAACAATTTAAAAACGCAGTTGGAAAATTGTTCCCTACCAAATTGATACCGGTTATGATAGAATTAAGTGGTATTGACCCGGAGAAAAAGGTGAACTTGATTTCCAAGGAAGAAAGACAACAGTTTGTTCATTTAATGAAACACTTTGCCATGACAATCACCGGACTTCAGGATTTTAATGAGGCTATTATTACTAAAGGCGGTGTGAATGTAAAAGAAATCAAACCGTCTACCATGGAATCAAAAATAGTTTCCGGAATATATTTTGTGGGAGAAGTATTAGATTTGGATGCATTGACCGGAGGATTTAATTTGCAAATTGCATGGTCTACTGCTTATGCAGCAGGAAGTTCTATATATTAATCAAAATGGAGGAAATGATAAATGGGATACAATATTGCAATTGATGGACCTGCAGGTGCAGGGAAAAGTACGGTGGCAAAACGAGTAGCAAAAGAAATGGGATTTGTGTATGTGGATACAGGAGCCATGTATCGTGCACTTGCTATTTACTTTTTGAAAAACGGGTTTAAGCCGGAAGAAACAGAGAAAATTGCACAAGCTTGTAAAGAAGCTACGGTTACCATTGGATATGAAGATGGTGTGCAACAGGTTTATTTGAATGGAGAAAATGTGACGTCTATGCTTCGCACAGAAGAGGTAGGGAACATGGCATCTGTAAGTTCTGCGATACCGGAGGTGAGAGCACAGTTGTTAGAATTGCAAAGAGAACTTGCAAGAACACAAGATGTGGTAATGGATGGACGTGATATTGGAACCAATATTCTTCCGAACGCAGAAGTGAAGGTATATCTTACTGCGAGTGTAGAGACTAGAGCGAAGCGAAGATATTTGGAATTGAAAGAAAAAGGTGTGGCTTGCGATTTGGCAGAGATTGCAAAAGATATTGAAGAGAGAGATACCAGAGATATGAATCGTGCCATTGCTCCATTATGCCAAGCTGCAGACGCAACTTATGTAGATAGCTCTGATATGACTATCGAAGAGGTAGTAAGAACTATAAAAGCTTTGTGTAAATAGAGAAAGGATGAGTATGGAAGTAAGAATGGCAAAAACAGCAGGATTTTGCTTTGGTGTAAAGAGGGCTGTAGAAACTGTTTATGAACAGGTGGAAAAGCATCTAGGAAAGCCGATTTATACCTATGGACCTATTATTCACAATCAGGAAGTGATTAAGGATATGAAGGAAAAAGGTGTTTCAGTGATTGGTAGTGAAGAGGAGTTGCAAAGGATCTCTTCGGGTGTTGTAATCATTCGGTCCCATGGTGTTCCAAAACGCATTTACGAACTATTAGAAGAACAAGGCCTTGAGTGTGTGGATGCGACCTGTCCTTTTGTAAAAAAGATTCATCGCATTGTAGAAGATGAGAGTAAAAAAGGGAAACATATCGTTATTATTGGAGATGCAAATCACCCGGAAGTACAGGGGATAAAAGGGTGGTCGGAGAAAGAAGTGGCAATTATAAAAACGGAAGAAGAAGCTCTTGCATTTTCAGTAGAGCCGAAGACCGAGATTTGTGTGGTTTCCCAGACGACATTTAATTACAATAAATTCAAATATTTAGTTGAAATTATTTCTAAAAAGCATTATAATGTAAATGTTTTAAATACTATTTGCAGTGCTACAAAAGAACGCCAAACAGAGGCGGAGAAAATTGCAAAAGAGGTGGACGTTATGATTGTCATAGGAGACAAGCATAGTTCCAACACTCAAAAGTTATTTGAAATATGCCATAGTGCATGTGCGAATACGTACTATATACAGACACTTGACGATTTGAATATGAATCAATTGCAGTCGGTACAATCAGTAGGTATTACAGCAGGGGCGTCAACGCCTAACAATATAATTGAGGAGGTTCAAAATAATGTCAGAATTAACTTTTGAACAAATGTTAGAGGATTCATTCAAAACAATAAGAAATGGAGAGGTTGTAGACGGTACAGTCATTGATGTAAAATCAGATGAAATCGTTTTAAATATAGGCTACAAAGCAGACGGCATCATTACACGCAGCGAATATACAAACGACGCTAACGTGGATTTGACAACAGTTGTATCTGTTGGCGACACCATGGCAGTAAAAGTTTTGAAAGTAAATGACGGTGAAGGTCAAGTGTTGTTAACTTATAAGAGATTAGCAGCAGAAAAAGGAAATGAAAGATTAAAAGAAGCATTTGAAAACAAGGAAGTGTTAAAGGCGACTGTAGCACAAATTCTCGGTGGTGGATTAAGTGTGGTTGTTGAAGAAGCAAAGGTATTTATTCCTGCAAGCCTTGTTTCTGATGTGTATGAAAAAGATTTAGACCAATACAAAGGCAAAGAAATTGAATTTGTAATCACAGAGTTTAATCCGAAGAGAAATCGTATTATCGGTGATAGAAGACAACTCTTGCTTGCAGCAAAAGCAGAATTGCAAAAAGCATTATTTGAAAAAATCAATGTAGGCGATGCTGTGACTGGTGTTGTAAAGAACGTAACTGATTTTGGCGCATTTATTGACCTTGGCGGAGTAGATGGATTATTACATATTTCTGAAATGTCATGGGGAAGAGTAGAAAATCCAAAGAAAGTGTTCAAGGTTGGAGAAGAATTAAAAGTTCTTGTAAAAGACATCAACGAAACAAAAGTTGCATTGTCACTTAAATTTCCGGAATGTAATCCATGGGCAAATGCAGCTGAAAATTTTGCAGTAGGTAAAGATGTAACAGGAAAAGTCGCAAGAATGACAGAGTTTGGTGCATTTGTGGAATTAGTACCAGGTGTAGACGCATTGTTGCATGTCTCTCAAATTTCAAGAGCTCATGTTGAAAAACCTGCAGATGTTTTGAAAGTCGGACAAGAAATTACTGCAAAGATTGTTGAACTGAATGAAGAGGATAAAAAAATCAGTTTAAGCATGAAAGCGTTAGAACCAGTTGTAGAAGAAGCACCAGCTGAAGAAGTTGCTGAAGAGGTGGCAGAAGCGGTTGTAGAGGAAGCAGTTGTAGAAGAAGCAGTTATAGAAGAAGCAGTTATAGAAGAAGTTGTAGAGGCAGTAGCAACAGAAGAAGTAGCTGAATAATAAGAATCAAACATTGCTCATATGAATAAATAGAGACTAACTTGTTAGTCTCTATTTGCAATTTTAGACAACTGTGGAAAAATGTTACAAAGTTGTGTGGAAGGAACAAAAAATGAAATTATTTACATTTAAGGGTGGTATTCATCCGAATGACGGAAAAGAATTAACAAAAGATAAACCGATTACAGAAATGCTTCCGACAGGAGATTTGATTTATCCGCTGTCGCAACATATTGGCGCGCCGGCAACATCCATTGTGACTGTAGGGGACAAGGTCCTAAAAGGCCAGAAGATTGCAGAGGCAGGTGGCTTTGTGTCAGCACCTATTTATGCATCTGTTTCAGGAACCGTTAAGGCATTGGAAAAACATTTTAATCCGACAGGAACAAAAGTGGATTGTATTGTTATAGAAAATGATGGTGAATACCAAGAAATAGAATATGCACCGGTAAAACCACTGGAGGAGCTTTCCAAAGAAGAGATTCTCAATCTGATTGCCGAAGCAGGCGTTGTAGGTATGGGTGGTGCAGGATTTCCAACTAGGGTAAAACTTTCTCCAAAGGAACCAGAGAAAATAGAATATATCATTGCAAACTGTGCGGAATGTGAACCATATATCACAGCTGACTATCGAAGAATGTTAGAAAATCCGGACGAGTTAGTTGGAGGTATGGAAGTTGTCTTAAAACTCTTTGACAATGCAGTGGCTATTTTTGGTGTTGAAGATAACAAACCTGACTGTATTGAAAAATTGAGAGAACTGACAGCTGAACATCCACGTATGGAAGTAAAAGCATTGCGCACAAAATATCCGCAAGGTGCAGAACGTCAGTTGATATACGCAACTACAGGCAGAGCAATCAATTCCACCATGCTTCCGGCAGATGCAGGCTGTGTTGTAGATAATGTAGAAACCTTAATTGCAATTTATAATGCAGTAGTCAAAGGAAGACCTTTGACAGAACGAATTGTAACTGTAAGTGGTGATGGTGTGAAAGAACCTGGTAATTTCAAGGTCTTATTAGGAACAAATCAACAAGAGGTTGTTGAAGCGGCTGGTGGTCTTGTGAATGAACCGGAGAAGATTGTATCTGGTGGTCCGATGATGGGATTTGCCATGTTTACGTTGGATACACCGATTACAAAGACATCTTCCTCAATTCTTTGCCTGACAAGGGATGAGGTGGCAGAAAGAGAACCAAGTGCTTGTATCAATTGCGGGCGTTGTGTGGATGCCTGCCCGAGTAGAATCATTCCTTCTAGACTTGCAGATTATGCAGAGAGATATGACGAAGAATTATTTGTAAAATGGGAAGGAATGGAATGTGTAGAATGTGGATCATGCAGCTATGTATGTCCTGCGAAACGGCCACTGAAACAGTCCATTGGTTCTATGAAGAAAATTGTTTTAGCAAACAGAAAGAAAAGAGGAATCTAGTACATGAGTGAACAATATAACATATCGGCTTCACCACATATACGTTCAAAAGTGACAACCGGAAGCATTATGGGGTACGTTATCCTTGCACTTCTTCCAACCACCGCATTTGGTATTTATCGCTTTGGCTTATCAGCTTTGTTAGTTGTAGTGATTACAACAGCATCGGCTGTTTTGACAGAGTATCTTTACCAAAAATTGATGAAGCAAAAAGTGACAATCAATGATTATAGTGCGGCACTGACTGGTTTGCTGTTAGCGTTGAATTTACCTGCAGAAGCGCCATGGTGGATGTGTATTTTAGGTAGCGTCTTTGCTATTTTAATTGTAAAGCAGATTTTTGGTGGGCTAGGACAGAATTTTATGAATCCGGCTTTGGCTGCGAGATGTTTCCTTTTGATTTCTTTCACAGGAAGAATGACGACTTTCGTATATGATGGAGTAACAACAGCTACACCGTTAGCACTTATGAAGGCAGGGGAAAATGTAGATGTGTTGAACATGGTAATCGGAAATACCGCAGGAACCATAGGTGAAACATCTACAGTGGCAATTTTAATAGGTGCTATGCTTTTAGTGTTACTAGGAATTATAGATTTGCGTATTCCTGGTACATATCTTTTGAGTTTTGTAATCTTTATTACTATTTTTGGAGGTCGAGGATTTGATGTTGCCTATATTACTGCACATCTTTGTGGTGGTGGCCTCATGCTTGGAGCATGGTTTATGGCAACAGACTATGTCACATCACCGATTACCAAAACAGGTCAGATTATTTACGGCGTTTGTCTTGGAGTGTTAACCGGCTTATTCCGTTTGTTTGGCGGTTCAGCAGAGGGTGTGTCTTACGCGATTATCTTTAGTAACCTTTTGGTACCGTTGATTGAGAAAATTTCTCTTCCGAAATCCTTTGGAAAGGGAGGGAAGAAAGCATGAAAAATATTTTTAAGAATGCTTTGATTTTGACAGCTATCACCTTGGTTTCAGGTGTTCTTTTAGGATTTGTTTATGAAATCACAAAAGAGCCGATTGCTTTGTCAAAAGAAAAAGCGAAACAGGAAGCATATCAAAAAGTGCTTTCAGAAGCAGATACATTCAAAACCTATGAAGAATGGGATAAAAAGAATGTGTCTGATATGATTAAAAAAGCAAACATAGAAGGATGCAGTATCGATGAAGTGGTACTTGCAACCAAAGGGGATGCAGTGGTAGGTTATGTAATTACCGCCACATCATCCGAAGGTTACGGTGGCAATATTCAAGTGTCTGTGGGAATTTTAGATGATGGAACCGTAAATGGTATTGCCATTTTATCCATCAGTGAGACAGTAGGTCTTGGAATGCGTGCTGCAGAACCGGAGTTCTATACACAGTTTAACGGGAAAAATGTGAAAATGTTTATTTTAACAAAAAATGGTGCCAAGGCAGAAAATGAGATTGATGCCATAAGTGGAGCAACGATCACATCTACAGCAGTAACAAATGCTATAAATGCCAGTGTGCTCTGTCATAGCAGTATGTCGATAGGAGGTAGTGTCAATGAGTAAATGTTTAGAAAGACTTTACAATGGTCTTATTAAAGAAAATCCTACCTTTGTATTGATGCTTGGTATGTGTCCGACTTTGGCGGTTACCACATCTGCAATGAACGGACTTGGTATGGGACTTACTACAACTGTTGTTTTGGTTATGTCCAATATGTTGATTTCTTTACTTCGTAAATTAATTCCGGATTCAGTCAGAATGCCGGCATTTATCGTAGTAGTGGCATCTTTCGTAACCATTGTACAGTTTTTGTTGGAAGGATTTATTCCAAGTTTGTATGAATCATTGGGATTATATATACCGTTGATTGTTGTAAACTGTATTATTTTAGGTCGTGCAGAAAGCTATGCGTCTAAAAATCCAGTATTGCCGTCTGTATTTGATGGTGTTGGCATGGGGCTTGGATTTACCGTAGGTCTTACCAGCATCGGTATTGTGAGAGAACTTTTGGGCGCAGGCCAAATCTTTGGAATGCAGGTAATGCCAAAGGTATATGAACCGGCAACAATCTTTATTTTAGCACCGGGTGCATTCTTTGTGTTGGCCGGATTAACTGCAATTCAAAACAAAGTGAAGATTGAATCTGCGAAAAAAGGAAAGAAAGTGGCACAAGCAGCCTGTGAAGGAAATTGCGGTTCGTGCGGAAATTGTGGAGGGAATGAATAATGGGAAAATTATTATTGATTGCTGTTGGTTCAGCCCTTGTTAACAATGTCGTATTAAGTCAATTCCTTGGAATTTGCCCATTTATCGGTGTGTCTAAAAAGACAAAAACAGCAGCCGGAATGGGTGGAGCAGTTATTTTTGTTATTACACTTGCTTCATTAGTAACCAGCTTGATTTACAAATTTATTTTAGAACCGACTGGCTTTGAGTATTTGCAGACAATTGTATTTATCTTAATTATTGCAGCATTGGTACAGTTTGTAGAAATGTTCTTGAAAAAAATAATGCCACCGTTATATCAAGCTTTGGGTGTGTATTTGCCACTCATTACAACAAACTGTGCAGTGCTTGGCGTGGCACTTACTAACGTACAAAAATCATATACTATTCTGGAAGGTGTGGTAAATGGTTTTGCAACTGCAGTAGGTTTCACAATTGCCATTGTCATTATGGCGGGTATTCGTGAAAAGATTGAACACAACAATGTTTCACCGGCGTTAAAGGGAACACCGATTGTCCTTGTGACCGCAGGGCTTATGGCCATTGCATTCTTTGGATTTTCGGGGCTGATATAGGAGGACAGAACAATGAGTATAGTGGGAATTCTTATAGCAGCTGCCATTGTCGGTGGTGTAGGTTTATTTATTGGTGGATTTTTGGGATTGTCCGGAAAAGCATTTGCTGTGGAAGTGGATGAACGTGAGGAAGCAATTCTTGGTGTTCTTCCAGGAAACAACTGTGGCGGATGTGGTTATCCGGGATGTTCCGGTCTCGCAGCTGCCATTGTGGCAGGAGAAGCAGAAGTGTCTGGCTGTCCGGTAGGTGGCTCTGGCGTGGCTACACAGATAGCAGCGATTATGGGTCAAGAAGTGGGCGAACAAAAGAGAATGGTTGCTTTTGTAAAATGTGCAGGCACTTATGAGCAGGCAGGTCAAGATTATCAATACTATGGTGTGCAAGATTGCAAAATGATGGCATATGTTCAAAATGGTGGGCCGAAATCTTGTAATTTTGGTTGCCTTGGATATGGTTCTTGTGTAAAGGCATGTCCATTTGATGCCATTCATATCGTTGATAAAGTGGCAATCGTAGACAAAGAAGCTTGTAAAGCATGTGGAAAGTGCGTGATCACTTGTCCAAATCATTTGATTGAATTAATTCCTTATGAACAAAAGCATATGGTTCGCTGTAGTTCGCACAGTAAGGGAAAAGAAGTGATGTCTGTTTGTAAAGCAGGCTGTATCGGATGTAAAATGTGTGAAAAAGTTTGCCCATCAGAAGCGATTACAGTAGTGGACAATATTGCTCACATCGATCCGGATAAATGTACAAACTGTGGTTTGTGTGCGGAGAAATGTCCGAAGAAGATTATTGTGTAGTATTTGAAATATAAGGCAGGTGGTCAACTGACCACCTGCTTACTTTGTATAAATTAATGCAAAGAATGAGTCTCTTAAGAAAATCCATGAAATGGTAGAACAAGTCAAGGATGACGGAAAGGCGTCGGTGGACTATATGAAAATATTTGAAAGAGAACGGATGCTACGCGAAGAAGGGCGGGAAGAAGAACGTCAAAACACCGAGAGGGAACGTCGAAGAGCTGACGAGGAACGCAAACGAGCCGACAAGGAGCATCAAAGGGCTGAAAAAGCAGAAGCAGAGTTAAAACGTTTAAAAGAAGAGTTGAACAAACTTAAAAAGTAAATAGCAAGAATAGAAAATGCAGAGGCTTTGAACTCTGCATTTTTTAGTGAGAATTATTTACGAGTATCAATGATCTGATAATCTTTTGTAATGAAGATTGCTTCTATACTATCCAAACTGTTAATTAACGTTTGTCCATCTTCCAGACCCAGTGCAAAACAGGCTGTACTTAAGGCATCTCCATCTACAGAACTTTCAGATAAAATGGTAACACTTAAAAGTTCATTGGAACAAGGCATCCCGGTTTGCGTGTTTATAATATGATGATATATTGTATCGTTCACCTTGAAGTATCTTTCGTAAGAACCGGAAGTTACCACAGAACTATCTTTGACAGATACAGAAGTAATAGTCTCGTTTTCTTCTTCAAAAGGCTTTTGGATACCTATCTGAAATGGCGAACCATCTGGTTTTTCACCTATGGTTAGTATGTTTCCACCAAGGTTGATAAGAGCACTTTTTACATCTTTGCTTATTAAGTATTCTTTTAATTTATCTGCTATATATCCTTTTGCGATACCACCTAAATCAATGGCAGTATTAGGGTCTGTGAGGGTTACTGAATTTCCTTCAATTACGATGTTCTTATAATTCACATGTGAAAGTGCTTCAGTAATAGCATTTTCAGCAGGTACATTTCCTGTATTATTTTTAAAATCCCATACTTCACTCAAAGGTGCGATAGTGATATCAAAAGCACCATTTGTCAATTCTCCATATGCAATTCCTTTTTTTAGCAGTTCCAATGTGTTGTTAGATACAGAAACAGGCATTCCGTTTGCATTATTAATCTTTGATATTTCGCTGGTTTCTATGGTTCGACTAATCTGCTCTTCGTATTCTTCACATATGGAAAAGCAGTTATTCAATAACTCTGGATCTTTTGAATCGTAGATAGAAATTGTGATGACAGTATCAAAGTAAAAACCGGTTTTTGAAATTGGTTCGTTTGATTTAAATGAACATGCGGTTAGCAACAATGTAATCGTAGCTATCCATATGATACGTAAATGTTTCATGATTTTCCTCCGTTTCATATAAGTAAGTATACACGAAAATTTCTTGAAAACCAACAGTATAAATGATATGTTTTTTCTATCTAATATGGGCAGCTCATTCGAGCAATTCTATGTCCGTATATCATAGGCAATTCGCCTAAAAATTCGGATTTAATTTAAAAGAGAGGAAGTGGTGTATATGAATGTATAAAATTATAGTTTATACTAATTGACATACGTAATAATACGTGTTAAACTACAAAGGAGGAATATATATGCCAATAACATCTAAAGAGATGCTAAAACTTCTCAAGAAAAATGGTTTTCGGGCAGTAAGTCAAAATGGTTCTCATGTAAAGATGAGAAATTTTAAAACTGGGAAGCAAGTTATAGTTCCCAATCATTCAAAAACAATGAAAAAAGGATTAGAACAAGCAATACTGAAACAAGCAGGCTTGCTTTAATCAATTATGGAGGTAATAAAATGAACAAAATGTTTTACCCTGCAATTTTCTATAAGGAAGAAGATGGATTTTGGGTTTCATTCCCAGATTTTCCGGAGTGTTTTACTGAAGGTGATAACATGGAAGATGCCTATAAAATGGCAGTCGAAGCTTTGGGATTAGCTATAACAAGCAGAAAAAATGAAAATGAAGCATTACCAGTGCCGACAACACCGGATAAATTACATGCAACAGATGGAGTGCTTGTTATTATTGAATTTGATATATTAGAATATTGCAAAAAGCATAATTCAAAAGCGGTTAAGAAGACTTTAAGTATTCCGGAGTGGATGAATGAAGAGGCTATTGCAATGGGAATTAATTTTTCACAAGTATTACAAGAGGCACTTATGATAAAAATTAGAACAAAGATTTAAAAATACAAAAATCGAACGTATGGTTGCATAAACATATCTGATGTGATAAAATACTTCCATAGAGGACTTATTATGAAGAAAAATGATTTTATTTTAATTGCTGTTATTTTAATAGTTGCAGGCGCGTTTTTCTTTGCCTATAAAGATGCGGAGAGTACAGGGACAAAATCTGTCAAGATTTCAGTGGCAGGAAAAGACTTTGGAACATATTTGCTAAATGAAAACCAAGAAATTTCGATTAACGACACCAATCTGTTAGTCATTCAAGATGGACGTGTTTACATGAAAGAGGCGGAATGTCCAGACCACAGTTGTGTAAAACAAGGAAAAATTTCCAAAAACAAAGAGAGCATTGTGTGTTTGCCGAACAAGGTGATTGTGGAAGTGAGTTCAAATCAACATTCGGAAACGGATGCGATTGCAAAGTAGGAGGCTGTTTTGAAAAATAAAGTAGCATATTTTGGTGTTTTCACAGCATTGGCATTGATATTTAGTTATATAGAAAGTCTGATACCTATTAATTTTGGTATTCCAGGTGCAAAATTAGGACTAGCCAATTTGATGGTTGTCATTGCACTATATAAAATTGGGACGCAAGAAGCTTATGTGTTATCTTTGACACGTATTATATTGTCGGGATTTTTGTTTGGAAATCTATTTGGTATTTTATACAGTTTAGCAGGTGGAATATTAAGTTTGTCGCTAATGGCGATATTGAAGAAAACGGATCAATTCAGTATTATCGGCATAAGCATGGTGGGTGCTGTATTTCACAACGTGGGACAACTCATAATAGCAGGTATTGTGGTGGAAAGTACAAACGTGATTTATTATATGCCGACCCTTTTGATAGCAGGGTTAGTTACAGGATTTGTCATAGGAATTATTTCAGCAGAAACTATAAAAAGATTAAGAAAGATATAGAGGGAAAGATATGATTTCATATGTGCGTGGTGAATTGGTAGCCATCGAAGACGACAAAGTGATTTTAGATGTAAATGGTGTGGGATTCGGTATTTATATGCCTGCTCAATCAATGACCTTACTGCCGACAATCGGTGAAGAGGTTCGCTTACATACTTACATGAATGTGCGGGAAGACGCTATGCAATTATTTGGATTTTTGACCAGAGATGATTTGAATGTCTTTAAGTTAGTCATTGGAGTCAGTGGTATAGGACCTAAAGGTGGCTTGAATATTTTATCGCAACTGTCGCCGGATGATTTACGTTTTGCAGTTATGGCAAATGATGCCAAGACCATTGCGGCTACACCTGGAATTGGAAAGAAAACCGCAGAGAAATTGATTATAGAATTAAAGGATAAATTAAGCATTGAAGATGTTTTGAATAAGACTGTTGAACAGGATGCGATGACCCATGTAACCAATGCATCAAATGAAATTCAGGCAGAGGCGGTGCAAGCTTTAGTTGCTTTGGGTTACGGAAGTACGGAAGCCATGAAAGCAGTCAAGAAAGTTCCGACGGATGAAGCGACAACAGTGGAAGAAGTCTTGAAATTAGCATTGAAAAACATGATGTTTTAACATAGGCGGAGAATAAGATGAAAAAGAGAATCATTACAACCGAAAATTTAGAAGAAGATTTGAAGATTGAAAATCATTTGCGTCCACAATTATTAAAGGATTATATAGGGCAAGAGAAGGCAAAAGAAACGCTTAAAGTTTATATTGAAGCTGCAAAGTCTAGAAATGAAGCGTTGGACCATGTACTTTTTTATGGGCCACCAGGATTAGGAAAGACTACATTGGCGTGTATTATTGCCAATGAAATGAATGTCAACATTAAGATTACATCTGGACCTGCTATTGAAAAACCGGGCGAGATGGCAGCCATCCTGAATAATCTACAGGAAGGAGATGTACTGTTTGTAGATGAGATTCATCGATTGAATCGTCAAGTAGAAGAAGTTCTTTATCCGGCTATGGAAGACTATGCTATTGATATTATGATAGGGAAGGGTGCGAATGCCCGTTCCATCCGTTTGGATTTGCCGAAGTTTACATTGGTAGGGGCAACCACAAGAGCAGGAATGTTAACCGCACCTTTAAGAGACCGATTTGGTGTGGTTCATCGTTTAGAATTTTACACGGAAGAAGAATTGCAGACCATCATCATGCGTTCGGCAAAGGTTTTAGATGTAGAAATAGAGCCATCCGGTGCATTAGAAATGGCTAGACGTTCTCGAGGAACACCGCGTTTGGCAAATCGTTTGTTAAAGCGAGTGAGGGATTTCGCACAGGTGAAATACGATGGTATCATTACCAAAGATGTGGCTAATTATGCGTTAGATTTATTAGATGTAGATAAATTCGGATTAGATCATAATGACCGCAATATCTTACTTACAATTATGGAAAAATTCCAAGGAGGACCGGTAGGCTTGGACACCTTGGCAGCATCTGTTGGGGAGGATGCTGGAACCATTGAAGATGTTTATGAACCATATTTGTTAAAAAATGGATTTATACAGAGAACTCCAAAAGGACGTGTTGCCACCGAGCGCTCTTATAAGCATTTGGGAATTCCGTATCATAATCAATAAAAGAGTTGGTTTTTTGAAATAAATGGTTTATAATAAATGCATATTAGATGTACAGTAGGAGGTTCATATGGCAACTTCAAAAAATTCAACAGAAGTACTTATCGGAGGAAAAGTTTTTAAATTAAGTGGTTTTGAAAGTGAAGACTATTTACAGAAGGTTTCTACATATCTGAATCATAAGATGGCAGAATGTGCAAGCATAGAAGGTTACAATAGACAGACGGCGGAGACAAGAAGCCATTTGTTGGCATTGAATATAGCAGATGACTATTTCAAGGCAAAAAAACAAGGTGCTATTTTAGAAAATGATGTTCAACAGAAAGACAAAGAAATGTATGATTTGAAGCATGAGCTTATTTCAACACAGATCCAATGCGAAAATCTCGAACAAGAAGTTGAACGTTTAAAAGAGGAAAATCAACAGTTACAAATGCAGATTGTGAAACTGGAAACAGAAATGAAAAGTCAAGGGAAATAGAATCTCGCATGCGGGATTCTATTTTGGTATTAGAAGATGAGTCGAAAAGTAGAAATTTTATCACCGGCAGGTTCATATGAAAGTTTAAAAGCAGCCATTGCAGCGGGCGCAGATGCGGTCTATGTGGGTGGCTCTCGTTTTGGTGCGAGAGCATATGCCAACAATTTGAATGAAGAACAATTGCTGGAGGCTATTGATTATGTTCATCTTCATGGAAGAAAGATTTATTTAACTGTTAATACTCTGTTAAAGGAGAAGGAACTAACAGAAGAATTATATGATTATATTCTTCCTTATTATAAGCAAGGGCTAGATGCAGTTATCGTACAGGATATCGGAGTCCTAAAGTTTATAAAAGAACAGTTTCCTGATTTGCCGATTCATGCAAGTACCCAAATGACCATTACCAATTTGTTAGGAGCAAAGTTTTTGGAACAGTTGGGTGTAGAGCGAGTAGTTACTGCAAGGGAAATGCAGTTGACAGAAATAGAAGAAATAACCAAAAACACGAATTTGGAAATTGAAAGTTTTGTACATGGTGCGCTTTGCTATTGCTATTCGGGACAATGCTTATATAGCAGTATGTTAGGCGGAAGAAGCGGAAACAGGGGTCAGTGTGCACAGCCATGTAGACTGCCGTACCGTGTGCAAGGAAATAAGAATAGTCAATATATTTTGAGTCTAAAAGACATGTGTACGCTAGAATATATTCCGCAACTCATTGAGGCGGGAATTTATTCGTTTAAAATTGAAGGTCGTATGAAAAAGCCGGAGTATGTTGCTTTGGTTACTGCCATGTATCGCAAATATGTGGACTTGTATTTGAAAGAAGGGAAGAAAAGCTTTAAAGTAGACCCAAAAGATCGGGAGAAATTAATGGATCTATATAATAGAGGCGGTTCTCATGGTGGGTATTATTATACGAAAAATGGAAGAGATATGCTTTCATTAACTAGGCCAAATCACGCAGGAGTGCCGGCGCTTACTGTGGTAAAACAAGATGGGAAAAATGTACTAGTTAAAGCTTTAGTATCTATTCAAAAAGGTGATATTATTGAACTTCCAAATGGAGAGGACTATACTTTGGCTGAAGGGGTAAAAGAAGGTAAAGTAACTTCACTGTTTGTGGGAAATAACCAGAAACTCTTCACTGGGGTAATCTTAAACCGCACTAGAAATGAAAAGTTACTGGCAGATATCAGAAATAATATCATGGAACAAAAAGTGAAAGAACGAATCGAGGGAGAGCTTTATTTATCCACGACAACCCCTGCAAGGCTCCGATTATCATATCGTGGTTATGAAGTGACAGTCACAGGTGAAGTTGCACAAGAAGCTGTCAATCAACCTATGGACCGAGAACGCATCGAAAAGCAGATGCAAAAGACAGGGAATACAGAATTTGAGTTTGGCCTTTTAAATATTCAGATAGAAGGAAATCTCTTTATGCCGATGCAAAGTCTCAACGAACTTCGCAGACAAGGAATCCAAATGTTGGAAGATACGATCTTACAATCTTATCGAAGAGATGTGAAGAAAACTCTGCCGAAAAGAATTGAAGATGAAACAAAAAACACTGAAATGCCATTGCATGTGTATGTAGAAGAATTAGAACATTGGGAAGAAGCAATGCGACATTCAAAAATTGAACGCATTTACTTGGATTGCAACGCTTTAGAACAGATATGGCAAAATTCAAAGTTAAAATTTGTCATCCAAAGTTCCCATGAACAAGGCAAACAGATTTACTTGGCAATGCCACACGTTTTTCGCAGTGAGACAATAGAAACTTACAAAAAATTCATACCCCTTGGCTTTTTAGAAGATTGGGATGGGGTTTTAGTACGAAACTATGAAAGTTATATGTTCCTAAAAGAAATAGCATATGACAAAGACATTGTGGCTGATTATAATTTATATCAGTTTAATCAACAGGCGAAGGCATTTTGGCAGGAGCATGGAGTGGAAACAAGTACAGCACCATTAGAATTAAATTATCATGAATTAGCCGACCTTGGTTTAGAACATAGTGAGCTAGTTGTTTATGGATATTATCCGATGATGGTGTCTGCGCAATGTATCCAAAAGACCACAAATGGATGCAGGAAACAGAAGGGTAAATCAACTTTTACAGACCGCTATCAAAAAACGTTTACAGCAAAAAATCTCTGTGATCATTGCTATAACATTATTTATAATTCGGCACCGGTTGTATTAACCGACCAGAAAAAGGAAATTATCGAATTAGGACCAAAAGCACTTCGCATGCATTTTACTTTGGAAGATAGGAAAACCATGAAAGAAATGCTCGACTTATATGAAGCAGTGTTCTATCAGGATGAAAAAACAGTTGAGCCGAGTGGTGAGTTTACTAGAGGACATTTCAAACGAGGAATTAAGTAGGTGAGAAATTGGCTAACATTATAGTTGGATGCGCAAAGTACATGATGATTTTCCTGATTGCAATCTATGCATATCAATGCTTCATTGTTTTTTCTTATGAGAAAGAACAGTCAAAAAGAAGGATTTATCGCAGTCAAAATACAATTACTTTTTTGATTCATTTCATGGCCTTTGCAGGAATGTATTTTAAAACCAGTGAAAATAAAATATTGATTTTCTATTTTGTCCAGACGGTGATGTTGGCAGCAATCATTTTGATATATACAAAATGTTATCCCAAGATGTCTCGACTGGTGCTCAACAACATGTGTATGTTACTGGTAATCGGATTGATTATGATTACCCGTTTATCCTACAATAAAGCAGTAAAACAATGCATTATTATTGCAGGCAGTATATTTGTTAGTCTGATGGTCCCTATTTTGATAAGAAAAATTAAGCGTCTGTCAGATTGGAAAGTGCTGTATGCGATGATAGGAATTATTGCTTTAGGAGCAGTCGTTGTGATTGGGCAGGTTTCCGGCGGAGCAAAATTAGGATTTACCATAGGAGGTCTAGGCATACAGCCATCAGAATTTGTAAAGATTATTTTTGTCTTTTTTGTGGCTTCCAGCTTGTATCATTCTGTGAAATTTTCAAATGTGATTATGACGACAATTGTAGCGGCATTCCATGTGTTGATTTTAGTAATCTCCAAAGACTTGGGGGCGGCGTTGATTATTTTTGTTGTTTACCTAATCATGCTGTATGTAGCTACCAAACAACCTTTCTATGCGTTAGCTGGCATTGGTGCCGGTAGTGTTGCGGCAGTTATTGCATATCACTTGTTTTCCCATGTAAGGGTACGTGTACTTGTGTGGAAAGATCCTTTTGCCATTTATGAAAATGGAGGGTATCAGGTTGCACAATCATTGTTTGCAATTGGAACAGGAAGTTGGTTTGGTACAGGGTTGTTTCAAGGAAGAGCAGATGCCATACCAGTCGCAGACGAAGATTTCATTTTTTCTGCCATTGCAGAAGAAATGGGACTCATATTTGCACTTTGTATGATTTTAATCTGCGTCAGTTGTTATGTGATGTTTTTAAATATTGCCATGCAATTACAGAATCGCTTCTACAAATATGTAGCGTTGGGTCTTGGTACATGTTATATTTTCCAGACCTTTCTAACCATTGGAGGTGTGACCAAATTTATTCCATCCACAGGTGTTACTTTGCCATTGGTGAGTTACGGAGGAAGTTCTGTTTTAAGTACGTTAATGATGTTTGCAATTATTCAAGGTCTATATATTTTAAAAGAAGATGAGGAAGAGGATTTTGAAAAGAAAAGACAGCAAAAGCCAACAAGGGAGACAGAGGAAAAAAGAATTAGACATCATCGGCCTGAAAGAGAAACCGAAGAAACAATATCAAGGCAAAGAGTTTCTGGCGCAAAAGCGCAGAATCAAGGAAAACCAAGAGGAAAAGAGAGCCGGCAACCGCGAATTCGCTAAAATCACTTATTTTTTTGTTGTGTTGTTTTTGGCCATGATGGGATATTTGATTTACTTTAATGTTTTTAAAAGTAAAGATATCATTAATAGCCCATACAATGTTAGGCTAGATTCAATGGCTGATCGTGTGGTTCGCGGAAAGATTTTAGATAAAGATGGCAACGTATTAGCAGAGACAAAGGTGGCATCTGATGGGACCGAGACTCGAAATTATCCATATGGGAGCCTTTATGCACATGTTGTTGGTTATGATTCTCATGGAAAGTCAGGGATCGAATCGGCAGCTAACTTTGAACTACTAACTTCCAATGCTTTTTTTGCGGAAAAATTGATTAAAGAATTTCAAGAAAAGAAAAATATTGGTGACAATGTAATTACTACACTAGATACAGATTTACAACAAGCGGCTTCAAAGGCTCTTGGCAACTATAAAGGTGCAGTGGTTGTTTTAGAAGTTACTACAGGAAAAGTTTTGACCATGGTTTCGAAACCGGATTTTGATCCAAATACCGTGGCGGAAGATTGGAAAAGCTTATTATCTAATGACCAAAGCGTTCTGCTTAATCGTGCTACGCAAGGTGCCTATGCACCAGGATCTATTTTTAAATTAGTGACCACTCTTGCATATATGCGACAAGATTCAACTTATCAAGACTATCATTATAATTGTGAAAGCGAAATTAAATATGAAGGAACAGTGATTCATTGTGCCAAAAACCGAAAGCATGGAGAGCAGGATTTGAAGGCGTCTCTTACAAATTCTTGTAATACTTCCTATTCGAGTATTGGATTACAACTTAATTTGAATCGTTTTAAAAATGTGGCAGAGGGATTGCTGTTTAATAAGAAACTTCCAAATATTTTGCCTTATAGCCAAAGTAAATTTTTGTTAGAAACAAATGCACCTGCTTCAGAAATTATGATGACTGCCATTGGGCAAGGTAAAACACAAGTTAGCCCTTATCATATGGCACTTCTTGCAGCAGGAATTGCAAACGGCGGGATTATCATGGAGCCATATTTGGTAGACCGTATAGAAAGCTATGCCGGTGCTCAAATTGAAAAGACAATGCCAAAGAAATATACAGAGATTATGACCTCAAAAGAAGCAACACAATTAAAAGAGTATATGAAGGCAGTGGTAGAAGAAGGCACTGCAAAAGTCCTTCAAAACAAAACTTATACTGTGGCCGGAAAAACAGGAACTGCAGAATATAGTAGTGACAAAGAAAAAGTGCATTCATGGTTTATGGGATTTACAAATATGGATAATCCGGAAATTGCCATCAGTGTAGTGATTGAAAGTGCAGATAATTCTGGCATGAGTGCAGTTTCTATAGCAAAAAAAGTATTAGATGTATACTATGATTAAGGTGGAGAGGACCTATGAAATGTTATTATAATCTTTATGTGAGCGATGCGTTATGTTCACAAAAAGAGGGAATACTGAATAAAATTAAAGAACATAAGTGGCAATTTGAAAAATATTTGATTGCCCTTGCCAAAAGCGAAAAGAATCATTTGGAAATCTATAATTCTGTTCTTTTGGTTCAAAAGGCTATTTCTCAAGAAGATATATTTTTGGTAGGTATAGCAGATAGTTATGAGAATGCTTTAGAATTGGTTGAAAAGATTACACAGGAAGTGTATGATGAAACAAAGGAGACAAATATACGAGGGTATATTTTGTCCTGTCAAGAAAAGTTTGAAAAGGAAAATGTATTGGTGTAAAAATGTTACATATACTATTTTTGATACTAAAAATTATCGGCATCGTTCTGCTGATTATATTAGGCATTGTATTGTTCGCTGTCATACATTTTTTGTTTGCACCGGCTTATTATAAAGTTGAGGCAGAGACACCTGGAGGGCTCACTCAACTCAACGCAAGTGCAAAGGCGCACTGGTTCTTACATCTCGCTACAGCATATATAAGTTACCGAGATAAAGAAGTAAAATGGCAGGTTCGACTTCTCGGGAAAATATGGAATAATGAAAAGAAGGAAACTACAAGTGATACAGAGGAACCGATTCAATTAGAGGAAGAGAACTCGGAAGAAAATTTGGACATGCAACAAGAGGTTCCAAAGCATGAAAATGAATATAAGGAACAAGTTTCCCAAATTAGAAAGCAAAAAAAGAAACAAAAAAAAGAAAGTTTATTCCAAAAAATCAAATATACAATTCAAACAATTTGTGATAAACTAAAATCACTATGGGAAACAAAAGAGAAGATAGCAGATTTCCTTAATGACGAAAAACATAAAATGACTTTTGCAAAATGCAAAAAGGAGATTGCGGTTTTAGTCAAAAGAATTCGACCTCGCACGATAAAAGGAAGAGTTCGTTTTGGCTTTGAAGATCCGTATAACACCGGTCGTGTCCTAGCGATATTAAGCGTTTTATATCCATTCTATGGTGATAGAATACAGATTGAACCTGATTTTGAAAGTAAGGTTTTAGAGGGGGATATTCAGGCAAAAGGTCATATCAGAGGCATTCATTTACTGATTATTGTTTGCAATCTGCTGTTTGATCAAAATATTAGAAACACATATAAAGACTTCAAGTCATTGAAATAAACTTTTTAGGAGGATAGAAGATGTCAGAAAACAAATTTAATTCAACAGTATCAGCTTTATTTAATGGAATGGATAGTGTAGTTTCATCAAAAACTGTTGTGGGGGATGCAATCCATATTGGGGATACGATTATCTTACCTCTGGTAGACGTATCTTTTGCAGTAGGAGCAGGTTCGTTCAACGAGGAAAAGAAAGAAAAAGGTGCAGGCGGTTTGGGTGGAAAAATTTCACCAAGTGCGGTGCTTGTGATTCAAAATGGAAGAACAAAATTAGTAAATATTAAAAATCAAGATACTATCACAAAATTATTAGACATGATTCCGGATGTTATGGACCGTGTTGCTGAAAGAAAAGAAGGCAAGGTTACAGAAAAAGATGTGGATGAAATGTTGGACAAGGTAGAACGGGAATAAGGACAAGCTCTGTGCATATAATAAAGCAAGAGATTTCATGTTAGGAGTAAGCCGTGAAAAGAATCATTGGATTTGCAGTGTTTTTTATTGCAGTAGGAATGGTGTTAGCAATGCTATTACCGGGAACCTTTGTAGAGGTGCTTATGATTTTTATTTGTTTACTTCTAGGATACAATCTTTTTTGTTGTTAGTAGTAAATAAAAAACGAGATGATTCAATATCATCTCGTTTTATTATGTTCTTTGTAAATTAAGCACGTTCAACTTTGCCTGATTTCAAGCAAGATGTACATACGTACATTTTCTTTGAACCACCTTCAGTTTTAACTTTTACTGATTTTACGTTTGATTTCCACATTTTAGATGTTTTTCTATTAGAGTGACTTACGTTGTTTCCAAAATGAGCACCCTTTTCACAAATAGCACATTTAGCCATGGTAGCACCTCCTAACGATATAATAGTCATTACAGACTCACACAACAAAAGTATTCTAACAGATATCAACAAAATATGCAAGCACAAAATTTAGAAATTGCGAAGAGATTTATTTCTGTTGTAAAAATAGAAAAAATAGTGTATAATAACCACGTTAGTTGTGCAAATGTATCATGTTCATAATATAGAATTGGAGGAACAAAGATGAAAGGAAGTATGACCACAGATTTGGGAGTAATCACAATTGACCCGGAAGTAGTTGCAAAATATGCAGGTACTGTAGCGGTGGAATGTGCCGGCATTGTTGGTATGGCTGCTGTTAGTATGAAAGACGGGTTAGTGAAGTTATTAAAAAAAGAAAGCCTGACACATGGTATTCAAGTTGAAATTTCAGAAGATAATAAGCTGACAATCAACTTTCATGTTATCGTATCATATGGCGTAAGCATTTCTACTGTATGTAATAATTTAGTAAGTAATGTGAAATATAGAGTAGAAGAATTCACTGGTATGGAAGTGGATAAAATCAATATTTACGTCGAAGGCGTAAGAGTGATTGATTAAGGAGGAACTCACAGTGGCAATTAAGACAATAGATGCATCGATGCTGTCTAAAATGTTTCTTGCAGGAGCGGCAAGCATTGAGGCACAAAAGGAATTCATTAATGAGTTAAACGTTTTCCCTGTACCAGATGGAGATACGGGAACGAATATGTCTTTAACAATTATGGCGGCTGCAAAAGAAGTGGCTGCATTAGATAAACCAAACATGGAAACCTTGGCGAAAGCTATTTCATCTGGGTCACTTCGTGGAGCTCGAGGAAATTCAGGCGTAATCTTATCTCAATTATTCCGTGGATTTACGAAGGCTATTAAAGATACAAAGGAAATCGACGTGTCAGCACTTGCATATGCTTGTGAAAAAGCAAAAGAGACTGCATATAAGGCGGTTATGAAACCAAAGGAAGGGACAATTCTGACCGTAGCAAGAGGTATTGCAGATAAAGCGAAGGAACTAGCAGAGACAACAGATGATTTGGAAGAATTTATACCGCAAGTTATTGAGCATGCAGAGTATGTTTTATCAACTACACCAGATTTACTTCCAGTGTTAAAAGAAGCAGGCGTTGTGGATTCTGGCGGACAGGGCTTATTGGAAGTTTTAAAAGGTGCTTATGATGCGTTCCTTGGAAAGGAAGTTGATTATAGTCAGATTGAAATGGGTGCATCTGTTAATACAACCAAAATTAGTGCAGAAACAAATGCGGAAATTAAGTTCGGTTATTGTACTGAATTTATTATTATGACAGAAAAAGAATTTACTGATAAAGATGAAAGAGAATTCAAAACTTATCTGGAATCTATCGGTGATTCGATTGTGTGCGTAGCTGATGATGAGATTGTAAAGATTCATGTTCATACGAATGACCCGGGTCTTGCTATTCAAAAAGCTTTGACATATGGACAGCTTACACGTATGAAAATTGACAACATGCGTGAAGAACATGAAGAAAAACTTATTCGCGATGCAGAAAAATTAGCCGTACAACAAAAAGAAGAAGTTAAAATTGAAGAAAAAGAATATGGATTTATTGCTGTTTCAATTGGAGAAGGTCTAAATGAGATTTTCACAGAACTTGGAGTTGATTATATCATTGAAGGTGGGCAAACCATGAACCCAAGTACAGAAGATATGTTGCAGGCCATCGACCAAGTGCATGCAAGAAATATTTTCATTTTCCCAAATAATAAGAATATTACTTTGGCTGCAAATCAGGCAAAATCATTAGTGGAAGATAAAAATATTATTGTAATTCCAACAAAAACAGTGCCACAGGGTATTACAGCAATCATTAATTTTATTCCTGATATGTCAGCAGAAGAAAATGAAGAAGTGATGTTGGAAGAAATTCAAAAAGTAAAAACAGGTCAGGTTACCTACGCAGTACGCGATACTCACATTGATGACAAGGAAATTCATAAAGATGATATTATGGGAATCGGTGATGCAGGTATTCTGTCTGTTGGAACAGACATTAATGAAACAACAAAAGCTATGCTGGCAGAAATGATAGATGAAGAATCTATGATGATCAGTGTATACTTTGGCGCTGATGTTTCGGAAGAAGATGCAGAAAAGTTAGCTACAGAAATTGCAGACTTATATCCAGATATAGATGTAGATACACACTTTGGAGGACAACCGATTTATTACTATGTAATCTCGGTCGAATAAGCAAAATGAAGAGAGTTCGCATGCGAACTCTCTTTTCAGTAACAGAGGTTTTATATGAATGAAAAAATGAAAATTCGCGATTTAAAAGGAATTGGCGAAAAATCAGAACAATTATTTCATAAACTAAATATTTATAACGTAGGCGATTTGCTGCGCTATTATCCGAGAAGCTATGACATTTATGAAGAACCAGTTGTCATTGGACAGGTTTCAGAGGGTGAAGTGGTCACTATTACCGGAACCATTTATGGAAAGGTACAGTTGACAAATGCAAAAAATCTACAAATCACCTCTATTCATGTAAAAGATTTGACGGGTGTAATCAAGGCCACTTGGTTTCGCATGCCTTTCTTAAAAAATACATTGGGCAGAGGCGGAGTAATCACTTTGCGAGGACGGGTTGTAGAACGACGTGGCAGCCTGTGCATGGAACAACCAGAAATCTTTTTCCCAAGTGCTTTGTATGATCGCAAGCAAAATACTATGCAACCTATTTACCCGCTTACATCAGGCCTGACAAATAATATGATTATGAAAGCAATGGAACAGGCTATTCAATATTTGGATTTGAGACGTGAGTTTCTGCCGAAGAGTATTCGATTAGATGAACAATTGGCGGAGTATAACTTTTCTATTAAACAGATACATTTCCCACAGGATAAAGACTCTTTCTTTAAAGCTAGAGAAAGATTGGTGTTTGAAGAATTTTTGGTGTTTATTTTGGCATTGAGACAGCTGAAAGAAACCAGCGAAAAGACACGAAATACATTTGCATTTTCAGATACAAAATTATCTGATAGTCTTATAACACGGTTGCCATATGAATTGACCAATGCGCAGAAGAAAGTTTGGGAAGAAATCTTGCATGATATGCGGGGAGAAAATGTGATGTCCCGATTGATACAAGGCGATGTGGGATCAGGAAAAACGATCATAGCAATTCTTGCACTAATATTAGCTGGAGGAAATGGATATCAAGGAGCTTTGATGGCGCCGACAGAGGTGTTGGCAAAACAACATTATCTCTCTGTTACAGAAATGTTTGACAAATATCATATACCATTAAAACCAGTATTGCTGACAGGTTCCATGACCGCAAAACAAAAGCGGGAGGTCTATGCCCAGATAGAATTAGGTGAAGCGGACATCATAATAGGAACTCATGCATTGATACAAGAGCAGGTTCAGTATAAAAATCTGGCGTTAGTTGTGACAGACGAACAGCATCGTTTCGGAGTAAAGCAAAGAGAAAAATTGGCTGGAAAAGGTGAAATGCCCCATATATTAGTTATGAGTGCAACACCAATCCCGCGAACCTTGGCAATTATTCTTTATGGAGACTTGGATATATCAGTTATCGATGAACTACCGGCCGACAGACTTCCGATAAAGAACTGTGTTGTAGATACCAGCTATCGAAAAACAGCCTATACTTTCATCCAAAAACAGATTGCAGAAGGAAGACAATGCTATGTTATTTGCCCAATGGTTGAAGAAAGCGAATTTTTAGAGGCAGAAAATGTACTTGATTATGCGCATATGTTACAAGATGAATTGGGAAACAAAATCAAAGTCGGACATTTGCATGGGAAAATGAAACAAGCGGAAAAAGATGCAATTATGGAGGCGTTTGGACGAAATGAAATACAGGTGTTAGTTTCTACGACGGTTATTGAAGTAGGGATTAATGTTCCAAATGCCACAGTTATGATGGTCGAGAATGCAGAACGTTTTGGCTTGGCTCAACTACATCAACTTCGTGGTCGTGTAGGGCGTGGCAAGCATCAATCCTATTGTATTTTTATGAGTGGTTCTAAAGCAAATGAAACAAGTGAAAGACTTTCCATTTTGAATAAGTCAAATGATGGTTTTTACATTGCAAGTGAAGACTTGAAATTGCGAGGTCCGGGGGATTTATTTGGAATTCGTCAAAGTGGAGTGTTGGATTTTAAATTGGCTGATGTGTTCCAAGATGCAAAGATTTTACAACGAGCTAGTCAAGCAGCAGTACAGCTGATGAAAAGAGACCCTCTTTTAGAGGAGGAAGAGAATCAAAATTTAAAGGAATACTTACAACAATACATAAAGGAAGGCATGATTGAGACTACGTTATAATGTTTCAAAAAATGGCAAAAGATGAAACAACTGCTAGTGTATCTTTTTTATTTTCTCACATACTAACCATGTAACATAAAGTTACAGAAAAGCAATCTAAAGAAAGAGGAGGAAATGAACATGGCAAGTCGTTCATCAAACAGAGCAGCAGTGCCAGAAGCAAAAGCTGCATTAGACAAATTCAAATATGAAGTAGCAAGCGAACTTGGAGTACCTTTAAAAGAAGGTTACAACGGAGATTTGACATCTAAACAGAACGGTTCTGTTGGCGGTTATATGGTTAAGAAAATGATCGAACAACAAGAAAGACAAATGTCTGGTAAATAAGTTGTAATGCTAAAAAAATGTGGGCGATTCATATGAATCGTCCCTTTTTTGTGACTTGACGCCTTATAGAATGAGCATTATCATTATAGAAGTTAAGAAACAGAAATTTAATAACTTTTGCAAATGTGAGAGGAGATAGAAAAAATGGCAATTGTAACGATTATCGGAGCGGGTATGATGGGTTCGGCATTGGCTTTTCCAGCAAGAGAAAATGGACATGAAGTTCGTATTGTAGGTACACATTTAGATAGAGAGATTATTGAGGCGAGCATAAACACAAATCAACATCCAAAGTTCAACAGAGCATTTCCAGAAGGGATTAAATTTTATCAAGTGGAAGAGATGGAAAAAGCCATAGAAGGTTCAACCATGATTATTGGTGGTGTATCAAGTTTTGGTGTGGATTGGTTTGGCGACGTAGTATTACCGAAGATTCCGTCAGAAATCCCAGTGTTAAGTGTGACAAAAGGTTTACAAGATACACCAGAAGGAAAGTTGCTTACATATCCAGAGGTTTGGGAAGCAAAACTAGAAAAAATTGGTAAAAAAATGTCTATCAATGCAATTGGTGGTCCATGTACCAGCTATGAATTAGTTTTCCATGACCAAACAGAAGTTGCTTTCTGTGGTAAAGACATGAATACTTTAAAAATGATGAAGGAAATCATGGCAACCGATTATTATCATGTTAGTCTTTCTACGGATGTAGTTGGTATTGAAAGTGCAGTTGCACTAAAGAATGGTTATGCATTGGGTGTTACTCTGACAATCGGATTGCTTCAAAAAGAACATGGCATTGACAGTGAATTACATTTCAACTCACAGGCAGCTGTGTTCGGACAAGGCGCAAGGGAAATGGCAAAATTGCTTGCATATCAAGGCGCAGGAGGTTTAGACAACCTTGTAGTAGGTGTAGGCGATCTCTTTGTAACTGTATACGGAGGCCGTACAAGATTGGTTGGGATTCTTCTTGGACGTGGCTTAAATATTGATGAAGCGAAAGAAGAACTCAACGGCGTTACATTGGAATCTTTAGTAGTAGCAGAACGCGTAGCTCGTGCTATCAAGGTAGCAATTGAAAATGGGAAAGCAAAGGCAGAAGACTTCCCTTTGCTCTTACATGTAAATGATATTATCTGTGAAAAGAAAGAAGTAAATATTCCTTGGGAATTATTTACCTTTATTGATGAAACCAAATAAGAAATTGACCCCTGTCAAGGTACAAACCGTGGCAGGGGGGGTATATTGACAATTATTTTAGATATCAGTATAATTTACGAGAAAAATATATGGAGACAGAATTATGCGTGTCATAGCAGGAAGTGCAAAGAGATTCCAATTGAAAACGATAGAAGGATTGGATACAAGGCCTACAACGGACCGTATCAAAGAGACTTTATTTAATATGATATCCGAATATTTGGCAGATTCCTTCTTTTTGGATTTGTTCAGCGGAAGCGGAGCTATCGGAATTGAAGCGTTAAGCAGAGGTGCAGAACATGCAGTTTTTGTAGAAAATAATCCAAAAGCTGTGCAATGCATTCGAGAAAATCTGACTGCCACAAAACTGATGGACAAAGCTCAAATATGTAGTACTGATGTTTTGTCTGCGTTGACAAAGTTAGAAGGGCAGCAACAGTTTGACTATATTTTTATGGATCCACCTTATAAGCAATTATTAGAAAAAAGAGTATTGCAGTATTTAAGTACTTCTAGGTTACTATCTTCAGATGGTATTATAATCGTAGAAGCATCACTTGAGACGGATTTGTCTTATGTATCCGATTTGGGGTTTGCTATTGTGAAGGAAAAAGAATACAAGACAAATAAGCATGTTTTTTTGGAAAGGGAGGCGATATAAATGAGAGCCATTTATCCTGGAAGTTTTGACCCAGTAACTTTTGGACATATTGATATTATTGAGCGTGCTGCACGTATTTGTGATGAGCTAATTGTGGGTGTACTGCAAAATAAAGCAAAAAGTCCGTTGTTTTCTGTAGAAGAACGTGTTACAATGTTAAACGAAGTCACAAAAAATATGAAAAATGTCAAAATAATTCCGTTTGAAGGACTACTAATCGATTTTGCTAAACAAATGGATGCACAGGTAATTGTAAGAGGGTTGCGTGCAATTACCGATTTTGAATATGAATTACAGATGTCACAGACAAACCGAAAATTGAATGTTGATGTGGAAACTTTGTTTTTAACAACCAGTTTAGAGTATTCGTATTTAAGTTCCACAATGGTAAAAGAAGTTGCAAGTTTTCAAGGTGATATATCACAGTTTGTACCGACATTTGTGGCAGAAGAAGTAACGAAAAAGATAAAAGAGAGAAGGAGCAAATAAAATGGGCAGTCGTATTGAACAAATTATTGAAGAAATTGAAGAGTATATTGACAGTTGTAAATTCCAACCATTATCTACAACTAAAATTATTGTAAACAAAGATCAGATGGATGAATTATTACGTGAATTACGTATGAAGACACCGGATGAAATCAAACGCTATCAAAAAATCATTGCAAATAAGGATGCTATCCTTGCGGATGCACAGACA
>JAZRND010000064.1:0-30693 GCA_045648005.1 Faecalimonas sp. | reverse complement strand
TCTTGTACTGTCTTTTGAGCACTGATTTCTGCAGACTCTGCTTCCAGTTCTTCCATCAGTCTTCTTACATCATCAGAAAGAATTTCTTCCTTTTCTTCTTCCGGTTCTTCTGCTTCAATTTGGGCTTTTTCTTGTTCTACACGCTCAATTTCCGCTTGGATCATCTGTGCATTTTCTTTTTGCACTTCTTGCCAATCCTGTACAATCTCTTCAAGACTCATAACAGGCTTGTCCTGTGGTTCTTCTGAAGCAGTTTCTTCTTCAGCAGCTACCTCTTCCTCAGCTTCTTCCGCTTCTTCTGAAGTTTCTTCTGCTACAACTTCTTCTGAAAGCTCTTCTGCCGGAACTTCTTCCGCCGGTGTTTGAACCTCTGCTTCCACTTCTTCAACAACTTCTTGTTCTTCTTCAGCCGCAAAACGTTTCATGTATTTTTCATGTTGCAATGGTGTCAAAGGCTTATACTGCATTTTTAATTCCATTGCTTCATAAATATACTTCCCTTCGCTGAACCAAAGAATCAAATCATCGCATTCCTCCAGAAATTCTGTAATCATGCCTGCTTCTTTATAGAGTTGCGCCAATTCAAATGCCCATTTTTCTGTATATTCAACTTTTTTAAACTCTTCTAATACTGCAATCTGCTCTTCTAACGGAGCCTTCTTGCTTCTTAAGATTTTATATTTCAAAATAAATCTGTTTGGGTCGCTCGGTGCCATCTCAACAAACTCTTCGTAGCAGTCTATTGCCTCTTTTAAATCGTTCATTTTTAACGCCAAAGTCCCTAAACGATAAATAATCTTTTTACTTTGCGGCGCGCGTTCATACGCCAAGAATAAGAGGTCTCTACTCTTTTGATATTCACCGTTATTTTCATAGATTTCACTGACTGCACAAAGAATCGGTGCGTTCTTTATCTTCTCCCACTCGATTTCATCTGCAATCTTTTTTGCTTCTTTATATGATTTGTTCTCGAGATGTTTTAACATCTGCTCTGTTTTTAAACGATATTCCTGTTTATCCACTGTACTCACCTCAACCAAAATTATGTGTTTATTCTAACATACCCCTTACTCGATGTCAAAATATGACTCTTTAAAACGGAATTCCCCAATCAGGCTCATCCGGATTTGTTGGCGGATTTGGGTCCGGCACAATTACCCCCGGAGAGTCTGTAATGATGTCCATCTGTAAAATTTGAATAATCTCTATGACAGGTTCTACGTACTTCATCACTTCTCACCTCATAAAAAAATTGTTTTTACCATTATACATGTTTTTTGTCGATATAGCAAATATTTCACACATTATTCAAAAAAGAAAACTGACATAAAAAAGTAGAGCAAGCATTTTCACTCACTCTACCTTTGCATTTTATATTCTGTTTTAATTTTTTATTTTATCATTTGGAGGATTCTGTGATATAAACCTGTAGCCTGTCTTTTTATTATCAAAGTTACTGCCATTTATTTTCTCCTTCTTTTAATGTTTCTTTACACATCTTTTTTTGTAACTTTGATTTTATGTGGTATTTGATTCAATATGTTTGCAAATATATCATCGTTTCCTTTTCATCCAGATTCTTTATACTCTCCAAATCCCTCTTAATTTTCATATCTTTCTGGAATTATAATCTATGGTAAAGGCTATCTTCACAGGTTTTTACATTTGCCATACCACTAACATATTGACTTTTGAATTCTGAATTGTCCACTGGATTCTAGCCTCCCTTTCTTTTTTATTCTTAACGGATTTTTTATTTCCCTTAAGTGGTTTGTTTTGTTGTACTCATATTACCATTCCAAAAAGCATTTGTCAACACTATTTTAAAATATTTTTATAATTTTCTGATTATTTTATCCCTTATAATAATTAATCAGACATCCTTTCAAAATAATCTCTCTCTCATTATCGGTTAAATCCCCCAATTTGAGTTCCATTTCTTTCAAATCTTGGCCTACTACAAAGGCCTTAATTGTATCTGATTTATTCTCCACTGCTTTTCTTACGTCCGGAATAAAAATATAATCTCCATTCTTAAAGCTCAATGCTTCATGGTTTTCCTTTGTGATAAACGGAAGCATTCCCCAGTTGATCAGATTTGAACGATATCGTTTGGTTGCATATTCGTTGGCAATATTTGCCCATCCCCCAAGGACTTTTTGACACGATGCCGCCTGTTCTCTGGCAGAACCATCCCCCGGCTTCACAGCAAAAATAGTGCTTCCTACCCCAAGGTTACCTTTTCCAACTTCTGGATAAACACTTTGGATCGCTGACAATATAGGTTTGAGTTCTTCTAATGCTTCAATCGGACATGCATTTGCTTCAATAGCTTTTTGTGCTTTTTGTACTTCTTTTGCGCGACTCACATACGCAGGGTCTTTTCGAGATAATGCAAACTCTGCGAGTCCCAATGGGTTGGAACGATAAGAGGATGTCTCTCCGGAAGGAATTAGCTCATCCGTTGTAGTAACAGGGTCATGAATCTCGGACACCACTTTCAACAGTAGATTTTCCGGAAGGGCTGACATAGCCGGCCAATCCTTAATATTTGGTCCAAACTGTATTTCCACACTCGGATCTGCCACACCTTTACTGTCAAATATGCGATTTGCATAAATGCTTGCATCAAAGTGATATTTTGGTGCTTTATATTCTCTATCCATCACTTCTGTTGCAGAAGTTAAATATCCCTTGTTTGCTGCTGTTGCTGCAATAGAGCGAGCATCCATAAGAGCCACAGAAGAAATCTGGCCACTTTGAAGTTTTGAGCCTTCGCGGTTCGGGAAGTTTCTTGTTGAATGGCGAATACTAAATGCATTGTTCGCCGGTGTGTCTCCTGCGCCAAAACATGGTCCACAGAAAGCTGTTTTCACAATGGTTCCGGCTGCCATCAAGTCTGCCACTGCACCATTTCTCACCAATTCCATATAAACCGGTGTACTTGCCGGATATACACTGAATGTAAAGGCATCAGAGCCAATATTTTTCCCACGAATAATTTCTGCAGCGGCGCAAATATTTTCAAAACCTCCGCCTGCACAACCTGCGATAATACCTTGTTCTACATATAACTTTCCATTACGGATTTTATCCTGCAAAGAATATTCCACAGCACCGTCCAAACTAACCAAAGCCCTTTGCTCTACATCATGTAAAATATCCTTGAGATTCGCATTAACTTCATCAATGGTATAAGTATTGCTCGGGTGGAATGGCATAGCAATCATTGGTTTAATTTTACTCAAGTCTACATAAACAACTCCGTCATAATATGCCACTGCACCTGGATTCAATTCCTTGTAATCTTCTATTCTGCCATGTGTCTCATAGAATTCCTTAATAGTCTCGTCCGTCTTCCAAATAGAAGAAAGACAAGTTGTCTCTGTCGTCATGACGTCAATACCGATACGGAAATCTGCACTTAATTTGGAAACACCCGGACCGACAAATTCCATGACTTTATTATTCACATAACCATTTCCAAAAGTAGCGCCAATAATGGCAAGCGCCACGTCCTGCGGTCCTACACCCACTGACGGTTCACCGTCTAGGTAAATGGCAACCACTCCCGGCATCTTAATGTCATAAGTTTTATTCAATAATTGTTTTACAAGTTCCGGTCCACCTTCGCCCATAGCCATGGTTCCCAAAGCACCATAACGAGTATGGCTGTCTGAACCAAGAATCATTTTGCCGCCGCCGGCCAACATTTCTCTTGCAAATTGGTGGATAACCGCTTGATGCGGAGGTACATAAACACCACCGTATTTCTTTGCGCATGTCAGACCAAACATGTGGTCATCCTCGTTGATTGTTCCACCTACTGCACAAAGACTGTTGTGGCAATTCGTCAACACATATGGGATCGGAAATTTTTCTAATCCGGAAGCTCTGGCGGTCTGAATAATTCCCACAAAGGTAATATCGTGAGACGTTAATTTATCAAATTTAATCTTAAGTCGCTCCATGTCTGAAGATGTATTATGCGCCTTTAAAATCCCATATGCGATGGTTTCCTTCGCTGCCTCTTCTTTTTTAACACCGCGACAAACATCTGTACCTTCTACAAGTTCCATCCCGTTTATGAGAAATGCGCCCTTGTCATATAGCTTTATCATCTTGTCTCCTCCTAATCTCGTGTATCCTAATCCTGTGTTTTTAAGAATTTCATGTGTTCGGAAACCATTAATGCAATCTTGAAAGTGAGAGCATCATCAAATTTCTTCACATCAAGTCCTGTTGTTTTCATAATTTTTTCCAAACGATATCCTAGCGTATTTCGATGTAAATACATTTGGCGTGCAGTTTCTGAAATATTTAAGTTGTTCTCAAAAAACGCATTCACAGTCATTAAGGTTTCTTTGTCAAACTGTTCAATTGCATTGCCTCGGAACACTTCTTCTAAAAACATTTCGCAAAGAGAAATCGGCAACTGGTGAATCAAACGTCCAATACCCAATTCATTGTACGCAAGCACGGTTTTCTCTTGATAGAAAATTCTCCCCACATCTAAAGCCATATTCGCTTCTTTGTAGCACTTTGACACATCTTTTAATTCGTGAACAATATTCCCATAAGAAACATGCGCATCCACTAATGTCTCTGTCTCTAGAGTATCCACGATAGAACTGGCAATGTCTTTCACCACTTCATAATCGTCATTCTTTTCCAGACTCTTGATTAAAATAATATGTCCTTCATCCACAGACGTAACAAAGTCATCATTTCCGGATGCATACAGACTTTTCATCGTTTCTAAAACGATATTATCTTTTTGGCGCTTTGGTTCTATCACAAATACAACCCTTTTTGCACTAGTTTCAATATGCAATTTCTTTGCTTGGTTGTACACATCAACTAAAAGCATATTGTCTAAAAGTAACTGTTGAAAGAAATTACTTTTTCCAAAGCGACGTTCGTGGAAGCGATGCATAGCCTCGAGTCTCTGTGTACATAGTTTCCCTATAATTTCCACATTCTCCACGACACTATGAATCACAAAGATACCTACCACAGCACCTTCGTTTCGCATCACAAAGCTAGCATTTTTATCTGAAATACGCATATCCCTATAATCCGCCATCTTCAGAAGCTTTTCCACGTCTTCTCGTGCTTCTTGTGCTTGGTCAACGGTTGCAAAAATGCATTCTCCTTCGCTACTCCACACAGAGCATTCTTCTTTAACCGTTTCTTTTAAATTGTCAATTGTATTTTTTATAACTTGATTGGAAAGCAATTTTCTATTACCTCTTTCTTATGCGTAAAAGCCAAAGCACCCTTGGTGACTCTGGCTTCCCGTTTTTATAATCTCTTTAATAACTCTTCTCGTTCTTTTTCAAATCCTGGTTTTCCAAGGAGAGCGAACATATTTCTCTTATAGTCTTCCACTCCCGGTTGATTAAATGGATTAACACCCAAGATATAACCACTTACACCACATGCAAACTCGAAGAAGTAGAATAATTGTCCGAGATAGAATTCATTCTGCTCCGGAATGTTTACCATGATATTTGGTGTTTGTCCATCTGTGTGAGCGAGAATGGTTCCATTCATAGCGTTCTTATTGATGAAATCAACAGATTTTCCTGTCAGGTAGTTCAAACCATCCAAGTCAACAGGTTCTTCTTTCATTAAAATTTCTTCTTGTGATGTTTCTACGTTTAAAACGGTCTCAAACATAATACGGTTTCCGTCTTGAATGAATTGTCCCAAAGAATGAAGATCTGTTGTCAAATCAACAGATGCTGGGTAAATACCCTTTTTATCTTTTCCTTCACTTTCTCCGTAGAGTTGTTTCCACCATTCAGAAATAAAATGCAATGATGGCTCATAGTTTGCCAACACTTCAATAGCTTTTCCTTTGCGGTATAAAATATTACGAATGGCTGCATACTTTAATGCATCATTTTCTTCAAATGGTGCTTCTAATGCTATCTTTCTTCCTGATGCTGCACCTTCCATTAACTTGGTAATATCTGCCCCACTTACTGCAATTGGCAAAAGACCAACTGCTGTAAGTACAGAGAAACGTCCACCAACATCATCCGGAACAACAAATGTTTCGTATCCTTCTTCTGTCGCCAAGTTTTTCAAAGCACCTCTGCATTTATCTGTAGTTGCGTAAATTCTCTTCGCTGCACCTTCTTTTCCGTATTTCTTTTCCAATAATTCTTTGAATACACGGAAAGCGATAGCAGGTTCTGTAGTTGTTCCTGATTTAGAAATCATATTAACAGAGAAATCACGATCACCAATTACATCAATTAAATGCTTCATATATGTACTGCTGATGCTGTTTCCTACAAAATAGATTTCCGGAGTTTTACGGATTTCTTTTGAAACAATGTTGTAGAAATTATGTCTCAAAAATTCAATCGCTGCTCTGGATCCAAGGTAAGATCCTCCAATACCGATTACCAGCAATACTTCCGAATCTGCTTTAATCTTTTCTGCCGCCGCTTGGATGCGTGCAAACTCTTCTTTATCATAATTAACCGGCAAATCAATCCAACCCAAGAAATCATTACCAGGTCCTTTTCTGCTTACAAGTAATTCTTTTGCATCTTCTGTAATTTTTTGCATAAATTCCACTTCATGTGGTTTAATAAAATCGTTTGCCTTTGAATAATCAAATGTTACTTTGTTTCCCATTTTTTCATTTCCTCCTTGCGTAGGCATCATAGTTATTCTTATTTTATCAAATACCTTCGCGTTTATCAAGCCAAAAACTCTTCCAAGATTGCCCGTATACGTATCTCTTGTTCATTTTTTCGCTGTTCTTCCAAAATTTGTTTTCCAATTTCTTCTGTCTCTTTTGGCTGCGCCTCGGTCTGTACTGCCTCTTCTTTCGTCTCTGGTACGGGCTCAACGTTTTTATTTTGTTTTGCATAACGATGCATACAGACATTTTCCAAATAATCAACCACATAGTTTTGAGATGCTTTCATGCGAATTTCTTCCTCGTTAAAAAGCAAAAGCAGAAACAGAAAAACCATAAACAGACTTGTCCATTGTATATAATCCATCATTAAGTTACTGATACCACCAATCCGATAGCTCTCAAAAATACCAAGCAACCCGATGGTTCCTATCATCCACAGTGCTTTTTTAGGTATATTTCTCCAAGTATGAATACGCATTCCCAAAATCTTATATTCATAAATATATTTATCCACAAATGCTTCCACATTTTCCACTTTGCCACTAATCATACAGGCATGTTCAAACTTTGCTTTTATAAGTTTCATCAGTCTGTGATTACTCTTATGTATATCACTGGCTGCTCGGGCCATGTTCCTTACGACTATTGATGAAATCAATTTTGCCAATACTCCAGCTCCCAACAAAATAGCCATAATTCCGAATAAAATTTCTTGTTTCACAATATGTTCTAGCATAAATAAAAGTCCTCCTTCTTGTTTGCTCTATGGGAATTATAGCGCAAAACAAAAAGAAAGACTTCTGAAATCGTACTACAAATTTCTACAATCAGACCTTGCATTTTTCTGCTTTTTTCGGTTATTACTTATATGCGTGGCAACAGATTGCGAACTAACTGTAAAGAATGCTCGATTGCCTTCTTCTCAAAACTTGGATAATCCATGCTGGCACTGTTGTCGGCTTTATCCGAAATTGCTCGGATAATGACGCACGAAATTTGATTCAAGTATGCCACATGGGCGATAGCTGCCCCTTCCATCTCTGTACATTTAGCTCCAAAGTAAGTTGTTAGCTTATCCTTCACTTCCGGACTTGAAACAAATTGATCACCACTTACAATGCGCCCCGTAAAAGTTTTGATATCCGGATTTGCCTCTTGATTAGCAAGTACGGCTTTTTTCACCAATTCTTCATCAGCCGGAAATGCAAATGTATCCATTCTCGGCACTTGTCCTAACGGGTCTCCGAAAGCGGTAGTATCCATATCATGTTCTACCAAATCCGTCGATACTACCATGTCCCCAATATCAATATTGGCATCCAGGGAACCGGCAACACCTGTATTTATAATTGCATCTACTTGAAAACGGTCTGCTAAAATTTGTGCACAGACTGCTGCATTTACTTTCCCAATTCCGCTTCGTACCACAACAACTTCTTTTCCACACAGAATACCTTTGCAAAATTGCATAGAGGCCAAAGTTATGGTTGCTTCTAATGTCATCTCTTTTTTCAAAACAGCAACTTCTTCTTCCATTGCTCCAATAATACCTATAGTCATGTCATACCCTCGCTTTTTATTATTCATATAAAATATACCATTCTTATAGATTTTCCACAATCGTTTTGTTATAATAAGAAACCGATCAAGATTTTAGGAGGTTTATTATGACTTACACATATAGAACAAAAGGGACCTGTTCTCAAGGAATTCAATTCGAGATTGTAGACAACAAGGTGCACAACGTACAGTTTATCGGCGGCTGCTCTGGAAATACACAAGGGGTTTCTCGCCTGATAGAAGGCATGGATGTAAAAGAAGCCATTTCCCGTATTGAAGGAATCCACTGTGGACCACGTCCTACTTCATGCCCGGACCAATTGGCATGCGCATTAAAGCAGGCAATCGCTAAATAGTTTTACTCTACTTGTAATATATATGCTTGGGCTTTTGCCTCATCAATATGTAACTCTTGCATAAGATGTTCTAATAATTGCTGCTCGCTAATATGGAATTTGCGGGCAGTTTTTATAATGCCTTCGATTTTTCCTTCGAGTTTCCCCTCGATCTTTCCCTCGATTTTTCCTTCGAGTTTCCCTTCTGCTTTTTCTGCCAACATCCAATCTTGTAGTCCCTTACACATATCTACTTTCCCCTCCTCGGTATAATATTTTCTTTCTCTTTTTTCTATCTTATCATACCTTGGAAGCCCTCTCAATAGTCGTAAGAATAATTTTTCGACACATTTCGACACATACAAAAAGCCACCCAAAAATTGGATGGCTTTGACTCCGGAAGAATGTCCTCACCTCAAAGGATCATAACGACAGGAAATGTCTTCCGCTTGTTTAAGGTTATCAGCAGCAAGGCTTATTTTTTCACATCCCCTTGCCATTTATGTACCAAGTACCAAAGTAAAGCACCATGTCCTCCGGAGTCGTCCTTTGACTTACATCCAGAGTGCGCTGGTATAGGATCCACTTGAATCTGATCCTGCTGTATGTACACTACGAATACGATAATAGTATCCACTCGGCACTAGTCTGTACTTGCTTACCGATGCTGTCAACGCATTTTCATTAATCTGTGACCAAGACGTCACATGCACCCAACTTCCGCTAACCTTCTTTTCCAAGTTGGCATTTACAGAAACCTTACATCGTGCCGCTGCATTAGTTACACCACCACAACCAACTCTTCCGCCGCCGCCATCGTTAATAAAGGAGTACCCCTCTGCCAAATATACACCTCTTGTCTGATTCACCAAATAGCCAAACAAGGTATCCTCTCTCAAAAGGGTAGAAATATCCACATCCCATTCCACTTCTGCGGCTTTTACGTCTGCTTTGCCTGCTATCATTCCTGTAATACAGAAAACGATTGCCAAGAACAACGCCATCATTCTTTTTTTCATTTGTAATGTCTCCTTTCAGATATATATTTATATATAGACACCACAAATGCGAAAATTTGACGCCATTTTTAAAAATTTTTTATTTTTTTTACAAAAAATATAAATTTTCTATAGTTTTTTCCATTTCTTGTTCGGTAAATCCACTCATCATGAGGAAGTACTGTACATTTTCATGCACAAATTCAGCTCGCCATCTTGTGGACTGATTTTCCTCTATAAAATATTCTTTAATACGAATTGTCATACCTTCCTGTTCTTTTTGGTATTCATTTACAAGGAGATCTTCTACATCAATTCCTGTGGATGCGGCTCTGTAATTAGGCCAAATGGTGCAAATTAACACTTTTCCCTTGCCATCTTCATAATAAAGCCTCGCGTTCTGCGACTCTTCTTCAATAACTGCTTCTGCAAATTTCATATTTGGGGGCACATAATACAATCTCACCAATGAAAAACCAAAAGCTTTTTCTATCTGTTCATATGCCTCTTGTTCAGTTGTCTCCTGATTATTATTAACCCTCTCATCATCCGTATCAATATTGCTCTGCTCGCCGCCTGCCAAGAACCATTTCACTTCCTCGAAGATACGCTTTGGTCCACCTACACTAGTAATACCAAACGCAAGCATTGCTACTAGGGCTGCCAACAGCACTACGTACTTATCCCATTTCTTTCTTCGTTTGTATATGGTACCAAGGCGAATAAGCTCCTGCTCTTGTCTGGTTCGCTCTTTCTCCGCCTCTTTTTCCTCATATGCATGAATCTCGTTCATGATACGGTCATACATATAATCCGGAGCCTTCGCATTTTGAAGTTCAGGATTTTCCTTCAAGACGCGTTCTAATTCCTTGGTATCTGATTCCATTATTCTTTTCATAAAACGGCGCCATTTTTTACTTCTCATTTTTGGACTCCTTTTTTGCTTTTCCTTGACCTTTCTTGGAATACTGTTTAATATAATGAATTAGAATTCCAATTTGTCGGAGGAACAATATGAAACGTATTATCTTAACCGGCGGTGGTACAGCCGGCCATGTTACCCCAAATATTGCTTTGTTGCCAGGGTTAAAGGAACGCGGATATGATATTCACTATATCGGCTCCTATAATGGCATTGAAAAGGAACTTATCGAGCAACTCGATATTCCTTATCACGGAATTTCTTCCGGAAAGCTTCGCCGCTATTTTAGTTTGCAAAACTTCACCGACCCATTTCGGGTCTTAAAAGGCTTTGGCGAAGCCAAAAAAATTATTAAAAAATTAAAACCTGATGTTATTTTTTCCAAAGGTGGATTTGTATCTGTTCCAGTTGTTATTGCTGGAAAACAATGCAAAGTTCCAACTATCATTCACGAATCAGACATGACCCCGGGGCTTGCAAACAAACTGGCAATTCCATCTGCCTCAAAGGTTTGTTGCAACTTCCCTGAAACTTTAAACCATTTGCCAAAAGACAAGGCGGTGCTCACCGGTTCCCCGATTCGTCAAGAACTATTAACAGGTAACCACGAAGCAGCATTAAAGTTCTGCAAACTGTCGGCTGACAAACCAGTGATTTTAATTATCGGTGGAAGCCTTGGCGCTGTAGCTGTAAATGACGCGGTTCGTGCCATTTTGCCAGAACTCTTACAAAAGTTCCAAGTAATACATCTTTGCGGCAAAGGCAAAGTAGATGAATCTTTAAACACCTTGGAAGGTTATGTCCAATTTGAATATATCAAAGAGGAGCTCAAAGATCTCTTTGCTCTTGCAGATATCGTCATTTCCCGCGCTGGGGCAAATGCTATCTGCGAACTGTTGGCACTTCGCAAACCGAACCTTCTGATACCACTCTCTGCCAGGGCAAGTCGTGGAGACCAGATTTTAAATGCGCGCTCTTTTGAGCGTCAAGGTTTTAGTATCGTATTAGAGGAAGAGGAATTAGATAATGCCTCTCTATCTAATGCTATTGAAAAATTGTATCAAGAAAAGGATTCTTACATAAACGCAATGAAACAATCTTCACAACAGGATCCTATTTCCACAATCTTGTCTTTAATTGAAAATCCATTAAAATAATGAATTACAGGGAGTTCTTCACGGAACTCCTTTTTTGTTTTATCCTTGCAAAAATTCCTTACATTTTTCGTATTCTTCAGAAAAATTTTCTCGAATCCATTGCTTTGCGCGATACAACCTACTACTAATCACATAGCGTGTAACACCAAGTTCTTCAGCCATATCCTTTTGATTCATATTAAAGAAATATGCATCCACAACCAAGTGATACCAAGACGGACTTGCCTCATACAGTGCTTCCAAGATACTGTCGCTCAATTCCTTTGCAACCCGCATTTCCTCTTTACGAATATACACATCTTCCACACTCATCATGGTCGCGCAGTCTTCGGTCAACTCCTCAATCTGTCCTTTGCGCAAGATTTTATTATCACGCACCCAATTATATGACATATTTCTGACCATTCGAAACAAGTAGCCGCGGATAGTTGCCGGGTCTATTCTCTCATAATTCAAATATAAACTAACAAATGCCTGATGCGCCAAATCAGCAGCCACATCATCATTTCTCACAAAATAGAGAAACAGTCGGTAAACGTCGTGTTCATAGGTGCGAAATACTACTTCAAAAGCTTCTCTCTTTTGTTTTCTTTTTCTTTTGTTCTTTCCCATTTTTCTAACCTATCTTTGACAAGATTTCTTCCTTCAATTCTTGTGCAAGACTACCATGTTCCCATCCTATTGTTACTTTATCGTCTTTATAACGAGGGATTAAATGCATATGATAATGGAACACTGTCTGTCCCGCTACTTCTCCATTGTTCTGTAACACATTGTAACCATCGCAGCCTAGTATCTTTGTCATCTTGGTAATTACTGTTTTTGCTACCAATAATACTTTGGATGCCAATTCATCCGGCAATTCATAAAGATTCGCATAATGCTCTTTCGGAAGAATAAGTGCGTGTCCTTTAGATGCCGGTTCGATATCTAAAATCACACGAAAATCAGCATCTTCATAAATAGTTGCAGACGGAATCTCCCCTGCTGCAATCTTGCAAAAAATACAATTGTCCTGCTTCATTTTTCTTACCTGCCTTTTTCATAATAAATTGTCGTCGACACTTGTCGAACTCTTTTATTTGTACCACTCTTTTTTGCCGTGTTAATCTATAAGAAGAGTAACACGAAGGGTGGTTGTTATATGACACTGAATCAAGAAACTGAATACTTTCTTCACAAATTTTCTCATGAACTGCGAAATCCTCTGACTTCCCTCTACAGTACTGTCCAATTAATTGAAATGAAACATCCGGAAGTTAAGGAGTTTAAATATTGGTCTAATATGAATCATGATATCGAATATATGAATGTTCTAATCACAGAACTGTCTGATCTTACAAAATCAGATAGGTTAAATCTTTCCACTTTTTCATTGCGCGAACTGTTAGCGCAAGTATCTTTGTCTTTTGCTGCCATGGTGGCAGATACGCAGATAGAATTCCGGGCAAAAATAGACCCTTCTATTCATCAGATTACAGGAGACAAGGCCAAAATACAAGAGGTATTTCGGAATCTTCTAAAAAACGCCCTCGATGCGGCTATGCCTGATAAAACCATCTGTTTAGAGGCATTGGCTTTAGAGAAAGAAGTGCTTATCCGAATCCGGGATACGGGCTGTGGAATAAGCCCTACAAAGCTTCCCACCATCTTTGACCCTTTTGTTACATATAAGAAAGACGGTACCGGTTTAGGCCTTGCAATTTGCGACCATATCGTTAAGGCGCATGGAGGTAAAATTACTGTGAAATCCGAAGTTTATGTCGGAACCTCGTTTGAACTTTACTTGCCTGTTAATCTCCCATTATTATAGATACTTTTTTCAAGATTTACAAGTCCTCTTCCTCGTATCCGAAGTGGCCACGCTTCACTAGATTGAGAAGTTTTCGTACAGGTTTCCAAAAATCATTCTTTTCTTCTAGAATACTCTCATCAAAAATGGGAACCTCTAGCTGTTTTCCATATTCTATAGTTGGAACTTGTACCTCTGGCAACTGGATTGGTTCTTCCTCTTCCATGAATTCTGCCATGATTTTTTCAATACTATAATTTTCCTCCATGGTGGCTTTATGAAGGGTGTAAGCAAAACGCACCCCTTCTTCATCCTTATAGTCTACTTCCCGCACAAAGAACTCTGTCAACTCGTGAAATGCCTGTTTGATATCCCGAGAATTAGAAAAATAGTAACAAAAATAATAAATCTCTCTGTCGCTAAAAATGAATTCTGGTTCTAATAAAATACTGTTTTCATCTAACATATAACCATGTAAATTTCGTATCGTATCCAGCAAGCACAAAACTAACCTCCTCATCTGGGAATAAGTCATATTTGTTTTCTCATGGAGTGCTTTCAAAGAAAGCTTCCCACTAATATCGTAATAATATTGCTTTTCATTGTCCAGATAGCGAACTTCTGTCCTTAAAAGTCCCGGCACCTCATTATCCCGAAGCATCAATACCTCATATTCCAAGATATCTTGCTCCTCGCCTTCTAATATTAAATACGTCTGCTTTAGATTATTCTTGTAATATGTCTTCACCTTGTTCTCGAATTCCCTCCTCTAGTCTTTTTGCCCTTTGAATCTTTCGAATATAAGATTCTGGGCTCGTCTTTTTCATCTTTTTTTCTAATTGCAATCTCATTTTCTTCTTACTAGCCTTACATACAATGGACACCATTTCTTTTTCTACTGTGGCATCACTTCTTACATAATCAAAAAGAAACAGTTTCCCTCTAATGCAGTTTTGAAAATATGCCTCCATATCCCCTTCACTAAAGCCTTGATATCCAGTTGCGCATACCACCGTCTCATGGGCTGCACCGGCTAAAATATTTTTGTCATGCAAATAGAATAAAATATACATGGAAACAGCAAACACAAAAAGCACCAAAGGTACAATCACAGATGCTTCTACCGTCAAACTACCTTTTAACTTATGCCTTATCATAAAAACATCACTCCTAAATAAGCTATGGTTAAAAATGGGACAAAGGGAATAGTGATATCTCTGCGCCACTTTTTCTTGAAAAGGAAAAACAGTGAAACAATTCCTGAAAACAACGAAGCCCAAAGAAGTAGTTGTAATATTTTACTACCTCCCATATAAATGCCTAAAATCAAAATAAGCCAATCATCTCCGTAACCCAAGGCTTCTTTTGTTACCCGGCTGACAAGAAATGCTAACACGCCCGCTCCCGCTCCAAACAGGCTACTTGCAATTCTCGTATTTTGACAAAGTAGTGAAAGCACTCCGATGACAAAGCTCATTAAAACCAGGAATCTAACCGGAATTCTCTTTTCTTTCCAATCTACAACTGCACAAATAACTAACATGAAAAAAATAACCCAATTTCCTATTTTACACATTTTGAGCACCCACCTAATCCATATACTTCGTCCAGAGGCACCGCATAAACATTTCGCTTGATGCGGCTGCACTCCAAAGAATTGTGATACCGGTCTCCAAAATCTGTCACATAGAGTTTCCCACCCTTTGCAGGAATGCCTTTGCAAAACAAACAAAGATAATATTTTCCTCCGGAAACATTGCGCAGTTCCTGTATCTTTGTAGCCTCTACCGCACGAACAGAAAATTCCAAATAACTACAGTTTTTGTCTTTGTGGTATACCAATCCATAGTTCGTAAGATAAACTTTCTCCTCCGTTTCCGGTAATATGAAACTATTTGTGTAACCATTCCACCCTTTCACCTTTAAGGTCTCTTCTTGAAAAATGATAGGGATGCGAAACATCAGCACCGGTATATTTAGTTGATAGCAAAGGGACAAGTCTAATTCTCCCGTAAACAAATTGTTTTTTGACCTACTGCAGTCAAGACCTTCGGCTCCTTCAACAACCATACTTCTTTCTAATCGCTCTCTCCCTATGATATTCACAATTTGTTGTTCCATTTCCCTGGGCGAAATCAGAGTGGATACATAAGCCTTCTGTGCCCATTCCCGTCCCACGTTATATAGTGCGTTCCGCATATGTGTTTGAATGGCCATGATTTCAAACAAGCCTGCAATACAAACCATGGCAAAGAAAAAAATTGGCACTACAACTGCTGCTTCTAATGTAATGCTTCCTTTAGAGGTGAATGCAGATGCCCTTTCGGGTTGCGTATGATAAGAAGAGTGAAAATGATTTGCCTTTAGAGAGTCCTGCTCCTTTCTAGGTTGTATACTATATGTTTTGTAGGGAGTTTCATGAGTGATTTTTTCCCGAAAGGACATCTGTATTCACCTCTTTTCTTTTATTGGTATCCAAACTCGGTTGTAAAGGTATGGCGTATCCCACGTCTCATGTTCATAGTACTTTTTAGTTTCAGACGAGTTACGCATAAGTCTGCTTTGATTCCTAGGTTCAGTTCTATCAAATCAAGGCTCCGCATGCATAAGACGGATTCCTCCTCTAGCAATAAAAAGCCTCGTATATAATCCCTGTAAGAAAGACCGTTGGAAACATCAGATTCACTGGTCTCTTCTTCCGCCGTTCCTAGCTTTACTACACTAGACAATTGTAGTTGCCAAGTGTCTGTGCTTTTCACTGCCGGTACCCGTTTCCCCTTCAACAACACTCTAACATCTACAATACTTTCTCCATATGCCCACGCTAATAGAATGGCGTGTTTAGCAAGTTGAGTGATGGCGGGCACAGTAAGCAAGCTACACAAGGCTGCTGCCATCGCCTCCGCTTCTGCCTGCTTTTGTGTATCTGTGAACAGATACAGATAATTCGCTGCCATCCGCACTTTTAAAATCTTCCTACAAACAGACTCTAGATTTTTTGCATCCGTATCCTGTCCACCTAGGAGATATTCCTGCTCGTATAGCAGTTTTTTATCCGCTTTTTCTTCTACTGCATTTCCAAAATGCTCTGTCAAATATGCCAAAAAGAAAAACCGATCCGTGACTCCACCTCCATAGTTCATTTCATAAGTTCCTTTCTGCAAGTCTCTCACGGAAGATACGTTTTCTACCACTATACTGCGTTCTGACACTTCTTTATCTTTTGGCATCACTAGTGTTAAAAGCCCGGTGTTTTTCAGGGTTTCCACCGCTACAATAGGATTGTTTTCTCTTGGCAACTCTGCATCCTCCTGCTCTAACATAGCTTCTAATTCTTTTAATGCTGCTTCATCCGTCTCTTTTTCTTCGTCCTCTACATCGAATCCCGGTTCCATTTCTTCCATTGGGACTTCGGACATCCCCAAAAGATCTTTTGCATATGTAACTGCTTGTCGATAAAATGGAGCTCCTTTTTCATCTGTCAAAAACTCAACCTTTTCTAATGAATGACTCATATTTTTTGCCCCAAAATAAGCCAACCTGTTAAAAAGTTCCGCTTCACTGTTGCTAACATAGCCAAAAATATCATATTCCTCTAGTAAAGTTTTTTGATATTGAGCAAATATGCTTTCAACTGCCATTAACGTATCTGCTCGCTTTCTGCTTTTCGTAATCTGTATAGATGCACTTTCCAAAAGAGCTCCTGTCAAAGACAACATCAAAATAAATATCAAGGCTAAAAACGCTGTGATTTCTCCCTTAAATTCCCGTTCCCTCTCTTGTGATTTTCTCAAATATGACACCTACCAAACTAATTAACTGGGTTTTAAATATTGCTACCAGTGCAATCAGCACTACCAATACTAAAATGGCCTCCACCATAACAGACCCTTTCATTTTCTCTCCTTTTAACCAAGTCCAAAATAAATTCCATCGATTCATCTTTCTCCTCCTATATCTGCATAGTCAAAAATGCGGGAACAATGACCATAACAAGTACCACTGCAAGCATTCCAAGCATTGGCATCATAAGCTTTGTTCCTGCCTCTTCGCCTAATCTTTTTGCTGTGTTTTTTCGATTTTCAAAGGCTTGTATCGCCTCAATTTTTAAAAGTTCCGAAATTCCTCGTCCGCCTTTTCTTAAATTTTGTGAAAGCAGCGTCCCAAACTTCATATAAGCGTTAATTCCACATCGAGTGCCAAAACGTTCGTAAGCCTCTGCTTCGGCAATCCCACCTTGCATCTCATGCATAGTTGTCTTCATTTCCTCGTAGACCGGTGACTCACCTAATTCTTCTTTTTGAGATTCGTAGTTTTGTACGATTTTCTCCCAGGCGGACTTTACCGTACCATTGGTTCCGATTAACATTGTCAATCTGCTAATCATCCCCGGATATTCCCGAAGTAAGATTGCCTTGCGCCGTTGCTTTCCTTTCCGCACCTCTTCCTGCTCGCGGTACACAAGAAACACGGCCAAAACAGGTCCTAACAATAATGTATACAGCCACCGACTCTCTGTTTTCTTGCCCCACTGCAATTTCTTTCCATCGACCTCTTTGGGAAGAACAAAGCTTGCGTCCTCCCTGGTCTCTGATTCCAACTCTGCGATGGCTTTTTGTATGTCATAACGAAGTTTGTCAGTCCCTTTCCGAACAAGTGGATAAACCATAGCAAATCTGACATATTCTATTTTTTCTTCTCCGTAAGATAAAATTGCCTTCACCCCAAGTAGTGTTCCTGTCTCCGCTAGGCTGTCCTCTTGGATTTCGCCTTCCAGATTCATAATCCCATAGGAATCCAGTTCCCATCGGATTTGAAGAGGATAGCCCGGAAGTTCTGTAACTAATTTTAAATCTTTGTCCACATGGTCAAAACTTTCATTTTCTCCCAAGACGATTTCGTCCAACTCTGCACTTGCCTGTTCAAACAGGTCCTGTATCTCCTCTTTTGTGTATTGGCGCTCTTTCACTTCAATCTGAAAGGATTCTTCTTGAATTTCTTCTCCTACCGTAAGCTCATATTCCTCTGTTTTACTGCCCTGACCATAATCATTTCGTATAATCTCATAGTCCGTTTTGGCAAAACGTTCAACTAAAAACATTATCAAAGACAACATTCCAAAGAGCACCAGTATTAGAATCACTTTTTTCTTTTTCAAAAATCCCATTTTGCTACACCTCTATTTCTACAATTCGTTTTCCCCATTCATAAGAAACAAGGTAAATAGCCAGACAAATACTCATAATCAACACCCCTGCTGTATTTCCGTAAAGCACGTCTAAAAATTCAGGAAAGCTTAATTTCAAATATCCTATCATGGCAAAAGGTATAATAGACATAATTTTAAATTCAGCTCTTTTGGCAGACATAATCGTGTCAATCTCGCGTTCCACATCGATCTTGTCTCCTATTTGCTTAACGGCATTTCGAATAATTCCAAGCGCATCTCCACCACTTCGTTTTGCCATGTTAAAAACAGCTACAAAAGTACAGACATCTTCATCTTTGGTTCGCTGTGCAAACTGATTCCATGCTGTCTCTGCAGAAACATTCATCTTAATCTGCCGAATCATATGCAGAAGTTCTCGCATGATTTTGTCTTCTTTTTTGTACATTCCCCGTAGGTCTTTGATCGCCTCTTGCATAGCATTTTCTAAAGAGTACCCCACATTTAATGCGGAAGAAATGGACTGTATAGCATCCTTAAATTGCAGTCGAAAATTCAGTTTTTTCTTTTTTATAAGTTGTTTTTTCCAGGATTTGATATACCAGAATAGGTATGGCAAAAACAGAATTGTGCACGCCCAGGTGCCATAGAACAAATAAGAAACCATGCCAATCAAAAGGCCTCCTTTGAACATTGCTTTGAGATACTCTATTTTATGAATATCCTGCTGCCAATAGTTTTTCTCTTTTTTGCATTTCATTTATTTTGACCCATTCTCCTTGTATTTTTCCATTGTTAATTCCTGTCTCCTGAAATTCATAAAGAGACTGCAATTGAATTTCATTATTTTCATAACCTAACACCTCCACAATTTCTAACACTTTTCTGCTCCTATCTCTCAATCTTCCCAAATGCACAATCACATCTATCGCCGATGCTATCTGACGCTGCACCGCTGGCAAGGGGATATCCATTCCCATAAGCACCATGGTTTCTAACCTTGAGAGCATGTCCCTCGGACTATTTGCATGTCCGCTACTAGCTCCGCAATGACCTGTATTGAGACTTTGCAACATATCAATGGCTTCGCTGCCCCTCACTTCTCCGACAATAATCCGAGACGGTCGCATTCGAAGAGACGTTCTCAACAAATCTCGTAACGTGATTTCGCCACTTCCTTCTACATTTGCGTTGCGAGCTTCCAAACTCACTAGATTCGGAACTCCCTCAATGCGTAGCTCTGCACTATCTTCAATTGTAATAATTCGCTCATCCTTTGGGATATAATTTGATAAAGCATTTAGAAATGTTGTTTTACCCGGAGCCTGTACCTCCGCTTATAAAGATGTTATATTTCGATATCATCAACTGTTCCAGAAGTTCGTTGATTTCTTGATTTAGAGAATTTTTTAGAATCAAATCCTGCATACTCATAGGTTCTTTAGGAAACTTACGAATAGTGACTGCCGGTCCGTTTATGGCCACCGGATATAAGACTACATTTACTCGGGAGCCGTCCTTTAATCTTGCATCTACAATCGGTGATGCTTCATTTACGATTCGGTTCGCATCTGCCACAATCTGTTGAATGAGATCTTCTAACTTTCTCCTGTCGGAAAATCTTTTCTCCAATTGGTAAAGCTGCCCATCCTTTTCAATAAAAATGTTTTCTGTACCATTAATCATTATTTCTGTAATTTCATCATCTTCTATCAAATCTTGAAGGATATCCAACTTTCGTAGCGCATTAAAAAGATCCCTTCCCATGTCTGCTCGTTCTGTTAAGGGAATGTATGTATTACGTGCTCGCTCTTCTAAAATTCGATGAATGACATCCATCAATTCCTCGTCCATTATTTCCTTGGTCAGGTCCAATTCCCTTAAAACCTGTTCTTGTAATTCTTGTCCATACTTCAATTAAACTTTCTCCTTTGCTCTAATTTTTGCATACTCTTCTACTTGTTCAGGCATAACAAACTGAATTGTTTTGTAAAGCATTTTCTCTAAAGATAACCTGCGAAGATTCTCTTCATACTGTCGTACTTTGTTCTGCGAGATCTCATCCTCCAATACAGGCATGTAAATGCGATCGCAGCTTTCCAATATTTGAAACAATCCTTGCACACTTTCTCCCAAATCTAACACCACTTTGCCATAGACTCCGCTTTGTTCAATTTCCTTAAAAAGTTGCTTCCACTCCATATAAGTAACGGCCTTTAAGTCCAAAGACATAAGTAATGGCGCAAAGTATTCTAAAGACCCATCCTTTTGCACGGTAAGTTGCATTTTTGCCCCTAAAATGTGCTCACCCTGTTTGACAAAGTAGAGAAGGTCTCCAATTCCCCATTCCTCTGTCTGACATTGTCCCAGCCCCGCATACTCTTCCATGTTCAAATACAGTACTCGTTCTTTTTTTGCCCACTCTCTTGCCAAAGCCTTGGCAAAAGTAGTTTTTCCAACACGATGTATCGGAGAATAAATAGCCACAAAACTAGTCTGCTCCAGTTTGCCTTCTCGGACAACTTGATTCTCGGTTCGTTCTATGTACGCCGAAAAAATATCACGTACAATACTATCAGCATTCTGATATTTCCTCACATACACCTCTTCGTCGCCCAAATCTGCGGGTCTTGTCTCTCCTAAAACCACCGTATATTCTGCACCCACTATTTTTCGTTCCTCGTAAGAATACCCTTCTTCCACAAGAAAAATATGTATGGGAGCCCTTTTTTGTAACTCCACTACGTGCTCCATGCTACTACATACATAAACCTTTACGGATAGTTCTTCTCTTGCAGAAATGTGTTCTCCCAGAGCTGCTCCGTAGCGAAGTACCTTGTCGCAAATGACAAGATTTTTCTCATTCAAATGCATCCTCCTCGTTTCTTTTATAAAGTTTTCTTTTGGAAATTTTGTTGCCTGAATCGGCTTTTTGAAAGTTTGAATTCTAGAATAACTAACTTGTACGTTGTATTATAGCCACGCCTTTTTGACTTGTAAAGTGGTTTTTTGAAAAAGTTTTATTTTTGTGCAATGTCTATAAAAATGGAATTGCAACAACCCCGTAAAGGAGCATCACTCCCGGCATTCCTAAAAAACCGGAAGTTATAAAAGAAACCGCATTTATTCCTACCTTCAGCGCAATTTCCTTCTCTGCCAAAAACAGATTTACAAAGAAGATAAGACCAATCCCTAAAACTGCCCTTATGATAAAATTTACCAAAAAATAATTTTTTTCCTGCATAAAAAATCCTTTTTTTATAGTCTATGCGAGGACATTTCTGTCTATACTATTAGAAAGACAAGATAGAAATGAGGGGATCTAAATGCATCTATTTCACAAAGCAAACCCTAAAGATATCCAACACGAGGCACTGTTAGAAGAAATTCAACGAGTAAAAATGCAAATGGAAAATGCACACTACAACTTCCAAAATGCAATGGATCCAGATTTGATTGATTGTTATATTTACGAGAGTAACGCGGCCTGGAAAAAATACCGTTTTCTACTAAAACAAGCAAAAATGAAATAGGGGGACATTTCCTGTCCCCCTATCATTAAATGGTAAACTTAATTTCTCTTCCGGTTCTTTTATACTGCCTGTATGTCACGCCTGCTGCCTGCATCATTCTCTTTGATGCAATGGTTGCCGGTGTATCTGCATATTTATCGCTGTCATAAATTACCTCTTTAATTCCACACTGAATAATGGCTTTTGCACATTCATTACATGGAAATAAAGAAACGTATAATTTAGCTCCTGCAAGACTTCCACCACTGTAATTCAAAATGGCATTTAATTCACTGTGAGCCACATAAAGATATTTTGTATCCAATGGATCTCCCACTCTGTCCCATGGAAATTCATCGTCAGAACATCCCTTTGGAAATCCGTTGTAACCCATAGACAAAATCTTATTATCCTCGCTCACAATACAGCAACCCACTTGGGAATTCGGGTCTTTTGAACGCATTCCGGAAAGAATGGCTACTCCCATAAAATATTCATCCCAAGAAATATAATCCGTTCTCTTGCTTGACATAATTTTATCCTCCGTATAAATATTATTCTATCATTTTGATACGACGTGCATGTCGTTCGTCTTCAGAAAAGGCTGTGTTTAAAAAGATGTCTGTTATTTTAATCGCAAGTCCCGGACCAATTACACGCGCCCCTAATGCTAACACATTGGAATCATTGTGTTCTCTCGTCGCCTGTGCTGTAAAGCAATCAGAACATAACGCGCAACGAATTCCTTTGTGCTTATTTGCGGCAATAGAAATTCCTACTCCTGTGCCACAAATGAGAATTCCTTTTTCGCACTCTCCACTAACTACTGCATTTGCAACTTTCTCTGCGTAAATCGGATAATCGCAGGATTCCCCGTTACAACCAAAGTCTTTATATTGCAAACCTTTTTCCTCTAAATACGTAATAATCTCCAGCTTTAAATCATATCCACCATGATCACATCCAATTGCTATCATACGTGTTTTCCCTCCTCGTTTAATCTCTCTGCTAATTTATGAACCAATTCTCTTAATAGCTCGAAGTTTTCTCCATAGGCGACTAATGGTTGGCCGTGGGTAGAAAGAACCATTCTTTCGTCATCCACATACTCATTTAACGTATAAACATGCTTCACATTTTCATAATCGGTGACGATTTTCCACTTCTGGGATTCTTCCAATGTCAAAATTAATGTGTCGTCATCTAAATCCTCTTGAGAAAATGGAGTTCCCTCGTGGTGCTCCAGTGTCATCTGGTGGCTTCGCATAATCGCTTCTGCCTTTTGATTTGCCGGCTCCGGAAATAATACAACCATCCCTCGGGAACCAATTCTATACTCCTGTATCAAACTCTCGTGTCGAAGAAGCTCTGCTGCCATAGGCGCTCTGCTGTTATCATCATTGCTGATAAAAAGAACCCTTCTATATTTTTGCAATCGAGTAATATCACTGGCCTGAATCGTATGATAACCTGCTGCCTTTTCCAATCGATTCATAATGGCGCTTCCTATTCCTTCTTGTTCAAAAGCTTCGCTGTAAATATAATCGACGTCTTCTTCATCAAACTCGCGCAATACCTTGTAAAGATTCTTGGCAATTGAGTTCTCATTATTTCTCGTACCGATATTTTTAATTACACCAGTGGTGTAATAATCCGAAGTTTCGTTGGTAGCAATGATTCCTACGCGATATCCTAATCTTGTTTGCTCATAGGCTATCTGTTTAATGGCCTTTGCTGCTTCCTCTGGCTCACCCTCAACTATAATAAGTTGGGCTTTCGGAGCATAATGACGATATTTCATGCCCGGTGCCTTTGGAGCCTCGTCCGTATCCTCGGTCAACAAAGCATGATCTATTGCTACTTCACCCAAAACTTCCTCTAGCATTTCTTGGGTAATTGCCCCCGGTCTCAAAATCATAGGTGGCTCTACTGTCATGTCTAAAATGGTAGATTCTACACCAATGTCTACAGTTCCACCATCTATAATCATATCAATTTTTTCATTCAAATCATCTGCAACATGCGCGGCACTGGTAGGACTTGGCCTTCCGGAAGCATTTGCACTCGGTGCGGAAACATATCCACCTCCTGCGCGAATCACAGCTCTTGCCACTTCATCAACAGGCATTCGAACCGCTACCGTATCCAATCCACCTGTGGTTCCATATGGAACGCACTCTGCCTTTTCAAAAATCAGCGTGAGTGGTCCCGGCCAAAATTTTTCTATAATCTGTTTTGCTTTATCCGAAACTGTTCTTACAATTGACCCCAATGCATCTGCATCTGCAATATGGACGATTAGAGGATTGTCAGAAGGACGCCCTTTTGCTGCATATGTTTTCTTGGCTGCCTCCTCATTCAGTGCATTGGCTCCTAATCCATACACTGTTTCCGTCGGGAATGCAACAAGACCACCATTTTTGAGTATTTCGCCTGCCCGTTCTAAAATCTCATTATCCATTTGGTATCTGTCTATTTTTTCGATTATCGTTTTCATAAATTACATTATAACATTGTTTCGTCCATTTATCTAGACTGCATTTTCAGAACCTTCTTTTTCTGGACCTTTTAGCCATTTTACAATGCCTTCGCAGATTGCTTTTGCAAGGGCGTCTTGATACTCTTCTTGAGTTAATTTTTCAGCTTCTTCCGGATTAGTCAAAAAACCGCACTCCACAATGATAGTCGGGACTTTTGTGTGTTTTAACATATAATATGTATCATTTTCTTTGATTTGTCTCTTGTTAGTCGGATCCACTGTTCGCAATTCCTCCTGTACGATAGACGCCGCATCTTCTGCCTCTTCTGTCACAGTGTGGTAAAAAACTTGGGCCCCTCGAATTGCTTGATCAGGGTAACTGTTTTGATGAATACAAAGCGCCAATGTCGGATTTGTGTCATTAATCAATTGGATTCGTTGATTCAAATCTTCCTTTTTGACTTTTGGCACCTTGTCATCTTCGCGAGTCATGACTATTTCAATTCCCGCTTCCTTTAACAACACCTGTACTTTTTTTGCAATTTGCAGATTTAAATCCTTTTCCAAAACATCATTAGTACCTACCTTGCCTGGGTCCTCACCTCCATGTCCCGGATCCACAACTATTACTGTCTTTCCCTTTGTATTCTTTTCCTCTTTTGCAACACCAGCTGTCAGTTCACTTAATTTCCAGCTTGCCACAATTGCTCCGATTAGAAGAAACAATACCATAAATAATTCGATTTTTCGCTTCATGCATAAACTCCAAAAGTTTTTGTAAAAGTATATGCAAAAAAGGGGCTGAAAATTCAGCCCCAGTTAACTTAACCTTATTTCTTCTCCAACTCGTAGCAAAAAGCATCCTCCCCTTCACCACCGGAAAGAAATAGTTTCTTCTTCTCTATGCGAAAAGAATACGTGTAATCTTGTGCATTTTCATCCTCGAAATCTATAAAGACCTTGTTATCATTGATTTCATAAAGAAAACTATATTCCGATGTAGGAAGAACCATTGCACCTTTCCCATTACCATCAAAACGGTATAATGTAACATTATCGAAATTCCACACACCCTTTAAATCATCTCTTTTTGTCAGACAAAAGACCATTACAATAAATAGAACGACACAGCTCGCCCCCAAAATACTTCTGCGTATAATTCGATTTCTCTTTTTTCTCTTGTTTCTTGCAATTCGTCTTTCAGATATACTTTGTAATTGTTTTTTATTCATAATACCGCCTTTAAATAGAAAGTGGCGGTGGCGAATTTTATTCGACACCGCCATCTCTTAAAAATGGTTCTTATTTATTCTACTTGTTTCTCTTTTTATCTGCATATACTGCAAAAACACCAAATCCACTTACAAGCAATAAAGCAAACCAAAGGAAGAGTTGACTTGCATCGCCTCCTACAACTGGTGCCGGGTCACTTGGTGGTAACGGAACATTGTGCCCACAAACGTCACATTTTCCATCCTTGTTTGCATCTACATGGGCAGCTTTATTTCCTGTTTCTCCACATGCACATACATTCCAGTGGTTATCATCATCTGACTTCCATTCTGTTCCAAAGCTATGTCCAAGTGCAGCTTGAATTTCATATCCACACACTGTACAAACTTGTGGTGTTGTTTCTGTTGCTGCTTCGCCTGGAGTATGGTCTACAAGAGTATCGTGCTCATCACAAAATTCACATTTATGTGCATGTCCTTCTGCTACCTTGTATCCCCACTCTGTCATAATAATATTATGAGCCCCTGCTACTGTTCCAAAAACTTTATCGGTAGCTTGCGGATCATTCTTTGCATTTGAATCACAACGTGAACAATCATACCAATATGTTGTTTTTTCTTGACAGTTTGTCGGATCAGATATGAAGTGTGCGGCGTCTTCTATTTTCTCTGTATAATCATGACCTAACTTCTCGATCTTCACACTTTCCTTGTCTGTGATTTCTACTGCTGCTGATGCATCTTTATACCATTTATTACAGTCACATACGTAATACTCAATATTACCTTCCACTTCGCAATAAGCAGGATTTGCCTGAACAAGGGTTAAATGGTTTTTACAAAGATGTCCAAGTTTTGGTTGAATCATGTATAGACATACTGTACAAACCTTATCCTGTGTTTCTGTTGCTTCACTTATATTTGGTGTGTGAACCGCAAAGTCCTTTTTATCTGTACAATTTGGTGTTTGACAAGCATACCAGTGACCGGTTTCATCTTTTGTCCATGTAGTTGCATGATCGTGACTAGCTAATTGTCCCCATGGATTACCACAAGTTGTACAAACTGCTTTCTTTTGACAAGTTGCTGTTCCACCGGAACAGTTTACTTTTGTATCTGTATAAGTACATCCTGGCACTGTACATTTATGGAAATGTTGATCGTTTTCTTGAGTGTATGCAGTTGACATCTTATGATCACCATATTGGTCATCAAATGTTTCTTGCAATTGTGCATGACATACAGAACAAGATTTGTAATACACTGCTTTGTTTTGACAGTCGCCTGCTGTTTTTAAATATTCTGGTGCTACCACCTCTGCAGGTATATGTGCCGCAAGTGGTTCTTTTGGTACAGATGTAATTACTGTTGTTCCATCTGCGGCTAACATTTGGTTACAGTTACCACATGTGTAATATTTTCCATCTGCCTGTTGTATACAGCTTGATGTTCCTGCTGGATGTTCTACCTTTCCTGTATGCGAACATTTTACAGTTACTACACAAGTATCTGTGAAGTTTCCGTCAGCAGTTGTAATAGTAATTGTTGCAGTACCTTCCTTCACACCTGTTACTTCTCCTGTTGTTGCATTTACTGTTGCAACAGCTGCATTATTAGTTGTAAATGAAACACCTTGGTTAGTCGCGTTTGCCGGTGAAATTGTATAGTCTGGTGTTGCTTTACCATTTAACTCTACTGCAAGAGTCTCATCAATTGTAACACCTGTAACTGGATTTTGAGTTGAAATTGCTAATTCATCAACTGTACCGAAATCCAATACCCCATTTCCAATAAGGTTTCCGATGCTTAACCCTGTCACGCCTACATTATTTGTGCCTACTCCAGTTGATTTTGCCTTTAAAGTTACTTTTAAAACTTCAAAACTTCCGGTTTTTCCAGCAATAGTTACTCCACAGCCAAAGTGATTATCACTTGTGGTATATGACGAGAACATAAAATCACTCTGTTGAACTAAAATCTGGTGTGAAACATATTCCAATCCACTTGGAATTTCCACATCAAAGTCTACAGAACCTACTGCTTCTGATTTTGCATCTACGGTAAATGTTATCTCTGTTGTTTCACCCACATTCAGTGTTGTTTTTGTTGCAGAGAGTTTCACAGAACCATGTGTTCCCTCTGCAGCAAATACTGAACCGGATAACATAGATAAAACTAACACTACACTTAATGCAATTGCTGTTAATCTTTTTTTCATGTTGTTACCCCTCCTGTTTTTTAAAATAACTTATTATTTGTACTAATATGTTGATAAATTCTTTGCATATCTCCATAGTTAACATTATTGTCACCATTGACATTTGCCACAATCAGTTCATATCCTGTAACTTTATTATCTGTACTGATATGTTGATAGATTCTTTGCATATCTCCATAGTTGACATTATTGTCACCATTGACATCTCCGATTAGTTGCACTTTTACATCTTGAACTACAGAGTCTTCACCTACTGCAACCTCATAAGTACGGGTTACATGGTTCGCTTTAGATACTGTAATTGTATAAGTTCCATCCAATACATTTGTGAAGTTGTATTCACCATTTGTTGCTTGAATGCTCTGGTATTCTTCTTCTCCCTTAAACAATTTAACAGTAACTTCTCCTGCTGTATTTGCACTGGTAATTGTACCACTAATAGATACCCCCGGTAATTCTACCAACCCGTAATAACTAAAGTGAGTAGTTTCAAATACCAAGAATCCATCCACATATGAAGCATTCATATCTTCACTTGTGCCGTTTTTCAGGTGATAAACTCTACAGTTTCTTCCATCAAGTCCTGCCGGAACAGGGATGGATACCGTAACGGCTTCTGTCGGTTGTACTTCAACTTCTTCTTTCTCAAAGCGGATGTCGAAAATCAGAGAATTGTCTTCTTCAAAGATTTCCGGAACTTCTACATCTTGAATGTTAGTAAGTTCTTTTTCTTCTACGATTAACGTTGCCCCTGCTTCAATTGCTTCTTTTGGAGCACTTACTTCTACCTTCACTTCTTCTTGACTGGTATTGTCAACATACGTAATATTATCATCCTTAACTTCTACATTAAATTGGGTTTCGAAATCTTCATAAGAAAGCGTAATCGTTTGTACGCCAACTTGGGTTGGATCATATCCAGAAAGTTCATAATCCGTGATTTCTACCATTCTTCCGTTGTCGAGGATTCCCTTGAATACTAATCCTGCCGGTCTAAAGCTTTGGTTCAAATCGTAAACTGTCTTGTTCGGCAATTGTTCAAGTACAAATTCTACGAATTCAGGTTCGTATATATAGTATCTATAATCAACACTAAAGTCCCCAACATTGACTGTATAGAAGTTATAGCCCGGAGTTGTACTGTTGAAATTTGTAACCATATCTGCAGTAATTGTGGCAAGACCCTCGTAACCATGCGTTCCGTCCACATATTCAACATACACTCCACCGTAATAAGCTTCCTCTACCCACCAATCTAACCAGTCCTCTAGGCTAATACCATATGACATTACAATTGCATCCCATGCAGCAATTTCCTCAATTTCTTTAATGCGTTTCCAAACATTGTATCCGTCTCGGTCATACAAGATAGTATTCTCTTCGTAGGTCGAATAATATTCATTTTCTGGATCCACAGTGATTGTTTCCAATCCAAAGCATCCATGGAAAGCGCTTTCTCCTATGTTTTTCAGAGATTTTGGAAGATGTAATGATTTCAGATTCATCTCTCCATCGAACGCATAATTAGCAATCAACGTGGTTCCTTCTTTAACAGTAATTTCTGTATCTTCCGGCATCACACCTTTATAACCATATAAATAATTGTCAAGGTAAACTACTCCATCTGGCTGTGCTTCCCACCATGCTGTTCCGTCAAATGCGGTTCCGTCAATTGTTTCCAAATCTTCTGGAAGTGTAATGGATAACAGGTTCTTGCTTTCTGCAAAAGACATATAGGTTACATCTGTAACACTATCTGGAATAACAACGCTCTCTATATCAGTTCCATAGAACGCATAATCTTCAATGGCAATAACCCCATTCTTTAAATCAATCTCTTTCAATGGGCAGTTGCTGAATGCTCCTGCGAAAATGTAAACATCTTCTCTCTCAAAGATAACTTCCTCTAATGTAGAGTCTGCAAAAGCAGAAAGCCCTACTTCTGCGATATTTTCCGGTAAGGTAACTGTCTTCAATTTCGTTCCTATAAAAGTACCGCCAGCAATGGCTTCCAGCCCAGTTCCTATTGTTACGGTCTCTAGAGGTGTGCCGGCAAATACAGCTTCACCCATATGAGTCAAGCTGTTTGGCAATACCACATTCTTCACCTTTGTCATACAAAATGCTTGAGACCAAATAGTTTCTACACCTTCAGATATAGTAAGTTCTTCTACGCCAGCTTCACTATACGCGTAATAGCCTACTTCCTTAAGTGTACTTGGAAGATTCACTTTCTTCACTGCTGTCTTTTGGAATGCTCCTGTTTCCAATGTTTCCAAAGTCGCCGGAAGTTCTGCTTCCACTAACTTTTCACAATCTGAAAACGCTGCTTCGGAGATTCCTTTTAAGTTATTAGGTAAAACTACTTTTTCTAATTCCATGCTGTAAGCAAAAGCATTGTACACAATCTCCGATACATTTTCAGATACTACAACTTCACTAAAGCTACACTCCATGAATGCGCCTTCTGAAATAGTCGTAACTGTATTTGGCATTACATATTTGCCAGTCTGCTTTGTATCACAAGCATAAACAACTGTCTTATCCTTGTTGTAAATAACTCCATTTTCTACAGCATAATCTGTATTACTGTTTCCAAGATCAAGCTTCACGTCATAATAACGTATATTTTGTATTAAGCAATCAATATCTGTCAC
>JAZRND010000063.1:0-70938 GCA_045648005.1 Faecalimonas sp. | reverse complement strand
ACAAAGTGGAAAAGTATCATCATAGATGCTGTGAAAGCAAAAAAATTAATTAAATCTTTAGGAGGAATTAATCATGGCAGTAAAAGTAGCGATTAATGGTTTTGGACGTATTGGACGTCTTGCATTCAGACAAATGTTTGGAGCAGAAGGATATGAAGTAGTTGCAATCAACGACTTAACATCTCCTGAAATGTTAGCACACTTGTTGAAATATGATTCATCACAAGGAAGATATGCTCTTTGCGATACAGTTTCAGCAACAGAAGATTCTATCATCGTTGATGGAAAAGAAATTAAAATCTATGCAAAAGCTAACGCTGCAGAACTTCCTTGGGGAGAAATCGGCGTAGACGTTGTATTAGAATGTACAGGTTTCTATACATCAAAAGAAAAAGCATCTGCACACATCGCAGCAGGCGCAAAGAAAGTTGTTATTTCAGCACCAGCTGGAAACGACCTTCCAACTATCGTTTACAACGTAAACCACGAAACATTGACAGCAGAAGATACAGTTATTTCAGCTGCTTCTTGTACAACAAACTGTTTAGCACCAATGGCTAAAGCATTGAATGATTTAGCAGCTATCAAATCTGGTATTATGTGTACAATTCACGCTTACACAGGTGACCAAATGATCCTTGATGGACCACAAAGAAAAGGTGATAAGAGACGTTCTCGTGCAGCTGCTTGCAACATCGTACCTAACAGCACAGGTGCTGCAAAAGCAATCGGTCTTGTTATTCCAGAATTAAATGGAAAATTAATCGGTGCAGCTCAACGTATCCCAACACCAACAGGTTCAACAACTATCTTAACAGCAGTAGTTGAAGGAAACGTAACAAAAGACGAAATCAACGCAGCTATGAAGGCAGCAGCTACAGAATCATTCGGATACAACACAGATGAAATCGTTTCTAGCGATATCATCGGTATGAGATTTGGTTCACTCTTCGATGCTACTCAAACAATGGTACTTCCATTAGACAATGGAACAACAGAAGTTCAAGTAGTTTCTTGGTATGACAACGAAAACTCATACGTAAGCCAAATGGTTAGAACAATCAAATACTTTGCTGAATTAGCATAATATTTGAACATTATTAAAGACTCAAGAAGGGTCCGGTCTGAAAGGACGGGACCCTTATTTAGTAAAAAAATTAAGGAGGCATACAAATGCTTAACAAAAAATCAGTAGATGATATCCAAGTTAAGGGACTTAAAGTTCTGGTAAGATGTGACTTTAACGTACCGATGGTTGATGGAAAGATTACAGACGAAAATCGTCTTGTAGCAGCTCTTCCAACAATCAAAAAATTAATCGCAGATGGTGGTAGAGTAATCCTTTGCTCACACATGGGTAAACCAAAGGGAGAACCAAAGCCGGAATTATCATTGGCACCGGTTGCTGCCAGATTATCTGAATTATTAGGACAAGAAGTGAAATTTGCTGCAGATGCAACTGTAGTAGGTGAAAATGCAAAAGCTGCAGTAGCTGCTATGAAAGATGGTGAAGTAGTACTTCTTGAAAATACACGTTACAGAGCAGAAGAAACAAAGAATGGCGAAGCTTTCAGCAAAGAATTAGCATCTCTTTGTGATGTATTTGTAAACGATGCATTTGGTACCGCTCACAGAGCACACTGCTCAAACGTTGGTGTAACAGAATATGTTGACACAGCAGCAGTAGGTTACTTAATGCAAAAAGAAATCGATTTCTTAGGAAATGCAGTAAACAATCCTGAAAGACCATTCGTTGCTATCCTTGGTGGATCTAAAGTTTCAAGCAAGATTTCTGTTATTGAAAACTTACTTGAAAAAGTTGATACACTTATCATTGGTGGTGGTATGGCATACACATTTGCTAAAGCATTGGGCGGAAATGTAGGTAACTCTTTATTAGAAGAAGATTACTGCGAATACGCTTTAAACATGCTTAAGAAAGCAGAAGAAAAAGGTGTGAAATTATTACTTCCATTAGACAACGTAATCGCAGATGATTTCTCAAACGATGCAAACACACAAGTAGTTGCAACAGGAGAAATTCCGGATGGTTGGGAAGGTCTTGATATCGGACCTAAGACAGCAGCTCTTTATGCTGAAACAGTAAAGACAGCAAAAACAGTTGTATGGAACGGACCAATGGGATGTTTCGAAATGCCAAACTTTGCGGCAGGTACAGAAGCAGTTGCAAAAGCATTGGCTGACACAGATGCTGTAACTATCATCGGTGGTGGTGATTCTGCAGCAGCAGTTAACCAATTAGGATATGGTGACAAAATGACACACATTTCTACAGGTGGTGGAGCATCTTTGGAATTCTTGGAAGGAAAAGAATTACCGGGTGTTGCAGCAGCAAACGATAAATAAGGAGAAAAACAAAATGGCAAGAAGAAAAATTATCGCTGGCAACTGGAAAATGAACAAAACTCCAAGCCAAGCAGTTGAATTAATTAACGAATTAAAACCTTTAGTAGCAACAGAAGATGCTGACGTAGTATTCTGCGTACCTGCAATCTGCATTATCCCAGCTATGGAAGCAGCAAAAGGCAGCAACATCTGCATCGGTGCTGAAAATATGTACTACGAAGAAAGTGGTGCTTACACAGGAGAAATCGCTCCAAACATGCTTACAGACGTAGGAGTAAAATACGTTATCATCGGTCACTCTGAAAGAAGAGAATACTTCGCAGAAACAGATGAAACAGTAAATAAAAAAGTGAAAAAAGCTTTCGAACATGGTATTACACCAATCGTATGCTGTGGTGAAACATTAACACAAAGAGAACAAGGTGTTACCATTGATTTCATTCGTCAGCAAATCAAGATTGCTTTCTTGGATGTAACAGCAGATCAAGCAAAAACAGCAGTTATCGCTTACGAACCAATCTGGGCAATCGGAACAGGTAAAGTAGCTACAACAGAACAAGCTCAAGAAGTTTGTGCAGCTATCCGTGCATGTATCGCAGAAATCTATGACGAAGCAACAGCAGAAGCAATCCGTATCCAATACGGCGGATCTGTTTCAGCAGCTAGTGCTCCAGAATTATTTGCGCAACCTGACATTGACGGTGGTCTTGTAGGTGGTGCAGCACTCAAGCCAGACTTTGGTAAGATTGTAAACTGGAAATAAGTTTAAATCTGCACACTATAATCAATAAAAACATATAACACAGGACAAAAGGTTGCTAATCGAGTAGCCTTTTGTCTTTTTTTGTGTTGCATCCCTGCTACAAAAGACTTGTGGGGTAAAATATTATCTGTTATCCTATGGATATTGAGATATATGATTATATGACCGATACAATTATAAAGGGGTAGATTATGCAGACAAAAAGTTTTGGAAAAAATACAAAAGGAGAAAGTGCAACATTATATACTTTTAAGAATAAGAATGGCGTAGTAATGGAGGTGTCAGACTTCGGCGCTTCTATGTATTCACTGATTGTGTCGGATAAAGAGGGAAAGCCTTGTGATGTTGTTTTGGGATATGACACACCGCTTGAATATGAGGCACCGAGTCGAACCTTTTTTGGTGTGACCGTAGGAAGAAATGCCAACCGCATTGCAGGCGGTCGATTTATTTTGAATGGGAAAGAATATCAGATAGATCAAAACCAAAATGGCAACAATCTACATAGCGGTGAAGATTTTTATAGTTTCCGCGTTTGGGATGTAAAAGAAGTTGGGCACAATTGTATCACGTTTGCGTTACATAGTCCGGACGGTGACCAAGGGTATCCGGGAACAGTTGACATCGAGGTGAAGTATACATTGACTGAAGATAATGCTGTGCAGATTGATTATTTTGCATTGCCACAGGATGATACGATTCTCAACCTGACAAACCATAGTTTTTTCAACTTAAATGGTCATACTTCCGGAAGCATTTTAGAGCAAGAAGTGTGGGTAGATGCAGATGCATTTACACCAACTGACGAGACTCTCATTCCAACGGGAGAGCTTCGCTCTGTGGAAGGAACTCCGATGGATTTTCGCGAGAAGAAGATGATGGGACGGGACATTCAAGAAGATTACGAGGCCCTGCACTTGGGCGGCAGTGGTTACGATCACAACTGGTGTTTGAATAACAATGGTAAGTTTGCCAAGGTGGCAGAAATGTCGTCCTACACAAGCGGAATCACTATGGAAGTGTATACGGATTTGCCAGGCGTACACATTTATTCCGGAAATTATTTAAGAGATGAACATGGCAAGCAAGGAAGTGTTTATAAGCAGTATCAAGCAATGTGCTTTGAGACGCAGTATTATCCGGATGCGGTGAATCAACCGAATTTTCAAAAACCGGTGTGTAAAAAGGGCGAGGAATATAAGACAAGAACGGTGTACAAGTTTATAAATGGTTGATGCTGGACTTTAGCAAGAGTGCAAGCAAGAAGTACCTTGCAGTTTGGTAAAGGCATGATATAATAGACATGTTAGAAAAAAACTAAGATAGAGGACGATGCAATGAGACACGAAACTATATATTTAACAGAACATTTCCCACAGTTAAAAGGAGATGGCTGTGAACCGAAATTAGAAATCTATTTGCCAGAGGCCATGGTGGATATGGGATGGGGTGATAAGAAACAACCTTGTATCTTCATATGTCCAGGTGGTGGATATGGTTTCGTCAGTCGCAGGGAAGCAGAACCAATCGCACTTAAATTTTTAGAGCAGGGATACAATGTGTTTGTGCTTACATATTCCGTTGCACCACACCGTTTTCCACAACAATTGAGAGAGGTGGCAGCGGCTATGGAACTGATACATGCCAATGCAGATGAATGGTTGTGTGATATAGAAAAAGTAGCCATTGTAGGATTTTCAGCAGGAGGACATTTGGCAGCGCATTATTCTAATGCCTATGACTGGCCGGAAGTAAGAGAAATGTTTCCGGAGAGCAAGCCAGTGCAGGCAGCGATTCTTTCGTATCCGGTTATTACAAGCGATAAATCATATGCTCACCAGGGAAGTTTTACAAAACTTTTAGGTGAATATCCGGAAGAGGGCAATATGCGTTTTGCATGTGACCACATGGTGTCAGAGAATACGCCAGCCACCTTTTTGTGGCATACAGCAGCGGACCAAGCAGTGCCTGTAGAAAATACCCTTTTATATGCAATGGCACTTAGAAAGCATAAAGTACCATTCGAGGTACATATTTATCCGGAAGGTGTGCATGGTTTAGCAACTGTGGATGGAATGACTTGCAGTGAAGATGTGATGGAGACCAATGCTGCAAGGGCAAATGAATGGATAGAAGCAGCCAGAAGCTGGATCAGAATGATTTGGAAGTAAGACCCCAAAATGCTTATCAATCAAATGGAACTTATATTAAGAAAACCGTGAGCGCATTGCGTTCACGGTTTTGCTGTTATTGAAATAAATAGTCGACAAATTTACAAGTATTTTCAAGATTTGGTGCTGTTGGTGCCACGCCAAGAGCAAGTGTACCAAAATCGTATGCATAAATTGATTTTAATTTCTCACACTTGCTAACATCAATCAGTACCGGAACCGGTTTTTCCATAGTATCCGGTTTGGTTGGGTCGGGAATAGCAACATCTTTCACGTCTTGACCATTATCGGCTGCTTCGTTTCGTGCGTCATATACGGCCATATCCATATATAGGAAATACGGCTTATAGGTTTCCATTTGTTCCGGTGTCAGTACTTCGGCCAATTCGGCAAGCATTCCGCCATATCCGTAATCTAAAATGATATTTAACGGAGAAACCACAAAATCAAGTTGCCCGGCTGCAATCTGGACAGACATAGCTTGGCTGGCTTGATAATCCTGAGCGGCATTGCCTGTTAATGTTAAGTTACTGCTAAAAGCTACTGCGAATTCAGGGGTTAATTTTAAGTGCTTGGTAAATTCTTCTTCTAAATCGGCTGCAGAATCCGCTCTTTCATCAAAGTTAAACGTGTTAAGAAACATTGCGTTTAGAACAATATCCGGTTTTGTGACTGTATCATAGATAAAGTATATGGCAAAAACCAGAACTGCAATCACAGCGATGGTTCGTAGCATATAGTAGTCTTTAAAATAATTCCATTTATCTTTTGGAGTGCCATATTTTGCCACAGCCTGTCGTTCTCTTCGAATTTCATCTTTCATTGCCATAAGTCATTTCCTCGTATTCTGTAATTTGTTTCAAGAAATTTATATCTCTCTTAATATACCATAAAGAGCAACAAAATACTAATAAAAAAAGTATGAACTTGTATAAAAACTCAAGTTATATAAGAAGAACATATTGCAACCACCACAAAAATCATGTAGAATAGCAAAGGATGAAAAAAGAGAACACTTTCACATATAAAGGAGATAAAAACATGAGCAAAAAACCTACAGTTTTAATGATTCTTGATGGATACGGCTTGAATGACAAGTGCGAAGCCAATGCAGTGTGTCAGGCAAAGACACCGGTGATGGATAAGTTGATGGCTGAATATCCATTTGTCAAAGGAAATGCAAGCGGAATGGCAGTAGGGCTTCCAGATGGACAGATGGGTAACTCGGAGGTTGGACATTTGAACATGGGTGCAGGACGCATCGTATACCAAGATTTGACCAAGATTACAAAGTCAATCCAAGATGGAGACTTCTTCGAGAACGAAGCATTATTAGCAGCTTGCGATAATGTAAAGAAAAATGATTCCGCACTTCATATGTTTGGTTTGGTATCAGATGGCGGCGTTCATAGCCACAACACACATATCTATGGACTTTTAGAACTTGCAAAGCGCCAAGGTATTGAAAAAGTATATGTACACTGTTTCTTGGACGGACGTGATACACCACCGGCATCAGGAAAAGATTTTGTACAGGAATTGGCCGACAAGATGAAAGAAATCGGTGTGGGTGAAATCGCTTCTGTAATGGGACGTTACTACGCAATGGACCGTGACAATCGTTGGGACCGTGTAGAATTAGCATATAAGGCGATGGTAAAAGGAGAAGGCGAAACTGCTGCATGTGGACCATGTGCAGTGCAAGCATCTTATGACAATGATAAGACAGATGAGTTCGTACTTCCGACAGTTATCGTAAAAGACGGACAACCTGTAGCGACTATCAAAGATAATGATTCTGTTATCTTCTTCAACTTTAGACCTGACCGCGCAAGAGAAATCACAAGAGTATTTTGTGATGATGAATTCACAGGTTTTGATAGAGGCGCACGCGTAAAGACAACTTATGTGTGCTTTACAGAATATGACGTTACAATTGAAAATAAAGACGTTGCATTCCGCAAGACAGAAATCACAAATACATTTGGTGAATTTTTGGCAGCAAATGGCTTAAAACAAGCGAGAATCGCAGAGACAGAAAAATATGCTCACGTAACATTCTTCTTCAACGGCGGAGTAGAAGAGCCAAACGAAGGAGAGGACCGTATTTTAGTAAAATCTCCAAAAGTAGCAACCTACGATTTGCAACCGGAAATGAGTGCTTTTGAAGTTTGTGATAAATTAGTAGAAGCAATCAAGTCTGACAAATATGATGTAATTATCATCAACTTTGCAAACCCTGATATGGTAGGTCACACCGGTGTAGAAGAAGCGGCAATCAAAGCAGTAGAAGCTGTAGATACTTGTGTAGGAAGAGCAGTGGAAGCATTGAAAGAAGTGGATGGACAGATGTTTATTTGTGCAGACCACGGAAATGCTGAACAACTTTTAGATTATGAAACAGGTGCACCGTTTACAGCTCACACCACAAACCCGGTACCATTTATTTTGATAAATGCGGATCCTGCTTACAGCCTTCGTGAGGGTGGATGTCTGGCAGATATTGCTCCAACACTCATTGAACTGATGGGAATGGAACAACCAAAAGAAATGTCAGGAACATCCTTGTTAGTCAAATAATCAGTGAAATAAAAATAAAATGGATAAGTAGTTTCAAACTACTTATCCATTTTTTTATACGTGTAACTTCCAATTGATTTTTTGAACATGCGGTAAATATATCTTGCACCGAGAAGTGCAGTAGCACCATATCCGATTGCCAGGTCGATGGTATAACCATGCGTCATTTCATAATCTTTTAAAACATCTCGGAATAATAAGTATTCACCCAACGAGTAACCACGCACCTTTTGCAAATCAAATGCGGACCATATCCAAGCAAAGTGATTTGCGATAAAAGGCATTACCAAAACCACACCAAGGGAAATGAAAAATCCTTTTTTATCCAAATGACCGCCCAATTTCTCGTAGCCCTGGAAAGCAAAGAGCACCAGTACATAGCCTGCGAGCCAGTAGAAATCCGTAAACCCTTGAGTGTTGTACATAAAGATCCAAATCAATGCGCCCAAGAGACCGCCTATGATGGCTCCCAAAGTTCCAAGAGCTACATGACTCTTGATAGCAAGGATTTCATTTTGTTTGGACTGTAGAGTATTTTCAACTTCTGGTACACAGTCATCGCAAATGTAGTGATGGAATCCGTAGATTTCATAACAACTTAGGCTGTCGGCATTTTCACCGCAGTTGATACATCCGGAGTGGTATTTACAATTTAGTAATTCCGTAATCACCGGTTTGATGGCGTCGTTGAGAACCTTTGTCAAGGTTTTCTTTGGTTTTGGTTTGATAATACGAAGTTTTACGGTGTGTTCTTTGGATTCTGTCTTAGAAATGTATTTCACATTACTTTTGTGTCCGACCAAGAAAGATTCCAACATAGCCTTTCCTGCGTCATTTGTCGGGGTGGCATTTATGTACACAATATAGACCGGTTTGCGAAAATCAATGGTTATGTAAAATCCTTTGTAGCAACCGCCCATGTAATTTTTATAATCTGTCAAACAACCGTCTAACAATTCACTGCATGCTTTTTGTCCTATCATAATTGTTCCTCTTTGTCTTGCGTTTTAGATTGTCACATGTGTATATTGTAACCCTATTTGTACGAAATGACAAATAAAAATTTCTTAAATGATTATGAAATATTGAACATTGATTGACAAACTAGAGAATGAAAATATACAATAAATGTGATGCTAGAAAAAGGAGGAATTCGTCCTATGAAATGGTTAAATAAACTAGAGAGAAAGTTTGGAAGATATGCGATTCCAAATTTAATGACATATATTATTATTTTGTACATTGTAGGCTTTATTTTCAGTTATATAGAGCTAGATTTTTACGGAGAGTGGCTAGCTTTGGATGTGGGAGAAGTTTTAAGGGGACAAGTATGGAGACTGGTTACGTTCATCATACAACCGCCGGACACTCATCCTTTATTTGTCATATTTGTAATGCTTCTCTATTATACTTTGGGACGCCAATTAGAATTGGCTTGGGGGGCGTTTCGCTTTAACCTATATTTCATTACAGGTGTACTGTTCCACATTATTGCGGCATTTTTGGCCTATGCATTGTTTAAAGTGTCTTTGCCTATGGGAACTTATTATTTGAATTTATCCTTATTTTTTGCATTTGCAGCCATGTTTCCGAATGAAAAGTTCTATATCATGATGATTATACCTGTGAAGGTGAAGTGGTTGGCTTGGATTGATGCGGTATTTTTTGGATATACTATCTTACGACCATTTTTGCCACCGGATCCAAAATTGGCAGCGGTTTGGGATATATACTATGCGCCGATTTATCGTGCAGCCGCATTAGAAGCCTTTGTATCCCTTTTGAATTTCTTGATTTTCTTCTTCGCTACTCGAAATAGGAGTCGTTATTCGCCACAGGCAATTAAGCGAAGAAGGACATATAAAAAGGAAGTGAACGCAGGTCGGAAAGAAATGCACTATGAAAATGGTGCAAAGCATAAATGCGCTGTTTGCGGGCGCACAGAATTAGACGATGAAACTTTAGAATTTAGATATTGCTCGAAATGTAATGGTAATTATGAGTATTGCCAGGACCATTTGTTTACTCACGAGCATGTGAAATAGATTTTATAAGGAGAACTAGATGAAAAAGACAAGAATTATTTGTACCATGGGTCCAAATACCAATGATAGAAATTTGATGAAGAAATTGGTGGAAAACGGAATGGACATTGCCCGTTTCAATTTCTCACACGGTGATCACGCAGAACAAAAGACGAGAATGGATACGCTGAAAGAAATCCGTAAAGAGAGTGGCAAGCATATTGCTATTTTGCTCGATACAAAAGGACCTGAAATTCGTACAGGCTTGTTAAAAGGTGGGACGAAAGTAGAACTGGAAGCAGGGAAGGAAATTGTTCTATCCACACAAATGATAGAGGGCGATGCTTCTTGCGTATCCATTACGTATGAGGGATTGGCAGAAGATGTTTCCGTAGGAACCAGCATTTTGATTGATGATGGATTGATTGAACTAGAAGTTTTAGAAGTTGTGGGAACCGATATCAGATGTCGCATTATAAATGGTGGTGAATTGGGACAGCGCAAAGGTGTGAATGTTCCAAATGTACCGATTCGATTGCCGGCGCTGACAGAGAAAGACCGTGAGGATATTCGATTTGGAGTCGAGCAGGGTGTGGACTTTATTGCAGCATCCTTTATTCGTTCAGCAGAAGGTATCAGAGAGATTAAAGCATTGTTAAAAGAGTGTAATGCGCCATATATTCCGATTATTGCCAAGATTGAAAATGCAGAAGGTATCAACAATATCGATGAGATTTTGCAGGAAGCAGACGGCATCATGGTGGCTCGTGGGGATTTGGGTGTGGAGATTCCACCACAGGAAGTTCCACATTTACAGAAATGGTTGATTCGTAAATGTAACGAGCAGTGCAAGCCTGTTATCACGGCGACGCAAATGTTAGATTCTATGATACGTAATCCAAGACCGACCAGAGCAGAGGTAACTGATGTTGCCAATGCGGTGTATGACGGAACTGATGCAGTGATGCTTTCCGGTGAAACAGCGCAGGGCAAGTATCCATTAGAGGCACTTCAAATGATGGTGCAAATCATTGAAAATACCGAGGAGCATTTGGACTATCCAGTATTGTTGCAAAAGGCCCAGGAAAATCGAAAGAAGAACATTTCCAATGCTATTGGGTATTCTACCGTATCGGCAGCAGCAAGCCTTCAGGCGAAATGTATCATTACACCAACAGCAACCGGAGCTACCGCAAGAGTGGTTTCAAAATTCCGCCCGGAAGCAATCATTGTAGGTGTTTCTCCAAATGAGGAAGCTTTACGCAGAATGCAGATTTACAGAGGAGTTCACCCTATCAAATCATATCCACATGATGACACAGCCCAGATTTGCAATGAAGCAATTCGATTGACCAAGGAACATGGCTTTGCAAAGAGTGGAGATACGGTCATTATCACAGCCGGAATTCCTTCGCCGAGTATCCCTACAACGCATGAAGGAATGAGTAATATGATGCAGATTGCAGTGGTGGATTAACAGTTGACCATGTTAGACTACTGTGGTAAAATTTTAAACAAAAATAAGATAAAGCGCAGAGTAAGAATGTATGCGTTAAGTGCTAACCGGACGGGGAGTTGCCGGTCAGACGAAAAGCGAAAGCTTGCGGTGTATATTCTGCATCCCGCTGCTGCACATGACAGATATTAATAAGATATAGATTAAGAGTTCGCAAGCGAACTCTTACGCGAGGCACGATTGCGAAGCAATAATTTCCCCGTACGTGCCTCTGCGATCCTTGCGGAGCGTAATATGCCGCAAGGCATATTATACCTGCTATGCAGCTTTAAGGATTACTGCAAAGGAGGTATTTTTTATGAGAAAAATGAAACAACAATTCACAGATTCCGCAAAGGAAATGAAGAACCTGAACACTCTGATTGTAACAGCACTTTTGATAGCCCTTGGGGTTGTGCTTGGGGAATTCAGTGTTCGTGTCACACCGGATATTAAAATCGGCGTTTCATTTATTGCAACCCAACTGGCAGCCACTTTGTTTGGACCGGTAGTAGGATGTGTTATGGGCGGTGTTGGTGACGTTATTAAATTTATTTTAAAGCCAACCGGAGATTTCTCAATTCTGTGGACCATAAGTGCTATGGTGGGACCGACTATTTACGGTATGATGCTGTACAAAAAGAAATTAACATTTTGGAGAGTTTTGTTGTCAAAAGCAGTGGTGGGAATTGTAGTAAATGTTATTTTGTTCTGCACATGGCGAGCGATTTACAGTGGTGCACTGACAGCTTATGCAACCATCCCAACCAAGTTGGTTCAACAGTTGATTCAAGTTCCGATACAATCTGTTATTTTCTATGTGTTTGTGAAGGCTTTAAAAAAGACAAAGGTATTTCCACAACTTTCATAGACAGCAAGAAATCTTTTGTGATATAATACTTTGATAAGTTATTTAGGAGGAATACATAATGAGTTACGCAGATAAAGTTTTTATTGATATGTGTCGTGACATTATTGATAACGGTGTCAGCACAGAGGGAGAAAAAGTACGCCCGAAATGGGAAGATGGTTCTTATGCTTACACTATGAAAAAGTTCTGCGTGGTAAATCGTTATGATTTATCCAAAGAGTTTCCGGCGTTGACACTTCGTCGCACGGGAATTAAAAGTTGTGTGGACGAGCTCCTCTGGATTTGGCAGAGAAAGTCTAACAACATTCATGATTTAAAACCACATATTTGGGATAGTTGGGCAGATGAAGATGGTTCTATCGGAAAAGCCTATGGTTATCAAATGGGTGTAAAACATCAATACAAAGAAGGTATGATGGACCAAGTGGATCGCGTGCTCTATGACTTGAAGCACAATCCATACAGCCGTCGCATTATGACAAATATTTATGTACATCAAGATTTGCATGAGATGAATTTGTACCCATGCGCATACAGCATGACCTTTAATGTTACCAAAAAAGAAGGCTCTGACAAGTTGGTATTAAATGCAATCTTAAATCAACGTTCACAGGACGTTCTTGCAGCAAACAACTGGAATGTGTGTCAATATGCTGTCTTGGTGCATATGTTTGCGCAAGTTAGCGATATGGAAGTTGGGGAATTTGTACACGTGATTGCAGATGCTCATATTTATGACAAGCACATTCCGCTAGTGGAAGAATTGATTTCAAGAGAGCCACTTCCGGCACCGAAATTCTGGTTAAATCCGGAAATTAAGAATTTCTATGATTTCACACCAGATGATGTGCGCCTGGATGACTATGAGACGGGTCCGCAAATTAAAAATATTCCAATTGCGGTTTAGGAGGAAAATGAAATGAATTTAATTGTTGCAGTGGATAAGAACTGGGCAATCGGAAATGGGAATAAATTGTTGGTCAGTATACCGCAGGATATGAAGTTTTTCCGTGAAACGACCATGGGAAAAGTGGTGGTAATGGGAAGAAAAACATTGGAGAGTTTTCCGGGTGGACAGCCACTTAAGAAAAGAACTAATATTGTCATTACCAGCGACCCAGCTTATGACGTAAAAGATGCAATTGTAGTGCATAGCATCGAGGAAGCATTGGAAGAGTTGAAAAAATATAACGAAGATGATATTTATGTCATCGGTGGGGAAAGCATTTACAGACAAATGCTTCCATACTGCAAATTGGCTCATGTCACAAAGATAGCCCATGCCTACGAGGCGGATACGTATTTTCCGAATTTGGACGCAATGGACGACTGGGAAGTGACCGGTGTCAGCGATGAGCAGACATATTTTGATCTAGAATACGAATTTGTAAGATATGAAAAGGTAAAATAGCGAGGACATTATGAAAAAAATATCGGGGAATAAATTACTTGTAAAAGCGCTCAAAGAAGAAGGGGTAGATATTCTGTTTGGATATCCGGGTGCTTGCACAATAGATATTAGTGATGAATTATATAAGCAGGATTATACTAAGGTGATTTTGCCAAGACATGAGCAGGCATTAGTTCATGCCGCAGATGCATATGCGCGTTCTACTGGAAAAGTGGGTGTGTGTTTAGTAACAAGCGGACCAGGGGCGACGAACTTGGTTACAGGTATTGCCACAGCGAACTACGACAGTGTTCCATTGGTATGCTTTACAGGGCAGGTGGCAAGACATTTAATTGGAAATGACGCTTTCCAGGAAGTTGATATTGTAGGGATTACAAGAAGTATTTGCAAATATGGTGTGACCGTACAGCGAAGAGAAGATTTAGGAAGAATCATCAAGGAAGCTTTCTATATTGCCCGCACAGGAAGACCGGGACCGGTTATCGTAGATTTGCCAAAGGATGTGATGGCAGAATTGGGTGACGCAGAATATCCAGAAAGCGTAAATATTCGTGGATACAAGCCAAATACCAGTGTGCATATCGGACAATTAAAGCGTGCCATGAAAATGCTGAAAAAGGCGGAAAAACCGTTATTTTTAGCAGGCGGTGGCGTGAATATTGCGGGTGCAAATGAGTATTTTACGAAGGTTGTAGATAAGACCAAAATCCCTGTGGTTACCACCATTATGGGACGAGGTGCGGTTCCGACAGACCATCCATTATATATTGGAAACCTGGGTATGCACGGAGCCTATGCTGCAAATATGGCAGTGGAAGAATGTGATTTACTTTTCTCTATCGGTACTAGATTTAATGACCGAATTACAGGAAAGATTCACGAATTTGCGCCGAAGGCACAGATTGTACATATCGACATTGATACAAGTTCTATTTCCAGAAACGTGCATGTAGATGTGCCGATTGTAGCAGATGCGTTAGAGGCTACAGAAAAGATTTATGAATATGCGGAAGCAAATGAGCAAGTAGAATGGTTACAGCAGATTGAAGCATGGAAAGCTGAACATCCGCTTACTATGAAGAACCAAAGCAAACTGACACCGCAAAAGATTATTGAAACAATTAATGAGACTTTTGACGAAGCGATAGTAGTAACTGACGTAGGACAACACCAAATGTTTACTACACAGTATTTGGCATTGAATGAGAAGAAAAAACTTCTGACGTCCGGTGGACTTGGAACTATGGGATACGGATTTCCTGGTGCCATTGGTGCCAAAATCGGAAACCCGGATGTGCCGGTTATTATGATTTCAGGAGACGGCGGTATGCAAATGAATATTCAGGAGTTTGCAACGGCAGTATTACAGGAATTGCCGGTTATCTTATGTGTGTTTAATAACACTTATTTAGGCATGGTTCGTCAATGGCAGAAGTTATTCTACGGAAAACGTTATTCCATGACTTGTCTGCGTTCTGGAAAAGCTTGTGAAGGAAAGTGTGGTACGGAAGGCTGTGAATGTCCACCATATACACCGGACTTTATCAAGTTGGCGGAAAGTTACGGGGCCAAAGGAATGCGTGTGTTTAAGCCGGAAGATATCAAGGCGGCCTTTGAAGAAGCGAAGAAAAACACAAAGACACCGACTCTCATCGAATTTATTATTGACCCGGAAGATTTGGTGTATCCAATGGTAAAACCGGGCGGTACTTTAGAAGAATTAATTATGGATTGCTAGAAAGGAGAACAAGGAATGGAAACAAATTTGAAAAAACGATGGATTTCTCTGTTTGTGGAAAACCAACACGGTGTATTGGCCAAAATTTCCGGCCTGTTCTCTGCAAAACTATACAACCTTGAGAGCCTTACCGTAGGAACTACGGAAGATCCAAGCGTTTCTCGTATGACCATTGAGACCCGCAGTGATGATGAGACTTTTGAGCAGATTAAGAAACAGTTAAATCGTATGGTTGAGGTGATTAAGGTTCTTGACTTTACTGATTCATCTGTTTGCATGAAAGAGCTTCTTTATGTAAAGGTAAAAAAATGTAGCAGACACCAAAAAGAAGAATTGTTTCAGATTGCACAGTCTTTCCAAGCCAGAATCGTAGATTATGGAAAAGACAGCCTTCTTTTAGAATTTGTACATTCTGCAACAAAGAATGACGCGATTATCAAACTGATGAAAGAAGAATTTGAATCCATTGAAGTAGTACGAGGTGGAAGTGTAGCAATCGAAGCAATAAACATGACACAAAGATAGAAAAGCGGAGGAAAAGGACATGAATAGCAAACAAATTGATTGGGCAAATCTAGGATTTGGGTATATTCAGACAGACAAAAGATTTGTTTCAAATTACAAAGATGGCGCATGGGATGACGGCGTTCTTACAGAAGATGCGAATATCGTATTGAGTGAATGTGCAGGCGTGCTTCAATATGCGCAAACTATTTTTGAAGGACTTAAAGCATACAGAACAGAAGATGGACGCATTGTGACTTTTCGCCCGCATCTGAATGCCGCGAGAATGGCTGACAGTGCAAAGAGACTCGAAATGCCAGTATTTCCGGAGGATAAATTTGTAGAAGCGGTAGAACAAGTAGTTGCGGCAAATGCGGATTTTGTACCACCATATGGTTCAGGGGCAACCTTATACCTTCGACCATATATGTTTGGGAGCAATCCTGTTATTGGCGTAAAACCGGCTGACGAATACCAGTTCCGTATTTTTGCAACACCGGTAGGTCCATATTTCAAAGGTGGAGCGAAACCGATTACAATCAGAGTGTGCGACTTCGACCGTGCGGCACCGCATGGAACCGGTCATATCAAGGCAGGTCTTAACTATGCTATGAGCTTGCATGCAATCGTAGATGCACATCACCAAGGGTATGATGAAAATATGTATTTGGATTCTGCAACTCGAACAAAAGTTGAGGAAACAGGTGGAGCGAACTTTATCTTTATCACCAAAGATGGAAAACTTGTGACACCAAAATCAGACACAATTCTTCCTTCTATTACAAGACGTTCTTTGATGATTGTAGCGAAGGATTACCTTGGAATGGAAGTGGAAGAAAGAGAAGTGTATTTGGAAGAAGTGAAAGATTTTGCGGAATGTGGCCTTTGTGGTACTGCAGCAGTTATTTCACCGGTTGGCAAAATTGTTGACCATGGCAAAGAGATTTGCTTCCCAAGTGGTATGGAAGAAATGGGACCGATTACCAAGAAACTTTACGATACATTAACCGGTATTCAGATGGGTAGAATCGAAGCACCGGAAGGATGGATTCACGAGATTAAATAGGCAAATCATAAAAAGGCATGGTATGTACAAGAAATACCATGCCTTTGAAAAGATAAGGAGTTAGTGAATGGACGCATACACCAGTTTTGCATCAGTCTATGATACATTTATGGATAATATTCCATATGAAGAGTGGGCAGACTATTTGATAAGCTTGTTAAAAGAATATGGAATAGAAGACGGTTTAGTGTTAGATTTGGGATGTGGCACCGGTAATATGACAGAACTTTTGGCGGACAATGGATATGATATGATTGGCGTGGATAATGCCGAAGAAATGTTAGAAATTGCCATGGATAAGCGCGCCAATTCCGAACATGACATTTTATATTTGTTACAGGATATGCGGGAGTTTGAACTGTACGGAACTGTGAAAGCCGTGGTCAGTGTCTGTGATTCCATTAACTACATCACAGAAGAAGAAGACTTACAAGAGGTGTTTCGTTTAGTGAATAACTATTTGGACCCACAGGGAATTTTTGTGTTTGATTTCAATACAGTTTACAAATATAGAGAAATTTTAGGGAATCAAACTATTGCGGAAGACAGAGAAGATTGTAGCTTTATTTGGGATAATTACTATTATGAAGATGAGGGCATCAATGAGTATGAATTGAGCCTGTTTATTAAAGAAAAAGACTCGGATATGTACCGTAAATATCAAGAAACACATTTTCAAAAAGCGTATGATTTGGATACAGTTAGAAAAGTGTTGGAACAATCCGGATTAGAATATATGACTGCATATGACGCGTTTACCAAGAGTGAACCTCACGAGCAGAGCGAACGCATCTATGTAGTAGCTAGAGAGAAAGGAAAATGATATGAGTGATTATATTGTAAGAGCGATTGCGGCGAACAACCAAGTTCGTGCATTTGCGGCAACCACAAGAAATGTGGTAGAAACTGCCAGGGCAGCCCATAATACCAGCCCGGTAGCGACTGCGGCACTTGGCAGACTTCTGACAGCGGGAGCCCTTATGGGGACCATGATGAAAAATGAGAAGGATATGTTGACCATTCAGATTAAATGTGACGGACCGATTCAAGGATTGACGGTCACGGCGGATGTCGCAGGGAATGTGAAGGGTTATGTGGTTAATCCAAATGTGATGCTTCCGCCAAGTGCAAAAGGAAAACTCGATGTAGCAAATGCATTGGGACTGGGGGTGTTAAGTGTCATTAAGGACATGGGACTGAAAGAACCATATGTAGGTGACACCATTTTGACTACCAGTGAGATAGCAGAAGATTTGACCTACTATTTTGCGACGTCGGAGCAGATTCCATCTTCTGTAGGACTTGGCGTTTTAATGGAAAAGGACAATACAGTAAAACAAGCAGGTGGATTTATTGTTCAAGTTATGCCATTTGTGGAAGATGAAGTGATCGATAAGTTGGAGGCCAATATTGCAAAATTAGAGCCAGTGACAACTATGCTTGATAAAGGCATGACGCCAGAACAGATCTTGGAAACTGTATTGGAAGGGATGGATGTGGAGTTTACGGATACATTGCCGACTAAATTTCTATGTAACTGTTCCAAGGAACGCGTAGAAAAGGCGTTAATTAGCGTCGGAAGAAAAGATATACAGGAAATGATTGACGATGGAAAAGAAATTGAAATGCATTGCCATTTCTGTAATACAAGTTATTCGTTTACTGTCGAGGAACTAAAAACTATCTTGAAAAAAAGCAGATAGGAGGCTTTTATGAAACAAGGGTTTGTGAAGGTGGCAGCAGCCACACCAAATGTGAGAGTAGCAGATGTAGATTATAACAAGGGGCAGATTTGCAAATGTCTGGATGAAGCGCTTCAAGAAAAAGCGAAAGTTATTGTATTTCCAGAACTTTGTGTTACAGGGTATACCTGTGGAGATTTGTTCGCACAAAGTGCATTGGTACAAAAAGCAGAAGATGCGTTAAAAGACATTGTGGAATATACCGTGGGTAAGGACGCTTTAGTCTTTGTGGGCTTGCCATATAGAGCATACAATAAGCTTTATAATGTCGCAGCTGTCATATGTGACGGTGAACTTCTTGGTATGGTGACAAAATCTTATTTGCCAAATTATGGAGAAGCCTATGAAATGCGCCAGTTCCAGCCGGGACCAAAGAGTGCAGGTTGGATTGCGTATGGGGAAGATGAAATACCTTTTGGTCCACAACTTTTATTCTCTTGTGATGAAATGCCGGAACTTATTGTATCCGCAGAAATTTGCGAGGATGTATGGGCACCGATGCCACCAAGCGTGAAAGCAGCATTGGCCGGAGCTACTTTGATAGTGAATTGTTCGGCGAGTCCGGAGGCTGTGGGTAAAGATGCCTACCGACAAAAACTGATTCAAGGACAGTCTGCCCGTGTCATTGCAGGATATGTGTATGCTAATGCAGGAGAGGGAGAATCTACTACGGACCTTGTTTTTGGCGGACACAATGTAATTGCAGAAAATGGTGTTGTTCTCAAAGAATCTAAACGTTTTGTGAATGAGATTATTTACAGCGAAATTGATATTCAAAGAATCGTGGCTGAAAGACAGAAAAACACTACTTTCCAGATTGATGAAGAGGCAGAAGAATTTATAGAAATTCCATTTTCTCTTAAGGTGGAAGAGACGACATTGACAAGAGATGTAGAGGCAATGCCGTTTGTGCCAAGTGAATCTTCTGAATGTGCAAGACGATGTGAAGAAATCTTGACAATCCAGGCTATGGGATTAAAGAAACGATTACAACATGCACATTGTACTAGTGCGGTGGTAGGAATTTCAGGTGGTTTGGATTCTACATTGGCGTTGTTGGTAACTGCTAAAGCATTTGATATGTTAAGCATTCCACGTAAGCAGATTGAATGTGTTACTATGCCATGCTTTGGTACCACAGATCGCACTTATCAAAATGCATGCAAGATGACAGAAAAACTGGGGGCAAATCTAACCGAAGTAAATATCAAAGATGCTGTGCGTACACATTTTAGAGATATTGGACATCCCGAAGATAAGCATGACGTGACTTTTGAAAATTCCCAAGCGAGAGAACGAACACAAGTCTTGATGGATATTGCAAATATGACTGGCGGTATGGTAATTGGAACCGGTGATATGTCAGAGTTGGCTCTTGGGTGGGCTACCTATAATGGAGATCATATGTCTATGTACGGCGTAAATGGTTCTGTTCCAAAGACTCTGGTTCGTCACCTGGTACGTTACTATGCAGATACTTGTGCTGATGCAGAGTTAAAAGCAGTGCTGTTGGATGTGTTAGATACTCCGGTCAGCCCAGAATTGCTTCCGCCAAAAGACGGGGAAATTGCGCAAAAGACAGAGGATTTAGTAGGGCCATATGAGTTGCATGATTTCTATCTGTACTACATTTTGCGTTTTGGTTTTGAACCAAGCAAGGTTTATAGATTGGCGCAAAAAGCTTTTGCAGGAATCTATGACAATGAAACTATTTTGAAATGGTTAAAAACCTTTTATCGCAGATTTTTTGCCCAACAATTCAAACGTTCTTGCTTGCCGGATGGACCGAAGGTGGGAAGTGTAAGCGTATCCCCAAGAGGCGATTTACGTATGCCAAGTGACGCCTGCGCTACTTTATGGCTACAAGAATTAGAAACACTTGAATAAATGAAAATAACTGTCGCATGAACGAATCGAAATCGTGAGTGCGACAGTATTTTTTCTATTGACAATCAAAGGAAAAAGCACTATAGTAAGGTTACTCGTCGAAGAACAAATCTATTTTCAAATGGGATATTCATCCCAAGTATCCAAAACGAGCATATAATTTCACATCGAGAGGAGGCATGATAGGATGATTGTCTGTTTTTTTGTCGTCTAAATTTTCAATGATTATCAAAAACGAAAAACTGAATATGGAAAAACAATTATGAAGCAAGGAGAAAAAATATGAAAAAAGCAAAAATGATTTTGGCGGCAATTTTGTCTGTGACTATAATTTTAGGAGGAACTATTCCATCTTATGCAGCCTCTACCGATGTTACCATAGAAGTGGAAGCAACGGCTATGGATAGAGTTTCTGTGACAGTACCAACTACTTTACCGATTCTGTTTAATGAAGACGGGAGCAATACCTTGCCAACCAACTGGACTATAGAAAATCGTAGTGCTATTGCAGGCATTCATTTGGCGTCTGTTTCTATGGATGCCAAGACAACCGGGTGGAAACTTATGGGTTCATCAGGAGATACAAGAGTTTTGAAGGCAGATACCAAAACAATTCAATTTTCTGTGGGAAAGAGTGGCGCACTTAAGATGATTACACCAACCAGCGGTTCAGAAAGCGCTACAGGAATGGTAGAATTTGATGATGCAGATATCGTCATTCCATCAGGCCAGACACAAGTACTTTCCTTTACAGTTTCAAGAGGTGCATTTACCAAAGCATCAGCGGCCGCAAAAGCTTTCGATATGGTATTAACATTTGCATTTAATTAGAGGTATCAACATGAAAAAAAGAATATTTGGAATCATTCTTGTGATAGTAGGTGTCACTTCACTACTGATTGCTTTTTGGCCAAAACAATCAAAGTATGAAGAGCAAATAAATAAAATCACAGAGATTGATTATGATAAGCGGCAAAAAGAATTAGACGCCGTAGTAGAAAAAGGGAAAATGAATGTAAATTACATGTCTTATACCATATTTCAAGGTAAAACAAGTCAAAAATTCAATGTAAAGAATATCGAGAACAATCATTATCCAATCACATTTCAAATTTATGATGAGAAAGAAACTTGTATCTATATATCCCCACAAATAGAACCGGGCTATGAACTAAACCAGATAGAACTAAAAAACGAATTACCGAGAGGAATTCATGAATGTAAATTACAAATCGGCTATGCAGAGGAGGGGAATGTTTCCTCGGCATTTCCAATTACGATTGAGGTGAAATAAATGAGAAAGAAAATGAAATTAGGAAGTAAGTTACTAGTGATTTTAGTGGCATGTTTATCCATGTTTGGCGTGGTACATGCTGCAGAAAGTGCGTCTGCAGAGGTGCAGATTACCATCGAAGGAGAAAAAGTGAAGACTCCTTCCAAAGAAGAACCAAAAGAAGAACCAAAAGTAGAAGCAAAAAAGAATACGCCAACACAACCTGTAAAGACAGGAGATGCGACCTCCGTTTGGACATACATATTAGGGGCTGTAGGAGCTCTGGCCATAGGGGCAGGTGCTTTTTGGAGTAGAAAGAAGAACAAAGTATTTTTAATGCTAATGGCAGTTACCTTGTCAGCCTTATTCTTTCAAAGGGTATCTCTGGCCGCTGAAACAACAGATAATGTCAGTGTGACTGTTCCAACCAAGGTATCCATATGTTTTGAAGAAGACGGAACTACCGATATTAGTTCTTTTTCTATCGGAAATCAGTCTTTAGTGCCAATTACAATTCACAAGGTGACTGCCACGGAAAAAAACAATTGGGCCTTGGTACAATCCGGGCAGAATATTCCGGTTAACACCAAAAAAATAGCCTTTCAAATGGGTGAGAAGAGTTTGGCAGCAGGAGAAAATGAACTAGATATATGTGTGCAGGAAGGAAGCGAAAAGGCTGTGGAACTGAAAGTGGAAAGAGGAGCTTGGACAACATCGGAACAGACCGAGACCGGTTTAGAACTTCAGTTTGCCTATACATTGGGACAAAAGCCGTTTACTTTGTCATTTGATTTGAATGGTGGCAAGGGAAGTATTGCCCCAATGTCTGTTCGGAATGGGGATACTGTTACCCTGCCGAGTGCCGAGCGAGATGGCTATGAATTAAAAGGGTGGAAAGATCCAGCAGGAAATCTTTATACGAGCCAGTATGTGATGCCAATCGGAAACACTACTCTTGTGGCTCAATGGGAAAAGACCTATGCGTATGCTACTTATTGCGCAGATGATCATTCCTTGAATTTCTATCGCAGCGTGGACCCAATACCTGTGGGTACTAATCATCGTGGCAAAATGGTGACGGCTGTTTTTGATGGCTTTGAAACAGCGCATTATGCGTGGTCGCAAGCTCCTTGGTATTCATATCGCACGGAAATTTATAAGATAGAATGCCATGATTATATTGCACCAGAAAATTTGGATTTTTGGTTTTTAGATATCTGTTACACCACTTATGTAGACCTGCAAAAACTAGATACTTCCAAAGTTACCAGTATGGAATCAATGTGTTCGCAACTAGGCGTCTATGCAGAAACTTTTGAGATTAAAGGAATGTCCAATTGGGATGTTTCTAAAGTTACAAACATGGATTTTGCCTTCTGTTGGATGGGTAGAAATGCGCAGACGGTTCGTATGGGAGATTTATCTAGTTGGAACGTGTCCAATGTAACTATTTTACGTCGTACTTTTAGTGATATTGGTGTAGTTGCTAATGACCTCCAACTTGGAGGGTTGGAACAATGGGATGTATCCAAAGTTACGAACGTCAGCAATATGTTCCGAGACACAGGGAAAAACGATCCGGATTGGGGATTGAATTTGAGTCAATGGAATGTACAAAGTGTAGAATACCATATTGAATTTAATTATGGAGTGGAGAATAAAGTTATCCCACCAAATTGGCTAAAATAAATGCAGAATGTCTTGTCATATCCATTTTAAATGTGATAGAATGACCACATATGTATTTAACAAAAGGGAGGACCTAAAAATGGGTATGACAATGACGCAAAAAATCCTGGCAGCCCATGCAGGATTAGAGTCAGTTGTTCCGGGACAATTGATTGAAGCGAAGTTAGACGTAGTTATGGCAAATGACATCACAGGACCAATGGCAGTACCTGTATTTAACAAAATGGCTGATAAAGTGTTTGACAAGGATAAAGTAGTGCTTGTTCCAGACCACTTTACACCAAATAAAGATATCAAATCGGCAGAAAATTCAAAGTCAATTCGTGAATTTTCAAAGTGCCAATGTTTGAAACACTATTTTGAAATCGGACAAATGGGAATTGAACATGCTATTTTACCGGAAAAAGGAATCGTTGTAGCAGGTGAATGTATTATCGGAGCAGACTCACATACATGTACTTATGGTGCATTAGGAGCATTCTCTACAGGCGTAGGAACCACAGATATTGCTACAGGAATGGCAACAGGAGAGCTGTGGTTTAAAGTTCCAAGCGCAATCAAATTTGTTTTAACAGGAAAGCCAAGCAAATTTGTCAGCGGAAAGGATATTATTTTACATATTATTGGGCGTATTGGAGTAGATGGAGCTTTATATAAATCCATGGAGTTTGTAGGAGATGGAATTGCACATCTTTCTATGGATGACCGTTTTACTATGGCGAACATGGCCATTGAAGCCGGAGCAAAAAATGGTATTTTCCCTGTAGATGAAAAGGCTGAAAATTACATGAAAGAACACTCTGATAAAGAGTATAAGATTTATACTGCAGATGATGATGCAGAATACGATGAAGTGGTAGAAGTGGATTTGTCAAAGGTAAGACCAACTGTGGCATTTCCACATTTGCCGGGAAATGCAAAGACCATTGACGAAGTGGAAGCAATGGAACCAATCAAAATCGACCAAGTGGTTATCGGTTCTTGTACAAACGGAAGAATGGAAGATATGAGAAGAGCGGCCGCTGTTCTTAAAGGTAAGAAAGTACATCCGGATGTACGTGTTATGGTTATTCCAGCTACACAGAAAATTTATTTACAATGTATTGAAGAAGGCATTGTAACTACATTTATCGAGGCGGGATGTGCATTTAATACCCCGAGTTGTGGGCCATGTATGGGTGGACACATGGGCGTTATGGCAGCAGGCGAAAAGTGCGTATCTACCACAAACCGTAACTTCGTAGGAAGAATGGGACATGTAGATTCTTTGATTTATCTTGCTTCACCAGAAGTGGCAGCAGCAAGTGCTATCGCAGGATGCATTGCAAATCCGGAGAAAGTAGGTGACCAATAATGAAAGCATTAGGAAGAGTATTTAAATACGGAGATAATGTGGATACTGACGTTATCATCCCGGCAAGATATTTGAACTCCTTTGATGGGAAAGAATTGGCGAGCCATGCCATGGTAGATATTGATCCGGAATTTGCAAAAAAAGTGCAACCGGGCGATTTGATTGTAGCAAATAAGAACTTTGGCTGTGGTTCTTCCAGAGAACATGCACCATTATGTTTGAAAGAAGCAGGGGTTAGCTGTGTAATTGCTGAAACTTTTGCCAGAATTTTTTATCGCAATGCCATTAATATCGGTCTTCCGATTATTGAATGCCCAGAAGCAGCGAAGGGAATTGAGGCAGGCGACGAAGTGGAAGTGGATTTTGACAGCGGTAAGATTTATAACAGAACAAAAGGTACAGAATTCCAAGGTCAGGCATTTCCGGAATTCATGCAAAAATTGATTGCTGCAGGCGGATTGGTAAATTACACCAACAATAAAAGAAAGTAGGCAGAAAGAGGAATGAAGAAAATGGAATTATTATATAAAAGTACCAGAAATGCAGACGAGACCGTGACGGCTTCTCAAGCGATTTTAAAGGGACTTGCAGATGATGGCGGTTTGTTTGTGCCGGTTAGTATTCCGAAATTGGATGTGTCATTAGACGCATTGAAAGAAATGAGCTATCAAGAAACAGCATATGTAGTTATGAAACAGTTCTTGACAGATTTTACGGAAGAGGAATTGAAAGATTGTATCAATAAGGCATATGATGACAAATTTGATACTAAGGAAATAGCGCCTCTTGCAAAGGTAGAGAACACCTACTACTTGGAGCTTTTCCATGGCGCGACGATTGCTTTTAAGGATATGGCTTTATCAATTCTGCCACATTTACTGACCACTTCAGCAAAAAAGAATAATGTAAAGAATGAAATCGTTATTTTAACGGCAACATCTGGAGACACGGGAAAAGCTGCACTTGCAGGGTTCGCAGACGTAGAAGGAACCAAGATTATTGTTTTCTATCCAAAGAACGGAGTTAGCAAGGTGCAGGAACTTCAGATGGTAACTCAAAAAGGTGTAAATACATCGGTTGTTGCTATTCATGGAAATTTTGATGCGGCACAAAGTGGTGTAAAGGCAATTTTTGAAAATAAAGAATTGGCCAAAGAAATGGAAGATGCAGGATATCAATTTTCATCTGCAAACTCTATTAATATCGGACGTCTGGTACCACAGATTGTATATTATGTATATGCTTATGCAAAATTGTTGCAAAATGAAGAAATTCAGGTAGGAGAAGAAATTAATGTTGTTGTCCCAACCGGAAACTTCGGAAATATTTTAGCTGCTTATTTTGCAAAGCAAATGGGAATTCCGATAGGAAAACTTATCTGTGCGTCTAATGAAAACAAAGTATTGTTTGATTTCTTTGAAACAGGCGTATATGACAAGAACAGGGAATTTATCTTAACCATTTCTCCATCTATGGATATTCTGATTTCAAGCAATCTGGAACGTTTGATTTATATGATTTCCGGATGTGATGCAAAGAAGAATAGTGCTTTGATGAAATCTTTAAAAGAGAACGGCGTGTACGAACTTACAGAAGATATGAAAGCCAACCTTTCTGATTTTGCAGCAGGCTATGCCACAGAAACAGAAGTAAAAGAAAAGATTGCAGAAGTTTATGGAAATACAGGCTATGTAATGGACACTCATACTGCGGTAGCAGCATTTGTGTGTGACAAATACCAAAAGGCTACTGGAGACACTAGAAAAGCAGTCGTTGCATCTACCGCGAGTCCATATAAATTTGCAAGAAGTGTCATGACTGCGATTGATGAAAAGTATGATGCGTTAAGTGAATTTGAATTGGTTGACACATTGGAAGTAGTATCAGGTGTGGATATTCCAAAGGCAATTGAAGAAATCCAAAACGCAGAGATTTTGCATACATTAGAGTGTGACGCAGACAAGATGGAAGAAACTGTAAAAAATATATTAAAGAGTTAAAAAATTAACAAACAAATATTGACGAAGTATATGTCTATCCTGTATAATGGTAGCGAAAATTTGTTTTGTGACAAATTTCATATACATATTAAGAAAGAGAGAGGTCGTTAAAGATGTCAAAAATCAATTTAGAAAAGTATGGTATTACCGGAACAACTGAAATCGTTTACAATCCTTCTTACGAAGAATTATTTGTAGAAGAAACTAAAAAAGATTTGGTTGGTTATGAAGTAGGACAGGAAAGTGAACTTGGTGCTGTTAACGTTATGACAGGTATCTACACAGGTCGTTCTCCTAAAGATAAATATATCGTTATGGATGCAAATTCAAAAGACACTGTATGGTGGACTTCTGATGAATACAAAAACGATAACCACCCAATTTCAGAAGAAGTATGGGCAGAACTTAAGAAACTTGCTGTAGCAGAACTTTGCAACAAGAGACTTTTTGTTGTAGATGCTTTCTGTGGTGCAAACAAAGACACAAGAATGGCTATTCGTTTCATCGTGGAAGTGGCTTGGCAAGCACACTTTGTTAAAAACATGTTCATTCAACCAACTGCTGAAGAACTTGAAAACTTCGAACCTGACTTCGTAATCTACAATGCTTCTAAAGCAAAAGTTGAAAATTATAAAGAATTAGGACTTAATTCAGAAACAGCTGTAGCATTTAATATTACAAGCAAAGAACAAGTTATCCTTAACACATGGTATGGTGGAGAAATGAAAAAAGGTATGTTCTCTATGATGAACTACTACCTTCCATTGAAAGGTGTTGCTTCTATGCACTGTTCAGCAAACACAGATATGAATGGTGAAAATACAGCAATCTTCTTTGGTCTTTCAGGAACAGGTAAGACAACATTATCTACAGATCCGAAACGTCTTCTTATCGGTGATGACGAACACGGTTGGGATGATGACGGCGTATTCAACTTTGAAGGAGGATGCTACGCAAAGGTTATTAACCTTGATAAAGACTCTGAACCAGATATCTACAATGCAATCAAACGTAACGCTTTATTAGAAAACGTTACATTAGATGCAGAAGGCAAGATTGATTTCAATGACGGTAGTGTTACAGAAAATACTCGTGTATCTTACCCAATTGACCACATTGAAAACATTGTACGTCCGGTTTCAAAAGCTCCGGCAGCTAAAAATGTAATCTTCCTTTCAGCAGATGCATTTGGAGTACTTCCTCCAGTTTCAATCTTGACACCAGAACAAACAAAATACTATTTCTTGTCAGGATTTACAGCAAAATTAGCTGGTACAGAACGTGGAATTACAGAACCTACACCAACATTCTCTGCATGCTTCGGACAAGCATTCTTGGAATTACATCCAACAAAATATGCAGAAGAATTAGTTAAGAAGATGGAAGAAAACGGTTCTAAAGCATACTTGGTTAACACAGGATGGAATGGAACAGGAAAACGTATCTCTATTAAAGATACACGTGGTATCATCGATGCAATCCTTGATGGATCAATCGAAAAAGCTAGCACAAAGACTATTCCATACTTTAACTTTGAAGTACCTACAGAACTTCCAGGAGTTGACACAGGAATTCTTGATCCTCGTGACACATATGCTGACGCAGCACAATGGGAAGAAAAAGCGAAAGACCTTGCAGGACGTTTCGTTAAGAACTTCGCTAAATACGAAGGAAATGAAGCTGGTAAAGCATTGGTTGCAGCAGGTCCACAATTATAAGATTAATATTCAATTATTCTATGGAGCGCGATTCGAAAGAGTCGCGCTTCGTTTTATTTTCTATGTAAATTTTGTTAATTTTAACCATAGAATATTTATTGAAAAAATGCGCAATTTGTTTTATAATAAGCTTAACCTGAAATGTGCGATAATTCCGTTATTTTGAACCTACAAAACTTTAAACGGGAATCTTATATCTCTGTAATATGTCGAGCCTCCGTTTGCAGTGGATGACAGAAAAGCAGATGCGGACACCCACCTAGCCAATGCTAGGAGTCAAAATACGGGAAACGGCATTTTGGGGGATGTACAAAAGAGAAGGATAGCCACGGAAGTTGAGAAATCAACGGAAGTGGCTATTTTAGTTTTATCAATGTTGCTTTGTTAGCTGAAGTTGGGCACTGTCGAGAATAAGTCTGCACAATGCCCATAAGAGATTGAGAAAATGGGCAAAGATGAGAAGCAGCAATTGCAGTGCCCAAATGGAAGTGAGAGCTTGGGCAACACTAAACGAGGGTTGCTGTAGTGCCCAAAAGCAGTCATATACACATGTCTAAACTCATATAATTCAAAAAACGCGGACAAGAGATGACAGATGAAAAGAAAAAAGCAATGGATATTGATAGGAACAGCAGTTGTTGTAGTGGCATTATGCGTAACTGTGATGTTACATATACTTTTAAAACCTAGAAAATCAGAGCATTCCCAGATTAAAGTGGAATCAAAACTCCCGTTTGGGGATTATTTGCCGACAGCAGAGAATCCTTTGATTCGTGTAGTTTTAAAGACCAACGGTTTTCGAGGAGTCACACATGCAGAAGTAAAAATAAGCCACACAGAAGATCCGAATGTTATAGATGTTATCACCCCGGATGACCCGCGCTTTCAAAACGGTAGCATTCGGATTGAACCACAAACGAAAGACAGTCGCATTACCATATCTTCACTCAATAGAGGGCATGGAGTTCCGTCTTATCGAGGGGTGCTGGAACTGTACAAAACTGCAGAGGGAATTGTGATTGTAAATGAAGTTCCGGTGGAAGAGTATTTGTGTGCGGTAGTTCCAAGTGAGATGCCCTCATCCTATGCACCGGAAGCATTAAAATGCCAAGCAATCTGTGCTCGGAGTTATGCCTATTGCCAAATGCTAGCTTTCGCATATCCGCAGTACAATGCCCATGTGGATGACAGTGTATCCTTTCAGGTTTATGGTAATTCTAAAGAAAAGGATAGTACCACTCAAGCGGTAAATATGACCGCGGGAAAGAAATTGTGGTATCAAAATCAAGTGGTTAAGACTTACTATTATTCTACTTCTTGCGGGCATTCTACCAGCGTAGAAGCATGGGGAACAGCATTAGGAGAAAATAATCAATATCTTAAGGGTGTAAAGGTTTGCAATGAAAAAGGGGAAGATTATGAGTGCACATACCCTTGGTATCGCTGGACAGCTACTATACCAAAGAACACACTTTCAAATCTCATAGAATTAAATACCAAGACCGAAATAGGAATCTTGAAAGAGTTATGTGTGAACAAGAAAGGACCAGGTGGCGTGGCATTGCAGATAGTGGCAAAAGGTACGAAAGACAGTGTTACCGTCAACACGGAAAATAAAATTCGAAGCGCGTTGGGAGGAGGTGGGTATACCATTGTAAGACAAGATGGAACAAAGATTGATAGCACAAAACTTCTTCCCAGTGCCTTTTTTACTATCGAGAAAGAGGGAGAAAACTTCATCATTAATGGCGGCGGATATGGCCATGGGATTGGAATGAGTCAAAATGGCGCGAATGAAATGGCGAAATCAGGGAAAACTCATGAGGAAATATTGACATTCTTTTATCCGGGAACCGAGGTGAAGTAGCTCGTGAAACAAGCATGGAACAAATTTAAAGAAATCAACTCAAAACTACAAGAGGACCACGTCAGTGCATATGCAGCAAAGTCGGCTTTTTTTCTTATGCTTTCTTTGGTTCCGGTTGTCTTTTTATTGATGACATTAGTGCGTTATACGCCCCTTACACAAGCAGATGTCATGACTGCAATTTATGACATTTTTCCGCGCACAATCAGCTTTACCATGATTGCTATTGTAGATGAAGTTTATATCCAAACAAGAACAACCATTTCTGTTACAATATTGATTGCACTATGGTCTGCAGGACGTGGAATTTCGGCTATTTCTCAAGGCTTGAATACGATTCAGGGATTAAAGGAGACACGTAATTATTTTTTGCTGCGATTACGAGGAGCTGTATACACAGGACTTTTATTACTGACAATTATTTTCAGTCTTACTTTCTGGGGACTGGGAGGAAGAATCGGTTGGCTGGCAATTCTGTTGTTGACAGTCATCTCTATAGGCATTTATCAATTTTTGCCGGATAAAAGAGAAAAAGTAAAACATGTGTTTCCGGGGGCTGTTTTTACCGCATTTGGCTGGACATTATCTAGCTTTTTAATCTCTGTCTATATGGACATTTTTCAAGGGTTTTCAGATATGTACGGAAGTCTGGCTACCATTATCTTGATTATGCTTTGGCTATACTTTTGCATGTATGTATTGCTCTTGGGCGGAGAAATCAATGAATTGCTGGAGGAATATCTTGACAAGGGTCACAAAAGTGAGTAAAATGGTAAAAGATTTGAATAAATAAAAGCGATGAACGTGTTTAGTAGAGCACTATTTTCTAACAGAGAGAGGGAATCGGCGGCTGGAAGTTCCCTTTAGTTCAGATAGGAATCGAATTTCCCACGGGAGCTGTATCTTTGAACGAATAATTTAGTAGGAGATAACGTATGTGCACGTTACGCAGTCCGAGAGCTCAAATATTTGAGAATTAGGGTGGTACCGCGATTAACCTCGTCCCTTTTTAGGGACGGGGATTTTTTATTCATTAAAACTTTAAAGGAGAAATGAAACATGAGCATGGAAACAATCAAAACTGAATGTCAGGCAGAACTGAATTTAGTGGAAGATGCAAAACAATTGGCAGATTTCTGGGCAAAATACCTTGGAAAAGGCGGCGAAGTTCAGAAATTAATGAATGGCATTAAAAATGTGCCAAACGAAGAAAAAAAGGCATATGGACAAGCTGTAAACCAAGTGAAAAATTGGGTTCAAGACTTGTATGATGAGAAAAAAGTTGAAATCGAAAAGAAAGCTATGCAGGCACGTTATGAAGAAGAACAGGTAGATGTTACACTGCCGGTAAAAGAAGTGGCGGCAGGAAATCTTCATCCACTTACCTGTATTAAAAATGAGATTATTGATGTATTTGTAGGAATGGGATTTGATGTCTTTGAAGGACCTGAAATCGAAGATGATGACCACAACTTCACAAGACTTAATGTACTCAAAGATCACCCTTCAAGAGATATGCAGGATACCTTCTGGTTGACAGAAGATTTACTTCTTCGTACCCATACATCACCAGGACAAATCCGCGTGATGGATGCACAAAAACCACCAATTAAAGTATTGGTTCCGGGAAAAGTATTTCGTTCAGATAGTGATGCTACCCATTCACCAATGTTCAGCCAAATGGAAGGTTTAGTAGTAGATAAACATATCACACTTTGTGACTTACAAGGTATGTTGGATCAGTTTGTAAAGGCGTTATTCTCTGATGAAGCAAAGACTAGACTTCGCCCATCTTACTTCCCGTTTACAGAGCCATCTGTAGAAGTAGATGTAAGCTGTTTCAAATGCGGTGGCAAAGGTTGCTCACTCTGTAAAGGAACCGGCTGGATTGAAGTATTGGGCGGTGGAGTTGTAAACAACAAAGTATTGGATAACTGTGGAATTGATTCTTCAAAATATTCAGGACTTGCGTTCGGTATCGGTATTGAACGTATTGCAATGCTCAAATATGGAATCAACCACATGGGCAAGTTGTTTGAAAATGATGTAGAATTCTTAAAACAGTTTAAGGCATAGTCGGAGGGTAATATGAAAGTTTTATATAGTTGGTTAAAAGATTATGTAGATATCGATATCGAACCAAAAGAACTGGAGACAAAGCTATTTTCCGCAGGTTTTGAAGTAGAAGGTATCGAATATCTTGGAGAAAATTTAGAGAAAGTAGTGGTAGGTCAGATTACATCCATGGAACATTACGAAGGAACGCATTTGCAGATTTGCCATGTGGATTGTGGTAATATGGGAAATGACCACTTGATTTTAACTGGTGCAGACAATGTATTTGTCGGGGCAAAAGTACCGGCTGCATTGGTGGGCGCAAAATTGCCATGCGGTTTGGATATTCAACCAAGAAAAATGGTAGATATGATTTCTTACGGTATGCTTTGTTCCGGACAAGAACTTTGCATTGACAAAGAATGGTATCCGGGTGCAGATGTAAATGGTATCATGATTTTAGATGAAAATGCCCCACTTGGTATGGAAATGAAAGAATATTTGGAATTGGATGATTACCTTTTCGATATTTCCATTACTGCAAACAGACCGGATTGCCAGTCAGTGATTGGTATTGCAAAAGAAGTGGCAGCATTCCTTCATAAACCATTTAAGGCACCGGACTATAGCTATACAGAAGATGGAACGGTGAATGAAAATATCAGTATTACAGTAGTGGATAAAGAAACTTGTCCAAGATATTTGGGACATTATATTTATGATGTAAAATACATGGAATCACCTCTCTGGATGAAAAGAAGATTGATTGCAGTAGGACACAATGCAATTAATGCCATGGTAGACATCACAAATTACGTTCTTGTGGAAATTGGACAACCGATGCACGCATTTGACCTCAATACATTGGAAGGATCTTCTATCGTAGTTCGGCGAGCAGAAGATGAAGAAAAACTGGTTACATTAGATGAAAAAGAACGTGTGCTTACACATAACAATCTACTTATCTGTGACAAGAATAAGGCAGTAGGTCTCGCTGGTGTTATGGGTGGTTTAAATAGTGAAATCACGGAAAATACAAAGGAAGTTGTATTTGAGTCTGCAAAATTTTTGAAAGACAGTGTGCGTAAGACTTCAAGAAGCCTGGGACTTCGTTCTGACGCAGCTGCAAGATTTGAAAAAGGAATCGATGAATACACCGTAGAATGTGGTATGGCACGAGCTCTCAATCTGGTGCAGACACTTGGTCTTGCAAAGATTAGCTCTAGTCATTTTGATGTCACAGGAGGAGCTTCTACAGAAAAGAGAATTATCAAAGTAAAAACAGAACAAGTGAACAATGTGCTTGGCATTACAGTGCCGGAAGAAGAAATGGTAAAAATCCTCGCAGCACTTCAATTTGAGGTGGAATTAAAAGACGGCATTCTTACCTTGGCCATTCCAAGATACCGTGAAGATATCGAGACATACCAGGATATCGCTGAAGAAGTGATCCGCGAATATGGATATGATAAGGTTGTTCCAACCTTCTTGGACGATGCAAAGGTTACCAATGGCGGACTTAACAGATATCAGTCTAAAGAATTAGCTGTGAAAGAATATCTTTGCTCACAAGGATATTATGAAATTCAGACCATTGCCATGACTGCAAAGACAGATTTTGACATGTTCCTTATTCCAGAAGATGCCAAAGAAAGAGAAGTAGTAGAACTCTTGAATCCAATCACTGAAAACTTAAGTATTATGAGAACCCTCATGGCTCCATCTATGGTGAAAGTGATTGAAAATAATATTAAAAACGGAAACGAAGCAATGCGCTTCTTTGAGCTGGCAAATGTGTACTTACCAAAGGCACTTCCACTTACAGAGCCACCAGTAGAAAAGAAAATCTTATGCCTTGGAACCTGTGGTGCAGAGGAAGATTTCTTTGCTATGAAAGAAACTTTAGAAAGCTTTGCAAGTTACAATGACTTGACCTTCAAATATACTCGTGGCAATGTACCATATTTGCATCCGGGAAGAACTGCTGAAGTGTATTGCAAGGGTCAGAAAATCGGACATTTTGGACAACTCCGCTACGAGGTAGTAGATGCATTAAATATTGCAGGAGGAAAGAAAGCCGATACCAAGATTTTTGTTGCAGAAATTGATTATAGTACTTTAGTTGATTTGTTTAAGACCGCAATCAAATATGTGCCGGAAACTGGATTCAAAGGAAATAGCCGTGATATTTCTATTCTCATTGACAAGAAGGTGGAATGTGGTACAACTATTGATGCCATTACAGCATGCGATTCTTTGATTCAAAAAGTCACATTGTTTGATATTTTTGAAAGCGAGAAATTAGGCGCGGATAAGAAGAGTATGGCATTTAATATCAAACTTGTATCAGCGGAAGGTGATGTAACCGATGAAATGACAGATGCTGTCATTGAAAAGGTTATCAAAGCATTAAGTGATAAGTTTGATGCGCAAATGAGAGCGTAAATATGTGAAGAGTGGGGATATGGAAGAAAATTACTTCCATATCCCTATATTTTCCTCTACAAACAGAAAAAGTGTGTTATAATGAAAAAAAGTATGTGAAAGGACTTCAAGGATGAAAAAAGAAGATTTTTACTTTGATTTGCCGGAAGAGTTGATTGCCCAAGACCCCTTGGAGGACCGTTCTGGTTCTAGACTTCTGGTACTAGATAAAAGAAAAGGTGAAGTAGAACACCATATTTTTCGAGATGTGATAGACTATTTGCAAGAAGGAGACTGTCTAGTTATCAATGAGACAAAAGTCATTCCGGCGCGTCTCTTTGGCGCAAAGGTTGGAACTGATGCCAAGATAGAAGTGTTGCTTTTGAAACGTGGGGAAAACGATACTTGGGAAACATTGGTGAGACCGGGAAAAAAGGCAAAAGTCGGAACCAAGATTAGTTTTGGGGATGGTCTTTTAATCGGGGAAGTAGTAGATGTGGTAGAAGAGGGGAATCGGTTGATTCGATTCCAATACGAAGGCATCTTTGAAGAAATACTAGATCAATTAGGGCAAATGCCATTGCCACCATATATTACACATCAGTTGGAAGATAAGAATCGATATCAAACAGTATATGCCAAGCATTCCGGCTCGGCCGCAGCACCGACTGCAGGACTTCATTTCACACCGGAATTATTGCAAAAGATAGAAGAAAAAGGTGTAGAAATTGCTAGGGTTACTTTACATGTGGGTCTGGGCACTTTCCGCCCTGTAAAAGTAGATAACATATTAGAACACCATATGCATTCGGAATTCTATCAGATTAGCCAAGAGGCGGCAGATAAAATTAACAGAGCTAAAGACAATGGGAAGAAAGTATTTTGTGTAGGAACGACCAGTTGCAGAACAGTAGAGTCGGCAGTAGACGAAAGTGGAAGACTGAAAGAAACCAGTGGATGGACAGAAATTTTTATTTATCCGGGGTATAAATTCAAGGTGTTGGATTGCCTGATCACAAATTTCCATTTGCCGGAATCCACACTGGTGATGCTGGTGTCTGCACTGGCGGGAAGAGAGCAAGTGCTTGCAGCATATGAAGAGGCCATTAAAGAAAAGTATCGCTTTTTCAGCTTTGGCGATGCTATGTTGATAAAGGAATAAATACAATTTACAAATGAAGGGGAAAAGTATGAGAGAGCCAAAGAAAATGGGATTGTTAGAACGTAAGAAATTCGACCGTTCGCAAAGAAGAAGAAAACAGAGAATCAAAATAGGTATTATCAGTGCCGTGGCAGTTGCTATTTTGGTTGTGGTTTGCATCAAATGGCAACCATGGAAGCTAATCTCTTTTGGACCGTCTGTTCCGGCAAACAACAAGGTAGAAAGCAATAAGAATGACAAGAAAACTAAAGAACAGAAAAAGAAAGAGGCTGTTGCAGAGGCAGAACTATTGGCAGCAGGTTACGCATACGATGAGGCAATTGATAAGTTAAAGACCATAGAAGGCTATGAAAAGGATGAGAAAGTACTGCAGAAGATTGCAGATATTGAAGCAGTGAAGGCGACATGTGTCCCAGTGAAATTAGAAGAAGTGACACACATCTTTTATCATACATTAGTTGTTGACCCGAATCGTGCTTTTAGCAATCAGGATACAGATCCGCAAGCAGTGGGGAATAACCAGTGGATGACTACTGTAGATGAATTCAATGCTATTACACAAGAAATGTATGACAGAGGGTACGTATTGGTTAGTATTCATGACTTGTATGATGTGACCACAGATGAAAATGGTCAGGAGATTTGGGCGCCAGCCACTATCTTGTTGCCACCGGATAAAAAGGCATTTGTTTTATCTTTGGATGATTTAAGCTATTACCATTCTTATGATAATTATGGATACGCTACCAAACTCATTATTGATAAAAATGGCGATGTAATGAACGAATACACTGACGCGGAAGGCAATACGACTATCGGTGCTTATGATTGCGTGCCACTTTTAGACCAGTTTGTAGAGGCACATCCGGATGCGTCTTATAAAGGTGCAAAGGGAATTATTGCTTTGACAGGATATAATGGAGTTCTTGGATATCGTACTGATAAGACTTATAACGTATCTGACCCGGATTGTGACAGCCATCAGAAAGCGTGGATTCAAGCACACCCGGATTTTAATCTGGAAAATGAGAGGGCAGAAGCAAAGAAAGTCGCAGACGCCATGAAGGAAAATGGATGGGAATTTGCAAGTCATACATGGGGTCATGTAAGAGTGGGAGACAGAAGTCTTGCAAGTCTCCAGGTGGATACCCAGAAGTGGAAAGAAAATGTAGAACCGATTGTGGGCACAACAGATGCCATCATCTTTGCGCACGGACAAGATCTACAAGGACAAGGTGCTTATGATGTCGGAAATGAAAAATATCAATATTTCAGAGAACAAGGATATCGCATTTTCTGTAACGTAGATTCCACCCAATATCAAACATATTTGGGAAAAGACTACCTGCGTCAAGGAAGACGAAATCTGGATGGCTACCGCATTTACAAAAATGCAATAGGGGCACAAAACAATGTATCGGATTTGTTTAATGCAGCAGAAATTATAGATAAAAAGAGACCACCGGTACCGGATTTATAGAAAAATAAAAGAGTTGACGATTGTGTGATATGCTGATATCTAACCTGTCTACTTGACAGGGGGCATATCACACAATCGTCGGCTCTTTTTTTGTAGTTTTTTGTCGAAGGGTGGGAAAGTTTGTAAAGTGGAGTTTTGTCCTTGCAGAAAAATACAAAAAGTGCTACAATAAAATAGATAATGTATGCTCGCGCGTGCTTTGTCAAAAAGGTTATAAAGGGTGAGATTATGTATAGCAGAGTGACAAATAGGTGGCTGAAACATTGGGACTTTATTTTAGTTGATTTATTAAGCCTAGAGATAAGTTTTTTAGTGGCTTATATGATGCGTCAAGGACTTAAAAATCCATTTGCCGCACCTTTGTATCGTAGTGAAGCTATTATCTTATTGGTATCACAACTTATTGCAATTCTTTTTGTAAATACTTTCTCCGGCGTTCTGCGAAGAGGATATTACATAGAATTTCGAGAAACCTTAAAACATGTGATTGTAGTTATGTTAGTTGCTTTGGCGATTTTATTTGCAACAAAAGAGACAGGCACTTACTCCCGTATCGTATTTGTTATCACAGGTGTTTTATATGTAATCATAAGCTACTTTACTAGACTACTATTAAAACATTTTGTTAAGAAGAGTAAAGCGAACGATAAAGCAACTTCATTGGTGGTTGTCACGGTAGAGGATATTGCACAGGACACACTCACAGATTTAAAACAAGAACTTTATCAACAATATCAAATAAAAGGAATTTGTCTTTTAGATGCAACTGAAGGAGTATTAGAGCAAGATGGCTACCGCATTATCGGTGGAGGGGACAAGCTTATTGAGTATGTATGCCGAGAATGGGTAGACGAAGTGCTGTTCTTATTGTCGGATGATGTAAGACGACCGGAAGAACTTTTGGAGACTTTGTCCCTTATGGGTATTACCACACATATGCCGATTATGGAAAGAAGTGTAAAAGGGAGCAAACAATCTATTGGAAAGGTTGGGGGCTACACTGTATTAACAAGCAGCATCAGTATTGTAGATACACACCATATGGTTTACAAGAGAATCGTCGATATTGTGGGTGGTATTGTAGGCTGTTTGTTGACGTTGGTTTTGATTATTATTGTAGGACCAATGATTTATATTAAATCACCGGGACCGATATTTTTTTCACAGACACGTATCGGAAAGAATGGTAGAAAGTTTAAAATCTATAAGTTCCGCAGCATGTACATGGATGCAGAAGAGCGCAAGAAAGAACTCATGGCACAGAATAAGATGAGTGGATTGATGTTTAAAATGGATTATGATCCACGTATCATTGGAAGTGAGAAGATAGGAAAAGATGGAAAACCGAAAGGAATCGGAAACTTTATTCGTTCTACTTCAATAGATGAATTTCCGCAATTCTGGAATGTGTTAAAGGGCGATATGAGTCTTGTGGGCACCAGACCACCAACAGTAGATGAGTGGGAACAATACGAGCCACACCATCGCGCTCGTATGGCAATCAAACCTGGAATCACAGGTATGTGGCAGGTGAGTGGACGTAGTGACATCACAGATTTTGAGGAAGTGGTGAAACTGGATACCGAATACATAGAAAACTGGAATCTGGGATTAGATATTAAGATTTTATTTATGACAGTACTACAGGTACTGAAAAATGATGGAGCAGTGTAGAAGAATGATAAATAATAAAAATTCAATAAAATGTGTGGAGGTATTTATACAGCAATATCAACGTGAACCGTTGGACGTTACATTTACACCATATCGTGTTTGCCCTATAGGGGCTCATTCGGACCATCAACTTGGTAAGATTACAGGATTGGCAATTAATAAAGGGATTCGCATAGCCTATGGTCCAAAGAAAAATGGTGTTATTGAATTAACTTCGTTACAATTCAATAAACGTGCTCAATTTCATGTAAGAGCTATTCCGGAAGACAAGCAAGGGGACTGGGCAGATCATTTAAGGGGTGCAACTATTGCGTTAGGACAAAGATACAACTTGAAGGTTGGTATGTGTGGTGTGATTGATGGTGAATTGCCGATTGGCGGTTTATCGTCATCAGCAGCAGTAATTATCACGTTCTTGGCAGCCCTTTGTAAACTAAACGGAATCAGCATTTCAGAAAGTGAAATGATACAGACTGCGTTAGAGGCAGAAAATCAATATGTAGGTGTTTCTTGTGGAAAGTTGGATCAATCGTGTGAAGTGTATTGTAGGAAAAATCATTTGTTATACATGGACATGAAAGATGATAGTTATGAGTTAATTCCTAAACATCCTGATATGAAGCCTTACAGAATTGCCGTGTTCTTCTCCGGTGTGGAAAGAACCTTGGCAGAAAGCAAATATAATATGCGCGTAGATGAATGTCGTAGTGCTGCTTATGCATTGAAGGCCTATGCAGGCATAGAGTATGGTAAGTTCAAGGAAACAAATCTACGTGATGTACCTTATGAAGTGTATTTGCAATACAAAGATAGACTTCCGGAACACTGGGCGAAGCGAGCAGAACATTGGTACACAGAGTATGAACGCGTAGAACGTGGCGCAAAGGCATGGAGAGAAGGGAAATTAGAAGAGTTTGGTCAACTTTGTTTTGAAAGTGGATATAGTTCTATTCATAATTGGGAGACTGGTTCCTCTGAATTAATCGCATTGTATGAGATAATGAGGAGAACGGAAGGTATTTACGGTGGACGTTTTTCGGGTGCTGGATTTAAGGGCTGTTGTATGGCTATCATTGATCCAGATTATGAAGAACAGATTTGTGTGAACGTTACCAAGGAATACCTAAAGGCATTCCCGCAGTTGGAGGGTAAGTATGCTCCGTTTATTTGCAAGAGCGCAGATGGTGTGCAATTAGATTAAAAGAAAAAGGATGATATAAACGATGAAATGTTTAATTTTGGCGGCAGGATATGCAACACGTCTTTATCCGCTAACTGAAAATTTTCCGAAACCATTGCTTAAGGTGGGAGAGAAAACTATTCTGGATTGGCTGATAGATGATATTGATAAAGCAAAGGATAAAAATGGAAGGTATGTCGTAGATGAACATATAGTGATTTCTAATCATAAGTTTGCACATCATTTTGAAAAATGGGCAGAAGGCAATGATAAGATAACCATTGTAGATGATGGGACGGATACGAATGAGACTCGTCTTGGTGCTGTAAAAGATATTCAATATGCAATTGACACATTAGAACTTGATGATGACATGCTAGTAATCGCAGGTGATAATGTATTGGATTTCAGTTTAACCAAATTCATTGCATATGCTCAAGAAAAAAAGACTTCATGTGTGATGAGGTATTATGAACCAAATAGTGAAAAGTTAAAAAAGAGTGGTGTGTTAACTATTGATCAAGATGATAGGGTCTTGATAATGGCTGAAAAACCATCAGAACCAGAATCCAACTGGTGTTGCCCGCCATTTTATTACTATACAAAAGAAGATGCCAGATTAGTGCAACAAGGTATTGATTCTGGATGCGGAACAGATGCTCCAGGAAGTTATATCGCATGGCTCTGTAAACAAGTACCAGTTCATGCGATGGAAATGCCAGGAAGACGATATGATATCGGAAATTTAGAAAGTTATGAAAAAGTAAAAAAGGAGTATAAAGGGATATGCTAGTACCTAATGTAGATTTGAATAAGAAAACGATTCTAGTAACAGGAGCAGCCGGATTTATTGGTGCAAATCTTGTTAAAGAATTGTTGAAAACAGTAGAACAGGTTCATATCGTGGGATTGGACAATGTAAATGACTACTATGATGTGTCCCTGAAAGAGCATAGACTAGAAGAACTTGAGAAGTTGGCAGTAGAGTATAAGGCGTCAACATGGACATTTATTAAAGGGAATATTGCAGACAAGTCATTAATGGACAAACTGTTTCTAGATTATGAATTTGACGTGGTTGTAAATCTTGCAGCACAGGCAGGTGTACGATATTCCATAACTAATCCGGATGTATATATTGAAAGCAACCTAATAGGATTTTATAACATCTTGGAGGCTTGCCGTCATTCATATGATGAAGGAAGACATCCAGTAGAACATTTGGTATACGCAAGTTCAAGTTCAGTGTACGGTTCTAATAAAAAGGTGCCATATAGCACAGATGACAAGGTGGATAATCCGGTGTCTTTATATGCAGCAACCAAAAAGAGTAATGAGTTGTTAGCTCATTCATATTCCAAATTATATAATATTCCATCCACAGGATTGAGATTTTTCACAGTATACGGACCGGCGGGAAGACCGGATATGGCGTATTTTGGTTTTACAAATAAGTTGTTGAAAGGTGAAACAATTCAGATTTTCAACTATGGAAATTGTAAAAGAGATTTTACTTATGTAGATGATATTGTAGAAGGCGTAAAAAGGGTAATGCAGCATGCTCCTGAAAAACAAATAGGGGAAGATGGTTTGCCAATTCCGCCATATATGGTTTATAACATCGGAAATAATAGTCCGGAAAATCTGTTGGACTTTGTAGATATTTTACAACAAGAATTGGTAGATGCAGAGGTTTTGCCGGAAGATTATGATTTTGAGGCGCATAAAAAACTTGTGCCGATGCAACCGGGTGACGTACCTGTGACTTATGCGGACACAAGTGCATTGGAAAGAGACTTCGGGTTTAAGCCGAGTACGAGTTTAAGAGTTGGTTTAAGAAAGTTTGCAGAGTGGTATAAGAAGTTTTATAATGTTTAAGAGTAGTTCTTCCTGTTGGAATGTTGTTAGGAACAATCGCTTTTTTACATGTGACACAATATGCGATAAAAACAATAATTGTTTTTATTCGTGAAAATTTTAAAATAAATAGTTTTGGAGAATAAAATTATGCAACATGTTTTTATTGTTGGAGCAAAATCAATTGGGGCATATGGCGGTTATGAAACTTTTGTAAATAAGTTAACAGAATATCATCAAATCAATGATAAGATAAAATATCATATAGCGTGTAAAGCTAACGGCGATGGTTTTATGGACGAGACAGTTCTTGTCGGAACTGAAAGAATAAACGATAGTGAGTTTACATATCATAATGCACATTGTTTCAAAATTCATATTCCTAGTATTGGTGCGGCACAGGCAATCTATTATGATGTCGTGGCATTACAGTATTGTTGTGATTATATTAAGAAAAATCATATTGAGCACCCAATAGTTTATATTTTGGCGTGTCGAATAGGTCCTTTTTCATCTTATTTTAAAAAGAAAATTCATAATTTGGGTGGAAAAGTGTACATTAATCCGGATGGTCACGAATTCATGAGAGCAAAGTGGTCATTGCCAATACGAAAGTATTGGAAATTTTCGGAGCAAATGATGGTAAAAAATTCTGACTTGATTATTTGCGATAGTATTAATATTGAGAAATATATTTCGGAAACTTATAAAAAATACAACCCAAAAACCATTTTTATAGCATATGGAGCCGAAACAAGAAAAAGTAAGTTATCAGGTGAGAACCAGCAGTTGTTAAAATGGTATAAAGATAGACATTTACGCGCAAAAGAATACTATCTTGTTGTTGGCAGATTTGTTCCAGAGAATAATTATGAAATTATGATAAGGGAGTTTATGAAAAGCAACAGTAAGAAAGATTTTGCGATTATCACAAATGTTAATGATAAATTTTTGGCGGAGTTAGAAAATAAACTTCATTTCACAAAAGATTCCAGAATCAAGTTTGTAGGAACTGTCTACGACCAAGAACTCTTAATGAAGATTCGCGAGAATGCTTATGGATATTTTCACGGACATGAGGTTGGTGGGACGAATCCAAGCCTTCTGGAAGCTTTGGGAAGCACAGAACTGAATTTATTATTGTCTGTTGGTTTTAATCGAGAAGTTGCACAAACAGCGGCACTTTATTGGAGTAAAGAAGAAGGTAGTTTGGCAACGCTAATTGATGAGGCTGACGGATTATCTGAAGAAATGATAAAGAGCATGGGTGTTGCTGCTAAAAATAGAGTGGCTACAGCTTACAGCTGGCAACATATAGCAGATTTATATGAACAAGTGCTTTTAAATTGAAGATAGAGATGGGGGAAGATATGAGAATTATTGTAGCAAACTATCGCTATTTTATAGCAGGCGGACCTGAAAAATACATGTTTAAGTTTATTTCTGCCGCGGAAAAAAGAGGTATTGAGATAATTCCCTTTTCAGTACAAAATCCACATAACGAGGAGACGTCATACAGCAAGTATTTTGCAAAACCACGTTCCAACGAACTTATGTATGCAGATACTAAAAAATCTATTAAAAATCTTATAGGTATATTTCGAGCGACTGTTTGGAATTATGATGCTGAAAAGAAATTAAGGAAATTAATTCGGGATACTCATCCAGATGCCGTATATATTCTTCATGAGGTGAATCATCTTTCCCCATCTATAATAAGGGCAGCAAAAAAGGAAGGAATTAGAGTGATACATAGAATTTCTGATTTCTTTATGTTTTGCGCCAAGTATGATTTTTTGTGTGAGAATGAGATTTGCGAAGCATGTTTGCATGGAGATTATAAAAAAGCCCTTGAAAGGCGATGTGTTAAAGGTTCTCGATTTGGTACACTTTTACGTGTGTTTGCAATGAAATTATATAAACAGAAGAAAGTATTTGAAGATGTCGATAAGTATATTTGTACTTGTGAGTTTTCAAAAAGCAAATTAATAGAAGGAGGAGTTTCTGATGGTAAAATTACATGTGTTCCTACTTTTATTGATGCCACCGCAATAATACCTTGTTATACACATAATAAGTATTTTCTGTTTCTAGGACGCATGGCTCATCAAAAAGGAACAATATACGCTATTAAGGCTATGAAATGGCTGATGGATACAGACTATGTACTGAAAATCACTGGTGAAATATCTGATTCTAAAGAAGACCAAGAATTGTGGAAATATATTCAGAATAATGGTTTGCAAGATAAGATAGTATTTACTGGTTTTAAGCAAGGTCAAGAGTTGGAAGACTTGATTGCCAACTGTACTTGTGTTGTTTGTCCTGCAATATGGTATGAGAATATGCCAAATACCGTTATTGAAGCATATGCATATGGCAAGCCGGTTGTTGCATCCAGAGTTGGTAGTTTGTCGGAAATTGTTATAGATGGTGAAACAGGTTTCTTATTTGAAATGAAAAATGATAAGGAGTTAGCTGATAAATTAAAGATGTTTATAGACGACAGGGAGTTGAGTGCTAGAATAGGAAAGCAGGCCAGGAAAAGATGTGAGAAAGAATATTGCGAATCTATACATATGGATAAAGTGCTCGCTGTTTTAGGAAAGTAAGAAAAAGGAGTAAAAATATGAGTTTGAGTTCTCAAGATAAAACCCAAAGTGTACCCGATTTACACGAAAATGCTTTTGATTATTTTAGGATTTATGCAGCACTTCATGTATTGATAGGACATATCGTTTTGCTATACAATATTAGTTTGCCTAAAGGTGCAGATATTTTGTTCAATATATTTAAGGGTGTTCCGATATTGTTTACATTATGTGGTTTTCTCGTTACTGCATCGTATATAAAATCAGATAGTATAAAACAGTATTATAAAAAAAGAGTTTTTCGAATTTTTCCATCATTATGGATTAGTGTAATAGTAGGCTTTCTTGTTTTGTTATACTTTTATAGAGAAAATATGCCACTTAAGTCTACAGTTATTTGGACAATAGCACAGGGATTTGCTTTACAATATACACCTGGATTTGCTGAAAGTTTTGGAAGTGGAACTTTCAATGGTGCACTTTGGGCCCTGTTTACAGAATTGCAATTTTACATTATTTTACCGTTATTCTATAAAATAATGAAAAATAAGAAAATGCGAACATGGATATTAGTTGGGATAGTGCTTTTGATTATAAATATATTAGGAGAACATATAGTAAGTGGTATTGATAATCGAGTCGTATACTTATTATGGAGAAGGTTTTTACTATCTAAAGTGATGTATTTCTATATTGGTAGTTTCATATGTGTGTTTAGAAATGAAATCTTACCTAAAATAATTAGATGTTTTTCTATATTGTTATTAGTCTATGTATGTAGTAATGTAGTAAATTCGTTAATTGGAATAGGCGTGTTCTATTATATTTTCATATATTGTCTATTCCCTTTTGTTCTTATAGCAGGCGGATATTGCCTATCTACCCATAGACTTAAAATGGATATATCCTATGGAGTCTTTTTATATCACTGTATGGTTTTGAATATTTTCATCCATTTGGGTGCAAAACCGAACTTGATTAATATAGTTGCTATTATTTTGATTTCTATTGCTTGTGGAATAGTTGCTACATATATTGACAAAAAGATTAATGCATTAATGAAAAACGTGTCCAAAAGCACGTTGTCACGTTCGAAATAAATATATTATACAAGGAGAAAGATGTATGCTGGGATTATGCATTCGATATTTTAACCATAATTATGGGGGAATGTTGCAAGGATATGCAACGATAAAATTACTTGAAAGAAGAAATATCGATTATGACTTAATTAGATACGAGAAAAAGAAGAATCTGAAGTTTATTATAAATTCTGTTCCTCGATTGTTTAATCCAATATTGCGATATGAAAAGAAGTTAATGATTTCTAAAAAAATCAACTCGAAGTTACATGTGAAATTTTCTGAAAATGAGCATATTCGCAGACAGCAATTTTATGCTTTTGAGAAACAATTTTTCAAACCTAAAGAGAGAAAATATGTTGGATACGATGAATTGAAGTCCGCAGTAAAACAATATGATGCTTTTATCACTGGAAGTGATCAAATATGGTCTCCAAGTGGTCTGGAAAGTAATTTCTATAATCTTATGTTTGTGCCGAATGATATTCGTAAAATATCTTTGGCATCTAGCTTTGGTGTGAACTATATTCCAAAGAATCAAATTAATAGAACGAGAGAATACCTAAATAGAATTCCTTTTATTAGCATGCGTGAAAACCAGGGGGCACGAATTGTAAAAGACTTAACTGGTCGTCAGGTGCCGGTCGTAGTGGATCCGGTGTGCATGTTGTCAGCAGAAGAATGGGGAGAATTTGCTAGTACTCGACAATTCTGTGAGGAAAAATATTTATTTGCATATTTGATGGGTGACAATAGTGAATACCGTAAAGCAGTTACTTTATATGCCAAAAAGAATAATCTGAAGATAGTTACTATTAGACATATCAACCAATATGTAAAGGAAGACGAGGATTTTGGTGATTATTGGTTTTATGATGTGGGACCATGTGACTTTTTGAATCTTATAAAAAATGCAGAGGCTGTTTGTACAGATTCATATCATGGAAGTGTTTTTGCGCTAATATTACACAAAGAACTTGCGATTTTTAGTAGATATAGCGATAGTGAAAAATTTTCTAAAAATTCCCGAATAGATTCGCTTGTAGATAATTTTGATATTAAAAACAGACGATTCAGCAAAAATAATACACTTGATATGATTCTTTCTGAACCAATATGTTTTGAGCATACAGATAAAGTGTTAGAAAGAGAAAGAAAAAAATTTGATGACTATCTTGACAATGCGTTAACAACTGAATATTGAGATTTGGAGAGGAGAGTACATTGTATGATTTGTGAAGAAAAGACAAAATGTTGCGGATGTACAGCGTGTGCAAATATATGCCCTGTTCAATGCATCTCAATGAAAGAGGATTTTGAAGGTTTTTTATATCCTGAAATAGATAAATCTAAATGTTTAGAATGTGGTCTTTGTGAAAAAGTTTGTCCGATATTGAATCCACCAAATATAAGTAATAATGAAATTGCGGCGTATGCAGTTCGGGTAAATGAAGAGCAAACATTGAAAGAGAGTACATCCGGTGGTTTTATTACACCATTAGCGGATTGGGTATTATCACAAGATGGAATTTTGTGTGCGGCATCTTATCGTAATGATTTTTCAGTATCTCATATAATTGTTGGAAAAGATGAAAAAGAATCAGTTGTTCCACGTATTCGTGGTTCAAAATATGTCCAAAGTGATTTGAATAATTGCTATTTGAAAATAAAAGATTTCCTTGATGCAAACCGAAAATTATGTTTTGTTGGTACTACTTGTCAGGTCAATGGGTTAAAAGCATTTTTGAAAAAAGATTATGATAATTTAATTACGATAGATTTAGTTTGCCATGGTGTTCCATCACCCAAATTATGGAGAAAATATCTTGATGAGAAAGAAAAAAAATATGGTGCGTCTATAGTTGATGTAGCGTTTCGTAATAAAACATACGGATATCATTCCCATACTATGCGAATTGAGTTTGAGAATGGTAAAGTATATTATGGTAGCGGACGTATTGATGCAATGATGAAAAGTTTTATGAGTGAAATTGCTTCACGTCCAATTTGTTATCAATGCGCGTTTAAAACACTAAATAGATGTAGTGATTTCACTGTGTTTGATTGTTGGCATGTAGATAAACTTGTGGATGGACTAAAAGACGACGACAAAGGATTTACGAATTTGTTTATTCATTCTAAAAAAGGTGTAGACGTGTTTAATAAGATTAAAGACAGATATATTGTTTATCCGATTAATTATGAGAAAGCTATTCAATACGATGGGAAAATGGTTCTTCAATCGGCAACACCACATCGACGAAGAAATGAGTATTTTGTAGATTTTGATAGCGAAGAATTAAATGAGCATATTCAAAGATTTATTCCAATATCGAAGAAGGATTATCTTGTAGAATGGAGTAAAAGAGTTTTTTATAAATTAAGAATATTGGGACTTATTCGAAAGATATTGAAGTAATACACCTAATTTATAAAAAATATAACAAAGCAATGTATTGTATATGATACAGAGAGGAGAAAAAAATGAAAATAATTGCTGCATATTTACCACAGTTTCATAACATCCCTGAAAATGATGAATGGTGGGGAGATGGTTTTACCGAGTGGGTCAATGTTAAAAATGCAAAACCTATGTATGAAGGACATAAACAGCCTCGGATTCCATTGAATAACAATTATTATAATTTGCTGAATGACGATGTTAAGGTGTGGCAAGCTAAAATTGCAAAAGAATATGGTGTGTATGGGTTTATGTATTATCATTATTGGTTTAATGGTAAGATGTTATTAGAAAAACCTATGGAGCAGATGTTGGCCAATAAAGAGGTAGATATTCCTTTTTGTATTTGTTGGGCAAATGAAGCGTGGACAAAATCATGGGTTGGTGATACTAAAAAGGTATTAATTTATCAAAGTTATGGGAAAGAAAAAGAATGGAAGGAACATTTTGACTATTTATTACCTTTTTTCAAGGATAAACGATATATTTATGAGGATGGTAAGCCGTTAATTGTGTTATATCGACCTCATGTTATAGATTGTTTGGAAGAAATGGTTGCATATTGGAAGAAATTAGCTGTAGAGGCAGGTCTGAAAGGTTTGGTTGTTGTTTCTCAAAATTTGGAGCTTCAAACAGAAAAGTTATCTGGGGAAAAATGTATTGATCGTTTTATTGAGTATCAACCTACAGTGGCTCGAAATGATTTAAGCCGTTCTAACAATCGCTATCAAAGGCTAAAAAAAATCCGCAGAAGTGTTGCACGGTTTGTGGACAAACATTTTGGCATTGATTTGTTGCGTGTAGGACAAAGCACATTGAGCAAGTTAAATCAGATGGACCGCATTCCTTATGAGACTGCATGGGAGGCTATTTTGAAGAGGGAACCTGTTAGCCCGAAGAATTATCCGGGAGCGTTTGTACGATGGGATAATAGTCCTCGTCATAAAGAGCGTGCACGCATTTATTACGGTGAGACACCAGAAAAGTTTAAAAAATATATGAAAGAACAGATTCGACGTGCGCGAGATGTATATAAAAAAGACAAAATATTCATCTATGCTTGGAATGAATGGGCAGAAGGCGGTTACTTGGAACCGGATGAAGAATATGGTTATGGCTATTTGGAAGCTATTCAAGATGCCTTAAATGAAAATGGTGAGTTTCCTGAATATGAGTAGTATAGAAATTCAACATAAATAAAGGAGAAATAGAAGGATGGAAGACTTAATCTCTATTGTAATTCCGTGTTATAATAGAAAAGATATAATACTTGATGCATTAAATAGTGTATTGAATCAAACATATAAAAACATTGAAGTAATAATTGTAGACGATGCATCTACAGATAATACATATGAGTTGTTTGAAAATTTTAGTGATAATCGAGTTCGTTATTATCGTTATGAAAAAAACCAAGGCGCGTGTTATGCGCGCAATTATGGTGTTGAACGCGCACAAGGAAAGTATATTGCATTTCAAGATAGCGATGATATATGGCATGCTGATAAACTGGAAAAACAATATAATGATATAATTAACTCAAATGCAGATTTTGTTTATTGTGGAATGAATCGAGCTGACAAAAAGAAGAAACAATCATTTTATTATCCTCAAAATGATTATAAAGGTAAAGATGCCGTACTAGGGCAGTTGCTGGTAGATAATATGATTAGTACGCAGACAATACTAATGAAAAAAGAGGTAAGTGAAAAAATACAATTTGATGTTACATTTCGGAGATATCAGGACTGGGATTATGCTATACAGGCAGCAAAAGCGGGAGTAAATATGTATTATCGTAAAGAAGCTCTTGTTGATTCTGAAATTCAGGCAAACAGCATTTCGGCGACAGTCAAGTCTGGTGAGGCATATGAACATCTTGTGAGTAAGTATAAGGATTTGTATGATTCTATGCCATACGAAGCAGCCCAAATGTATAATAAAATTGCTAATGCATATAAAAATACAGATATGCAAAAGACAAAACAGTATTATTACAAAAGTTTGAAAAGTAGATTTAGTATCAAAGTAATGATTAAATACATTTTGTCAACACTTGGTTTGGGGAATTTAGTAGGGAATAAATAAAAGTTGCATACTATAAAATATATTACTTTTGAAAGGTAAATATAACAATGAAGATTAAAAAAACACTATATTTATATATAGGGATGATTGGTTTGCTATATCCTGGTTTCCTAATATCATTATGGTCATATGCTTATCCAAATTCTTTTAGATATATTATGCCGGTTGTTTCACTTTTGTTTATTTATTTATACGGAAAACGAGGTTCAAGTATAGCATTGCCAAAGAAAATTTTATGGATATGGATACCGATGTTGGCTATTATATTCTATAAAAATCAAGATGTGGCAAGAGGAATATATGTATATATATTAATGTATCTTGTTTTGTTTTTGTCGACACTTTGTGTTGTATATGGTATTGATTGGATGGATAAGACCGTTAATGTTATGCTTGTTTTTTGTATATTTCATTTATTAGCGGGTTTCTTCTTTTTGATAAATAAGGATATATTGTTAAATGATATTGTACCAATGTTTGAAGTTGGTGATAATGCAAAAAATATTTTGTTACAAAATATCGAAAATGGGTATATGACAGGACTTACTAATCATTATAGTACAATGGGTATGTATATGTCATTAGGAGTAATCGTGTCTTCTGCATTTTTATTTAATAAATCAGAGAAATCAAAAAAGAGGGAAATAATTCTATTTATTCTAATGATTTTAGGCGTGTTTATGACGGGCAAAAGAGGGGCGGTATTATTTTCGGCCATCGCTATTCTATTAGTATATACGATATTTTGTTCTCCAAAAACAAAAAAACAGATCAAAAAAATGTTTTTGTACATAATTCCAATATTGATTATTGCATTTGTGGCATATTCAAAAATACCGCAAATAAAGAGTTTATTTGAAAGATTTTTACAAGACTCCAATGATTTGAATGAAATAAGTTCGGGACGAGTGGAGTATTTTTGGATAAATGCGTTATTAATGTTTATAAACAGTCCTATTTTGGGCAATGGATGGAGAAGTTTTAAATATACTTCATTAAGTACGGGAAGTGCCAACGATGCGCATAACATATATTTGCAGTTGATGGCAGAAGGTGGAATTATAGGCTTATTGATTCTTATAACATTTTTGGTAATAACATGGCGAATGACTTATCAGTCCTTGAAAAATAATAAAAATGGTACATATTTTAATCCAAAGCAAGATGCAATGTTAAAGGTGTCTTTGGTATATCAGACGTATTTTATACTTTACGGCTTCGCAGGCAATCCTTTGTATGATTTACAATGTTATGTGCCATATTTCTTGTTTGTAGCAATGGGATGGGCTGGATATTACCATATTAGAAGGGAAAACAAGAAAATAAATAGGATGTGAAATTATGTCTAAAGAAGTTGTTATAGTAACTAAAATAGGGAAGAACTATGGTGCCCTACTACAGGCTTTTGCCTTAAAACGAGCAGTAGAAGTAATGGGAATGAATGTAAGAATTGTTAATTATGCACTTCCACCAACGTTACGTACTTATGATGTTTTGCCTAAAGTTACAGGTATTACTACTTTAAAAGCATTTATTAAATCGCTGAAAGTTTACGCGGCTACTAAAAGAAGTGTTAATAAGTTCCTTGAATTTAGGGAAGAATATTTTAATTTTACGGAAGTATATCATAATTTTACGGAACTTAACAATAATCCACCTAAGGCAGATATATATATCACAGGAAGTGATCAGGTTTGGAATCCATGCATTAATTTTGACCCGGCATATTACTTGATGTTTGGAAATGAGGATGCTATTAGAGTATCATATGCGGCGTCTATAGGGATTGATTGTATACCGGATAAATATAGAGAAGAGTTTTGCAAGCGTCTTTCGAATATTACATACAAATCTGTAAGGGAGGATTCGGCAAAAACTGTATTGGAGAATTTGGGTATATTTTCGACAGTTTCGTTGGACCCTACGCTTCTTCATAACAGAGATGTTTATGACGAGATTGCGATCGAGTCGAATATATCTAGACCATATATATTGCTTTACCTTTTAATTATGCCTAATGATGTGAAAGGATATATTGATAATTTAAGAAAACAATATCCGAATTGTATATTGGTAAATATTCCGGGCAGTCCAACTTCAAAAAGAATTGGTGATGTTGAGATGAGGGATATAGGACCCAGAGAGTTTTTGGGATTAGTTAAAAACGCAAAAGCAGTATTGACCTCATCCTTTCACGGAACAGTATTCTCTATTATTTATGAAAAGAATTTTATGTCCATTTTGCCTGGAAAAACAGGTGGCAGAATAGAAGATTTATTATGTAAGTTAGATATAAAGGAGCGAATTGCTGTTACGCCGGCTAATATAAACGACTTGGATAATAAGATAAATTACGACGACGTGAATGAGAAGCTTTCATTCCTTAAAGAAAAATCATATGATTATCTATATGAAATTAAAGAACAGTCAAAAAAATATACGGAGGAAAATTAGTATATGGGAATTCAATCGTTAAAAAGTAGATTTCCTTTAGCATATCAATGTTATCTTTGCGTGAAGGAAGGTATAAAAGTATGCAAAGAAAAAAAAGAAGCGAAGCATATACATAATTTGTCGGATGAGCAAATCAAGAAGTATAACGCTCAATTGTATGAGACCCGACAAAAAAGGAAATTAGACTGGAATAACCTGAAGACATATACAGAAAAGATGCAATGGGCAAAAATATACGACGAAGACCCTCGTAAAGTCATATGCGCTGATAAATATGCAGTGCGCAAGTGGGTTGCGGATAAAATAGGTGAGGAATATTTGATTCCACTTTTAGGAGTGTGGGGAAAATATTCTGACATTGATTTCAAGGCATTACCGGAACAATTTGTTATGAAAACAAATCATGGTTCGGGTGATGTTGTTGTAGTTAAACAAAAAAGTAAAATGAAGTTAGCCAACAAAATAGAAATGGGACGAAAAATTGTATCTGCAATGAAAACTGATTATGGTACAAAACATTGTGAGTTGCATTACAGTAAAATAAAACCATTTATTATAGCAGAACAGTATATTGATTCAGGACAAGAGGAATTGCAAGATTATAAGTTTTTGTGTTTTGATGGAGTTGTTCATTTTTGTTGGGTGGATGTAGATCGTTTTACCAATCATAAAAGAAACGTTTATGATATAGATTGGAAGAAACAAGAATGGAATCAGCGTGAGTATGGTAATTATGACGAAGAACTACCAAAGCCGGATAATTTTGAAAAAATGATAGAGATAGCAGAGAGTTTATCACAAGGGTTTTCCCATGTGAGAGTTGATTTGTATAATGTAAAAGGAAAGATATATTTTGGAGAGATGACTTTTACTAACGGAAGTGGTTTTGAAAGTATTAACCCTGAATCAGCAGACTATATGTTAGGGGAATTGTGGAATTTGGAAATGAATAACAGATAATAATAAGTCAGGAAAAATCAAGATGAAAATAATTAATAAAGTCCTAAAAAAATATAATGACATACCACTTGCTGCAAAGGCTGCGATCTGGTTTGTTTTTTGCAGCTCTTTGCAAAAAGGTATCTCATTAATCACTACGCCGATTTTTACTAGAATGATGACGACCGAACAATATGGTCAGTTTAGTGTATATAATTCATGGTTACAGATATTTACGATTATAACTACTCTTAGATTAAATTATGCAGTATTTAATAAGGGTATGAGTAAATATAAGGAAGACCGAGATGGCTACGTTTCAACCATGCAGTCTTTGACATTTATTATTACCGGTATAGTATTTATCATATATCTTATATTTCGTAAGCAGATTAATAACTTGACAGAATTACCTACATTTATAATGGTAGCTATGTTTGCAGAATTGTTTGTTATGCCGGCAATCGATTTCTGGACAATAAGGAAGAGGTATGAATACATATACAAACCAGTTGTAATCAGGACGGCTGTTATGGCTATACTTAATGCGGGAATCGGGATTTTGGCAGTTTTCTTCTCTGAAGAAAAAGGATATGCTCGCATACTTACATGTATCGCGGTTAACATTTTTTTTGGAATAGGAATATTTATATATAACATTTTAAAAGGTAAAAAGTTGCTGCATATAAAATATGTAAAGTTTGCACTGGGCTTTAATTTACCATTGTTATTCCACTATCTTTCACAGTATGCTTTGGACCAGTTTGACAGAATTATGATTCAAAAGCTCATTGGAATTGCAGCAGCAGGTATTTACAGTGTGGCATATAATGCAGCGGCCTTGATGAAAATAATCACACAAAATATAAATAATGCGTTAATTCCGTGGCAATATGGAAAACTGGAAAAAGATGAGCTTGAAGAAATGGACAATGTATTGTATGCAGTATACGTTTTAGTTGCAGTGTGTATATTACTTTTTTCTGCATTTGCTCCTGAAATTATGAAAATTTTGGCGGATGAAAAATATTATGAAGCAGTTTATGTTATTCCGCCGGTAGCCCTGGGGTTGTTCTTTTCGTTTATGTACACAACATTTGCAAACATTGAATTTTTTTACGAAAATAATAAATTTACGACATATATATCATTGGTTGGTGCAGGAATAAATATTGTAACAAATTACATTGGTATTAAAGCATTTGGATATATAGCTGCGGCATATACAACTCTTTTATGCTATATGATTTTTTCTGTTGGTCATTATATGTATATGACATATAGTGTGAAGAAAATTTTAAAAGTGGACAAAGTATTGAATACAAAAAGGATAGTGATTTTGTCGATGCTCGTATTATTCTGTGGATTAGCTATTATATTCTTATACGATAAAATGATAACCAGATACGTTTTAATTGCCGTAATACTTGTAATTGGTTTTGCCAAAAAAAATCAAATCAAATCTATTTTTAAATTAGTGAAGAATAAAAAATGATTTATATATATGAAAAGGCGGCATGAATTATGAATATTAATTCTGAAATTTTAAATAAAGATATACCGGTATTATATAAAAATAAAGAAGATTGTTGTGGGTGTTTTTCGTGTTATGCGACATGTCCGGTACAAGCAATAGTAATGAAGCCTGACAAAGAAGGTTTTTTATATCCAACAATTGAAAGCGAGAAATGCATAAGGTGTTTTAAATGTATATCGGCATGTGCATTTAAACAGAATGAAGGTCTAAAGATAAAACAGTCAAAACCTCTTGCATATGCGGTCAAGCACATAGATGAAAAAATAAGAGAAGAATCAAGGTCCGGAGGCGTATTTACATCAATATCTGATGAGGTATTGTCAAAAAACGGAGTTGTATATGGCTGTGTCTTATCCGAACAATTTGAGGCTATACATATACGGGCAGAAATAGAAGATGAAAGAAATCGTATGCGAGGCTCCAAATATGTTCAGAGTAATCTTGGAAATATATATAATCAGGTTGCTGAAGATTTAAGAATAGGCAGACTGGTTATGTTTTCAGGTACTTCCTGTCAGGTGGCAGCCTTAAATACATTTTTGAAAAAGGATTATGATAATTTAATATGTGTTGATATAGCTTGCATGGGAGTACCAAGTCCTGTTGTATGGAAGGATAATATATTGTGGCTGGAAAGCAAATATGGGAAAATAAAAAGTGTGGACTTTAGAAACAAAAAAGATTTTGGCTGGAAGAGTCATGTGGAAACATATGTTACGGAAAGTGGAAAAGTTATAAATTCGACAGTGTTTCCGACATTGTTTACCAAGTATTTGATGTTGAGACCGAGTTGTCATCAATGTCCATATAAGGACGTTATGCATCCGGGAGATGTCACCTTGGCTGATTTTTGGGGAATTGACAGGGCTGTTCCAGGGTTCGATGATAATAAGGGTGTTTCACTGCTACTAATTAATACGGATAAAGGGAACGAACTTATTAACAAAGTGAAAAATGATTTTAACATTAAAGAGTCCTGTATTGAACATGCAATGCAGAGAAGCTTCATAAGTCCATGTGAGAAATCAGCTGAAAGGGAAAAGTTTTGGAAAGATTATAATAAATATTCTTTTGCGATAATAGCAAGGAAATGGGGAGAACATGGACTATTAGCCCAATTGATAAAAAAAGGTAAGAATAAAAAACAAAGGCTAGTTGAAAAAGTAAAAATGATTTGTCGTATGAGGAGAACAAATAATGCAAAATAAAAATAGGCAATACAAATCAATAAATGGATTAAGAACTATTGCTGCAATCTGTATTATATTGATGCATGTTGCATTTAATGTGAAGTATGATGTTAGCGGAGTAATAGGTACTAATTTGTTGAGTTTTTTTAATGACTTTGTATATTTATTCATGATTATTAGTGGTTTTGGAATGTGTTGCGGCTATTATGAAAAAATATCCAAAGGCGAAATATCAATAGCTTCATTTTACCAGAAGAGATATGAAAAAATATGGCCATATTTTGCAGTGTTAGTTGTATTTGATTTGGTTATGAATTTTAGTGTCGAATCACTAATAGAAGCAGTTGCAGACCTTACATTGACATTTTCATTACTTCCTAATCCCGATATTTCGATTATAGGTGTTGGATGGACTTTGGGAGTTATATTTTTGTTTTATATGCTGTTTCCGTTTTTTTGTTTCTTATTAAAAAACAAGAAAAGAGCTTGGTTTGCATTTATAGTTGCTATCTTTTATAATGTAGCAGCTCAAGAGTATTTTATGGATTCTGCGCATGTAGTAGACGGGTTTAGAAATCGAAGTAATTTTGCTTTTTGTGCGATGTTTTTTGTGGCAGGAGGATTGGTTTATTTATATAGAGAGTCTATAGAACAATTAGTAAATAAATATAAGGATATTGTGTTGGTAGTTGTGTGGATAACAACTATCGCTTATCTGATAAGACCGAATGATCTAAACAAAAATGTATTGAATATGTGGTTACTTGTTATCTTTTTGCTTTGGTTAATATATGCAATAGGAACTGAAGGAAAAATATTAAATAATAAAGTTACTGTGTTTATAAGTTCAATCTCTATGGAAATTTATTTGTGCCATATGGTGATATTTAGAGTGGTAGAAAAAGCAAAATTGACTGCTGTGGCTGGTGAAAATATATGGTCGTACATTATAACTATTATATTAGTTATAGGGGGTTCGATTATTTTTGCATTATGCGCAAAATGGTTTTTGAAAAAAGTGACAGCTTTTATCAAAGAGAAAAGATAATGTGAAATTTTGAGATTGGCTATTTTTTCTGGAATCGAAGTTGGATTGTATGAGAGGAGGGAATTTGTGGATAAACAAATAATTCATTTATGTGAATTGATTAAAAATGTGCTACACCCAGACAATGAGTTTATTATAAATGATGAAATTGACTGGTCACAAATGATTCGAATGTCGAAAAAACAGAACCTTCTTGCTATTTTCCTTGAGGAAGCTATTAAATATCCTGCATATACATCTCGCCCAGAGTATATGAAAGAAATACAAGAGGCGATGGCTATTGTTGACTCACAAGCAAAAAGAACAAGCGAGTTTTTGGGATTATATAAGCGTTTTGTGGATGCGGGCGTATATCCCCTAGTTATGAAAGGGCTTATATGCCGTGAACTTTACGGAAAACTTTGTGACCATCGTCCTTCTGGAGATGAGGATATATTAATTCGTATATGTGATTACGAAATAGTGAAATCCGTTCTAATTGCCAATGGTTATATGCCTCAAATGGAAGTGGAATCTCAAGAACAGCTGAAAAAATTGCAAGAAGTTAGTTTTGTTCATCCGATAGAAAATTTGCATATAGAAGTACATCTAAACGTAATGGGCAGAGAGAATGATGCACATTCTAAAATGAGTGATTGTTTTAAGGACGTATTTGAAGATTATCGAGAAATGGATACCGCCGGAGTTAAGATTCGCACATTGAGTCATCAGAATCATTTGTTATTTCTGATTCTTCATGCATTCAAACATTTTATTCATGGTGGTTTCGGTATCAGACAGATGCTTGATGTTTTGATGTATCAAGAAAAGTTCGGACAAGAGGTTGATTATGAACAATTGAAAAGTGTATTGGTATATTTTAAAGCCGATAAGTTTTGGGCAGATTTGATTTGTATTGGTTATTCTTATTTTGGGTTTTGTTTATCTGCACAGCAAGAGGCAAATTGTCCGGAACAACTTTTGGAAGATATGATGTTTTGCGGAACCTTTGGAAATGGAACGCAAGCATTGAGAACAGCTACGAGAGCGATCACGTTTGCGACAGGAGACTATTTGCAAAAAAAACATACGAATCAATTTGTAATGTTTTGGCGCACAATCTTCCCGAATAAAGTCTATTTATTACATCATGCTCCGCAATTAGAGAAAAGACCGTGGCTATTACCGGTTGAATGGGTAAAACGTTGGGGAAGATTTATCAAATGGAGTATTCTTTATAAGGGAAGCTTGGCAAACGAAAGTATTGCAATTAGTAAAAAACGCAAGAACCTGTTAAAGAGATATGATTTACTTTAAGGAAGATGAAAAAATGTTGGAAATTTTAAAAAAAATTGTAACAAACGTACTTACGGCATTATATCAACCCTTTAATTACGCTGTTGTTTTAGCTGTTTTAGTAATGTTTATGCATATATTTGTTAAAGAGCGAGGGTGGAAGAATTTAATAAAATTATGGATACAAACTTTCAAGAATAATGTGCATTTTCGATGTGTTTTTCTTTCGGCATTTTATACCATAATGATTCTGTTCCGTACACTTTTTAATCGAAATATGTGGGCCAATCCAGTTTCAAATGTAATTGGTACATGGGGCTTATATAATGACAAGGGTGAATTAACTACAGAAGTTATTGAAAATCTTATTTTATTTATACCGTTTACCATATTATTGCTAATGTGCTATCGCGAAAAAATCATAGGACAAACAGTGAAAGTTGGAGAAACGTTATGGAGGTCTGTAAAAATTGTATTTCTATTTTCTTTAAGTATTGAATTTTTGCAATTATTTTTACGTCTCGGAACATTTCAGTTATCAGACCTGTTCTATAATACTCTAGGAGGTTTTGTTGGAGGTTTGATATATTGGATAGGATATAAAATACATAATAAGTATAAGAAAGGAAGAGAAGAATGAAAGGAATTATTTTAGCAGGGGGTTCGGGTACAAGACTTTATCCATTGACGATGGTAACATCTAAACAATTATTGCCAATTTATGACAAACCGATGATTTATTATCCGTTGAGTATTTTGATGAATGCAGGCATTCGTGAGATTTTAATTATTTCCACTCCGACGGATACACCAAGATTTGAGGAACTTTTGGGTGATGGTAGCCAATTAGGTATTAGTTTGCAATACAAAGTACAACCATCTCCAGATGGACTTGCGCAAGCTTTTTTGCTTGGTGAAGAATTTATTGATGGTGATAGCTGTGCGATGGTTTTAGGAGATAATATCTTCCATGGGCATGGATTGACGAAATGCTTGAGAACCGCAGCAACAAAAGAAAAAGGTGCAACAGTATTCGGATACTATGTAGATGACCCAGAGCGTTTTGGCGTGGTTGAGTTTGATGGTGAAGGAAAGGCTATTTCTATTGAGGAAAAACCAAAACAGCCAAAGTCAAATTATGCAGTGACAGGTTTGTATTTCTACGATGAGAGAGTGGTAGAATTTGCAAAGACAATCAAACCAAGTGCTCGTGGAGAATTGGAAATTACAGACTTGAATAGAATTTATCTTGAAAACGGAGATCTTGAAGTAACATTGTTGAGTCAAGGATTTACTTGGCTTGATACAGGAACACACGAGTCATTAGTTGATGCTACAAACTTTGTAAAAACCATCGAAGTACACTCTAACAGAAAGATTGCATGTTTAGAGGAAATTGCGTACTTAAACGGATGGATTTCCAAAGAAGAACTTCAAAAAGCATATGAGTTATATCAAAAGAATCAATACGGCAAGTATTTGAAGGATGTATTAGAAGGGAAGTATATTGATTAATTATGAAAGCAATTGAGACAAAAATTCCGGGAGTTCTTATTATTGAACCGGATGTACATGGAGACCATCGTGGATATTTTATGGAAACCTATTCCACAAAGAAATACGAGGCAATAGGGATTAAAACAACATTCGTGCAAGATAACATGTCGTTTAGTGCACAAAAGGGAACTCTAAGAGGTTTGCATTTTCAAAACGCACCGATGGCACAATCAAAATTGGTTTCTTGTAGCAGAGGAACTGTAATTGATGTTGCAGTAGATATTAGAAAAGGAAGTCCTACATATAAACAGTGGGTAGCAGTCGAGTTGAGTGCAGAAAACAAAAGACAATTTTTTATCCCTAGAGGATTTGCACACGGATTCTTAACTTTAACTGATGATGTGGAATTCCGATACAAAGTAGATAATTTGTATTCAAAAGAACATGACAGAGGTGTTAGATATGATGACCCAACTATTAATGTGGATTGGGGGGGGCTCTTGAATGGAATTGAACCAATTTTATCTGAAAAAGATACAACCGGACCGATTTTAGATGATAGCGATTGTAATTTCGTATATGAAGGAGAGTAAAGATTATGAAGATTTTAGTAACAGGCGGAGCGGGATTTATTGGTGGAAACTTTGTACATTATATGGTGGACAAGTATCCGGAAGATATGATTGTGAATTTGGATAATTTAACTTATGCAGGGAATTTAGAAACATGCAAGCCTGTAGAAGGCAAACCAAACTATAAGTTTGTAAAAGGTGACATTGCAGACAGAGAATTTATTTTTGATTTATTTGATAAGGAAAAATTCGATGTTGTTGTAAACTTTGCAGCAGAATCACATGTGGACAGAAGTATTGAGGATCCTGAAATTTTTGTGAGAACAAATGTTATGGGAACAACAACGCTTTTAGACGCATGTAATAAATATGGCATTCAAAGATATCATCAGGTATCTACAGATGAAGTGTATGGAGATTTGCCATTAGACAGACCTGATTTATTCTTTACGGAAACAACTCCTTTGCATACTTCGAGCCCATATAGTTCTGCGAAAGCGGCAGCAGACTTGTTTGTACTGGCATATCATAGAACATACGGCTTGCCGGTAACAATCAGCAGATGTTCTAATAATTATGGACCATATCACTTTCCAGAAAAATTGATTCCGCTTATGATTTCTAGAGCATTGGCAGATGAATCCTTGCCGGTATATGGAACGGGAGAAAATGTCAGAGACTGGTTACACGTATATGACCACTGTGTAGCAATCGATTTGATTGTAAGAAAGGGGCGCGTGGGTGAAGTTTACAATGTAGGAGGACACAATGAGAGAACCAATCTTGAGGTGGTAAAAACAATTCTTAAGGCACTAGGGAAAAATGAGTCATTAATCACATATGTGACAGATAGAAAAGGCCATGATATGAGATATGCAATTGACCCGACAAAATTGGAAACAGAGCTTGGATGGGTGCCAAAATATAATTTTGACACAGGTATTCAACAGACAATTCAATGGTATTTAGATAACAAAGAATGGTGGCAAAACATTCTTTCGGGAGAATACCAAAATTATTTCAAAAAAATGTATGTGGAAAAAGGAAGAGTAGAATAGTATGAAAGTATTAGTTACCGGTGTAAAAGGGCAATTGGGCTACGATATTGTAAAGGAATGTGAAAAGAGAAATATTGATGCGATAGGTGTCGATGTTGATGAAATGGATATTACAAATAGTGCACAGGTAGAAGAAGTGATTAAAGGGGCGCTAGTGGATGCCGTTATTCACTGTGCCGCTTGGACTGCTGTGGATAAAGCTGAAGATGAAATTGAAGTATGCCGAAAAGTCAATAAAGAAGGAACTGAAAATATTGTAAAGGTATGTGAGGAATTGGAAATTCCTATGATGTATTTTTCCACGGATTATGTGTTTAACGGAATGGGGGAAGAACCTTGGATGGAATATGGAGAGAGAGAACCTTTGAATGTGTATGGTCAAACCAAGTACGAAGGTGAATTGGCTGTGGAGAGATTAAAGAAGTTTTTTATTCTGCGTATTTCTTGGGTGTTTGGTGTGAATGGCAATAACTTTATTAAAACTATGCTTCGTCTAGGAAAAGAAAGAGGAGCAGTTAGCGTGGTAGATGATCAAGTTGGTTCACCTACTTACACATACGATTTGGCTAAATTATGTGTAGATATGATTCAAACAGACAAATATGGTATTTATCATGCGACAAACCAAGGATATTGTAGTTGGTATGAGTTTGCTTGCGAAATATTCAAGCAGGCAGGTATGGATGTGCAAGTCACACCTGTGGATTCTACCATGTTTCCGGTAAAAGCATTAAGACCGAAAAACAGTAGAATGAATCAAACGGAATTGGATAAGAATGGTTTTAAACGGTTGCCAAGTTGGCGGGATGCTTTGAGAAGGTATTTAAAAGAAATTGAGATGTAATAGTTATGGGGGGGAATCCTACTGTAAATGCGTATCTGGAAGAAACGAAAAGATTTTCTTACATACATGAAAGAACTGATCATTGTGGGATTGTAATTGTCAGCTCTTTTTGCTCAATAATTCACTTGACAAACATCCTCCCATGACTTACCATTTTTATAGAGTGATTTGTGGAGTGTTTCACAAATCAAATACGAATAGTGAGGTAATAATTTATGAAAACAGTAAAGGACAAATATCTTGTAGTAGGTGCAGATTTTGCTGGATTCCCATTGAAGGAAGCAGTTGTAGCACATTTGAAAGAAAAAGGTTGGAAGATTACAGATTTGGGTGTGACAAAAGATAGTGACCCAGATGATACAGAAAACATGTTCCATCGTGTAGGGCTTCGTGTAGGAGCAAAGATTTCTGAAGGTGAGTTTGAAAGAGCATTATTGTTCTGTGGAACTGGTATGGGTATACATATTGCAGCAAGCAAATGTCCACATGTACATGCAGGTGTAGTAGAAAGTGTTCCTGCAGCACTGCGAGCTATTACAGGTAATGGTGTAAATGTTCTTGCAATGGGTGCATTTTATGTGGCACCGGCAATGGGATGCGATATTGCAGATGCTTATTTGAATGCTGATCTTGGTAGCGGTTACGAGTGGTGGTACAATTTCTATGAATTCCACAAATTGGCAATCGATGAATTAGAAGCATTTAATTATGAGGAATATAAGGCAAATGGATTTAAGATGGAACATCTCGGAGATTATCCATTGAAATTAGAAAAAAAGCCTGAAGAATAGAAATTACAAGGATAAACATAAGGTCGATTCTTTTGAATTGACCTTTTTTCCTATATTAGTGAGAGGAAGTGATTAATATGTCACAGACACAAGACAATAAACAAGTACTTGCATTTGATTTCGGAGCATCCAGTGGCCGCGCTATTTTGGCTAAATTAGAAGCAGGGAAAATAGTGATGGAAGAAGTACATCGTTTTTCCAATGATCCTGTTAAAATTGGTGATACCATGTACTGGGATACGCTCCGTCAATTTTTTGAAATCAAGCAAGGGATTGTAAAAGCGAAATTAAAAGGCGGGTTTGCAAGTATCGGAATTGATACTTGGGGCGTGGATTTTGGTTTGTTAGATAAGAAAGGCAATCTTCTTGAAAGTGCTGTTCATTATCGTGATGATAGAACTGTAGGACGGCAAGAGGAAACCTTTAAAAAGATGAACAAGGAAGAAATCTATAAGCGAACAGGAATTCAGTTCAATAATTTTAATACTATTTTCCAGGTGTATGCATTAGTGCAGGATAGACCGGAGCTATTAGAAAGAGCAGAAACTTTGCTTTTGACACCAGATTTATTTAATTATTTCTTGACTGGCGAAAAGAAGGCCGAGTATACCATGGTAACTACCACGCAACTTATGGATGCAAAAACACAGAATTGGTCAGAAGAAATATTAGATGCACTTTCGATTCCCCAAAAGATATTCCCGGAGATTGTTTCCAGCGGTAGTATTGTAGGCGAAATACGAGAAGATATCTGTGAGGAGTTGGGGATTGAGCCGGCAAAAGTAATTGCTGTTGCAAGTCATGATACACAAAGTGCAGTGGTGGCAGTGCCAACGGACGAAGAGGATTTCATATTTATCAGTTGTGGAACATGGAGTCTGTTCGGTACAGAATTAAAAGAGGCGGTAATCAACGATACTTCATATCAGCTAGATGTAAGCAATGAGGGTGGATATGGGGACACATTTACGTTCCTCAAGAACATTATTGGTTTGTGGCTTGCACAGGAAAGCCGTAGACAATGGATCCGAGAAGGGAAAGAGTATAGTTTCGGTGAATTGGAGAAAATGGCATTAGAGGCGGAACCATTCCAAAGCTTTATTGATCCAGATTCTCCAGAATTTAATACCACAGGAGATATTCCGGGACGGATTCGCGAATTTTGTAAACGCACAGGACAAAAGGTGCCGGAGACAGTTGGCGAGATTATGTGCTGTATTAATCAGAGTCTTGCACTGAAATATCGTTATGCATTAGAGCAAATCGAAGCATGTACAGGAAAGCAGTTTGATAAGATTCATATGATTGGCGGTGGAATCCAAAGCCAGCTATTGTGTCAAATGACAGCCAGTGCAAGTAAACGTACGGTAATTGCAGGACCGGTGGAGGCAACTGCATTAGGGAATATTGCTGTGCAGTTCATAGCGCTTGGCGAAATAAAGGATGTGCAGGAAGCAAGACAGATTATTGCAAATTCTGAAACTACGTATACGTATGCTCCACAAGGTAGAGAACTGTGGGATGCGGCATATGAGAGATTTTTGAAAATATTAAAAAAATAGGCAAGCAGAGACAGGTGTGGCGCGAGAACAGTACTATACCTGTTTTTTGTGCTCTCTTATAAATTTTTCTTGCTCTAAATCATTTATTTCTTTATCATAAGGAGTGGAAACATGAATGCAACAATATAAGATAATTGTGATGATAATAGACAAGATTAGAAGTAGTATTGTCAGCATAGGTACCCGCCTTTCTTCTATATTGCTATAAGTATTCACAAATGGAAAAAAGTTTATACGATAAAGGAAATTCAAATGAAAAGTAGAAAATACATATTTTTAATCTTAACTTTAGCTTGGGTTGCGGTCATTTTCAGTTTTTCCCTACAACCTGCTACTGTGTCTGATGGAACGAGCCTTTCTTTTTTACATAAAATGGTGAAAATCTTTGTTCCATGGTGGCTTGATGAATTGGAAAATATCACGACAACACAATTAATTATTTTGAATGTGATTGTGCGGAAATGTGCGCATTTTGCAGAATACTTTATATTGGGCATTTTAACTACTACGACTATGTTGCATATGAAATGGAAGCACCAATGGTTGTACAGTATTGGATTTTGTGTAGGTATTGCATGTATAGATGAGTTTTTACAGTTATTTGTAAGTGGACGTAGTGGGAGAGTAACGGATGTGATGATTGATAGCGCAGGGGCACTGGTTGGAATTATAATAGTTTATTTAGTAGTAAGAATAATGAGTGGATATGAGAAGAAATCTGTTGACTGGGTAGAGTGATCAGTGTTATGATATGACTCCATACAGATGATGGTTCTATATAAAGAAACTATCATATCACCATTTCAAGGACAAGCATCTTACATTCTGAAAATTCTACTCTTATTCAGAGAATGTATCCAAATCAAAGAAAATTAAAAAAGTAAAAAAGTAAAAAAGTCATTGTCTGTATTTTTCATTTGCGATAAAATATTCGTAGGTAGATTCTTTATATAGTTACGGAAAGGAACTTATATGAAGAAACACAGTAACGAGACAGACACAGAGAAAATCTCAAATCATGAAGATTATGCGTTAAAAGTTATGGCGCAGTTCTTTCAAGACGAGATTATGCCCGCACTCAACATTGAGGGACAAGTGGTTGGTACATTGCCAACAGAAGGCATTCATCTTGAGTTAAAAAAGGGATTTGAAGATTTTAATTACCTAATGAGTGATGGAACAATTAAACATTTTGAATTTCAAAGTAGCAATGAAGGAATTGCAGGCTTAAAGCGTTTTCGTATGTATGAGTCACAAATGAGTTACCAACATAAAACTGCTGTTACAACTTATGTTTTGTTTTCGGGTAATATCAAAAAGCCAATGACTGAATTCCAAGAAGGTATCAATACATATCGGATTGTGCCTATTATCATGCGAGATAGAAATGCAAATGAGGTAATTGAGAAATTGACACGAAAGGTAAACAGTGAGGAGAACATTACCAAGGTGGATTTATTGCCACTAGTGTTGATGCCACTTATGGGCGGAACCGTGTCGCTAAAGGAACGAATATCGGCAGCTTATAAGATAACCCATAGGATAACCAATATAGATGAAGAAGTGATTCGGAAAGTCGAGGCGGTGATTTACGTTATGGCAGACAAATTTTTGAATTCAGCAGAAATGGAACAATTGAAGGAGGAGATTAAGATGACAAAATTGGGGCAAATGTTATATGATGATGGAAAAGCGATAGGAATTGCGGAAGGAAAGGCAGAAGGAAAAGTTGAGGGTATGACAAAAATAATGCAACTTATTCGATGCATGTCAGAAGACGGAAATCTAGAATACATTCCAAAACTCGCCACAGACCCAGATTTTTATCAGGCAATGGTGGTGAAATATAATATCGAGATTTAAACACAAGGCGTATGATTTTGAAGTCATACGCCTTTCATATTATCTTTCATACACAATGTATCTATATTTCTGCAATACCTCTGTTGCCTTATGAGAGGAATCTTCATCGTAGAATTCAATACGAAGAACTCCCTCTTCAAACTCACGGTTATGCACAATGCCAATATTTTTTAAGTTGATATTATTAGCTGCTAGAATGGTGGCAATAGCGGCAATTCCACCGGCTTCATCAATGATATCGCAGTATACGGCAAAAGCTCGCTTAATCGGTCCGGAAGAACCACCCGGGATAGAATTGCGATAGTTTTTTGATGTTTCAAACAAGTTGTATATTTCCTGTTCGTCGTTGGAACTTACTTTCTTTTTCGTATCCACCAACATCTCTATATATTGGTCTAAAATACGAACAATATTTTCGTCATTTTTCAAACATATGTGTTGCCACATAGTTGGAGATGAGGAAGCAATACGAGTGATATCTTTAAAACCGCCGGCAGCCAGATGCTTCATCAATTCGCTTGAATTATCATTTTCTTTCACGAAATTAACTAATGTTGAAGCAATAATGTGTGGCAAATGGCTGATAACACCGGTTATATAATCATGCTCTTCGTAGGAGAGAACGATTGGAAGTGATTTTAAGGATTCTAAAAATTTCGTATAAGTTTCCACTTTCTCTTGAGGCACTTTGGCACTAGGGGTCAGGATGTAGTACGCATTTTCAATCAGCATGGCTTTGGAATTGACAAAGCCCGATTTTTCCGAACCAGCCATTGGATGACCTCCGATAAAGTATTCTTCGATATCCAAGTTTATCACTTCTTTATGAATAGATGCTTTGACACTTCCTACATCTGTGAGTAGACAATCAGGACTCAAATATGCCTTTAATTGTTTTAAATATGCAGTGTTGTACGAAACTGGGGCGCAGAGGAAAATGTAGTTGCAGTGCGCAAAATTATCATCAATAGTAGTACAGGCAACATCGATTACAGATTCTTGTGTTGCCAATGCAAGAGTTTCTTTATTTTTATCAAAAGCTACGATTTCGTAATCCGGATAGTATTGGCGAATTGCCTTTGCAATAGAGCCGCCAATTAATCCAAGCCCTACAAAACCGATTTTTTGTTTTGCGTTCATAGTTGTAACATCCTTTCGTTTAATACTCCACATAAAGGGGCTGTAACTAAAATGAATTTTACTACTCCTTTCATGGAAAGTCAATACTGCATTGCTTTAAAGTGAAAAAGTATTTAAAAATTCGGAAATTAATGCAAAAATGTTGTATAAATTTCATAAAAGAGTTGAAATAAACGAAAAATTTTAGTACAATATGAACATGTGATACTACAAATAAGGAGGCACACGTATTATGAAAGTTTACAGAACGGACGAAATTAGAAACGTCGTATTATTAGGACACGGAGGAAGCGGAAAAACTAGTTTAGTTGAAGCTATGTTGTATGTTTCAGGCGCAACTAACAGAATGGGAAAAATTTCAGACCATAACACAGTTAGTGATTTTGATAAAGAGGAACAGAAACGTGAATTCTCAATTAGTACAAGCTTAATTCCAATTGAATGGGAAAAAGCCAAAATTAACATTTTGGATACACCGGGATACTTCGACTTTGTAGGTGAAGTAGAAGAGGCAGTAAGTGCAGCAGACGCAGCAGTAATCGTTGTTTCTGGTAAAGCAGGTGTAGAAGTTGGGACAGAAAAAGCATGGGAATTGTGTGATAAATATAAATTGCCAAGAATGGTTTATGTAACAGAAATGGATGTGGATGATGCAAGTTTCCGTCAGGTAGTAGAAGATTTGACAGCAAAGTATGGAAAGAAAATCGCACCACATTTCCAACCGATTCGTGAAAATGAAAAGTTGGTTGGTTATGTTAACGTAATTAAAAATGCGGGTCGAAGATATACAGGTGTTGGACAACGTGAAGAATGCGAAATTCCGGATTACTGTTTACCAAACCTACAGATTTGTCGTGATGCTTTGATGGAAGCAGTTGCAGAGACCAGCGAAGATTTTATGGATAGGTATTTTGCGGGAGAAGAATTCTCAGTGGAAGAAATCCGTGCGGCAATGCGTATGTCTGTAACAGATGGAAGCATTGTACCTATTGCAATGGGATCTAATACAGAAGCACAAGGTGTTGCAAACTTATTATCTGATATTGTTCGTTTCTTCCCAAGCCCAGACAAGAAGACATGTGCAGGTATTAACCGTAAGACAAACGAAATCTTTGAAGCAAACTATGATTTCTCAAAATCAAAGAGCGCTTATGTATTTAAGACAATGGTTGACCCATTCATTGGTAAGTACTCATTTATCAAAGTTTGTTCAGGTGTATTAAAAGGTGATGATACTCTTTACAATACAGATTCTGACACTGAAGAAAAATTAGGAAAACTCTATACCATGATTGGTAATAAACCGGTAGAAGTACAAGAACTTCATGCGGGAGATATCGGTGCAGTTGCAAAATTGTCAGCAGTTAAGACTGGTGATACATTGTCTACAAAGAATACACAGGTGTTGTTCGGAAAGACAGAATATTCTACACCATATACATATATGAAATATGTAGTAAAAGCCAAAGGTGATGAAGATAAAGTTTCTCAAGCGCTTGCAAAAATGATGGCAGAAGAAGTTACACTTAAAGTAGTAAATGACAGCGAAAACCGCCAAACATTATTATATGGTATGGGTGATCAACATCTTGAAATCGTTGTGAGCAAACTTGCAAGCAGATATAAAGTAGATGTTGATTTGGAAACACCAAAGGTTGCTTTCCGCGAAACATTGCGCAAGAAATCCGACGTAGATACAAAGTACAAAAAACAATCTGGTGGACATGGTCAATATGGACATGTAAAGATGACATTTGAACCTTCAGGAGATTTGGAAACACCATATACATTTGAACAAATCGTAGTAGGTGGAGCAGTTCCAAAGAATTACTTCCCAGCAGTAGAAAAAGGTTTGCAAGAATCTGTGGTTAAAGGTCCATTAGCAGGATATCCAGTAGTTGGTGTGAAGGCTGTATTGTATGATGGTTCATACCATCCGGTAGACTCTTCAGAAATGGCATTTAAGACAGCTACTATTCAGGCGTTTAAGAAAGGCTTCATGGAAGCAAGTCCAGTGCTGTTAGAGCCAATTGCAAATATCAGAGTTACAGTACCGGATGAATTTACCGGTGATGTAATGGGTGACTTGAATAAACGTCGTGGGCGTGTGCTTGGTATGACACCAATCGCTGGTGGAAATCAGATTATTGAAGCTGATATTCCGATGACAGGCGTATTTGGATACTGCACGGTGCTTCGTTCAATGACAGGTGGACGTGGAGCATACGAATATGAATTCGTTCGTTATGAACAAGCACCATCTGATGTGCAAGAAAAAGAAATTGCAAAGAGAGCAGCTGAAGAAGCATAAGAAAAGTAATAAGGGGCACGGTGAGAGAACCGTGCCCTACTTGTATCTTTAAAAGAATAGTGCTATAATTTCATTTACATAATCAAAAATGATGACGAGGAAAATAATATGAAAATCGTAATTATAGGTGATGGTAAAGTTGGATAAAAGTTGGCGGAGCATTTGACGAAAGACAACTACGACGTAGTTCTTATTGATAACAACGAAGAAAAGTTAAAAGAAGCAATTAATACACTTGATGTCAATTGTTTTTCGGGGGATGGCGTTAGTGCGGAAGTACAAG
>JAZRND010000062.1:0-22687 GCA_045648005.1 Faecalimonas sp. | reverse complement strand
TTCTTTACCAATGGCCACGCGTTGTTCTTTAGGAATCATAAATAGCACCTCCTGTGTAACAAGAAATATAACTGTTTATTACATTATACCACTTGTCTACTTATTTTTGGGTGGTGTCTACTTTTAGCTTATCACTTCATTGCAATCATATATTTCCTATCTATGCCCAAACATTTAAGAAACTTTGGGCATGACAATATATAATAACCTTCCTTGCCCAATTCACTTATATGCTTTGGGCATTACAATTTTAAATATCTATGTATGACCAAATTTTTTGTGGTCTTTGGGCAAAACAATTCACAGGACTGGCTCTATGCCCAGTCAGCAGATATGAGAAATAACCTTATTCCAAAAAATAATGTGAAATTATCTTTTCAATCAGATCCATACCCAAAGGATGCTCTCTTGTTTCGTATGTGGTGATAAGATTGATATCTGGAATAATACCATTCTCTGAATAAAATTGCATTTTTGAAAAAGCATTTCTAGCATATGAAGGATCGTCCATCATACCAAAATGTTCCCAGTAATATGTTTTTCCATTTTGTGGATGTCGTATTGTAAAATCCGGGTAAAAAATTTGATTATTAATTTTGAGCTGATTTTCATAACGAAATGGTATTTTGTGATGATATAAAGAAGTATCTATCAGAAGTTCTGATTTGGATCTGACACGATTGCCTGACACGGCAGTGAGTGATAATTGTTCTGGATGTCTTTGATTGCGTTCGTAGGGTTCATTTGCCCACAATATTAACTCTTCTGATATAGGAGTAAAATATGGTTTGAGCAATTCCTTAAATCCAGATGATGGTTCTAATAGTTTTTGTGCCTTTCCCTCACCGGGACTTTGCTTTGCATATTTTTGTAATGCTTGCTTTTCTTTTTCTAAATCCTCTAATTTTAAAGACAAATAAGTTTTGATGGCTAACAATTCCGCGTACTTACGATTTGATTTAGGAATATACGTTGCAACAACGCCATCACTGTGAAACCATTTAAAATATTTTCCATTCTTGGAACATATTAATTTGCCATCTGGCAGACATTCAAGTTCTTTTTTAATGTCGATTATTTGCTTTTCTAGCTCAATTTGTCTTTTTAATTCGTTTTGGTAATTCGTATAAATTCCTCCTATCATTTAGATTTGTAATATGATTAAATCACACTACTGATTTCTTTACAAGCGAAATAAATATTTTCCAAAGAGGTTTTATAGTTTTAGTTTGACATCATCAAGTTTTATCAATCAATTCATGCAACTTCTTAAACGCATCTTGAATGCCACCTACCGCATCAATAATTCCTTCTCTGACCGCTTCCTCACCTTCCAACATTGTCCCTACATCTTTAACAAGTTCGGTAGGATTGAGCATTAACTCTTCCACTCTCTTTTGAGTGATTTTTGAATGCATAGAAATAAACCTTGTAATTCTATCTTGAGTTTTAACCATGTTGAGATAGCTTTGTTGTACCCCAATAAACATACCATTGGAACGAACCGGATGAACTACCATAGTTCCACTTGGCACAATAAAAGAATAGTCTGTAGCAACGGCCAATGGGCCACCTATTGAATGGCTACCTCCCAAAACTAGTGAAACCGTTGGTTTACTTATAGATGCTATCATTTCCGCAATAGCTAATCCCGCCTCTACATCTCCTCCTAATGTATTGAGCAAAAACAGGACTCCCTGTATTTCTTCACTATCTTCTACTTCTGCGAGTTGTGGTAACAAATGATCATATTTGGTAGATTTGGTATTAGAATTAGCCGCATCGTGACCTTCAATTTCCCCGATAATTGTAAACACTTTTATTTTATGGTGTTGTCGTGAATTTTCTAATTCGATAGTTCCTGTCTCTTTTATTTCTTCTTGCTTTTGATTATCCATATTGAATACTCCTTGAAGTTGATATTAGTAGTATGGATAGCTGGTTTGAAAAATATGTTACTTATTTGCATTTTTCAAATTCTTTTGGACACATACCCAACAAAATTATTTCAGTGTCCAATTACTTTTTATATTTTGGCATTGTAGCAAAAATCTTGCTTCGATGACCAAATCGTAGCAATGCTTTGGGCATACTAATTAAATCACATGAAAGGTGCCCAAAAGCACCAAGAGATTTTGGGGATATTAGCACAATTTTTCCAACTATGTCCAATCAAAAAGGGCTTTGAGAAAACCTCTCAAAGCCCCAAGTTCATCTATATTCTATTCAACATTTAGATACTTGCTAATGCTTGTTCCAAATCCGCAATGATATCTTCGATGTTTTCTGTACCAACGCTAAAGCGAATTAAATCCGGTTGAACTCCTGCTTCCAAAAGTTCTTGGTCATTCATCTGGCGGTGTGTGTGACTCGCCGGGTGAAGTACACAACTTCTTGAGTCAGCAACATGTGTCACAATAGCAATCATCTTCAACGCATCCATTACTTTTACACAAGCATCTCTTCCACCTTTTACACCGAAGGTGATTACGCCACAGGTTCCATTGGGCATATATTTTTGTGCCAAATCATAATATTTATCTCCTTCGAGCGACGGGCAATTAACCCATGCAATCTTTTCATGGTTTTGTAAATATTTTGCGGCAGCCACGGCATTCTCACAATGTCTAGGCATTCTTAAATGCAAAGTTTCTAATCCAAGATTCAATAAGAACGCATTCTGCGGAGATTGGATAGAACCTAAATCTCTCATCATTTGCGATGTTGCTTTTGTGATAAAAGCACCTTTTCCAAAACGTTCTGTATATACTAATCCATGATAAGTTTCGTCCGGTGTAGTTAGTCCTGGAAATTTATCCGCATATGCTTCCCAATCAAAGTTGCCACTGTCTACAATACATCCGCCCACTGCTACAGCATGACCATCCATGTACTTGGTTGTAGAATGTGTCACAATATCTGCGCCCCATTCAAATGGTCTGCAGTTGATTGGTGTCGCAAAGGTATTATCCACAATCAATGGCACTCCATGTGCATGGGCTGCTTTTGCAAACTTTTCAATGTCTAAAACGTTTAATCCCGGGTTCGCAATAGTCTCGCCAACCACAGCTTTTGTGTTAGACTTGAATGCTTTATTTAATTCTTCTTCTGAAGCATCCGGATCCACAAAAGTTGCTTCAATTCCCATTTTGCGAATAGTATGAGCGTATAAATTATATGTACCACCATATACAGCTGAAGAACAAATGATATGGTCACCTGCTTCTGCAATGTTCATAATCGCATAGAAGTTTGCTGCTTGACCTGATGAAGTAAGCATCGCCGCCACGCCGCCTTCCATATCACAGATTTTAGCAGCAACCGCATCATTGGTTGGATTTTGAAGTCTGGTATAAAAATACCCAGATGCTTCCAAATCAAACAACTTACCCATTTCATCACTGTTTTCATATTTAAAAGTTGTGCTTTGGTAAATTGGAAGAACTCTTGGTTCACCATTTTTTGGTGTGTATCCTGATTGGATACATTTTGTCTCTATCCTGTAATCACTCATTTCATTTCCTCCTACTTATTCATCCCAGTTGTGATAAACTTCCTGAACATCGTCATCTTCTTCTAAAAGGTCTAATGTTTTCTGAATATTTTTTAAATCTTTTTCGTCTGTCAACTCCACATATGTTTGTGGAATCATGGTAACCTCTGCACTTACCATTGGGATGCCCGCTTCTTCTAATGATAAACGAATAGCACTAAACTCATCTGGGTCAGTAAGGATTTCATAACTATCTTCCTCTTCAACAAAATCCTCCGCGCCAGCATCTAATGCTGTCATCATTAAATCATCAGCATCTAAATCACATTCTTCTTTATCAACAATAATTTGTCCTTTTTTGTCAAACATAAATGACACACAGCCTGGCGTACCAACATTTCCGTTCCCTTTGGTAAAGGCATTTCGAACATTGGATGCTGTACGATTTTTGTTGTCTGTCAATGCTTCTACAATAATGGCTGTTCCGTTTGGCCCATAGCCCTCATATGTAACGTGCTCGTAATTGGAAGCGTCGGCATCCCCTGCCGCTTTTTTGATACTTCTTTCAATATTGTCATTTGGCATGTTGTTCGCTTTTGCTTTTGCAATTACATCGCGTAAACGACTATTATTAGCAGGATCAGGTCCGCCACCTTCTTTTACGGCTACTGCTAATTCTCTACCGATTTTTGTAAAAATCTTTCCTCTAGCCGCATCATTTTTTTCTTTCTTATGTTTGATATTTGCAAATTTTGAATGTCCTGACATGTTTCTTCCTCTTTCTTGTGTTCTTAAAATACTTGTACATTCTAGCACTGTTTGTCAGTTTTGTATAGTGCTATGTATGAAGTTCTAAACTTACTAACAAAGCCTCACTAACCTTTGTCATCATATTTCTATCCACATGACAAATAAAATCTTTAAGCCTCTGCTTATCAATGGTTCTTATCTGTTCTAATAAGATAACTGAATTTTTCACCAATTGATATTTATTTGCATCTAGTTCTACATGGGTAGGCAACTTCGCCTTGTTCATCTTTGAAGTAATTGCTGCGCAGATCACAGTAGGACTGTGCCTATTTCCAACATCATTCTGGATAATAATTACAGGGCGCACTCCTCCTTGTTCAGAGCCGATAACAGGGCTTAAATCTGCATAAAAAATATCTCCTCGCTTGATTTGCAATTTCTTCACACTCCGATTAATTAAGATATCAACATTATTTCCATCTTTTTCAAATGTATTCTAATCAGAGCTTGATTTTTTAAGCAAAATAATCCACTTGTTCTGATACCTTTCCGTCTCTCACATAAACTCTCGGTATACGTTTTCCAAGGTCGCAAATAAATTCATAATTAAACCTTCCGGACAAATCCCCCAGTTCTTCAACAGTAATGCATTCATCTCCATCCTGCCCAATCAAGGTCACCATGTCACCGAAGCCAACATTTTTAATATCCGTCACATCTACAATAAATTGATCCATACACACTCGCCCCAGAATCGGTGCTCTTTGCCCATGAATGAGGACACTCCCAATATTGGAAAGGCTTCTTGGATATCCGTCGGCATATCCCACCGGAATGGTTGCCACAGTCATTTCTTTGTCCGAAACAAAAGTCCCACCATAACTAATCGGTGTACCTTTTGGTATATCCTTCACAAATGCGACATGGCTCTTTAAGGAAAGTGCAGGCTTCAATATCACATTGCCTTTATTCACCTCATCCGAAGGATACAAACCGTATGTAGAAATACCAGCTCGAACCAAGTCAAAATCTGCTTCTGGTATGTCTACAATAGCTGCGCTGTTTGCGCAATGCTCATACTGGAATTTCACACCATGCATTTCTAATTTTTTACACATCTGTGCAAAATCCTGCATTTGCTTTTCAGTAAATGATTTATCTATCTCATCTGCTTTTGCGAAGTGAGTAAATACACCTTCCATACATACATTATTCATAGCCGCTATATTTGTGATTTCCGACACGGATTTATCACTCATATCAAATCCTAGTCTTGCCATTCCCGTATCCAATTTAATATGCATATATGCGGTCAGATTTTCTTTTTCTGCCATTTTAGAAATAGCTCTTGCCATCTCTTCTGTATAAACATTCATTCGAATATCATGTTTTAACATTTCCAAATATTGGTCTGGAAACACGCACCCCAAAACCAAAACAGGTTTCCGAATATTCTCATTTTTTAGCACGACAGCTTCATCCAATGTTGCCACCGCAAATCCCCAGATGTATTCTAATTTCTCTAGCATCTGCGCAATCTGCACAGCTCCATGTCCATATCCATCTGCCTTAATAACTACAATAATCCGAGTATCTGAATGAAGACGGTTTTTCATCTGCTCCATATTGTAAGCGATGGCATCCAAATCAATTTTTGCATATACTCTACTATATGTTTTCAAATCATCACCTCTTTCATGTCTGAAAAAACGTGCAAGAAGATATGCTTTCACATAATCCCTTACACGTATTCTATGCGCTACTCTTCCGGAATTCTCTCTTCGCTTCGTCCTATTTTGTAAGAAAGCTTCATCAAACTATCGGATACATGTACATTTTCCACTATCATCCGCTTTGGTAATTTCAAATCCGTATGAGCAAAATTCATAATACCTTTAATGCGGGTATCAGCAAGCAAATCGGCAACTTCTGACGCATTCTGTTTAGGAACTGTCAATACTGCAATTTCTACCTGATTTTGTTCTACAAATAGCTTTAACTCATCCATCATACGAATCGGCACACCACGAATGCTGGTACCTTTCAAAACTGGATTGACATCAAAAATTCCTGCTAACACAAATCCACTGCTTTCAAAGGATGAATAATTCGCCAATGCTTGTCCCAAATTACCAGCACCAATAATAATGAAATTATGCTTTTCATCCAAACCTAAAATTTTACCTATTTCTGTGTGAAGAAATTTTACATTATATCCATAGCCTTGTTGGCCAAATCCACCAAAATTATTAAGGTCTTGTCGAATCTGTGAAGCTGTTACGTTCATTCTTCTGCTTAAGTCTTTCGAAGAAATGCGCTCAACATTATTATCAAGCAAATCCCCAAGATAACGATAGTATCTTGGTAGCCTTTGAATGACTGCCTGTGAAATACCTTTTGCCTCCACTTCTTTTACCTTCCTTCTTTTATAACTAAAATTCATTATATAGAAAGCAATTGTCAAAGTCAAACTTTTCATTGTTTTTTCTCCTTTATCAAGTATAATGAAAAGGTAAACTTTTATACACCATAGGAGGTTCGGTATGATTCTTGCATGCCACAATATTACAAAATCTTTCGGAGACCAAGTAATTTTAAAATCTGGCTCCTTTCATATAGAAGATCGCGAAAAAGTTGCTTTAATCGGAGTAAATGGCGCCGGAAAATCCACCCTTTTAAAAATGATTATAAAAACCGTGGAGCCAGACTCTGGAGATATTATACTTGCAAAAGGAAAGACCATCGGTTACCTTTCCCAACACCAAGATTTATGTACGCAAAATACTATTTTGGAAGAGCTGAAAACTGCCAAGGCAGATCTGATTCAATTAGAAAAACAAATCCGCACCATGGAACTCGAAATGAAACATTTAAGTGGTGAGGAACTTGAAGCAAGGTTGCACTCCTATCATTTATTAACCGAACAGTTTGAAAAATCCAATGGCTATGCATTCCAAAGCGAATTAGTCGGTGTGTTAAAAGGTCTGGGATTTAAAGAACAAGATTTTTCTAAAGAAGTAGACACCCTTTCCGGAGGGCAGAAAACACGAGTTGCGTTAGGAAAATTACTACTTACCAAGCCAGATATCTTGCTACTAGATGAACCAACAAACCATTTGGACATGAATTCCATTAGTTGGCTAGAAAATTACTTATTGAACTACGATGGCGCTGTGCTGATTGTATCTCACGACCGTTATTTCTTAAATCGTGTTGTGTCGAAAGTTGTCGAAATCGAAAATGGTGACCTGATCATGTTTCAAGGAAATTACAGTGCTTTTGCTGAAAAGAAAAAGCAACTTCGAGAGGCTCGTATTCGGGAATATTTAAACCAGCAACAGGAAATCAAGCATCAAGAAGCTGTTATTGAAAAGCTCCGTTCATTTAACAGAGAAAAATCTATCAAACGCGCAGAAAGTCGCGAAAAAATGTTAGATAAAATCGAGCGTATTGAAAGGCCTATAGACACCCAAAAAGAATTACATTTTTCATTAGAACCATCCTACACCAGTGGAAACGATGTTTTATCTGTAGAAAATTTAAGTAAATCTTTCGGAACACAAAGTCTATTTCAAAATGTTTCTTTTGAAATCAAACGCGGCGAACATGTTGCTATTATTGGCGACAACGGAACTGGCAAAACAACATTTTTAAAGATTTTAAACCAAGTGCTTCCTGCGGATACCGGACTTTTTCGTTTAGGAACAAAAGTGCAGATTGGTTATTATGACCAAGAACATCATGTACTTCATATGGACAAAACAATCTTTGATGAAATTTCGGACGATTATCCTAATTTGACAAACACACAGATTAGAAATACACTTGCTGCTTTTTTATTTACAGGGGACGATGTTTACAAGTTGATCCGAGATTTGAGTGGTGGTGAACGTGGGCGTGTTTCATTAGCAAAACTAATGCTTTCAGAAGCGAACTTCTTGATCATGGACGAGCCTACTAACCACTTGGATATTGCTTCAAAAGAAATTTTAGAAAAAGCCTTAAACGAGTATACTGGTACCGTTTTGTATGTTTCTCATGACCGATATTTTATTAATCAAACAGCAACCCGCATCTTGGATTTAGTAAACCAAACATTTGTAAATTATATCGGAAATTATGATTATTATTTAGAAAAAAAAGATATCTTAACTGATGCCTATACCTCTTCTCAATCTCAAACAGCTGTTTCTATACAGGCAGAAACAGAAACAAAACTGGATTGGAAATCACAAAAAGAAGCTCAAGCGAAGGAGCGGAAACGACAAAACGATCTAAAAAAGGTAGAGGAACAAATACACGCGTTAGAACTGCGAGACGGAGAAATTGATGCTTTAATGACAGACCCTGACATTTATACCAACAGCATTAAGTGCCAAGAACTGTCCACAGAAAAAGCATCTATATTGGAAGAATTAGAAACATTATATGAACAATGGGAGTTACTCGCCGAATAAATCCTTTTGTATCTCTTGAATAATAGTCTCACTGCTTATATTGGCAATTTTTTCTTCTCGGTAATCGAGAAGGAAAAGCACGCCAAATATCAGCATAGCCACAAAGAGCCGAATAAAAAACATCTTGATACTCGGTGATTTTTCACTAGAGTCTTCACCATATAACGAACCATAAACAGACTGATACCTTGGATGAATAGCCGGTGGTGAATAATGTTCACTATATATTTTTCTAGTATCTTGCAACAATTGGGTTCTTCTTTTTTCAATATCAAACATAAAAAAGCATATACTACACGTTTTAGTGTAATATATGCTTTCTTTTATTTGTTTAGAATTAACGGTCAGCCAATTCTTTGATAATATCCTCCCAAGTGACACCTCTTTCAACCATTAACACCATAGCGTGGTATAAGAAATCAGACAGTTCATATTTAATTTCTTCCGGGTTTGGATTTTTGGCAGCAATTACCAGTTCTGTGGCTTCCTCCCCTACTTTCTTAAGAATCTTATCAATCCCTTTATCAAATAGATAATTGGTATATGAACCTTCTTTTGGATTCTTTTTACGGTCCAAAATTGTTTCATAAACACTATCAAATACTTGTAATGGATTCTTTTCATCCGCTTCAGCTTCTACCAACGTTTGGAAGAAACAAGTTGGTGAGCCAGTGTGGCATGCAACACCTACTTGATCGACCTTAGCCAATATAGTATCATTGTCACAATCTAATGTCAGTGATTTCACATATTGATAATGCCCTGACGTTTCACCTTTTACCCAACGTTCTTGACGACTTCTGCTATAATATGTCATTTTTCCAGTTTTGACAGTTTGCTCATAAGCATCTTGGTCCATGTAGGCTAACATTAAAACTTCACCTGTCTTATAGTGTTGCACAATAACTGGAATAAGACCATCCGAATTTAATTTAAATTCAGAAAATTCCATCTTACATTCCAAAAACGAAATTTCAATATTTTCCTTCTCACACACCTGTTTGAAATCAGAAAAATCAAAATCCAACGCACTTACAAATTTGCCTGACACACCTTTGATACCATTGCATTTTAAGATACGCAAGATTTCGTTTTGTTCTGTCACATCTGTCAAAATCATTGTCGGCACAGCAGTCATATTAACAACTGAATCCAAATCTGGTCTGTGCATAAAAATAATCTCGCTGGCATATTCTTCAATCATATTTTGTTGCTTAAATAAAGTATCAAAATCATTTAATGATACCGCTATTTTATCTTGGCCAAATCTTTTAGAAGCTTCTTCTAAAAGTTCAATCCCCGCAGGTTTCGAAAAATTCAAAATGGCTTTTTTAGCACCTGCATACAAAATTTTCTTTACATCTTCCTGTCTCTTAATGTTTCCACCAGCAACCATAGGAATACGGATAGCACGATTAATTTTTTTCATCAATTCAATCGAATTATCATGTTCTTTGTCTGACTTTGACATATCAAAGATGATAATTTCATTTGCCCCTGCATTCTCGTATTTTTTTGCTAATTCCACAACGTCATCGGCCAATACGGTGTTATCATTGAACCATTTAACTGCCTTGCCTTCTTGGATAAAAATACATGGTGCTATTTTTTTATAATTATTCACGTCTATAAACTTCCTTTCGTTGACCATACATCTTTCATTCTTGGTTCTTCCATGGTAGCCATATCAAGAGCTTTACCAAATGCTTTAAACAAAGCTTCTGCCATATGATGATTGTTACCGGCATCCTCAATTTTTAAATGCAAATTCATAGCAGCGCTATATGAAACTGCATAGAAAAATTCGTGGAACATTTCTGTATCCAAATCTTCGATCTTCTCAACCGTAAAATCTGCTTTCCAGTTCAAATATGGTCTGCCGGATAAATCTACTGCACAGAGCGCCAATGTTTCATCCATTGGAAGCAAAAAGCTACCATAACGTTTGATACCTTTTTTATCGCCCAATGCTTCTGCAATAGCTTGTCCCAATACAATTCCGGTATCTTCTATCGTATGGTGACAATCCACATGCAAGTCACCATGAACTTCCAATTCCAAATCAAACAATCCATGTCTTGCGAACCCTTCCAACATGTGATCAAAAAAACCAACGCCTGTAGAAATTTTGGTTTTGCCACTTCCGTCTAAATTGAGTTTTAATTTAATATCTGTTTCTTTCGTCTGTCTTGCGCAGACTGCAATTCTGTTTTCCATATGAACACCTCTACTTTTCAAAACGTACTTTAATGGAATTTGCGTGTGCTGTCAACTGTTCTGCTTCTGCAAAACGTTCAATATCATCATGTATACACTCTAAAGCCTCTCTTGAGTAAGCAATAATACTTGATTTCTTAATAAAATCATCCACACTCAAAGGCGAGAAGAATTTAGCAGTTCCATTTGTTGGCAACACATGATTCGGTCCCGCAAAATAATCGCCCAAAGGCTCACTGCTGTATTCCCCAATAAAAATAGCTCCTGCATTTCGAATTTTCATCATAACCTCATATGGGTTCTTTGTCATGATTTCTAAATGTTCGGATGCAATTTCATTTGCAATATCAATGACATCCTCCAGTGTCTCTGCTACTAATATGTATCCGTAATTATCCAAAGATTTTCTCATAATCTCTGTACGGCTTAACTCCTCAACAAAAATTTCTACCTGCTTGGAAACCTCTTGTGCTAATTTGTCACTAGTTGTAACCAAGATAGCCGATGCAAGTTCATCGTGTTCTGCTTGAGAAAGTAAATCAGCTGCCACAAATCTAGGATTTGCACTTTCATCTGCAATGACCATAATTTCACTTGGTCCTGCAATAGAGTCAATACTCACATGTCCATATACTGCCTTTTTAGCAAGCGCAACATAAATATTACCAGGCCCTACAATCTTATCTACTTTTGGGATACTTTCTGTTCCATATGCCATGGCTGCAATTGCCTGTGCTCCGCCCACTTTATAAATCACGTCTGCTCCCGCTTCTTTTGCGGCAACCAACGTATTAGGATTCACCTTGCCGTCTTTTCCCGGTGGTGTAACCATGACAATCTCATCTACACCTGCTACTTTTGCAGGCAAAATGTTCATTAAAACCGAAGAAGGATAAACTGCTTTTCCACCCGGAACATAAACGCCTACCCTTTGTAGGGCTGTCACTTTCTGTCCTAACATAGTTCCATTCGGTTTACTGTCAAACCAACTGTACTGTCTCTGTTTCTCATGATATTCTTGAATATTCTTTTTTGCTTTTCTAATAATATCAATCAAAGTAGCATCTACCTTCTCATATGCTTCTTTAATTTCTTCTTCTGACACCTTAATAGTGTCCGCTGTCAATTCCACTCCATCAAATTGCTTGGTAAATCCAAAAAGAGCCGCATCCTTTTCTTTTTTCACCGCTTCCAAAATGGTAGCTACTCTAGACTCATATTCAGGATATTGATTTGGACTTCTCTTTAATAAATCTTCCAGCAGATTTTTCTTTGTATTTTCATCTAGCTTCTGTATTCTCATCTTATCCCTCCTGCAAAACTGTTCGCAATTTTGCGAGCAATTCCTTAATGCGGTCGTTTTCCATTCTCATGCTTACCGGATTCACAATCATACGTGCAGAAAGTGGACAGATTTCCTCTAATACATCCAATCCATTTTCACGAAGTGTAGAACCAGTCTCAACAATATCTACAATCACTTCAGACAACCCTACCAATGGTGCTAATTCAATAGAACCGTTTAGTTTAATGATCTCCACAGTTTGATGTTTCTTGTTATAAAAATAGTCCTTTGCAATCTTTGGATATTTGGTTGCTACACGAATAAGTTCACGATGTTTCAAGAGTTCCTCTGCTGATTTCGGACCACATACACACATGCGACATTTTCCAAATCCAAGATCGCACACTTCATGCACTTTTCGTCCTTCCTCTAAAATTGTATCCTTGCCAACCACACCGATGTCCGCCGCACCATATTCCACATACGTCGGCACATCAGGTCCCTTTGCCAAGAAGAATTTTAACTTTAATTCTTCATTGACAAAAATTAATTTTCGGGAATCTTTATCTTTTATTTCTTCACATGTAATCCCTAATTGTTCTAGTAATTCCATGGTTTTCTTCGCAAGACGCCCTTTCGTCAATGCAAATGTCAAATATCTCATACAGTCTTCCTCTCTTGCCTACTTTACAGTCTTAGAAACTGTTTTTACAGTTCCCGTTAATAAATTTACCATTTCTATATCCTTATTGTTTCGTAAATACAACATGCTAACGCAGAGGTTCTGCTTTGCACAAGAAATATATTCTTCCAAAGTTTTATCTGCACGTTTTTTTACTAATTCAGTCGGTTTTCCACTAGTTCTAAACTCCTTTGCCAATTTAATGGCTTCCGCTTCACGATTTTCATCATATAAAAGGAATGTGTTATTGGATTTGCATGGGATCTCCAATTTTTGTCTCGCAAACGCATTCATAAGTTCATCTACTACAATGACAAAACCAATAGATGGCGACGGATTTCCAAACTTCTCTAATAGTTGATCATATCGACCGCCTTTTACAATAGCATCACCTGTTCCATATGTATATCCACAGAAAATAATTCCCGTGTAATATCCATATGTTCCACTCATATTAAGATCAAAGGTTATGTATTTCTCTACCCCGTAAGCAGCTAGTAGCTTATAAAGTTCTTCAAGCCGACTCACTGCCGACATTGCTCGTCCATTTAAAGCTACCAATTTAGCTTGCTTCAGCACTTCTTCTCCACCAATTAATTCCGGCATCATTTGAAAAGCTGCCTTTGTCGTCGGTTTTGCTTCAGATTGATTTAGTAGCTCATCCACACCAAAAGAATTGCGATTACTGATAAGTTCTCTCAAACGGAATTCTTCTTCCTTTTCCAAGTTTGTTTCTGCAATCATACTCTCAAAAAATTCCACACTACCTATATGAATTTGGAATTCTTTCAATCCTGTTTCTTTCAGGCTTTCTACTGCCATAACGACCATTTCTGCATCTGCTTCAACGGTATCAATACCGATCAATTCCACACCCGCTTGTGTAGTCTCATGCAATCTTCCACGATAACTGAAATGATTAATAAAAGTATTGCCTTTATAGCAGAGACGAATAGGAAGTTTTTCTGTATCGTACAATGTTGTGGCAACTCTGGCAATAGATGGTGTAATATCCGGTCGAAGAACTAATGTATTTCCTTCTCTGTCAAAAAATTTATATAATTCTTTAGAAGGAGTTGTTCCGATTTCTTTACCAAACACATCAAAATATTCTAACATTGGAGTCTGTACATCCTGATACCCAAATAAATGGAACACTTTCTGCAACTTTCTTTCCAGTTCCTGTTTTTTTCTATATTCTACACTGTAAATGTCTCTTACGCCTTCCGGCGTATGTAAAATCTGTTGTTTCATTTCCTTCCTCCTTCTAGTCTCTGGATTCTATATCTTTTTGTAATGCATCAAGATAAGGAACAAAAAAGCCTTGCTTGAACTGCATAAAATAAGTCGGATTTAATTCATCATAACGGACACTTTTTCTTCCGCCTTCTTCTGCCCGTTTCCAAAACCAGTGCAATTCTTTGTAAGTCATATAATACAATTCATTTCTTACACTAAAATAAATAATTAAAAACGCAATTCCATCCTGCTTTTCAAAATCACCCATAAACTGCACTTGATGTTCATGTATGTTTTGCAGCGGAAAGGTGTCAGCATGGCACTCTTTGGCGTCAAAACACACCGGAATCCCCTGAACTGCACCAATATAATCTACTGTGCTTCGTTGGTCAAAATAGGCTAAAGTAATATGTCGGTGTTCTTTGTCTATCTGAACCGGTGTAATCGGAGTAGGTATTTTTTGAATTAATGCTAACCCCTGCTCCAAATACTTTTCATTTGTACGATTTAAGAATTCTTCCAATGTGGAGCCTCGTAGTCCTCTGGAATTCCATGTTCCCATAATTGTTAACCTTCTCTTTTTTCTGTTTCAACAATGCGTTCAAACAACTTTGGTATTGGCGCCACAAATTGTTTTTCACTCACTTGGCCTAGTGCACCTGATAGCTTCGGCATTTCCAATCTATATGCATGTAACAGCTGACTTCCCAAACCATATTTTTCTTTATACACATTATTTATCTTTCGATTTCCGTATTTATAGTCGCCTATAATCGGATGATTGCATGATGCCAAATGTGCACGAATCTGATGGGTTCTTCCTGTGATCAAATGCACTTCTAAAAGTGTAACTTTACCATTGCTCCAGATTGGCTCATATTCTGTTTCAATCGGGAGACTGTCTTTTTCTTCTTTTGCCAATATAGATACTTTATTAGTTATTTCGTCTTTTGTCAAATATCCTTTTATATATTGTCTCTCTGATACCTTTCCTTGTACCAAACATCGATAATATTTCTTCAAAGAACGCGCTTTAAATAATGCTCCCATTTCTTGCAAGCCTGCAAGACTCTTTCCTGCCACAACCAGTCCACTGGTATTTCTATCCAGACGATTGCAGATAGAAGGACGAAATTTCTTCAGTTCTTCTTTTGTAAATTGCTCACTTTCAAGCAAATAGGAAATTACATGTTCTACTAAAGATTCGTCTCTTTGCTCTGCCTTTTGAGACAACATACCAACCGGTTTATTGACAATCAAAATATTTTCATCCTCATATAACACATCCAGATTACCTTTGACTTGTTGTATTTCAAATTTCGAAAACTTTTCAATAGTTTCATCTGCAAGAAATAGTTTTACAGAATCACCAACAGCTAGTTGCTCATTGCCATCAGCTTTCTTGCCATTTAATACAATATTCTTTTTTCGAAGCATTTTATAAATGAAACTCTTTGGCGCTTGGTTTAAATATTTAGCCAAAAGTTTGTCAAATCTTTGCCCTGCTTCATTTGCTGTAATAATGATCTCCTGCATATGTTCTCCAATTATTTCTTTTTATGCACATTTCGTATTGTTTTCTTCTTCTTTGAAGTCTGATTGCGTCCATCAGTCGGTTTCTTATCAGCACGCTTGAAAGATTGTCCTTGTCTTGGCCGAATCAGGCAATGCTTATCAAAACCAACCAAATCCATTCGGTCTGCCATTTTTAGAGCTTCCAAAACCAACTCATAATTCTTTGGATTTCGATATTGAATCAAAGCTCTCTGCATAGCTTTCTCATGTGGATTTTTAGGCACATATACCGATTCCATAGTACGTGGATCTACTCCGGTGTAATACATACACGTTGATATGGTAGATGGTGTAGGATAATAATCCTGAACTTGTTCCGGCATATAACCCAAATCTCGCAAATATTCAGCCAGTTCCACAGCTTCCTTCATGGTGGAACCAGGATGAGAAGACATAAGATAAGGTACTAAAAATTGTTTCTTACCAAGTTTTTCATTGATTTGTTTATATTTCTTTGTAAATGCCTGATAGACACTGTTTTCCGGTTTGCCCATCATCTGAAGGACAGGATCCGCAACATGTTCCGGTGCAACTTTTAATTGCCCACTTACATGATGTTCACACAATTCACGGAAAAAGGTATCGTCTTTATCTGCAATCAAATAATCGAACCGAATACCCGAACGAATAAAAACCTTCTTGACATTTGGTAGCTCGCGAAGTTTACGTAAGAGTTTTAAATAATCCTTATGGTCCACTTTTAAATTCTTACAAGGCTTTGGAAATAAGCATTGCTTGTTTGGGCAGGCCCCTTTGCTCAACTGCTTGTCACAAGCCGGATCTCTAAAGTTAGCTGTCGGTCCTCCCACATCATGGATATATCCCTTAAAATCCTTATCCCAAATAATTTTTTTTGCCTCTTGGATTAAGGACTCATGACTTCTTGTCTGTATAATTCTTCCCTGATGAAATGTCAGAGCGCAGAAATTACATCCTCCAAAGCAGCCTCGATTACTTATGAGACTGTATTTCACTTCTTCTATAGCCGGAACGCCACCTTGTGCTTCGTAGGATGGATGATAAGTTCTCATATAAGGCAAACTATATACTCGGTCCATTTCTGATTGCGACAAAGGCTTTGCCGGTGGATTCTGAACCACATACAAATGTTCACCGTATGGCTCTACTAGCCGTTTCCCTGAAAAAGGATCCGTATTACAGTATTGTTTATAAAAACTTCTTGCATAGTTTAACTTGTCTTCATTTAGCTCATCCCATGACTCTAAAACAATGGCCTCATACACACTGTCTAATGTCTTCACTTTGCACACAGTTCCATCTATATAGGTTATATCAGACACTGCTAATCCACTGTCCAGAGCTTCTGCAATTTCTACAATAGAGCGCTCACCCATACCGTAAGAAATAATATCTGCTCCGGAATCCAATAAAATAGAACGTTTCAGTTTGTTAGACCAGTAATCATAATGAGCCATTCTGCGAAGACTCGCCTCTATTCCACCGATAATAATCGGTATCTTTTTATAAGTCTGACGAATCAAATTACAATATACGACCGTGGCATAATCCGGACGTTTTCCCATGATACCACCTGGAGTAAATGCATCATTCGTACGTCTCTTTTTCGAAACAGAATAATGATTCACCATGGAATCCATGTTCCCAGAAGAAACCAAAAATCCAAGTCTTGGTTTTCCAAAAACACAAACACTTTCTCTATCCTTCCAATCCGGTTGTGCAATGACTCCGATTTTGTAACCATGGGATTCCAAAATGCGAGTAATAATTGCATGGCCAAAAGAAGGATGATCCACATAAGCATCCCCGGTTACATAGACGAAATCTACTTCACTCCATCCACGCTCTTCCATATCCTTTCTGCAAATTGGTAAAAACTGTTGTTCCATTACAATACCTCGTAGGTGTTATTTTTTATATCGTCATAATCATGAATATAGTAATCTGCAAGTTCCCTTTTTAAGGCATCCTGTGGTCTGGAGAAATTATCATCTACTGCACACACCTTCATACCCGCATTTTTTCCTGCCAAAATACCGTTTGGCACATCTTCAAAAACCAAACATCTAGATGGCAAAACCTGCAAACTTTCCGCCACACGAAGATATACATCCGGAGACGGTTTCCCCGCCTTTGCCTCGTCAGAAGTCCATATGGCATCAAAATCATTTAAAACTTCATTGTTTTCCAACATTCCTACAGCCAAGACTCTAGAATTACTAGTAGCAATTCCTAATTTCTTTCCTTCTTTATGCATAGCTTTAATAAACTCAAAAGCTCCCTTTTTCAATTTCATTTCTTTGGTATAAATATCAAATGCCATCTGGTGCCATTCTTCTTCTAATTCTTGTTTTGTATGCGGAAGTTCCGGAAAAATATCCAGAAAATACTGTGCTGTCTCCGAGTAACTTTTACCTTCCATTCCCTTATGAAAATCTTCCGGCGCCGTAAGGTTATATTTGTCCAAGAACAAATCATCAATATCTGTCCAAATCCACATGGAATCAATGAGTGTTCCATCTATATCAAAAATAATTGCATCAATATCTTTTAGCATAATTGCTCCAGCTCCTCTTTTGTGAGTTTTCTGTACTCACCTAATGCCAAACTCTCATCTAGCTGTAATGTCCCCATAGAGAGCCGTTTTAAATAAATCACTTTTTTATCTACTGTTTCAAACATGCGCTTTACCTGATGGAACTTTCCTTCTTGTATAGTAAGTTCAATTTCCGAAATCTCGTCAGACACAAGTATCTTAAGCACCGCCGGTTTTGTCATTTCACCCTCACCAATAGCAAGACCTTGGGAAAACTTCTCCACATCTTCCTCTGTAACCATACCTTCTACTTTCGCATAATAAACTTTATCTACATGTTTCTTCGGTGCCAACAAACGATGGGCCAAGTCACCATCATTGGTAATTAAAAGCAGTCCTTCGGTATCTTTATCTAACCTGCCAACCGGAAATAAATCTTTCCGACATTTGCTATCAATCAAATCCAACACGGTTTTTTCTGTTTTATCTTCTGTAGCTGATATTACCCCTGCCGGTTTGTTTAGCATATAATACTCGTATTCTTTATAACTTACAGCTTGTCCATTAAAACAAACCGTCTGGTTTCCGACATCAACTTTTCTTTCCGGTTCTTTCACTACTACACCGTTAACAGTCACTTTTCCTTGTCGAATATACTTTTTTACTTCTGACCTTGTACCTATGCTCATGTCGGCCAGATACTTATCCAAACGCATCATTAAGATTGCCATCTCCATCCAGGTAAATATTTGTTTTTCAGAGTTCCACCTGCAAGTTTACCCCATCCCAGCGGATATCCATCCACCAATACCAAAAACCAACCTTTATCTTTGACAGACACAATATCATCAACTTCAATGGTTTCTCCTTTTAAGTATTTGATAATTCGCTCATCTTGTGCCGAAAGGTTGAGGCACTGTTTGTATTCCTCTTTCTTCAGACACATAGCCAAAGATTGGCTCGGTTCGAAACGATTTTTCTTCAAATCCCCAAGGTAAAGCCCGGTACGCAAGAAACGAATTCCTTTGACATCTGGTACTCCTTCCGGCATATAATAAACCTTTTCACTATAGATTTCTAATCGACTCCAATCCATGTCCCAATCAACATCAGAAAAGAATTGAAGTATTTCTTCAGGTACTTTTTTAATACGACCTTTTTGTGGTGCCATGCTAGTATCTACATTATGCTCACCTTTTTGTAATAGAGCAAGATAATGACCTTCGCCCTTCATCCGATGTGGCCATATACGAACTGTTTTTGCAAATGATGGATCACCGGATTTGGTCACCTCTGGTTTACCATTGGTAAATCCCTCGTACGGAATAATATCCTTGATTGTAAATTCCGGGTACTGCTCCATTAAGTATTCAATAGTACCTTCATTCTCTTCCGGATCAAAGGTACAAGTAGAATATAAAATTAAACCACCCGGTTTCAACATCCTTGCAGCCTGGGTTACAATACTCCGTTGTATTTTTGTAAAAAATTCCGGACCATGTTCTTCCCATGCTTTGACCATTTTTTTGTCTTTTCGAAACATTCCCTCACCAGAACATGGGGCATCAATTAATATTTTATCAAAATATTCCGGGAAATAAGATTCTAATTTCCCTGGTTCTTCGCTTAACACGAGCACATTTCCTATACCAAAGACTTCCAAATTTTTCAGAAGCCCCTTCGCTCTGGAATTGCTGATATCGTTTGCCATTAGAACACCTTGTCCTTTTAGCTTTGCACCCAATTCAGTAGCCTTTCCGCCCGGTGCCGCACAGACATCTAATACTTTATCACCTGGTTCTATAGGGAGACGATTGGCTGGTGTCATGGCACTCGGCTCTTGCAAGTAATAAAGACCGGCAAAATAGTATGGGTGTTTCGCCGCCTGGACCTTATCGCCATCATAGTAAAAACCATTCTCTATCCATGGTATAGGCTCAATCTCAAAGGGACAGATATTTTCAAATTCTTCTACACTGATTTTCTTTGTATTGACACGTAATCCATACCATCTTTTCTCATCGTAACATTTTATATAATCATCAAATTCTTCACCAAGAAGAACTTTCATTTTCTCTACAAATGCAATTGGTAAACTCATAGTTATCCTCCGTATCAGCATTATGTTTCAGTATAACATTTTACCTTGCGATTTTCAATATATCTTAACACCCAATATGGATTTATACTGGTTTCCTTTTGGTCCGGATAAATGTAAATTCCAAGATGCAAATGCACTGCAAATTGCCCTATTGTTCCTTCCGGTCCATAGCCACTGTCCCCCATAAAACCAATAACATCCCCGGCTTTAATCTGTTCCCCTTCTTCAACATTGGCATAAGAGGCTAAATGAGCATAATAAAAGTACGCCCCACCAGGAGTTTTAATACCGATTCGATACCCCCCTTTTTCCAACCACCCTTTGCTCTCAATCACACCGTCAGTCATACTAACAATAGGATAAATACCTCGTTTATTCTTTTCGGCCATTATATCGGTCCCTTCATGTCCACGTTTCCCGCCGTAAGTTCGCTCTGACATCCAACTATTGACATAAGATACACCCATACTATTTTGATTAGGAAACTCTGGAACCGGAAAATATTTCACATCATTCCAAATGGATTCTGTGATATTTATGTAATCATTCCAACCTTTGCTCTTTTTCCATTTTCTAATCAAATCAGGAAATGTATCTGATTGTAATGTTTGAGCCAACTCTTCGTATCCAAACTTGCTTTCTAATAAATATGCCCCTACTATTTGGCCCGGATTTTGCGTTGTCTTTAAAGCAGAAAGCATTTCTTCTCCTACATTTTGCTCTCTATAACCTGCTGACACAAAAATATCATTATTTAATCTCGTCATACGACTCTTCTTAATGAGACTCCCTGCCAACAGAGAAGTAAAAAACGCAGTCACTATCACGATAAGAATCAGCTTACAAAACTTTTTTCCCATAAAGAACCCTTTTTTCTTCCACTATATGCGTCATAAAGCTGTTTTTTTCACAATAAACTAATAAAAACTAACTTGGTGACTTTCATGAAACAGCTTCTTTATATGTTTGCAATCATCGGTTCTTTTGTAATTATGCTCATTTTTCCAAAAGAAACTTTTCTTGGTGCCAGCAATGGGCTCCTTTTATGGTTTCAGGTTGTCCTGCCAACTTTGTTGCCTTTTATCATTGTGTCGAACTTATTTATACATACTAATGTTGCCCAATATATTGCCCGCTTTTGTAGCCCGATTATGAGAAAATGTTTTGCACTTTCGGAATCGGCCTGTTATGCCGTTCTTGTCGGTTTTCTTTGTGGATATCCGATGGGAGCAAAAGCCACTGCCGATTTGATACGTGCGAAAAAGATTTCAAAAAATGAAGGTCAATACTTGCTTTCTTTCTGTAATAACACAAGCCCTATGTTCATTATTAGTTTCATCGTGTTCCAGAATTTCAAAGACAACTCCCTACTTTTGGGAACATTAAGCATTCTTGTTATAGCCCCTATACTGTGTAGCTTTATTTTTCGGAATTTTTATCAAATCAAACAAGTGAATTCCGATTCATATTTTATTACCAGAGCCAAATTCGTATTCAACTTTGATATTTTCGACAATTGCATGATGAATGGTTTTGATACTATTACACGTATTGGCGGTTATATGATTTTATTTTCTATCTTATTTACGCTGTGTGCAAAATTTCCTACCAACTATTATGTACCATTCCTAGAAATTTCGAATGGAATTCCGTGGATTATGTCTTTAAACCTTCCGTTATCAATCACATTCCCGTACGTGTTATCGCTCGCCTCTTTTGGAGGACTCTGCGCTGTTGCCCAGACAAATTCTATGATACAAGGCACCGGTATTCCGATTTCTTCTTACATAATACAAAAGCTGATTACCGCATTGGTAACCAGCTTTCTTGCCTTTTGTTATATACAATTTATTCATTGATAAGGTCAATACCAAATTCTGCTTCCATACCTCTTTCTGACTTATCTGGTACTTCTAACTCTGCACGATTTGCACGAACAATATCATAACATTCTTGAAGCGAACTTACTAAACCGTCATATTTTGTAGTATAACTGTCTAATGTGTGTCCGATAATGCCTTCTGCTGTTGCCATCAAATCGTTGGTGTATTGAATAGCACCAATACGGATGTCATTTGCGTCGTTTGTAGCATTATCCAAAATTTGTTGAGCTTGTTCTGTTGCTGCAAGTACAATGTCATTTGCCTGTGCGTAAGCTCTTTGCATAATTTCATGTTCACTTACCAATTCTTTTGTATGAATTTGTGCTTCTTCAATCATAGCATCTGCTTTTGTCTGTGCATCCGCAAGGATAGCATCCTTATTTGCAATGATTTTTTGATAGCGTTTGATTTCATCCGGTGTCTTCATACGTAATTCACGTAATAATTCATCCATCTGATCTTTGTTTACAATAATTTTAGTTGTAGATAA
>JAZRND010000061.1:0-20184 GCA_045648005.1 Faecalimonas sp. | reverse complement strand
CCAAACATTTGTCTGAATGCAAGACGTCCAATACGTCCAAAACCATTAATCGCTACTTTTACTGCCATGATTAATTCCTCCTAAAGATTTAATTAATTTTTTTGCTTTCACAGCATCTATGATGATACTTTTCCACTTTGTGAAAAAATAATCAACTCCGCATACCATTGTACTAAATATAGTACAAAAATTCAAGTGCTTTTTCAATTTTATTAAAGTGCACAAAAATATGGCTTTCTTTGTCGAAATTCTGTGTAATATTTAAAGCCGCAAGCCTCTAAATATCCCTTTACGCGGTCAAAATCGTAAGCCAAATGTTCTAACTTGTGAGCATCTGAACCAACTGTAAGAATTTCGCCTCCCAATTCCTTATATCTTTTCAAAACATCTGGGTGTGGATGAGCAAAGGAAAGACCATATTTCCAACCTGCTGTATTGACTTCCAGACCCTTTCCGTTATATATCAAATGTTTCAAAATTTCATCCAGATAATCTGCGTATTTGGCATACACATAATCTTGATCCTGATTTGTCCCATATCGCACAATATAATCCAGATGTCCTAAAGAATCAAAATCTTTGATGTTTTTGATGCTTTCTAATGTATCTGCAAAACCTATGCGATAAGTCTCTTCATCTGTTCTGCCTTTAAATATATTGCGATAATAAGGGTCATCTCCGTCTACCATGTGGATGGAACCGAGAATAAAGTCGAAATCATACTGTTTTGCCAATTTCGCACTTTCCTCTGCCAAATGCGGCTGCAAGCCATATTCCATGCCAATCAGCACTTCTATCTGACCTCGATATTTTTCCTGTAAAGCGCGCAAAGTCTCAAAATACGGCTCGAAATCAATGACAAACCCAGGGTCCACAAAATCAATATCATGATGGTCTGTAATGCAAATGGTTTCTAGGCCTCTTCGTAGTCCTTCTTTAATCAATTCATCCGGGTCATTTTCAGAATCCCTCGAAAAACAAGTATGCACATGATAATCTGCTTTCATTTATTTATCTCCTATGATTGTTCCTCCACCAAGAACATACTCTCCGTCATAAAACACGACTGCTTGTCCCGGTGTGATGGCTCTCTGTTGTTCTTCAAATGTGCAAAGTACTTCGTCGTCTCCTGTCTTTTCAATGGTGCACCAAGCACCCTTATGGTTATAGCGAATCTTTGCAAACACTCGCATGGGCTCTGTCAAATCTTCGATAGACATGAAGTTTATCTGATTTGCCCGAACCAAATGTGACATAGAATCTTCATTTGTTCCAATCACCACTTCGTTAGTCTCCGGTCTGATTTCAATCACAAAGGCCGGATAACCAAGTGCTAATCCCAAACCCTTTCGTTGTCCCACGGTATAGTGAGTAATGCCCTTGTGTTTGCCCAAAACTTTTCCATCTAATGTAACAAAATTTCCGGTCGGCAATGTCTCTTCCAAATTTCGTTCGATAAATCCTGCATAATCTCCATCAGGCACAAAACATATGTCCTGACTGTCTGGCTTTGCTGCCACTCGCAGTTGTATTTTCTCCGCAATCTCACGAACCTCATCTTTTGTAAATTCCCCTACCGGCATCAAGGTCCGAGATAATTGCTCTTGGGTCAGGTTATAAAGCGCATAAGTCTGGTCCTTTGCCAATGTTGCCGAGCGGCGAAGTGCATATCTTCCATTTGGAAGTTTTTCGATACGCGCATAATGACCTGTTGCAATATAATCTGCCCCGATATCCATGCTACGTTTTAATAAGGATTCCCACTTCACATATCGATTGCAGGCAATACAAGGATTCGGTGTTCTTCCGTGCAAATATTCATCAATAAAATAATTGATGACATTTTCTTGAAATTCTTTTTTGAAATTCATGACATAGTACGGAATATCCAAATCTGCTGCCACTCTTCTGGCATCATCCACAGCAGTCAATCCACAACAGCCGCCGTTTTCTTCCTGTACGGTATGGTCTTCATCCTGCCATATCTGCATGGTGACACCAATGACATCATATCCCTGTTCTTTCAAAAGGTAAGCAGCAACTGAAGAATCTACACCACCGGACATGCCAACTACTACTTTTTTAGTATTCTTCACTTTCTTCTTCCTCATCTTCGTGAATATCAGATTTTGGTCTTTCTAATCCTTCTATTTCAATACCATTCTTTTCTGCGTAATCCCAAAGTGCCGCATGAATAGCTTCTTCTGCCAGCAATGAGCAATGTACTTTTACTGGTGGCAATCCATCCAACGCTTCCATGACAGCCTGATTTGTCACCTTCAAGGCTTCATAAATCGTTTTTCCTTTTACTAATTCTGTTGCCATACTGCTGGTTGCAACAGCTGCTCCACAACCGAAAGTTTTAAACTTTACATCTTGAATAATCTGATTTTCATCGATGTCAAGATAAATTCTCATAATATCACCGCATTTTGCATTTCCTACGGTTCCTACTCCACTTGCATTTTCAATTTCACCCATGTTTCTTGGATTCTGAAAATGATCCATTACTTTTTCTGTATACATAACCTGCTCCTTATTTATTATTTTTCTTTATAAAATCCTCATATAATGGGGACATGCTTCTCAATTTTTCCACAATCTCTTTTAGCGCATCTACGACGTAGTCAATGTCTTCTTTGGTAGTCTCTTCGTTCAAAGTCAAGCGCAATGAACCATGTGCAATCTCATGCGGCAAACCGATTGCCAATAGTACATGTGACGGGTCCAAAGAACCGGAAGTACATGCGGAACCACTGGATGCACAAATGCCTTTCATATCCAACATAATGAGAAGAGATTCTCCTTCAATAAATCGGAAACTGAAGTTCGCATTGTTTGGAAGTCTTTTTGTTGGATGACCGTTTAATTTGGTGTGCGAAATCTCATTCATCACGCGTCCGATCAAATAATCTCGCAATTCAACTTCTTTCTTCGTGCGTTCTTCCATAGTTTTCACAGCTCTCTCTACGGCTGTTCCGAGGCCGACAATACCCGGCACATTTTCCGTACCTGCACGACGCTTTCTTTCCTGTCCGCCTCCATGGACGAAGGAGCGGATTTTTACACCTTTACGAATATAAAGGAAACCAATTCCTTTCGGCCCATTTAGTTTGTGTCCACTGGCACTCAACATATCAATATTCATTTCATCTACTTGAATTGGCACCTGGCCAAAGGCCTGCACTGCATCTGTATGGAACAGGATTCCATTTGCTTTCGCAATTTCACCAATCTCTTTAATTGGTTCAATGGTTCCGATTTCATTGTTGGCAAACATAATGGAAATTAAAATGGTTGTCGGACGAATGGCTGCCTTTAAATCTTCTATTTTCACCATTCCGTCTTCATCCACATCCAAATATGTGATTTCAAACCCTTGCTTTTCTAAATACTCTGCGGTATGCAGAATTGCATGGTGTTCAATCTTTGTAGTAATAATATGATTTCCTTTTGCTTTATAAACTTCCGCTGTGGCTTTCAACGCCCAGTTATCGGACTCTGAACCACCCGCGGTAAAATAAATCTCGTTTGTATTGGCTCCCAATGCATTTGCAATAATTTCACGTTGTTTTGTAATCGCTTCTTTATTCTTTGATGCAAAACTGTAAACACTGGAAGGATTTCCAAAATTTTCCGTAAAATACGGAAGCATTGCCTCTACTACTTCCGACGCTGTCTTTGTTGTTGCCGCGTTGTCTAAATATATTAATTTATCCATATTTCCTCTCCTTTAGTTGTTGCACTTCTTTTGCGAAAAATCCGCATCTTTCTGTACACACTTACTCTCGTCTACCAACTGTTTTAAACTAATCTCATTAACAGTCTGGTTAATGCTTTCGTTAATGCGCTGCCATACATATTTTGTGACACATCCTCCTGCCGCCTCGCAGGATGCTTCTTGATTAAACCCGGCACATTCTACCGGCTCTAAACTACCCTCCAAGGCACGCAAGATATCGCCCACGGAAATGTCTTCTATGTCTTTTGCCAGCACGTAACCGCCGCCGGCACCTCGTATACTTTTAATTAATCCAGCCTTTTTTAGCAGAGTCATAAGTTGTTCTAAATATCGTTCTGATATGCCTTGTCTGGTGGCAATACTGCTAATGGATACCGGCTCTATCTCGCTGTACTGTGCAAGGTCGATCAAGGCTCTTAATCCATAGCGTCCTTTTGTTGTTATCTTCAAGGTTTCACCTTCTTTTCTTTTAATCCCTAGCAACTTACTAGGATTTGACCATTTGTAGAATATCACTCCCTTTTTGTTCTGTCAAGGCTATTTCTGGAATATCTTAAAAAGACAATATAAGATGGTGAAATCATGTTTAAAAACGCACTTATTAAGGGGACTTTTATACTAACTGCCACTGGTCTTATCACCAGGTTAATCGGCTTCTTTTTCCGTATGTTTTTGAGTCATACGTTTGGCGCAGAACAAGTAGGTCTGTATCAACTAATTTTTCCTATTTATGCGCTTTGCTTTTCCTTATCTTCAGCAGGTATTGAAACTGCTCTTGCAAGATGCGTTGCGCAAAAAATGACCCGCGGGCAAAAAAAGGAAGCGGATCTCCTGCTATATCAAGCTATTTTCTTGGCCTTTAGCATTTCCTTGGCTCTTGTCTTTTTCATAAACAAGTATGATACCTTGCTTTCTATCTATATTTTAGGGGACTTAAGGTGTGAAAAGTTGCTCGGAGTACTCTCGCTTTCTCTGCCTTTTGCTTCGATTCACAGTTGCATATGTGGCTATTATTTTGGACTCAAAAAAACGGAAGTCCCTGCTATTTCCCAACTAATCGAACAGATTGCCAGAGTTGGGGCTATCTTCATTATCTATGTGATTCACTCTGAAAAAGGCGGACCAATTTCTATTGTCATTGCCGTTGCCGGCCTTGCAATCGGAGAAGCTTGTTCTATGATTTTTTGTGTTCGACGATTTATTGCTCGCAAACATGCTCCTGTTTCGCTACCTGTTATAATGCAACGAAGAGATCTTTTAAAAGATTTGGCACAGTTGGCAACTCCTCTTACCTCAAATCGGGTCCTTATGAATTTGTTGCAAAGCGTCGAAACCATATCAATACCACTATGTCTGCAAGACAGCGGGTTAACTAACGCAGAAGCTTTAAGTCTGTATGGAACGCTCACTGGTATGGCGCTCCCTTGCATCTTATTCCCTACGGCATTGACTAATTCTGTCTCTAGCGTTTTACTCCCAACCGTGGCTGAAATCCAAGCTGAAAATAAACTCCTACGCTTAAAACAATTGATTCAAAAGGTATTCTTCTTTGGATTTGGGTTAGGGACATTTTGCGGAATTGGATTTCTGATTTTCGGCTCCTTCATCGGGAGACACTTATTTGATAACACCCTGGCGGGAAACTTCATTCAAACCTTGGCTTGGATCTGTCCATTTATGTATATGAACACTACTCTCATGAGCATTCTCAACGGTCTTGGAAAGGCTAATCAGTCCTTTCTCATTAATATCTCTGGACTTTCCATTCGCATCTTATCTGTATGGTTTGGAATACCCTTGTTCTCCATAAAAGGTTACCTCTGGGGACTGTTAGGTAGTCAATTATTAGTAAGTATTCTTTGTATTTGGCAATTGAAGCTTTACATTGAAAAGAGAGAGTTGTTTTAACTCTCTCTACAAAAATCCTATCACCCATTTAAGTAATATTGGGTTCACATAGACCTCCATTAAAATACCCAGTACAAATGCAAAAATGACAAATATGGTCTTCACTCGATTCCACGGTCTTTTCGGGTACCAATACCAATAAACTAGCAAGATAGCCACCGCAGCCCCGTAGAAAATGCCTTGGGGGAGCAATGCTATAAGACAAAATAAAATCCCCTTCATTCCTAATTGCAAAATGGCTGATACAGTCAATACGCCCATAACAAATCCTGATAAACTGATAAAAAATCCCACGACTACTTTTTTCCACTTGATACACCCTAACAACAATATCATTCCTAAAAGAAGAACCCGTTCTTTAATCACATAAAAAAAATACTTTTCTGCAATAATATTGGTATGCAGGTACCTCTGTAAATTACTTTTTAGAAACAACTCTGTTACAACCATTTCTTTTCCGGATATAATATTTCGATATAAAATTCCAACAAAAAAACCAACTGCTAAAAATATCAGTAACAGTTGGCTTTTATTTCTTGTTCGCATATTGCTACCTCCGATGTTCAGATAGTCTATTATATGCTTGGTCCTTTTGATTATTCGTATTTTAATGCGTAAGCCAAAAGACCTGCCACGGTCTTGGAATCTTTAATTTCCCCTTTAAAAATCATGTCCTTTAATTCTTCGATGGTGTACTCTTCCAATTCTATAGATTCTTCCTCATCGAATTTTTGCTCGGATGGTATCAAATCTCTGGCCACGAAAATTTCTACCTGTTCATTGGTAAATGCTATCCAGCTATTAGTAGTAACCAACCATTCAATACTATCTGATCGATAACCTGTCTCTTCTTCTAGCTCTCTTGCCACACATGCTTTTCCACTCTCATCTGGGGAATTCAGCGCACCTGCCGGGATTTCTAATGTGTATCTATCTAGGGCATTTCTCCATTGGCGCACCATAAGAATTTTCCCTTCTTTTGTAACCGGAACCACGGCTGCGCCACCATTATGCTGAACAAAATCCCAATCAGATTCTTTTCCGTTGACCAGGACATGGTCTGTATACACATCAATTATTTTTCCTTTATAAGCAAGTGTTCTACTTAATCGTTTGAAGTCACCCATATCTTACCTCCTATATTGAACAAAGAGTTTGCTTGCAAACTCTTGCGCCGGGCGTGGTTGCAATGCAACATCTTCATTATTCACGCCCCTGCGCATCCTCGCGGAGCATTTTGTGTAATAAGAAATTGTAAAAATTCCTATTACACAATTAAAAGAACCCTTGCATAACTGCAAAGGTTCAATGTAATTGCTTTTAATTACTTCGCGTAGTCTGTAACTCTTGATTCACGAATTACATTAACTTTGACTTGACCTGGATATTCCAATTCAAATTCAATCTGTTTCGAAATATTTCTAGCCATGAGTACCATGTCTGCATCAGACACTTGTTCCGGAACTACCATGATACGAATCTCTCTACCCGCTTGAATAGCAAAAGACTTATCGACACCCTTATAAGAGTTAGCGATTTCTTCTAATTGTTTTAATCTGTTTGTGTATGTTTCTAATGTTTCACGTCTTGCACCCGGTCTTGCTGCAGAAATAGTATCTGCTGCTTGTACGATGCAAGCAATTAATGATGTTGGTTCTACGTCACCGTGATGTGACTCTACTGCATTAATAACCACTGCTGATTCTTTATACTTTCTACAAAGGTCCACACCAATCTGGATATGAGAACCTTCTACATCGTGATCTATAGATTTACCGATGTCGTGTAACAAACCTGCTCGTTTTGCTAATCTAACATCTAATCCAATTTCACTAGCTAACAGTCCAGACAATTGAGCAACTTCAATTGAGTGCTTCAACGCATTCTGGCCATAACTGGTTCTGAATTTCATTCTTCCTAACAAACGAATCAATTCAGGGTGAATTCCATGTACACCAACTTCTAATGCTGCAGCTTCACCTTCTTCACGAATCATAGTTTCAACATCTTTTTGTGCTTTTTCTACCGTCTCTTCGATTCTTGCAGGATGGATACGTCCATCTACAATCAATCTTTCGAGAGCAATTCTTGCAACTTCTCTTCGAATTGGATCGAAACCAGATAAAACAACTGCTTCCGGTGTATCATCAATAATCAATTCTACACCTGTCATTGTTTCAAGAGTACGTATATTACGTCCCTCACGTCCGATGATTCTTCCTTTCATTTCATCACTTGGAAGTTGCACTACTGATATTGTAGTTTCAGCAACGTGGTCTGCCGCACATTTCTGAATAGCTGTTACGACATACTCTTTTGCCTTCTTATTGGCTTCTTCCTTTGCCTGCGTTTCTAATTCTTTAATTAGTTTCGCAGTATCATGTTTCACATCTTCTTCAACAGTTTTTAACAAATATTCTTTTGCTTGTTCGGAGGTCAATCCTGAGATTCTTTCAAGTTCCTGTACTCTTTGTCGACTTAATTCTTCTACTTTTGCTTCGCGCTGTTTCATTTGCTCTTCTCTTGTAGCAAAAAGATTTTCTCTATTTTCAATAGCACTCTCTCGTTTATCCAATACCTGCTCTTTTGAGAGTACTCTGTTCTCATAGCGTTGCAATTCTGCACGACGCTCTTTGCTTTCACGCTCAAGTTCATTTTTCGCTTTAATAGATTCTTCTTTTACTTCCAAGAGGGATTCCTTTTTTGTAGCTTCCGCTGTTTTAATAGCTTCATCGATAATCTCTCTTGCTTTTGTCTCTGCACTTCCAATTTTGGAATCTGCATCTTTCGCAAGTTTTGATACTGTTACAAAATATGTAACTATCGATGCTACAACAAGTGCAATAACCACAGCAACAATCGTAATAATGTGTTCTGGTTGCACAGGAGCACCTCCTTATTTAGTTTTCATTGTACTTCTACAACACTTAAATTTTATACTTTTTTTAGTCTAATGTCAAGCATGCAATGATGCTTATTTCGTTCTTTTAGGAATCACAATATTTTCACCGATTTCAAAGATATAGTTTCCAGCTTTCAACGCCATCACAATATCATGTGATGTCTTCATTTCCGTTTTGGTTAGCATAGCTGAAAGCGCCACATCCTGTACCCGATGAAAGTCTGAACCCGCAGTCACAATAAATGAATGCTCCGTTGCATACCTTGCACCTAATCCGTTGCGCGAATTATGTCTAGGGTGCATGTTAAACACCTCTATTCCGTCCAACAATTCCGGATTTACCATGGTCATATTATCTCTAAACGGATGAGCTTGAATAATTAATTTATCCTTACTCCGATATGCTTTTGAAAGTTCTTCGAACGGTTTGTCTAAATAATCGTATATAAAGGATAAATCTTCTTCTTCAACACCAAGCAATAGGTAATCATTGGCACTTTCAAAAACTCTGACTTCACAGCCCAAAATAATATTGATGCCGTATTGTTTCGCGGCTTTTTCTGCACGTCTAACATCATCCAGATAAGTTGCAATTGTCTTTTCCTTATTGCCATTTAGCAAGAGCTTATCACCAAAATGATTACAGATAACAAGACTATGATATCCTTTCTCGGCATATAGTCTTACTGCTTCTTCCGGCAAAACATGCCCACAACTACTAGCCGGTTCTGTATGCATATGAAGTTCTGTTTTGTAAATATAGTCTGCAATATTCATATCTGTCTCCTATGTCTAAACACTCAATGCACGATGTACATCTTCTCTTGAAAAGCCTTTACGCATTAAATAGTCATACATTTTCTTTTTCTCTACATCAGTACTATTTTCTACACTAAAATGTTTTTTTTCACACAAACGCTGAATGGCTGCCATTTCATCTTCTTTCTCATAACATTTTTCCAACGCCAAATCAATATGTTCTTTACTGACACCCTTTTGAAAAAGAGCTGCTTGAATTTCCCTCTTACTTTTGGATTTCTGTTTATTCAGGACATAACGCTCTGCATAACTTGCATCATTAATATAGCCAAAAGATTTCACATAATCCACAGCTTCATTGATAATCTCTTCGCTAAAATCCTTCTCTTTCAACTTTTGGCGCAATTGTGCTTCTGTTCTATCCATATAGTTTAACAGGCTCAATGCTTTGCATTTAGCCTGTTTTAACTGGTCATTCATTTACTTGTCCTCGATTATTCAGCACTCAAGTTATAATGTGCTCGAACCTTTGCTTCAATTTCATTAAGAACATCTGGGTTTTGGGTTAAATAGAATTTTGCATTTTCTCTACCCTGTCCGATTTTGTCACCCTTATATGCGTACCACGCACCGCTCTTGTTGATGATATCTAAATTTGTGGCAAGATCTAATACATCGCCTTCTTTAGAAATACCTTTTCCAAACATGATGTCAAACTCTGCTTCTTTAAACGGTGGTGCAATCTTATTCTTCACAATCTTAATTCGGGTACGGTTACCAACCATTTCTCCGTTCTGCTTCAAGGTTTCTATTCTTCTGACATCCATACGCACAGAAGCATAGAACTTCAAAGCTCTACCACCTGTAGTAGTTTCCGGATTACCAAACATAATGCCTACTTTTTCACGCAATTGGTTAATAAATACAACTACACAGTTGGATTTGCTAATCACCGGTGTCAATTTACGAAGAGCTTGTGACATAAGTCTCGCCTGAAGTCCGACATGGGAATCTCCCATATCGCCTTCAATCTCTTGCTTTGGAACAAGGGCTGCAACAGAGTCGATAACAATGATGTCCATGGCTCCTGAACGAACCATTGTCTCCGCAATCTCTAATGCCTGGTCCCCGCTGTCTGGTTGAGAAATATATAATTCATCAATATCTACACCGATATTTTTTGCATAAACTGGATCCAATGCATGTTCTGCATCAATAAAGCCAGCAATTCCTCCGCGTTTTTGAACTTCTGCAATCATATGTAAAGTGACAGTTGTTTTACCACTGGATTCCGGTCCATACACTTCGATTACACGTCCCTTTGGAACGCCTCCAAGTCCCAAAGCAATATCCAAACTTAAAGATCCGGTCGGCACAGTCTCCACTGATACATTAGCGCCGGCATCTCCTAATTTCATAACGGTCCCTTTTCCGAAATCTTTCTCTAATTTAGAAATCGCCGCATCCAGGGCTCTCTTTTTATCTTCATTTGCCATTTTTAATATCTCCTTCTTGATTACGAACTTATGTTCGCTTTTCTATTAACATACTATTATACTTGTTATAAAATGTCAACACTTTTTTCTTATGGAATAGAATACTTTTATCTTATCACAAAAATGAGAGATACCAAGCGGTATCTCTCATTAAATTTGCTAATATTTCTCTACGACTTCGCCACGTTTCTTATAGATGCTGTTTGCCGGAACAAACTCGCGAACCATTGACAGTGGATAAATATTTGCATTTTTCCCTACTACGGTTCCCGGATTCAAAACACTTCCACATCCTACTTCTACATTGTCTCCGAGCATTGCTCCGAACTTCTTTAATCCCGTCTCAATGACACCTTCTGGTGTCTTTACGGTCGTCAATGTTTTGTCCGACTTTACATTAGAAGTAATGGAACCCGCTCCCATATGAGCCTTGTATCCCAAAATGGAATCTCCCACGTAATTGTAATGTGGTACTTGCACTTTATTAAACAAAATCACATTTTTGAGTTCAGTTGAGTTACCTACAACAGCGCCCTCTCCAACAATTGCGTTTCCACGGATAAATGCACAGTGCCTTATCTCTGCATCTTTTCCGATAATTGCCGGCCCGCCGATATAAGCAGTCGGTGCCACCTTTGCGGATTTTGCAACCCAGACATTTTCCCACACCAATTCATACTCATCTTTCGGAAGTTTGTTTCCCAATTCCACGATAAATGTACCAATCTTCGGTAACACTTCCCAAGGATAGGTCACGCCCTCGAAAATATCTTTTGCAATGGTCTCATGTAAATTATAGAGTTCTTTTACAGTTACTTGTTCCATCATATTCTCCAATTAAAATTATTTATAAAATTGAGCCGCTTGGCTATAGCATTGTCGCAGTTCATGCTGGTTATTGATTCCCATCACGCCACTTGTTCTACTGGCAATAAAATGTTCTAATTTTTCCATGTACTCATCTGAAGTAATTTGACCTTCTGCGACATAAGTCAGACCTTTTTCCCAACTTGCAGTTAACTCTGGATTGAGTAGTGAACGTATAGAATGATCCACTACATCAAATACCATTTCTCCAAGGAGCGTTGGGGTAATAATCTGTGTTTTTTTGTTGAGATTGAGATATTTAATATGAATTAACTTCTTTAAAATCTCTGCACGAGTGGCACTCGTCCCGATACCACTTCCCTTAATCTGGGCACGCAGTTCCTCATCTTCAATCAGTTGCCCGGCATTCTCCATAGCAAGAATCATAGAACCGGAATTGTATCGTTTCGGTGGTGTTGTCTCGCCCTCTTTAACATTGAGTTCGTGAACCGGTAAAATAGTACCTTTCCCTACTTCTTTTAAGGCGGCAAATAATCCTGCATCTGCCTCCCCTTCATTTGAAGTTCCTGCTACTTTCAAATAACCTTCTTCCACTAATACTTTGAAATTTGAAAAGAAAGCTTCGCTTCTCATTTGGGTTGTAATACTCATCTTATGATAGACAGCCGGAGGATAAAAAATACTCAAAAACCGTCTTACAATGGCATCATAGACTTTTTTCGCCGTGTCCGACACACTCGACAACGCGGAAAGGCCCTGCCCCGTTGGAATAATGGCATAATGGTCAGTAATCTGCTTATCATTGACATATTTTGTTTTTTCCAAACCTTTATGACTTCCAAATTGTAAAATGTCTTGCAAGTATGGCTTCGCCATGTCGTACTTTGCCAATCCATTTAAATTTTTGGATATTTCTTTTGCTACTGCTGTAGATAATACACGAGCATCTGTTCTAGGATAAGTCACCAATTTCTTTTCATACAACTCCTGGACGATTTTCAAAGTCTCATCCGGGCTGATTTTAAAACGCTTGGAACACTCATTTTGTAATTCTGCCAAATTGTACAACAGTGGCGCAGCTTTTTTCTCTTGCTTTTTCTCCACACTAGTCACTACACAACGGAGTGGTTGCTCTTCTTTAAGATAAGCAATTAATTCTTTTGCCGTTTCTTCTTTTTTAAATCCATTTTCCTTGTATAGTTCAAAACTTTCAAAATACCGTGAGCCCTTTACACTTTTCCACTCACCTTCAAAAGTCTTATCACCCACTCCAACAGTACTCAACACTCGGTAGAACGGTGTTTTAACAAAATCACGAATTTCTCGTTCTCTTCGCACCACCATGCCAAGCACACATGTCATTACTCTTCCTACAGAAAGCACTGTATACTTGGTATTCATAAAATTGGAAATACTACTGCCGTACTTGAGCGTCAAAAGTCTGGAAAAATTGATGCCCATCAAATAGTCTTCTTTTGCGCGCAAATAAGCTGAAGCCGATAGATTGTCATATTCTTTCAAATCTTTGGCCTCTTTAATTCCTCGCAGAATTTCTTCTTCGGTCTGTGAATCAATCCAAACGCGCTTTCTTTGCTTACCCTTTACCCCTGACATTTGTTCTACCAAGCGGTAAATATATTCTCCTTCTCGTCCGGAGTCAGTACACACATATATAGTGTCCACATCTGCCCGATTTAACAAACCACTTACGATTTTAAACTGCTTTTCTACATTTGGAATCACTTCGTACTTGAATTCCTTCGGCATAAACGGAAGAGTTTCTAAACTCCAACGTTTATACTTTTCATCATACACTTCCGGATAACTCATGGTGACGAGATGACCGACGCACCAAGTAACAATGGCATTATCAGATTCCAAATATCCGTCTTTTCTACTTGTATTCAGTTTTAATGCCTTTGCGAATTCTTGTGCCACACTCGGCTTCTCCGCAATGTATATTGCTTTTCCCATTATTTTGCTTGAATATATCCTTTTGCTGTTAATGTTTCTGCACACAGAATCGCGCCACCTGCAGCACCACGAATTGTGTTATGTGACAATCCCACAAATTTGAAATCATATACGCTGTCTTCGCGAATACGGCCTACAGAAATGCCCATTCCATTTTCATAATCCACATCTAGATTTACCTGTGGGCGATTGTCTTCTTCTAAATATTGAATGAACTGTTTCGGTGCGCTTGGAAGTTCTAATTCCTGTGGTAAACCTTTAAAGTTCACGATTTTTTCAATCAATTGTTCTTTTGTTGGCTTCTTTGCAAATTTTACAAATACCGCCGCTGTATGTCCGTTCAAAACAGGAACACGGATACATTGTGTTGTGATAACCGGTCCTTCTGCTTTTACAATTTCACCGTCTACCACTTTACCCCAAATGCGAAGTGGTTCTTGCTCACTCTTTTCTTCCTCACCACCAATGTAAGGGATGATGTTTTCTACCATTTCCGGCCAATCTTTGAAGTTCTTTCCTGCTCCGGAAATAGCCTGATATGTAGTTGCAACTACTTCCACCGGCTCAAATTCTTTCCACGCTGTAAGTACCGGCGCATAGCTTTGAATTGAACAGTTTGGTTTTACTGCCACGAAACCTTTCGTTGTGCCAAGACGTTTTTTCTGTGCTTCGATAACTTCAAAATGTTCCGGATTAATTTCCGGCACGACCATTGGAACATCCTTTGTCCAACGATGCGCACTGTTATTTGAAACAACCGGTGTTTCTGTCTTTGCATATGCATCTTCAATTGCTTTGATTTCTTCTTTTGTCATATCTACAGCACTGAACACAAAATCCACGCTTGCAGCTACCTTTTCTACTTCATTTACATTTGCAACGATTAAGTTTTTCACTTTTTCCGGCATTGGAGTAGTCATTTTCCATCGTCCCCCAACTGCTTCTTCGTATGTCTTTCCTGCAGAACGTGGGCTCGCTGCCACTGTCATTACCTCATACCAAGGATGGTTCTCCAACAACGAAATAAAACGTTGTCCTACCATACCTGTTGCTCCTAAAATACCAACTCTTAATTTCTTTTCCATGTTTTTTCCCTCTCTTGTCTCTTTGTATGTAATATTTTTATTTTTGTAAATATTCTTCGTAAATAGTAATTACCTGTTCCATTGCATCTTTACTTGGTGCTCCGATAGTCATTCGTTTATCTACGCAGGTTTTCATGCTAATCGCTTCATAGATATCCTCTTCAAAAACAGGAGAAATGGCTTTGAATTCTTCTAATGTCATGTCATCCAGTGCAATATCCTTTTCAATACAATAAAGAACCAATTGCCCTACAATGCCATGTGCATCACGAAATGCCACTCCATGATTCACTAGATAATCCGCCGCATCCGTTGCGTTGGTGAAACCATTTTTTGCACTGTTTTCCATGATGTCTTTGTTAAATTTCATAGTGCGAATCATGCCTGTAAACAATGCAAGACATCCTTTTACTGTATCAATTGCATCAAACACAAATTCCTTGTCTTCCTGCATATCTTTATTGTATGCAAGTGGAATGCCTTTCATTGTTGTCAAAAGAGACATCAATGCTCCATAGACGCGTCCCGTTTTTCCTCGTACCAATTCCGCAATGTCGGGATTTTTCTTCTGTGGCATAATACTGCTTCCTGTACTGTATGCATCATCGATTTCCACAAAACGATATTCATTCGAATTCCAAATGATAACCTCTTCCGAAAAACGGCTCAAATGCATCATGATGGTAGAAAGTGCTGACAAAAGTTCTATCAAATAATCTCTATCTGCCACCGAATCCATACTATTTAATGTAGGACCATCAAACCCCAACAATTCGGCTGTATATGCTCGATCCAAAGGATAGGTTGTTCCTGCCAAAGCACCAGAACCCAATGGACAATAATTCATTCTCTCATATATATCTGTGAGTCTTGAACGATCACGCTTAAACATTTCAAAATATGCACCCATGTGATGAGCCAGGGTAATCGGCTGTGCTTTTTGCAAATGGGTGAAGCCCGGCATGAAAGTCTCTGTATTTTCCTTCATAATACGAAGCAATGCATCCAAAATATCCTTCACTAATCCGTCTAGAACTGTGATTTCATCTCTTGTGTAGAGTTTCATGTCTAATGCCACTTGATCGTTGCGACTTCTTCCAGTATGTAATTTCTTTCCCGGTTCCCCAATGCGGTCAATCAAAGTCGCCTCTACGAAACTGTGAATATCTTCATACTTATCAGAAATTTCCAACACGCCGTCGTTTACATCCTTCAAAATGCCCTGCAAGCCATCAATAATCTGTTCTTTTTCCTTTTCAGTTAAAATGCCTTGTTTTGCAAGCATGGTAACGTGAGCAATACTACCACGAATATCTTGCTCATAAAACTTCTTATCAAAAGAAATAGACGCATTGAAATTGTATACCAGTTGGTCTGTCTCTTTTGTAAATCTTCCACCCCAAAGTTGTGCCATATTATTTCCCTCTCTCTGCTTTTTCTTTTTGTCTGTCTCTAAATGAATACTCACATCCGCAATAATCTTGCCGATACAGTCCATATTCATTGGATAACTCTATAGAACGCTTGTATCCGTTCTTCTTTTTAAAATCGGATTGAAGATACTTAACATCATAAGCCTGTCCCACTTCCATACCGATTTCGTTTAGCTTGTCTGCATTTTTTATCGGGCTTATCGTAAGGGTCGTTGTAAAATAATCAAACCCTCCTTCATTAGCAACACGCGCTGCTTCCTTTAATCGCAATTCATAACATTTAAAGCAACGTTCCCCGCCTTCTTTTAAATGCTCTAACCCGTCTGCTATCGCAAAGAATTGTTCTCTGTCATAATTCCCCGCTATAAAAGAAATCGGATGTTTCGTTTTCATATCTGCAATCAACATCTGCTGTTCTAAAATGCGCTTTGTATATTCATTTTCCGGAAAAATATTAGGATTGTAATAGAACACTGTAATTTCAAAATAATCTGACAGGTATTCTAAAACATAGCTGCTACAAGGTGCACAGCAACTGTGCAAAAGAAGCTTTGGAACATTTCCCTCCACCTGTAGTCGGCTTACCAATTTTTCCAATTCCTTTTGGTAATTCATGAAAACTCTCCCAATATAAAAATACTATCTGTAAAATTATACTCTTTTCTTGTCATTCAATCAAGCACTCATTCGTCTTTTTCACATAAATTAAATTATATTTCAAAGGAGGTATGTCATGGAAAACCTGTTAGAGCTGCAAAACATCAGCCATTCGTATCATGGCACAGAGGGTGAAACAGTCGCACTCTCCAATCTTTCTTTTTCACTAAAGCAGGGAGACTTTGTCAGTATCGTCGGTCCTTCCGGTTGCGGAAAGTCAACCTTACTATCTATTATTTCCGGTCTCATCCCTCCCGAAAATGGAAAGGTTCTTCTAAACGGAAGTCACATTGGATATATGCTGCAAAAAGATCATTTACTCGAATGGCGCAGTGTGTATCGCAATATTACCTTAGGGCTGGAAATACAACACAAAGTAGATTCCCATACACGCGAACGGGTTCAACAATTATTGAAACAATACGATTTGGATGGTTTTATAAATGCCAAACCTTCTGAACTGTCTGGTGGTATGAGACAGCGGGTGGCTTTAATTCGCACTTTGATATTAGATCCGGATTTACTATTACTGGATGAACCTTTTTCTGCCTTGGATTACCAAACTCGGCTTGCCGTAGGCGATGACATCGGGCAGATTATTCGAAAGGAAAAGCGAACTGCTATTTTAGTTACTCACGATTTGGCAGAAGCAATCAGTCTCGGCGACAAAGTATTGGTTCTTACGGAACGACCGGCGTCTGTAAAAGCGATTGTACCAATTACCTTTCCTTCCAATAAAAATACACCTCTTCTACGTCGAAACACACCTGAATTCACAGAATATTTTAATGCTATATGGAAGGAGTTGAATGTGCATGACTAATCCATCCCCAAACCAACTTCTTTTCTTGAAACAGCAGAAAAAACATCGCCGCTTTGTGAGCTACAGCCGCATTCTTGTATTTATTGCTTTTCTGCTTTTATGGGAATTAAGCTCCTATTTTGGTCTTATCGATTCCTTCATTTTTAGCAGTCCGAGCCAAGTTCTTCTTTGTTTCTTTGGCATGGTCCGAGATGGTAGCATTTTCCTGCATATCGGCATGACTCTATATGAAACCATCATTAGTTTTATCTTGGTTACCATATTAAGCATTGTAGTGGCTACCCTTCTATGGTTTAGCAGAAAATCGTTAGAAATTACAGAGCCATTTCTGGTTGCGCTCAACAGCCTTCCAAAATCAGCCCTTGCTCCTCTCCTCATTGTATGGCTTGGCGCCACTCCTACTACCATAATTGTAGCCGGTATGTCAGTTGCTCTTTTTGGAAGTATTTTGACTATGACAACCACATTTCAAGAAGTAGATCCAGATAAAATCAAACTCATATACACTCTACGTGGCAATCGGTTCCAATCCCTAACAAAGGTCGTAATTCCAAGTTCTGTTCCTGTCATTGTAAGCAACATGAAGGTAAATATTGGATTGTGTCTGGTAGGTGTAATCATTGGTGAATTCTTGGCAGCGCGAAGTGGATTGGGATACCTAATCATTTATTCCAGCCAAGTATTTAAGATGGATTGGCTTTTAATGTCGATTTGCATTCTATGCGTTCTTGCGATGGGATTGTATGCGTTGATTAACGGATTGGAAAAAGTGTATCAGAAATATTTTTAGGTACGACAAAGCAGCTATTCGAACAATCGAATAACTGCTGTACATATCAACTCAAAATTCTGTTTGTATCACTGTATGTATCCATGACGGGTCGCCTTCATTTATGAGCATTTTTCTGCAAAATCTCAACTCGGTCGTTCTTTTTTGTTTTTTCCGAATATTCAGCATTTGTTGCAATTTGTATTAATTTTGGTATCCCTTGCGTGGCATTTGCTTTAGCTTTAACCACTGCACCTTTTAATGTAAGCCTACTTTCTGATTTGGCATATTCGTCAGGAAAGTCATCGGATATAAAGATTTTTTCTGATGTTTCTTCTATCTCATAAAAATCACCAATATATTCTTTTAGATATTCCTCTACTTCATTCCATTCCTCCCTCCTCTTCCCTTTAAAGCGGATATCATGAATCATTACTATCTTTTTCCCTTCCAAATCTTCTACAATATTAACTTTTCTCTCCATAATTTCTTTTCCTTTCATCGAGACTTAAACTTGACAAAGACGAGCAGTCGTTTTAGTATAATAGACAAGAAATGGGTTTTCACCGTACAGTTTTATAACTCAAGCGGGCTGCTCGTTTCTTTTTTATTTCTAGAAAACATATAGTCTTGAATCACCTAGACACAGTCATATGCGTCCCTCTTTTCATATTAAAATTCATCAAACATTGGAATATAGTTGGCGAACTGCCGTTGAATTGTTTGAAATATTAAACGTTTGAAATGTGTATTTATAATAGCATAGTACTATCTTGCTAACAACATGTTTTTATGGTAGGATTCTTCTGCTTCTTTCGTTACTACTGTTTCCATGTTTAAAGCTCCTTTCTTAACTTGACACATTTCACCATATAAGCTAGGATACAAATATCTTTTCATGAAAGTGGGTTTTATTATGATTGGTTTGGGAACTATCATTAACTGCGGTGCCATTCTTGCGGGTGGTATATTCGGTCTACTATTTGGACGTTTTCTCAAAGAGGAGATGCAAGATTCTTTAACAAAAGTTTGTGGTGTATCTACTATATTTATCGCTATCGCAGGAGCATTGGAAACAATGCTGAACATAGAAGGGAATGCTCTTGTTAGTAGTGGGAGCCTTCTAATTGTAGGTTGCCTGGCGTTAGGAACACTCATTGGTGAGTTACTGAATATTGAAAATGGATTTGAACGCTTTGGCGAATGGTTGAAATGTAAAACTGGAAATGCAAAAGATAAAAGTTTTGTTGAAGCCTTTGTTGTTGCTTCCTTGACTGTATGTATCGGAGCAATGGCGATTATTGGAGCTATTGAAGATGGGATTAGCGGTGATTTTTCCATCCTCGCAACCAAGGCAGTCCTCGACCTCATTATTATTATGGTCATGACATGTGCTATGGGAAAAGGTTGTATTTTCTCTGCTATCCCGGTCGGCATTTTCCAGGGTTCCATTACATTACTTGCTCGATTTGTAAGTCCGATTATGACAGAAACTGCTCTTTCCAATTTGTCTATGATTGGTTCTATTTTGATTTTCTGCGTAGGTGTCAATCTCGTATGGGGAAAGAAGATTCGGGTAGCAAATATGCTTCCTGCGGTAATTTTGGCAATTCTCGCCTCTTTTATACCATTTTAACTCATACAAAAAAGGGCCTATTTTCTACATCTTGAAGTGATAAGCTAAAAGTAGACACCACCCAAAAATAAGTAGACAAGTGGTATAATGTAATAAACAGTTATATTTCTTGTTACACAGGAGGTGCTATTTATGATTCCTAAAGAACAACGCGTGGCCATTGGTAAAGAAA
>JAZRND010000060.1:0-2570 GCA_045648005.1 Faecalimonas sp. | reverse complement strand
GGTAATAACACAATGTCGTTTGCCATCGCTATCTTATCTTTTTTGCCATCTTCACGAAATACAACTGCTCCATCAATAATATACAAAAGTCCCTGCTTGTTTCTCTTTTTCACTGACCAATCAACAATTCTTCCAGCCGCTCTCTCTCCTGAGTGAAAGGAAATATTGTAAATGTACATATCGTTTTGATTCCACTCCACTACATTTCCTCCGTATTGATTAAAACTTTTTCCAATACCTCTTTGCAATAACCACATGTATGGCAATTTCTGCTACAATTCGTGGTGCGCTGAAACCAGTCTTGTGGAAACGAGGAATGATTAATCACATATGGTGCCAATGCCGTTCCAAATCCCGGTTCAAAAAGGTCCAATGTATTACCATAATACCTACCTCTTACGTATGCGTCAATCACCAATCCTGGAAATTCATGCATTCTGGTTGCAAGCTTAATTGTTTCAAACGTATCCTCATAATGACATATATCCTCTGGTCTTATCCACGTATTTTCCAATATCATATGCCAATTTTCTTTTTTCTTCAGGTTTCTCCAACAAACATAAGGTGTGAAATCCTTCATATTTCTCACTTCGCAAATTTCCGACTCGTGTGCTACTAGATTATCATGAAATACTTGGCCCGAACACTGGTAGAAACAACCACTGTTGGCTAGTATGGTCAAATGCTTTCCATTTTGTTTTGCCCACTCTTGTAGCCTTTGCAAATGTGCAAGGTCTCTGTTATACTCTCGTTGCACACAAAATGAATCAAAAAGGTCTGAAAGATATTCCATGCCCTTGATTGTTCCTATCCGCATATTCACAGACGCACGAGTCTCTATGTTTGGATAGTGCTTTTTTACAATGTGCGCAACCGCAAGGGAAGCTGTCGTTACAATATCTACTTCGCCGACTACCTCTTCTAAATATTCCAAAATAGAAACAATCTGATTTTCCAACTTCTCTGATATCGCGTATGTACCATAACAATTTCCATTAAGAAGCAAATCTAACTTTATGCCCATTCCCTTTATAATTTGCAATTCTTCAATTGTTCGTTGTTGCGCATACCAATCTGTATAACCATGCAATGTTGCAACATTGCTTCGCCCTGTCGGCATATCTTGCCATGCGAAAAAAACTTCTGATATATTATCTTGATAGGTCCGAACAATTTCTGAAAAGGGTTGCTCTCCGTCCTTATATAATTGAAAGCCTACTGCATATTTCATATTTTACCTCATTAATCTGCATCAAACTCTGTTTCTGCCCCTGTATATGGTGGCGTGTACTCTATTTTCTCATCCTTGGCAATTCCCTCTGCCGACCAGTCCATGCTCCATGGTTTCTTTGTTCTAAAAGGATTTTTGAATTGATTTTCTACTTTCTTGCGTGCTTCTAAACTAATCATACAAGCGCGTGTACAACCCTTTGCCCCACAAATTGCTTGACCGGAATTGTACAATACTGATGGTTTTTCATAAAATGGTGAAATTGCATTTGGTTTACATTTTCCGTCACGACTACTACCACGCAGATAGTTGCCTTCGTCGCCTTCTTCTTTGTACTCTGCACCTCGAAAACACAAATCACAGCGATCCATATCTACATCGGCCCACTCTACATCGTATCCAGCCAAGTTTACTTTCACTGTTTTGTCAGCAGGAATGCAACCTCCCGGGCATTCACGTACACAAGCCATACAACGGTTACATAATGTTCCAGGTTCCATAATCGGATCCGGCTCTAATTCCATCTCTGTGATAATAATTCCAATTCGTACACGCGGACCAAACTCTGGAGTCAATAGCATTTTGGAGTATCCTATTTCCCCTAAACCACAAAGAAAACCTGCAATTCGCAAATGTACCATAACATCTGGCTGTGGCTTTCCTGGCTCTACCGGTCTTGAATAGTTTTCACGAAGAAATCCTTTGTTATCAATTCCACGCCAATCACTTTGGTGTCCCATCGGAACAGCCTCATACCCTTCATCTTCAATAAGTTTACACATATTAATAACTGTCATAGGCATATATAAATATGTGATTCCACCATAGCCCATCGCGGAATAATTAGAGAAAAAAGTTCCTTCTTCAATTCCTCGGAGTGAGCCACGAAAAACACGAAAGCCCATTGCTATAATTGACTTTGCACGTGGCATAATCATACGTGGGTCCATCTGTAATGGTGCCCCTTCCCATCGATCTATCGAACCAATACCAACCACATCTGCTCCCAGGCGTTTAGCGGCTTCCTTTATCTCTTTTGCTGTCATACTATTTGGTCTCCTTTATATGTTTTTCTTTCATAGTACACAGCGAATATCTGTTTTTCAATGCACATTTTTCTGATTTTGTTGCACAAAACTCCAAATCTATTTTCCGTTAGTCAACTGTTAGTCAAACACAATAAAAAAGCACCTCGAGTTTGATATGTACCCAGAATCCTGGACACATTGATTTATGAACTAGGCACACATGGATGCTTTCCTGTATTTTACAGGAGGCATCCATTTTGTTTTTGCCTGAATTCTCTCGTTGTTATAATAGTGTATATATTCTTCAACCG
>JAZRND010000059.1:0-2811 GCA_045648005.1 Faecalimonas sp. | reverse complement strand
CATGAAGCTACCTTTGAAGTAGAGGTTACAGCGAAGAAGGCAACTCACATGGAAGTGTTAGAATTGCCTCACAAGTTATATTATAAACAAGGTGCAACAGACGTAGATGTTGCAGGTGCAATTGCACAACTATGGTATGATAATGGAACTAATGAAGTTATAACAGTGACCGAAGATATGGTTACTAATTTTGATTCATCATCTGTAGGCTTTACAAATGTAGAACTTACATATGGTGATGTGGTTGCATATTTTGATGTTTTGGTTACAGATATGTATGTATACTCGCAAGAACAAGAAGTTGCAGTAGGAAAGACTGTTCGAGTTCCAATTTATATTAACAATCCTTCTGGATTTTCATATTTGAAATTGAAAGTAGAATATGACAGAAGTGCATTGGAATTGGTAGGAATTGAAAATCAATCCTTGTTTAATGGTTCTTTCCTTCCTAGTGAATCATTAGAAACGAACCCACAAATTCTGTTATGGGCCGGAGCAAGAGATACCACAGACAGTGGATGCATTGCGGTATTAACGTTCCGTGTTTTAGATAACACATTGGCAGGAACATACAATGTGGACATTTCCTTTAGTGAAGCATACAACACTGCAAATGAGGATATATACTTTGCAACAGAATCAACAAAAATTATAGTAAAGGATTATATCATTGGTGATGTAAATGGCGATGATATAGTTAATGGAAAAGATGCCACATTACTTTTACAGTATTTGGCTGAATGGGATGTTGAGATTATTGAAGAAGCAGCCGATATGAATGCAGATGGAAATGTAAGTGGGAAAGATATTATATTGCTTTTACAATATTTGGTTGATTGTTAATGATTTACATGAATAAAGAGGCAAAGATAATGAAAAATATGAACAAATTTATAATAAGCTTATTATCAATTATTTTATTTTTTGTTGTAGTTTCGGTTGGTGTCATGTCTACTCAACAAAAATTGAGTGGACAAATATCTACTTCAGATGCAGGGTACACAAGCAAATTGGTGGACGGAGAAACAGTCCCAGGAACAGAGCTTGAGATAGCAAAAGAAAGTGAATTAATTGTGACATCAGATACAAACTGGTACTACAATAAACAAGTAGATGGAGAAATTCCTGCAAATACAACATTTGAACTCACAAATGAAGCTGAATTTATAGGATTTGCTGACATTGTTAACCTTGGTGTTGATTCATTTGAAGGTCATACAGTTAAATTGACAAAATCAATTGATTTAAATCCAGGATGGACATCCAATCAAGAACTTCCGGACAATGGAAATACATTTACTGCAATTGGTAGTGGTATCTCTAGCTTTGCAGGAACTTTTGATGGTGGATTAAATACAATTAAGGGTGTATATATTTCTGCAGAGCACATCGATGGTGTGGGTCTATTTGCAAGGGTAGAACCTACAGGCGTAATTAAAAATGTGAAACTTGACAATAGTTATATCAAGTCATATGGAGATAACAGATATAGTGAGGATTACAATAAGTTTGGATGGTACACCGGTGGTATTGTTGGTTTGATGAAAGGTTCAATGGATTCATGTTATACATCACCAAGCGTAATCGTAACAAGTAACAAGTCTGCTATCGGTGGTTTGGTGGGCATGTTTGAATCAGCAGAACACCAGATTACAAACTGTTGGTCTGAATCAAATGTTATTGCATATTACGGTTCAGAAGGCGATGCTTTTGGAGGGCGTTTGCTTGGCGGTCTTGTAGGTTACGTGAGGACAGTTCCACAAGATAAAGCCATGATTCAGAATTGTTTGTTTACGGGAGAAATTGTTTCGTCAGATTTCATTGCGGGTGGCTTGATTGGTCAAATTAGCACAGCTGGTGTGAAGATTCAAGATTCGGTAAGTAATGGTACTATTTATGCAGCACATAGTGGAAGATTAGGTGTTATCGCAGCTTATCTTACAGGCGCAACAGGAACTATTATCATGGATAATGTATATTCATCTACAAGACTTACAAACATGGAAGGAAGTACTGATAAGACAGACAATATGCAATGTACATATGAAGTGGCAATTGCAGATCGTATCACAGGTGGATATACACCTCTTGCAAAAGCAGAGTTAGAAGGCAAAAAAGCATATGAAAATACAGAACTTGATTTCTGGAGCGCACAAAATGCAAACGGAACTTGGGTGGCTGTAAAAGATGGGAGCATAGAGCTTAAAACTTTCTCAACAAGTTCAAATGCAATTGCGGACTTTTCAGGTGCGGTTAAAGTTGATTATTCATGGTATGAAGAAGTTGTTAATGCTAATTCAGGTGCTGACAATTTGACATTTGAAATTGATAACATTTCACAGTTATTTGCATTTGCTAAAATTGTAAATAGTGGAATTGACAATTTTGAAGGCGATATAGTTAAATTGACTTCAACTGTCTATGATTTGAATCCAGGACGGACAGTTGGGGATACATTGTCTGAAGATGGCAATGTTTGGACACCTATTGGCCAAGCAGAACCAAATGTATTCAAAGGGTCTTTTACAGGTGAGTACGAAGTTGGAAAATCAGCAACTATCAGAGGTTTGTATGTGAATCAATCGGTAAAAATGACAGGTTTCTTTGGTGAATTAATGGGTAGTGTTTCGAACTTGAAGTTTGAAAACTCATACATTTATGCATCAGATGTTATGGTTGGTACTGTATGTGGTAGACTTTCATTAGGTAACATTACTAATATTTATGTTGATGATACTGTACTACTTGAAGGTGCTAAAGGTTATGTTGGAGGTATTGTTGGACGTACTTCTATCGACGGTGCTCGTCGTG
>JAZRND010000058.1:0-5598 GCA_045648005.1 Faecalimonas sp. | reverse complement strand
CCTTGCATATCCAATTTCCTTCATATCAGATTTTTGAATCTTAAGTAATACATGTAATAAAGCCCGACTGATGCGGGAGTAGGTCAGCTCCTTCGTCTTTAACAATTCACAAAACTGTTCAAAGGATTCAAATTGATTGATACAATTATAAATGCGATTTGCCAATTCTTCCGACATATCGGCATATGATAGTATTGACAGCTTTGTTTCATTTAATAAACGATATTTCAACATAAGAGAAAAATCGTTTGGCAGTACAGGAAATCGTTTTTCATAGTTTTCCCTAAAAAGTGAAATACTAGAATGTGGAATTTGTTCTAAAACAGGTTCTAGCATGTTTTGAAAAATTGATTGTCTGATAGCAGTAGCTGAACTAAACGATTCTTGTAGAGTTTCTTCATGGTACTCCGATCCCTGTCTTGTGATTGTGACCGGAATGATGGAACTATTTAATCGTTTCAGCGCTTTCAAATATTCAATTCCTAAAATGTTGTTCGGCTTGGATAAAATCGTTGCAAAATCTTTGTCAGGATAAGTTTTCTCTAAAGCAGTAACTCTGGCAACAGGAAAAGACAGTCCTTTACGCAAGTTTTCTTGCAATGATTTGCGGTATAAATCGGGTTCTTTGACTAGTATATCTGCTAACTCTTGTAATAAGTTTATGTCGCCACATTCGCTTCCGAAGCAAATCGTATCTACAACACCTAGTTTGTGCAACATAGAGACAGCACCGTAAGCAAATTGTTCGGCAGTTCCGGTTGCATAGCAGGTTGGTAGTTCTAATAACAAAGAAGCACCGCACTGAAGAGCGACTTCGGTTCGTAAATGTTTTGGCATGATAGCAGGTGCACCACGCTGTACAAAATCGCCACTCATGACAACTACAACGGTATCAGCCCCGGTCTTGGCTTTGGCTTGTTCTATATGAAATTGGTGCCCTTTGTGAAAAGGATTATATTCTGCAATGATCCCGACAGTTTTCATAAATTACTCCTTTAAGTTTCATATATTTGCAATTATACAAGTGATTTGCATTTTTGGCAAATTCAAGTTATAGTAGACTCAATAATACACTTCGTCGAAAGGGGGATTTGTTATGGATAGAGAAAATGTCTTGGAAATGCTAGAAAACAGAAAATTCAAAGAATTAAGAGAACTATTGGAAAATACACACCCCGTCGATATAGCTGATCTGTTGGATGAGATTGATGATAGACACATGATCCTTGTGTTCCGTATGTTAGATAAGGATGAAGCGGCAGAAGTTTTTACTGAAATGAACAACGAAACTCGAGAAGTGCTCCTGAATGCATTGACGGATTCTGAAATCAAGGAAGTTGTTGATGAGATGTATTTGGATGATTTTGCCGATCTCTTGGAAGAAATGCCGGCGAATGTTGTGGATCATCTTCTTATCAATACAGATGAGAAAACAAGAAAACAAGTAAATGCGCTCTTGAAATATCCGGAGGACAGTGCCGGAAGTATCATGAATGTAGAGTATGTGGCATTCCAAAAAGAGATGACTGTTGAGGATGCAATTTTAAAACTACGTCAAGTCGGGATTAATAAAGAAACCATATATACCTGTTATGTTACAGAAAAAAGAAAATTGATTGGTGTAGTTTCGGTTAAAGATTTGTTGACAAACGGCGATAGCAAACTGATAGAAGAGATAATGGAGACAAATCTTTTATATGTGCATACCCACGACGACCAGGAAGATGTGGCAACGGCCATTAATAAATATAATTTAATTGCAATCCCTGTTGTGGATAATGAAATGAGAATGGTGGGAATCGTTACAGTAGATGATGCCATGGATGTCATAGAAGAAGAAACAACCGAAGATATCAGCATGATGGCAGGTATTGTTGTGCCAAGTGAAGATAATTATTTTGAAACCAGTATCTGGCGCCATGCAAAAAGTCGCTTTCCATGGCTTCTCTTTCTGATGCTATCGGCAACCATTAGTGGGCTTGTACTTGGACATTTTGAAGCGGCACTTATTGCAATGCCTATATTAAATACGTTCGTGCCTATGTTGACTGGCACGGGAGGAAACTGCGGTTCACAGAGTTCTACACTCATTATTCGTGGTCTTGCAACGGATGAAATTAAGTTTCGGGATATTTTAAGGGTTATTTTAAAGGAACTGGGAGTTGCAGCATTAGTGGGAGTGATGTTGGCTCTAGTGAACGGAATTCGAATTGTATTTATGTATCAAAATCCGATTCTTGCGTTAACTCTTGGAATAACACTATTATGCACAGTAGTTTTAGCAAAAACGATTGGTTGTATCTTACCTCTTGTTGCAAAGAAATGTGGTCTGGATCCGGCACTCATGGCTGCACCACTAATTACAACATTGGTTGATACGGGAACTATATTTTTATATTTCACAATTGCGACAAAAATCTTCAAAATATAAGGATTGTACTCAAAAAGAGACATAAAATGCTCTTGTATACAAAATACGAATGGGGTATAATTACTTTATATGAGAAAAAAACGAAAGGAGTCATTAAGTCATGGGATTTATTGATGTAATTAAAGAAAAAGCAAAACAGAATTTAAAAACTATCGTTCTTCCGGAAACAGAAGACAAGAGAACATATGAAGCAGCTGAAGCCGTACTTCGTGAAGGGACTGCAAAATTGATTCTTGTAGGTAGCAAAGAAGAAATTGAGAAAAATGGTGCAGGCTTTGATATTTCAGGTGCAACAATTGTTGACCCTGCAACTTCTGATAAAACAGAAGCTTACATTGCTAAATTGGTAGAACTTCGTTCAAAGAAAGGTATGACCGAAGAACAAGCCAGAGAGTTATTATTGAAAAACTATTTATACTATGGTGTTATGATGGTAAAAATGGGTGATGCAGATGGTATGGTATCAGGTGCTTGCCATTCAACAGCAGATACATTAAGACCATGTCTTCAAATTTTAAAGACAAAACCAGGTACAAAATTAGTATCAGCATTCTTCGTTATAGTAGTTCCGGATTGCGATATGGGTGAAAACGGAACATTTATCTTCGGAGATTCAGGATTGGAACAAAATCCAGATGCAGAAAAATTGGCTAACATTGCTATTTCTTCAGCTGAATCATTCCGTACATTAGTTGGAGCAGAACCAAAGGTTGCTATGCTTTCACATTCTACAAAAGGAAGTGCAAAACATGCAGATGTTGATAAAGTAGTAGAAGCTACTCGTATCGCGAAGGAATTAGCTCCGGATCTTATGTTAGATGGAGAATTGCAATTAGATGCAGCTATCGTTCCGGAAATCGGTGAATCAAAAGCACCGGGAAGCACAGTTGCAGGACATGCTAACGTTCTTATCTTCCCTGACTTGGATGCGGGAAATATCGGATATAAATTAGCACAAAGACTTGCAAATGCAGAAGCTTACGGACCATTGACACAAGGTATTGCAAAACCGGTTAACGACTTGTCTCGTGGATGTAGCGCGGCCGATATTGAAGGTGTAGTTGCAATCACAGCAGTTCAAGCACAAGCAGAGGAAAACAATTAATACGGAGGAAATGAAAAATGAATGTTTTAGTAATTAACTGTGGAAGTTCATCTTTGAAATTCCAATTAATCAACTCTGATACAGAGGCAGTTCTTGCAAAAGGACTTTGTGAGAGAATCGGTATTGACGGAAGACTTACTTATCAACCAGCAGGCAGTGATAAGACAACAGAAGACAAAGCAATGCCTACTCATACAGAAGCAATCCAATTTGTAATTGATGCTTTAACAGATAAAGAAAGAGGTGTTGTTGGAAGCCTTGATGAAATTGGTGCAGTTGGACATCGTGTGGTGCACGGTGGAGAAAAATTTGCAAGTTCAGCAGTTATCACGGATGAAATGTTAAAAGCAGTGGAAGAATGTAATGATTTAGCCCCTCTTCACAATCCAGCAAACTTAATCGGTATCGATGCTTGTAAGAAATTAATGCCAAACACACCAATGGTTGGTGTATTTGATACAGCTTTCCATCAAACAATGCCTGAAAAAGCATATATGTATGGTCTTCCATATGAATATTATGAAGATTACAAAGTAAGACGTTATGGTTTCCATGGAACAAGCCATAGCTTTGTTTCAAAAAGAACAGCAGACGTTTTAGGGAAATCTTATGACAACTTAAAGACAATTGTTTGTCATCTTGGAAATGGTGCAAGTATCTGTGCTGTATTAAATGGTAAATCTATTGATACATCAATGGGTCTTACTCCATTGGAAGGCCTTGTAATGGGAACTCGTTCCGGTGACATTGATCCTGCAATTCTTGAATTCCTTTCAAAGAAAGAAGGAATGGATATTACTGCATTGATGAATATGTTGAATAAAAAATCAGGTGTACATGGTGTATCTGGTATCTCAAGTGACTTTCGTGATTTGGCGGCTGGCGCTGAAGCAGGGAATAAGAGAGCTCAAATCGCAATCGAAGTATTTGCTTATCGTGTAGCAAAATATGTAGGAAGTTATGCGGCAGCAATGAATGGTGTAGACGCTATCGCTTTCACAGCGGGTATTGGTGAAAATGACAGTAGCATTCGTGCAAAAGTTTGTGAATACCTTGGATATCTTGGAATTAAACTTGATGCAGAAGCAAACAAGAAACGTGGCGAAGAAATTGAAATTTCAACACCTGATTCCAAGGTAAAAGTGTTGGTAATCCCTACAAATGAAGAGCTTGCAATTGCACGCGAAACAGTAGCTTTGGTTTAGGATAATTTTTCTAAATAATTGTTGACAAATGAAATTTGCATGATATAATAATTTAGGTGTGAATAGGAGTAATTATATGTTTATTAACCTATCAGACGTTTTATCTGAACTTCATAAGCCGATTGAGCAGGTTGTGCAAGTGGAAATGACAGAGTTCGAATCGTCCATTGGAAAGGTTCCGATTGTTCAAAAAGAGGATGCGTACATTCATGTTTCATATGTGAAAGAACGACAACTTTTGATTACTGGAAATTGCAAGTTAATCCTTGAAATTCCTTGCGATCGATGTTTAGAACCAGTTCCAACCGAATTCGATCTTGAGTTCTCCAAGAATGTTGACTTGAACGATGGCGAAGAAACAGATGATTTAGATGAGAAAAATTATATTGACGGATATAATCTTGACGTAGAAAAATTACTCTATAATGAGATTTTGATAGGATGGCCGATGAAAGTTCTTTGTAGCGAAGACTGTAAAGGGATTTGCAACACATGTGGTCAAAACCTAAATTTGGGAACTTGTGATTGCGAAGACACAAGTCTTGATCCTAGAATGTCAGTTATCCGCGATGTGTTTAAGAATTTTAAGGAGGTGTAACCTATGTCAATTTGTCCAAAGAATAAATCTTCTAAAGCAAGAAGAGATAAAAGAAGAGCAAACTGGAAAATGAGCGCTCCAAACTTAGTTAAATGCAGCAAATGTGGAGAATTAATGATGCCACACAGAGTGTGCAAAGCTTGCGGATCTTACAATAAAAAAGAAATCGTAGCTGTAGACTAATTAAAAGGTTATTAAAAAGACGTAAACAATTTGTTTTACGTCTTTTTTATTTTGAACTAGACTGCTTGATAGGATG
>JAZRND010000057.1:0-2326 GCA_045648005.1 Faecalimonas sp. | reverse complement strand
TTCAGCTATATCTTGTATTCCATAATGGTAAGACATGCGGCTTCTGCCTATTCCTCTCAGCTGAGGAAATATGAACCATATCCAATGTTCTTCTTTTCTGCCATTACGGATTTCAGTAAGGGCCAGCTCATACATGAAGTTTTGGGGATCCAAGAATCTTTCTAATGTGTTGCTTTCGTTCATGGTGACGGTTATCTAGTCAATAAATACTATGTATTCTTCTTCACCTGCAAACTGCTCAAGGTATTTGTAAGCCTTGTGATATTTCGCAATTCTTTGCAGATCTTTCTCTGTAAGTACAGGTAACCGGAGAATGTCCATATTGTCTCGTAAATCAGCCAATTTTACTTTCAGCGCAATAGGATTGTCCTTTACTCGTTCTATAAACTGATCATATGATTCGCCTTCTCTTTTAGTTATAGCATCAAGTGCGGCAAGTACTGCATCATTGAATCCTTCTTCTTTCAGTTGTTCCAATGTTATCTCAGTGTCTTCAATAACATCGTGGAGAAGAGCAACAATAATGTCATTATCCTCATAGAAATTATCAGCCACTCGTTTAGGGTGGTTAAAGTAGTCTTCACCGGCTTTGTCTAGTTGTCCTGTATGTGCTTTCCTGGCTATTATTTCGGCTTTCTTTTTAAGTGAAAGATATTGGTATATGTGGTCTTTCCACAATTCTTCTAGTTTTGATGCAGTTTTCTCGTCAACCATTTGTCCAGAGGCGCCTTTTCTCCAGTCTCTGTCGGGAAAATGCTTCTCTAAAATGTCTGAGGAAAGGATTTTAGGTGAATCTGGGTGTATTGCTGCATCAAATTCCAAATCTACATAATGTGTCACTCTTTTCTTGCCACTCCAATCTTCATCTACATAAGGGTTTGATGAGAATCTTCCCGACATAACTATTCCGTTGGGTTGGTTCTCACCTACTCTCAACATAAAGAATCTGTCGCCTGAGCGAGCTGTTTCCCAATCTTTTACTGTCCAGTTCAAATCCCAAGGGAAATAGCCTTCATTGTCTATGAAATCTCCTTGTGGTGAGTCTTGAAAGTTGAATTCTTTCTCGCAACGGTCAATAGTGTAGCTTGAGATTGCCGGGTTCCATAAAAGTAAAAACGTGTTCATGGTTGGGTATCTTTGATTGTTAAATATAGTCATTTCTACGAAACCTTCATCAGATCCAATGTCAATGTCTTATTGAGCATAATTCTCCAAGGTATGAGCAAATTACATGGTCCATATTGTGTGACTTTAATTGTTTTCGCAAAAGTACCAGTCATTTTTGACAACATATGTCACAGCAAATTTCTTTTTCTCTAATCAATCATATATCTTTACTGGAAATTACAGCATATGACCCAAGATCTTCTAAAAAATATAGTCCTCGTTGGTGCTGGCAGCTGCATTGGCGGTATTTTCAGGTATTTGATTTCCGTTATTATGAACGGGAAAGGTTTTCCGTGGGGAACGCTTGCTGTTAATTTACTGGGTTGTCTGTTTATTGGGGTGTTGTGGGGATGGTTCACTAAAGCGGGAAATGCAGCGGGGAGTCTTGCGGTGTTTTTAACCGTAGGTTTTTGCGGCGGTTTCACAACCTTCTCTACTTTCAGCAAGGAGGCGCTGGCTATGTTGCAGCAGGGGAATTTCTGGTCGTTTGCGGCGTATGTTGCTGTAAGCGTGATATTTGGTATATTGTTTGTTGCTGCAGGATATTATGCTGTTGCCTATGAAAACATTTCTTAAACATTATTGGTTATCACTGCCGGTTCTTCTTGCAACGCTGTTGTGTGTGAGCATTTTGCTCATGCTTGGCTATCCTACTTTCCTCGATCTTTTAGTTGGCATTCTCACATTTTTTGCGATTTTGGCATTGCCGGTTTCCTGGTTTTTCCTTGTGAGGAAGAAAGAATGGAAGAAATTTGCAGTTTCTTTCGGATTATCGGCATTTATAGTGTTAACCTTAGGAGTATTTTCAACATTCGTTGCAATGAGTAGTCCCGACGGTTTTGGCCGTTCACATCCTATTCCCATAGATTTAAAGTACAACATCCCCTTGAAGAGTGGAGATCCCTTTATATATCAAGATAAGGATGAAACTGCACAAGTTGATAGCACCGATTCAAACACTTGGCTGCAGATATGGGACGATTTCGGACAAGGAGGCATTTACAAATACGATTTTTATTATGACACCCTCCCTTCAGGTGAAATCTTCTTGAAATGTTACGAGGTCACTGATAATTATCGACTTTCTGAGGAGAGATTGACTGAAGCAAGTAAAGTTGAAATCCCCGCTAATTCATCTTTTGCAAAAATTGTCGGGAAA
>JAZRND010000056.1:0-31304 GCA_045648005.1 Faecalimonas sp. | reverse complement strand
TCCGACTTATATATTCGTAATGTATACTAAGGCTTCAGCTTCAAGCAAAAGAATTGAAGAAATAATAAAAACTCCGGAAAGATTTTTAATTATTGAAGGGGGAAAGGAAGAAAAAGATTATTTAGTTTTTGAGAAAGTGTATTTTTCTTATCTAAACAAAAAGAATACTTTAGAAAATATAAGTTTTAGCGTAAAAGAAGGTCAAACGCTTGGCGTGATAGGTGCAACGGGGTCAGGAAAATCTACCCTTATAAAACTATTGCTTCGTTTTTACGAGCCTAATAAGGGTAGAATATTATTAAACGGATTAGATATTCGTTCTTTAAAAAAGGAAGAGTATTACAATAGATTTGGCGTTTGTTTGCAAAACGATTTTCTTTATAACGATACCATAGAAGAAAACATAAAATTTGGTAGAGATATTTTAGATGAAGATATGGTTAAAGCAACTAAAACGGCAATGGCGTACGATTTTATTATGCAAAAGCCGGAAGGGTTTAAATATCTTTTATCACAAAAAGCAACTAATATTTCAGGTGGTCAAAAACAACGGTTATTAATTGCAAGAGCAATTGCAAACAATCCTGAAATATTGATATTTGATGATTCTTCTTCTGCGCTTGATTATAAAACAGATGCTCAGTTAAGACAAAATTTAAGGGAGAAACTTTCTGCAAAAATTATAATAACAGTAGCGCAAAGGATAAGTTCTATTAAAGATTGCGATCTTATTTTAGTACTTGATGAAGGTAAAATTATAGGTAAAGGTACTCACGAAGAATTACTTTTAAATTGCAAAGAGTATAAGGAAATTAGTGATTCGCAAATGGGAGGTGCTTTTGTTGAATAAAGAAAAGGGAAGCAACAAAAAGGATACCTTGGGCATTTTGCGTCGATTGTTAGGGTATGTATTGAAATATTGGTATTTAGTCATTTTGGCAATCGTATTGACATTAGTTTCTAATCAGCTATCTTTGTTGGGACCAAAGTATTCTGGAGAGGCTATTGATGCCATTGCAAGAAAAGGCGGAGTGGATTTTCAGACAGTTACGGAAAATGTAATAAAAATGCTTTTTTGCTATGTGATATCAGCAGTGTCAGCCTACTTATTGGCAGTTTTGATGATACAAATCAGCAAGCGAGTTGTGTACACCATGAGATGTCAACTGTTTGATAAATTAACTACGTTACCGGTGGGCTTTTTTGATAAGACTGCAGTAGGGGATATTATAAGCAGAATGTCTTACGACATTGATACTGTTAATAGTTCCTTATCTCATGATTTGGTACAAATCATGACAAGCCTTTATACCGTGGTCGGTTCCTTTATTTTCATGTGGAATATTTCAAAACCTCTTATCTTGGTGCTCTGTGTTACAGTGCCATGTTCAGTTTGGTTTACACAATATCGTTCTAAAAAAGTACGTCCGTTATTCCAAACCCGTTCTAGAAAACTGGGGGAACTCAATGGCTATGCAGAGGAAATGTTATCTGGTTGTCGAACCATACAAGCATATCACCGAGAAGAGGAAATGGAACGGCGATTTGAAGAACACAACCAAGATGCTATGGAGGCTTATTATAAAGCAGAATACTATGGTGCTACTTTAGGTCCAACACTTAATTTTATTACGAATTTATCTATATCGTTGATTATGATTTTAGGCGGTATTCTTTATATGCATTCAGTGTCCGGACAAATAGCATCTGCCTCCATGTTTTTTATTACACTGGGTGGAGTAAGTCAGTTTATTCAATACTCAAAGAAATTTGCAGAGCCGATTAATGAATTTGCAAACATGATTCATGAATTTCAATCTGCATTTTCTGCAGCAGAGCGTGTGTTTAGAATTCTAGATACCGAACCGGAAAAGGAAGATGTCGAAGGTGCAAAAGAGTTGAAAGAAGTGCAAGGAAATGTGGAGTTTGCAAATGTGGTCTTTGGTTATACGGAAGAACAGACAATTTTGCACGGTATTTCTTTGAAGGCGATGCAAGGGAAAACCATTGCCATTGTAGGACCGACAGGAGCAGGGAAAACTACCATCATTAATCTTTTGATGCGTTTTTATGATGCGGTGGGAGGAACTATTTCTGTAGACGGAAACGACATTGTTTCGCTTAAACGACAATCTTTGCGAAAAGCATATACTATGGTCCTACAAGATACTTGGTTATTCCATGGTACTGTGTTTGAAAATATTGCTTACGGCAAAGAGGGAGCAACTTTGGAGGAAGTTCAGAAAGTGGCGAAAGCTGCAAGAATACACTCCTATATTTCACACCTGCCGGAAGGATATGATACTGTGCTTTCCGATGATGGGATTAACATTTCAAAAGGACAAAGGCAATTAATTACCATAGCGAGAGCAATGCTTTCAGATGCGCCTATGCTGATTTTGGATGAGGCAACATCAAATGTAGACTCTCGAACAGAAATACAGATACAAGAAGCTTTAGCAGAGTTAATGAGAGGAAGAACTTCTTTCGTTATTGCACACCGGTTATCTACTATTCAAAATGCAGATTTGATTATTGTTTTGCAAAACGGAGAAATTACGGAAATGGGTAATCATAATGAATTGATGAAGAAAGCAGGTTTTTATAGCAAGTTATATAACTCACAATTCGAATAACGAAAAGAGTTGACAATGGGTAGATACTGTGGTTACATGAACATATGAACAGATATTCATATGATAAAGGAGGAAACAGATATGTCAGAGCATCATCATGAACACCACCATGAGGGATGTGGGTGTGGATGTGGCTGTGGACATCACCACGAGCATTGTGAGGAAAACGCAAAACACGCGATAGCAATTATGATTGTTTCTATTATGTGGTTTGCAGCAGGATTTATATTACAAAGATTTATTCCAATTGCATCGATGATTTCTTTTGGAGTAGTCTATTTGTTGACAGGATGGCGTGTCTTATTAGTTGCCGGCAAGAATATCGTTAAGGGGCATGTGCTAGACGAGAATTTCTTGATGAGTATTGCTACCATCGCAGCAATCGCAATAGGAGATTTTGCGGAAGCAGCAGGTATCATGTTGTTCTTTTACATAGGAGAACTTTTTGAAGAAGTGGCTGTGACGAAAAGTCGCAAACAAATTGTGGAAGCAGCAGATATGCGACCAGAAGTCGTTTATCTTATTAAGGAGCGTTGTATTCAAACTATTGAGGCCAAAGACGCGTGTATTGGAGATGTTATTTTAGTGCGCGTAGGCGACAGAGTACCTTTGGATGGAGTCGTTGTGGAAGGACAAAGTTTGGTTGATACTTCGGCTATTACCGGAGAACCAATTCCGGTAACGGTGGGAGTAGGTGACAAGATTGTTTCGGGATACATGAATACCACTGCTGTTTTGAAAGTGAAGGTCGAAAAGAAGTTGGAAGATTCCATGGTTACCCGCATTTTGCAGGCGGTAGAGCGTGCTGCAGCAGGGAAACCGAAAATAGACCGATTTATTACAAAATTTGCGCGTTTTTATACACCTTTTGTAGTTAGTGCAGCAGTATTTACGGCTGTGGTACCGTCTCTCATTACCGGTGAATGGAGCAAATGGATTTATACAGCAATTACGTTTTTAGTTATTAGTTGTCCGTGCGCATTGGTGTTAAGTGTGCCATTGGCATTTTTTGCAGGTATCGGAACTGCAGCTAAACAACACATTTTATTTAAAAGTGGACTAGCCCTGGAAGTATTACAACAAGTTAAGGCTGTTGTATTTGACAAGACAGGCACTCTGACCAAAGGCACTTTTAAAGTCCAGAAATGTGTACCGCAAGACGATTATAATGAACAGGAAGTATTGAAGGTCGCAGCAGAGTGCGAGTATTCGTCTAGCCATCCAATTGCTGTGAGTATTATAGAAGAAGCGAAAAAGCATAACATCTTACTGGAACATAAAGGAACCATAAAAGAAATTCCAGGTTTGGGTGTGCGGAAATTAGAAGATGGAAAAGAAAGCCTATGCGGAAATAGAAGCTTTTTAGAACAAAGTGGAGTACAAGTGACTAATTGCGAAACTTCATGTAGTGGAACAGAAGTGTTCGTTGCATACGATGGCAAGTTCATAGGTTCCATTCAGATAGCGGATGCTTTGAAGGAGGATTCCGTAGCGGCAGTTAGATATATGAATTCTAAAGGATTACACACTGCCATTTTGACAGGTGACATTCAAGAAAGCGCGGAAGTCGTGGCAAAGGCAACAGGTATTCAGACTGTGTGCGCCGGATTGTTACCAGAAGAAAAGTTGGAGAAGATGCAACAAATCAGAGAACAATATGGAAAAGTGTTGTTTGTAGGAGACGGTATCAATGATGCACCGGTATTGGCAGGGGCAGACCTGGGTGCAGCTATGGGAAGCGGCGCAGATGCAGCAATCGAAGCGGCCGACCTAGTATTTATGACCTCTTCTTTGGCAGCCATTCCAAAGGCAATTCGAATTTCTAAAGTAACCAAAGGCATTGCAATGCAAAATGTGATTTTCGCTTTGGCAATCAAAGCATTAGTCATGATATTGGGATTTTTTGGCATTGCAAATATGTGGTTTGCGGTTTTTGCAGATACAGGAGTCGCAATGTTGTGTGTGTTAAATTCCGTTCGAGTTTTGAAAGGGGTTATGAGACATGGTAAAAAAGACATGTGATGATAAGGTTCATGTTCATGAATTACTTGTCAGTCAGATAGAACATGGCATGCCGAGCGAAGAATTTATAAAAGAATTAGCAGATTTTTATAAAGTGTTTGGTGATGCGACACGAGTGAAGATATTATGCGCGTTAATTCAGGCGGAATCTTGTGTGTGCGGGTTGGCTGAAGTTGTAGGTATGACACAGTCAGCAGTTTCTCATCAATTACGCATTTTGAAGCAAATGAAATTAGTGAAGAATCGCCGAGAAGGAAAAACCATTTATTATTCTTTGGCGGATGGACATATACAAAGTATTTTAAATCAAGGAATGGAGCATATTACGGAGTAGGATTATGACGAAAAGAATAGCATTAATTATTTTAGCACTGTCTCTTGTATTGACAGGATGCGCAGGAAATGTAAAAGACGGAGTAAAACTTTTGGAAGCGAAAAAATATGAAGAAGCGAAGGAAGTTTTCAAAAAGGATATTGATAAGAAAAAGCATTTAGATGAAGCATATCGAGGCCTTGGCATTGCATACTTTGAACTCAAAGACTACGAAGGAGCAGTTAAGGCTTTTGAAGCTGCGTTAGCGAATGAAGCAGAAGAGACACCGTCTATTTGTGCATTTTTAGGAGCATCATACATGGAGTTAAAGAACTTTGACAAAGCATTGGATATTTATAAAAAAGCTTTGACAAAAGAAAATATCAGTAAGGAACTGAAGCAGGAAGTACAGTTTAACCTAATTGCTGTTTATGAAAATTTAGCAGATTGGGATGGGGCGAAAAAACAGATGGAATTGTATATGAAGGAGTATCCGGAGGATACGAGAGTGAATAAGGAAGCAGATTTTTTAGAAACAAGGTAAATAATATGGCAGAAATGATTGAATTAAAAGAAACCCAGGAGCGCGTCATTCTAGTTGGAGTGAGCACTAGTGATCATGACGATACGGAGAAATCTTTAGATGAACTAGAAGAACTTGCATCAACAGCAGGTGCAGTTACTGTGGGGCGCGTTATTCAAAATCTAGATCAAATCCATACAGCCACTTATGTGGGAAAAGGAAAGCTAGATGAAATTAAGGATTTAATCTGGGAAACAGAAGCTACGGGTATTATTTGTGATGATGAATTATCCCCTGTGCAGTTAGGAAACATGGAGGATATATTGGATACCAAGGTGATGGACAGAACCTTGATTATTTTGGATATATTTGCAGGACGAGCATCTACGAACGAAGGGAAAATACAAGTAGAGTTGGCACAGCTGAAATATCGCCAATCCAGATTGACCGGTTTAGGGAAATCATTGTCTCGACTAGGTGGTGGTATCGGAACAAGAGGTCCGGGTGAAAAGAAATTGGAAATGGACCGCCGATTAATTCGTGACCGCATTGCCCAATTAAATCGAGAATTGAAAGACGTAAAAAGACATCGAGAAGTCACAAGAGAACAAAGAAGCCGAAATAAGGTTCCGGTAGTTGCTATTGTGGGATACACTAATGCAGGAAAATCCACATTACTCAATCGTTTGACAGGCGCAGGTGTTTTGGAGGAAGATAAGCTATTTGCTACTTTAGATCCAACGACGAGAAACTTGAAACTGCCAAGCAAACAAGAAATCTTAATGACTGATACAGTCGGTTTTATTCGCAAATTGCCTCATCACTTAATTGAGGCTTTTAGAAGTACGTTAGAGGAGGCAAAATATGCAGACATTATTCTACATGTCGTAGATGCCTCTAATCCACAAGTAGATGAGCAGATGCATATTGTCTATGAAACCCTGACAAACCTAGAAGTGAAAAATAAGCCGATTATCACGGCTTTTAACAAGCAAGATAAAATCACAGGAGAAAGTATTTTACGTGATTTCCATGCAGACCATGTTGTACGTATTTCTGCAAAAACAGGAGAAGGGTTGGATGCTTTGCAGGAACAGATCGAGACCGTTTTGCGGGGACAAAAGATCTTGGTAGAGCGAGTGTATGATTACGCAGAAGCAGGCAAAATTCAACTCATTCGCAAATATGGTGAATTGATAGCGGAAGAGTATCAGGATGCAGGCATTTTTGTAAAAGGGTATGTACCAGTGGAAATCTACGAAAAGGTGAAATGATTTTATGAAAAATTATCAAATAACGGAGTGGTGCCATCATTTTATTCGTGAGCATGTAAAAATTGGAGATTTTTGCATTGATGCCACTGCAGGGAATGGAAACGATACCCAATTACTATGTGAATTGGTGGGAGATACAGGAAAAGTATTGGCGTTTGATGTGCAAGAGCAGGCAGTGTCAAATACCAAAGAACGGTTGCGAACCCAGGGACTTTCTAACCGGGCTGAAGTGGTACTAGATAGCCATGCAAACATGGAAAGCTATGCAAAACCGGAAACGGTGAGTTGTATTGTATTTAACTTCGGTTATCTTCCGGGTGGGGACCACAATTTATCCACTCAAGCAGAGAGCAGCATAGAAGCTATCCATGCAGGACTCCGACTTTTGAAAAAAGGTGGCATCATGAGTCTTTGTATCTATAGCGGCGGAGATAGTGGTTTTGAAGAGAAAGAAGCTATTTTAAAAGAACTGAAAATGCTGGATGCAAAGAAATATTTAGTGATTGAAAGTGTTTATTATAATCGGCCGAATAATCCGCCGATACCGATTTTGATTGTCAAATTGTAGGGGAAAAGATATGTGTCACAAATTCAGAAAAACGTAAAGAATGAAAAAGAAAAATGGTTTATAATAAATGTAGTTTATAAAGATTGGAGAAAATTTAAATGATTACAGGCGAATTAAGAAATAAAATTGATAGAATTTGGGAGACATTTTGGACGGGAGGTATAACTAATCCTTTAGATGTTATTGAGCAATTTACATATTTACTATTTATAAAACAATTGGACGATGTTGAAACAACTAAAGAGAATGAAGCAAATTTCTTGGGTGTGTCTTATGAAACAATTTTCCCAAATGATTGTCAGAAATATAGATGGGGTAAATTTAAAAATCTTGGTTCAGCCGACGAAATGTATGATTTGGTAGCCAATGGAGTATTTCCTTTTATTAAAAATTTACATCAAAACGGAGATTCTGCATACGCCAGGTATATGGGAGATGCCATCTTTAAAATACCTACTCCAGCTATGCTTACTAAAATAGTAGATGGTATTGATAAACTTGAATTAGGTGACGCAGATTCTAAAGGCGATTTATATGAATATTTGCTTTCAAAAGTAGCAACAGCAGGGACAAACGGGCAATTCAGAACGCCGAGACATATTATTAAAATGATGGTTGCATTGGTAAAACCACAACCAGATGATATTATTATTGATCCAGCTATGGGAAGTGCAGGATTTTTGATTGAAGCACAACAATATTTGCGTGAAAATCATGCAGATATGTTGCTCAATGCAGAAAAGAGAGCACATTTCAACAATACTATGTTTTTCGGAAATGATATGGATAGAACAATGCTTCGTATCGGCGCAATGAATATGTTATTGCATGGCGTAGATAATCCAAATATTTCATATAGAGATAGTTTGTCAGAACAGAACACAGATAATGAAAAATACACTCTTATTTTGGCAAATCCACCATTTAAGGGAAGCTTGGATTATGAGGCAGTATCCGCAGATTTGTTGAGGGTAACGAAGACTAAAAAAACGGAATTACTCTTTTTAGCGTTGTTCCTGCGCATTTTAAAAAAGGGTGGACGAGCTGCCGTTATTGTTCCGGATGGGGTACTATTTGGTAGCAGTAATGCGCATAAGCAAATCCGTAAAGAAATTTTAGATAACAATAAATTAGAGGCAGTCATTTCTATGCCAAGTGGTGTGTTTAAACCATATGCAGGAGTCTCCACCGCCATTTTAATCTTTACGAAAACAGGTACCGGCGGGACAGACAATGTATGGTTCTACGACATGAAAGCGGACGGATACAGTCTTGATGATAAAAGGCAAGAAATAGCAGCTTGTGATATCCCGGATATTGTGGAAAGATTCAGCAATCTTCACAATGAGAAAGATAGAAGTAGAACAGAGCAAAGCTTCTTTGTACCTGTGGATGAAATCGTTGCAAATGATTATGATTTGTCAATTAATAAGTACAAAAAAGTTGTTTATGAGCAAGTAGAATATGAACCAACAGAAGTAATTATTGATAAAATTGAGAAGCTTGAAGCAGAAATTCAGGCGGAATTATTTGAGCTGAAAAATTTACTTGGATTAAAATAAATTTAGATTTGTGGAGATGATAAGATGAAGGTAAAACTTAGTGAACTATATGAAATAGGCTCGAGTAAGAGGGTATTTCAATCAGAATGGCGCGAAAAAGGAATACCATTTTATAGAGCAAGAGAAATAGCTAAGTTATCTGCGGATGGTTATGTTGACAATGAGTTATTTATTGATCGAGAATTATATTTGGAATACATAAATAAATATGGAAAACCTGAACCTGGAGACATAATGATTACGGGCGTTGGAACTTTGGGTGTTTGTTATGTGGTTAAGCCAGGCGACAAGTTTTATTTTAAAGATGGAAACATATTATGGTTTAAGCAAAAAGCACCAGATAAAATTCTTCCAGAATATCTTGTGAAGGCGTTTGAGTCCAAAGAAGTAAAAGAGTTTATCAATAAAAATTCAAGTGGGACGACAGTGGGGACATTTACTATCCAAACTGCAAAAAAGTTGGAGATTTCGCTACCAACAATTGAAGAGCAGAGAGCTATTATTAATAAAGTTTCTAAAATAGAGAATATTATTAAACAAAGAAGACTAGAATTGCAATTGTTGGACAATCTCACCAAATCCCGATTTGTGGAGATGTTTGGTGACCCATCAAGTAATGATAAGGGATATCCAGAAAAACTATTGCCAGAGATTGCAGAGTATTGGAATGGTTTGACATATAAACCAGAAGATGTTTCTGATGAAGGTACAATAGTTTTACGTTCAAGTAATATTCAAAATGCAGCACTTGATTTTGTGGATACAGTTAGAGTTGTTTGCAATATTGGAGAAAAGAAATATGTACAGGATAATGATATTCTTATGTGTTCGAGAAATGGAAGTGCGAGGCTTGTAGGTAAGGTTGCCCTTATAAAGAATATCGAAGAACCTATGAGTTTTGGTGCTTTTATGATGATAATAAGAAGCATTTATTATCCGTATTTAATGACATATTTTCAATTACCAGCGTTCAGAGCACAGATTACAACGGGTGCAACTACTACAATTAATCAGATTACTGGGAGAATGCTAGATGTTGTTAAGCTACCAGTACCAGATTTAGATACAGTAAATGAGTTCGCAGATTTTGTCAAACAAGTAGACAAATTGAAATTTGAAGTGCAAAAGTCGCTAGAGGAAACACAAATTTTAATGAATTCACTTATGCAACAATATTTTGGATAAGCGTAAAACTGAAATGAGGGTTTATATGAAAAATGATATTACAAAGCAAATGGAAATGGTGCTTTATCGGACAGAGGATGATGCGGTAACCGTTAGCGCACTTATCAGAGATGAATCGATTTGGCTTACGCAAAAAGCGATGGCTGAACTTTTTGGTGTAGATAAATCTGGTATTAGTAGACATTTGACTAACATTTTTGCTTCTGGGGAACTAGACGAAAAAGTGGTTGTTGCAAAAATTGCAACAACCACTCAACATGGTGCAATAGATGGGAAAACACAGAACTCTACAACGATGTATTATAATTTAGATGCCATCATTTCCGTTGGTTATAGAGTTAATTCAATACAAGCAACCCAGTTCCGTATTTGGGCGACAAATATACTGAAAGAGTATATGGTTAAAGGGTTTGTTATGGACGACGAACGATTAAAATTGGCTAAAACAGCATTTGGGAAAGACTATTTTCGCGAATTGCTTGAACGAGTTCGCTCTATTCGTGCCAGCGAACGCCGAATATGGCAACAGATTACAGATATATTTGCTGAATGTAGTATTGACTATAACAGAGATTCGGATATTACATATCGATTTTATGCAACTGTACAAAATAAATTTCATTATGCTATCACAGGAAAAACAGCGGCGGAAATTGTATATGAATCAGCGGACCACACAAAAGAAAATATGGGCCTGACAACTTGGAAAAATGCACCCGATGGTCGAATTCTCAAATCAGACACATCGATAGCAAAGAATTACCTTAATGAAAAAGAAATTAGGCAGTTAGAGAGAACTGTATCAGGATATTTTGATTATATCGAAGATTTGATTGAGCGAGAAAACATATTTACTATGGAAGAGTTTGCCGATAGTATTAATGCATTTTTAGAGTTTAGAAAGTATGAGATTTTAAAAGACAATGGTCGTATTTCACATAAAGAGGCACAAGAAAAGGCATATACGGAATATGAAATTTATAACAAAACGCAGCCTTTAGTATCTGATTTTGACCGAGTTTTAAAAGCGATAGCCAAAAAGTAAGGTGTTTGATATACTCCTTGAAAAAAGGAGTTATCTTATGGAAAACAAAATATTTAAAATATTAAGTGATATGTCGGAAGAATTGACTTATCAACAACTTGAAAAATTGCAACAGGTTTTATTAACACGTTTGGATGAAAAAAATGAAATTGAAGAAAAAGTACTAGATAATAGTGATTATCTAGAATTGTTTGTTTCAGCAAAAAGAGTTGAAGGGTGTACAGAGCGAACGATAGAATATTATCGAGTTACCATAGAAAAAATGTTGAGTGAAATAAGTATTCCGGTTCGCAGAATCACGACAGAGATATTGAGAGAGTATCTTACAGCATATCAAACCAAGAATAATTGTAGTAAGGTTACTATTGATAACGTTAGACGCAACCTTTCTAGTTTCTTTTCTTGGCTTGAAGATGAAGATCATATCATTAAAAGTCCAATAAGACGAATACATAAAGTTAAAACAGGTACAGTTGTTCGGGAAACGTTGTCTGATGAACAGATAGAATTGCTCAGGGATGGTTGTCATTGTAGCAGAGATTTAGCTATTATAGATTTGTTATACTCGACGGGTATGCGTGTTGGGGAATTGTGTAATCTTGATAGAGATGATATTAATTTTAATGAAAGAGAATGTATTGTATACGGGAAAGGAAATAAAGAGCGGCGTGTGTATTTCGATGCCAAAGCAAAGTTGCATCTGCAGAAGTATATAGAGCGAAGAAATGATTCAAACCCTGCCTTGTTTGTTTCTATGGATGCTCCATATGATAGATTAAGTATCCATGCAATTGAACATAGGTTGCGAACATTGGGAAAAGAACTTGATATTAACAAGGTTCACCCACATAAGTTTCGTAGGAGTATGGCGACAAAGGCAATTGACAAGGGAATGCCAATAGAACAGGTGCAGAAATTACTTGGTCATCAACAAATAGATACAACCATGCATTATGCAATGGTGAATCAGGTTAATGTAAAAATGTCTCATAGGAAGTTTATCGCATAATCTTCGCAAATTTAGATTTGTGGAGATGATTAATAATGAAAGTTACATTAGAGGATGTGAGCAATAAAGCCAGTTCAAACCTTGCGCAGAAGGATATAGATGGCTTGACGGGTGAGTACCCTATATTCGGTGCAAGTGGTTATATTTGCAATGTGGATTTTTATCATCAAGAGAGGGAGTATATTGCAGTTGTTAAAGATGGAGCAGGTGTTGGGAGAACAATGTATTTGCCAGCAAAGTCATCTGTAATAGGCACATTACAGTATATTCTTCCAAAAGATAATATAGTTCCAAGATATTTATATTACGCTGTAAGGAACATGAAACTAGAAAAATATTACATGGGCGCAGCCATACCACATATCTATTACAAAGACTATAAGAAAGAAATATTTGAATTGCCAGATATTGATGAGCAAAAAAGAATTGTTGATATCCTTGAGAGAGTAGAGAATATTATATCGAATTATAAGCAACAATTGGAGGAGTTAGATATACTCATCAAATCCCGATTTGTGGAGATGTTTGATGAGTGTAAGCAAAAAGTTTTAATTGGTGATGTAATATCTATATCGAGAGGTGCATCCCCAAGACCAATATCTGCATTTATTACCAAAGATGAAGATGGTGTACATTGGATTAAGATAGGAGATGTTTCGGAAGGATCTTTATATATTACGAAAACCGAGGAACGGATAACTCAAGAGGGTGCAAAAAAATCTCGTATGGTTTGTAAGGGCGATTTTATACTCTCAAATTCAATGAGTTTTGGAAGACCATACATTTTAGGAATTGATGGTTGTGTGCACGATGGTTGGCTGATAATGTCTGATTTTAAAGAAACATTTAATGAACTATATCTTTATCATGCCATTCGTAGTGATGATGTTCAGCATCAGTTTAGTGGAAAAGTAAATGGGGCGACAGTAAAGAATTTGAATAGTGATTTGGTGAAAAACACATTGATAAAGATTCCACCAATGGAGTTACAAGAGCAGTTTGCAGAGTTTGTAATTCAAGTCGACAAATTGAAATTTAATATAAAAAAACTATGATTGCAAAATATACAAAGGGGTGAACGGATTTGAGAACTAATTTTGATTACCTATTAAGTAAAGAGGAGTATCAGGAGTTTGCTTTGCAAGCAGTGGAGGCAGAAAAAAGTATTGCTATTTCGCCAGCTACTTGTGCAATTTTAACACGCAGGGCATTGGAGTTGGCTGTAAGATTTGTCTATTCCTATGATGCAGAATTAGAACTACCTTATCAGGACAATCTCTCAAGTCTTATACATGAACATACATTCCGTGGTATTATAGAACCACGATTATTTCCTATGCTTAAATATGTAATTCGATTAGGAAACGTTGCAGTTCACACAAACAGTAATATTAAGAGAGACGAAGCTGTTATTGCACTCCGAGACTTGTTTGAATTTTGTGATTGGGTTGATTATTCGTATTCTAAAGAATACTTAGAACGATTTTTTGATGAATCGATACTTGCAACAGGTGAAGAGAAGAGGATAAAGGCAGAAGAATTAAATGCTTTATACGAATCTTTGAGTAGCAAAGACAAAAAACTTGCGCAGGTGCTTCAAGAAAATGCGACTTTGCGTGAACAGATGAGTGCTACACGTAAATATCATAATCAAATACGAGAATTTCATATAGACGTTATTAGTGAAGCAGAGACACGTAAACGATACATAGATGTGGAACTTAAGGAAGCGGGTTGGATAATAGGGCAAAACTGCACAGTCGAAGAACCCGTGGCAGGAATGCCAAATGCGACCGGTGTCGGTTACGTTGATTATGTCTTGTGGGGCAAGGATAATTTGCCATTGGCTGTTGTAGAGGCAAAAAAAGCTTCAAAAGATACTATTGTCGGAAGTCAGCAAGCAAAATTATATGCAGACTGCTTGCAAAACAAATACAATCAAAGGCCATTGATTTTTACAACTAATGGATTTGAACATTTTTATACAAATGATGTATGTGGTTATCCAAGACGAGAAGTATCAGGATTTTTTACGCAGGATGAGTTACAATTAGAAATCGACAGAAGAAAATCTCGAATTTCCCTTGATGGTATTGAGATTAGTGACAAAATTACGAATCGTCCATATCAAAAAGAAGCAGTAACAGCAGTTTGTGACGCTATTATGAAAAAGCATCGCAAAATGTTAATTGTACAAGCAACGGGGTCGGGAAAAACACGCGTAAGCATTAGTGTTGTAGATGTTTTGCGTCGGCACAATTATGTGAAAAATATTCTTTTTTTGGCTGATAGAACGGCGCTAGTAAAACAAGCAAAAAACAATTACACGAATTTGCTGGAGGATTTGTCGTGCTGTAATTTATGTGACAGCAAAGATGACCCGGAAAATGCAAGAATGATATTCTCAACCTATCCTACTATGATGAATGCTATAGATGAGAAGAAAAATAAATATGGCGAAAAATTGTTTACACCAGGTCATTTTGATTTGATAATTTGTGATGAAGTACACCGTTCTATTTATAAAAAATATCAAGAAATTTTTGAATATTTTGATGGGATGCTTCTTGGAATGACAGCTACACCTAAAAATGAAATTGATAAAAATACATATGGTGTTTTTGATTTGGAACGAGGTGTTCCAACGTTTGCTTATGAATTGGAGAAAGCGGTAGAAGAAGGATATCTTGTAAATTATTCGACCTTGGAATACAAGACCAAGATTATGGAGGATGGTATCCATTATCACGATTTATCAGATGAAGAAAAAGACGAATTTGAGAAGGAATTTGCGGATGATTACCGAATCAAAGATGATATTGCAAGTTCGGCAATTAATACATGGCTTTTTAATTCAGACACGATAGATAAGGTTCTAGAAGAACTTATGGAAAAAGGACTTAAAGTTGAAGGAGGAGACAAACTAGGTAAAACGATTATTTTTGCCAAGAACAGTTTGCATGCCAAAGCAATTGTAGAGCGTTTCAACAAATTGTTCCCAGAATGTGGTGGAGATTTCATTAAACAGATTGATTATAGTATTAATTATTGTGATACTTTGATTGATGAATTTAGTACAAAAGAGAAAATGCCACAAATTGCTGTGTCTGTAGATATGTTAGATACAGGTATTGATATACCTGAAATATTAAATCTTGTGTTTTTTAAGAAGGTTCGCAGTTATGCAAAGTTCTGGCAAATGATAGGGCGTGGAACAAGACTGTGTCCAAGTTTGCTAGGAGAAGGGATTGATAAAGAGCGTTTCCTAATTTTTGATTTCTGTAATAACTTTGAATACTTTAAAGTTAACAAAAATGGTTCTGACAATGGCATTCAAGAGACGTTGTCTGAAAAAATTTACAACACGAAGGCGATGATATGCAGAGAATTACAATCTCCAACTTTTACGACGCAGGATGTTTATGTTGAGTATAGGGATAAACTTGTAAAAGGATTGCGCGAAGCAGTTGTAGAACTCAATGATGATAGTTTTATGGTTAAGAGACATTTACGTCATGTAGAAATGTTTCGATGTTTAGCGAATTGGAACAGATTGGAAACAGTAGAAATAACAGATATAAAGGTACATATATCACCGTTGATTAAACCGAAAAAGGAAAATGAACTTGCAAGGCGATTTGATTATTTGATTTATAGTATCACCCTCGGAATTCTACAAAGTAAAAATGTGCAGAAACCGGTCAACATCGTAGTACATACAGCAGAAATTCTTTTAACAACAAAAAGTAAAGTGCCACAGGTGGTAGCCCAAAAAGACGTGTTAGAAAAAGTCATAACACCTGATTTTTGGCAGACTATTTCTGTATTGGAATTGGAGCAGGTGCGTGTTGCTATGAGAGAATTATTGCAATACATAGATGTTATAAAAACCCCAATATATTATGTCGATTTTGCAGATGAGATAGTGTCCAGTGTTGAAGGAACACCGATTCATAATTTGGATGACTTGAAGGATTACCGCAAAAAGGTAGAATTTTATTTGAAGGAACATGGCGATAACTTATCCGTCTATAAATTACGCAATAATAAAAAAATTTCTCAATCTGATTTAAAAGAGTTGGAAACAATTCTCTGGGAAGAACTGGGAACAAAGAAGGATTATGAAAAGGAATACGGAGATACGCCGATTGGACGATTAGTTCGTAGAATTGTTGGTGTAGATAGAGCAGCCGTAAATGAGGCTTTTAGTGAGTTTTTGTCTAGAGAAAAATTAAATGTCAACCAGATTCGTTTTGTTAATCTTATTGTGGACTACATTGTGGCAAATGGGAATATTGATGACAATGCAGTGTTAATGGAAGAACCGTTCCGATCTGTAGGTAGTATTACCACTTTGTTTAAGAATGATATGGGAACTGCAAGGAGAATTATGGCTGTAGTAGCAAACATAAAGCGCAATTCTGAAGAAATCGCATAAAAATAATGTGAAACGTTGATAAATCAGATTCTCAAGTAGAAGGCAATATGAAAAGATTTCAGGAGGAATCAGATGAGCTTACAATTTATTATGGGACCTTCCGGGGCAGGAAAGTCCCATTACTTGTATGATTATGTAACAAAAGAATCATTGAAAAATCCGGACAAGTGCTACTTTGTGTTGGTGCCAGAGCAAGCTACTATGCAAGCACAAAAAGATCTAGTGCTAGCTAGCCCGCGCAAAGGCATATTGAATGTGGAAGTTTTGAGCTTTCACAGGCTGGCGCATCGTGTGTTTGAAGAACTAGGTGAAAACCAAAAAACAATTTTGGATGATGTGGGCAAAAATTTTGTGATTCGCAAAGTGGCCGGAGAGTGTGAAGAGGAATTGAAAATCCTAGGTAGCAATCTGAAAAGAATCGGGTATATTACGGAAATCAAATCTATCATTTCTGAATTCGTACAGTATGATATTCAACCAAAGGATTTGGAAGAACTGTTAGATAAATCCAAGCAATCCCCAAGCCTTTTTTATAAGTTACAGGATATTAAAAAAGTATATGAAAATTTTCAAAAATATCTTGCAGAAAAATATATCACGGGAGAAGAACTATTAGATTACTTAAGTTCTATGGTAGGAAAATCTGAAATTCTGAAAGACAGTGTTGTGGTGCTGGATGGATTTACGGGATTTACGCCAATCCAAAATAAGTTGTTGCGGGAGTTATTGAAGATTTGCGAGAAGGTGTTAATCACAGTTACCATGGACCAAAAGGAGAATCCATTTTCGTACAAGCATCCATATCAATTGTTTGGTATGAGTAAACAAACGGTGACTGGCTTGGTAAGAATAGCAGATGAATGCAAGGTCAACGTGGACAAGCCGGTCTATTTATACGAAAATCCGGTTTACCGTTTCCGCGGCAGCGAGGCGTTGGGATTTTTGGAAAGCCATTTATTCCGCTATTCAAAAGAATCTTATGACAAGGAACAAAATAATATACAGATATGGTGCGCTAAAAATCCAAGAGAAGAAGTGGGTTTTGTAGCACAAAAAATACATGAGCTGGTAAGAAAAGAGAACTACCGCTACAGAGATGTGGCAGTTGTAACCAGCGATTTAAGCTCCTATGCAAACTACATAGAACGAGCTTTTGAAGCCTATCATTTGCCGGTTTTCATGGACCATAAGCGCAGTATCCTACTCAATTCTTTTGTGGAATATGTCAGAAGCTTGCTTGCAATGGCTGAACAGGATTTTACATATGAAAGTGTATTCCGCTATCTGCGAACAGGACTCACGGAAATAACCAACGAAGATATTGATATATTAGAGAATTATGTAGTGGCTCTTGGCATCAAAGGTTATAAGAAATGGCAAGAAAAGTGGATCCGTCGTACTAGAGATATGGACGAGAGTGCGCTTGCACAAATCAATCAGATTCGTGAACAGTTTATTGATAGCATCCAAGAAGTTATGGTTGTATTAAAAAGCAAATACAAAACGGTGCTGGATGTGACTACTGCCTTACATTCCTTTTTCTTGCAAGAGGAATTGCAAAAGAAAGTCAAAGACTATCAGTTGCGATTTGAAACAGAGGGAGAACTGGCACTAGCAAAGGAGTATGCACAGGTATATCGTATTGTCATTGAATTATTAGAGCAGTATGTGGAATTGTTGGGAGAGGAAAGAATCTCTATTCAAGAATACAGCGAACTTTTGGACTCGGGGCTTGAAGAAGCAAAAGTAGGGATTATTCCGCCTAGTGTTGACCACGTAGTGGTAGGAGATGTGGAGCGAAGCCGTATTAAAGATGTGAAGGTAGTTTTCTTACTTGGCGCAAATGACATTTATATTCCTGGAGGTGCAGACAAATCTGGCTTGCTTTCGGAATATGATCGTAATCAAATGACAGCAGCAGGCGCCTTATTAGCACCTGATGCGAAAGAGAAGGCGTATATCCAAAAATTTTATTTATACTTGATTTTGACAAAACCGTCTAATCAGGTTTATTTGACCTACAGTAAAACATCAGCCAATGGAACAGCTTTGCGCCCTTCGCATCTGATTACCGATATTTTAAAATTATTTCCAAAAGCAGAAATTCAAGAGGTACAACACACATTGTCAACTTCCGAAATGACGGAAGAAAGTGGTTTTGAATTATTGATACAAGGATTGCAGAAAAAGCACGAGGGTCTGTCCACAGAGTGGCAAGAATTGTATGCTTGGTATAAGAGAAATCCAAAGTGGTGTCAAAAGATTGAACGACTTGTTGAAGCTGCTTTCTATGAAAGAGAAGAAAGTAAGATAAGCAAAAACACGGCGAGAAGACTATATGGCGAAATTTTGGGCAACAGTGTTACTCGTTTAGAAAGATTTTCCGCATGTGCTTACGCACACTTTTTGACGTATGGTTTGCGCTTAAAAGAGCGAGAAGAATATCAATTCCGAGCATTGGATTTGGGGAATTTGTTCCATGGAGCAATTGAATATTTTTCCAAAAAAGTAGAGCAAAGCGATTACACATGGAATACTTTGCCAGAACATATACAGGAAGAGTTTGTTAAGGCCAGTGTAGATGCCTGTATTGTAGATTATGACAATTCTATTTTGTATAGCACAGCAAGAAATGAGTATGTGATTCAGCGCTTGACACGCATGGTTCGCAGAAGCATTTGGGCTCTTCGAAAACAGTTAGAAAGAGGAGATTTTGTACCGGCAGGGTTTGAAGTCTCTTATGGCGGTGGAAAGATTGACCGTATTGATATTTGCGAAGATGAAGACCGATTATATGTAAAAATCGTGGACTATAAAACGGGTGAGAAGGCATTGGATTTGGGTGAACTTTGTTATGGACTTCAGATGCAGTTGGTTGTTTACATGAATGCAGCATTGGAAATGCAAAAACAACAGCATCCTGACAAAATAGTAATCCCAGCGGGAATTTTCTATTACCGTGTGAAAGATCCAATTGTATCGAAACCAGATTTAGGACAGAATGTGGATGAACTGATTTTGAAAGAACTTCGACCAGATGGACTGGTACAAGCGGATGAGACAGTGTTGGCTCATTTAGACCGCAATTTTGTGGGAGCGTCCTACACGATTCCAGTTACTCGAACACAGTCAGGTGGTATCTCCAAAGCTTCTAAAGTTTTATCGGAAGACGATTTTGTGACTATTTCTAAATTTGCGAAAAAAAAGGTGGAACAAATCAAAGACCGTATTTTGGGCGGCGATGCGCAAACGATGCCTTATCGATTGGGAGAACATACGGGCTGCGATTATTGTCCATATCATGCAGTGTGTGGTTTTGAAGAAAACATTCCGGGGTATCAGTATCAAGGATTACAGACGTTAGATAAAGAAGATGCATTGACTGTCATGCGTAAGGAGGTGGATACATGGGAATAGCATTTACGAAAGAACAACAACAAGTCATTGATTTGCGCGATCGTAATATCCTTGTGTCTGCAGCGGCTGGCTCTGGCAAGACTGCCGTGTTGGTGGAACGCATTATTACAAGGCTTACCAAGGATAAGGAACCATTGGATGTGGACCGATTGCTGATTGTGACCTTTACAGAAGCGGCGGCAGCAGAAATGAAGGAACGTATTCATATGGCTATCGAGAAAGCTTTGGAAGAAGATTCAGATAATGTTCATTTGCAAAGACAATCCACCTTGATTCACCAAGCAAAGATTACAACTATCCATCAGTTTTGTCTGTCTGTAATACGGGATTATTTCCATACAATAGATTTGGATCCAAGCTTCCGTGTAGGTGACGAAGGGGAGTTAAAACTTCTGAAAAAAGATGTTGTGGAAAAAGTTTTGGAAGATGCATACAAGGAAGGAAAGCCAGAGTATCTGGCTTTTGTGGAAGGATTTGCGTCGGGAAAGACAGATACAAAGCTAGAGGAGCTTATCTTGCAAATGTATGAATTTTCGCGGAGTTTTCCAAACCCAAACAGTTGGATGGACTTTTGCGTCACCCAATATGAAGTGAATTCGCCGGAAGAACTGAATGAAAAGCCTTTTATTGTGGAAGCGGTTCAAGAAGTGAAACAGTATTTACAAGATATAGATATCCTTTTGAAAAACGCAATAGACATTTGCGATAGTGACGGAGGACCGGTGGCTTATCGCGAGGCGTTGCAGTTGGACAGAGAGCAAATTTTAACTCTGCGAGCATGTTCTTCTTTTGCAGAAATGCAAAAGGCCGTTCAAAATATTACGTGGGATAAGTTAAAGGCAAATCGCGATAAAGCAATTTCAGAACAGAAGATTCAACAAGTAAAAAACATGCGAGATGAGGTGAAGAAGACCCTCAAATCACTTGCAGAACAGTATTTCTTTGATTCTTTAGAAGAGATGCAAATTGATATGAATATCGCAAGAGAACATATGCGAGTCTTGGTAAATCTTGTGAAAATGTTTTCTGCAGAATTTTTGGCAGCAAAACAAAGCAGAAAAGTTATTGACTTTAGCGATATGGAACAATATGCTCTGCAGATTTTGACAAAAGAGGAGAATGGAGAGTTTTTACCATCAGAGGTTGCAGAAAATTATCAGCAAAAATTTGCAGAAGTTATGATTGATGAATATCAAGATAGCAACTTTGTACAGGAAGCGATTTTGACTAGTGTTTCTGGTGTTCATAAAGGGCATTATAATATTTTCATGGTGGGGGATGTGAAACAAAGTATTTACCGTTTCCGCCTATCGAGACCGGAACTTTTTATGGAGAAATATCACACTTATAGCGTGGAATATGGGAAAAAGCAGAGGATTGATCTTCATAAAAATTTCCGTAGTAGGAGAGAAGTTTTAGAAAGCACCAATTTTATCTTTCAACAGATTATGACATCAAAGTTTGGTGGGATTTCATATGATGAAAAAGCAGCATTATACATAGGGGCCGAATACAAAGAGTCGGCCTGCAATGATACGGAAGTTCTTCTCATAGAGACACCAGAACGAAAAGCGGCTGAACGAGTAGAGATTGAGGCTTTGGCAGTGGCTAATCGAATCAAAGAACTGATGTCGACCTATCATGTGCAGGACAAAAAGACCGGCAGGTTGCGTAAGGTCAGATATGGAGATATCGTGATTTTAAGCCGTAATGTGAAAGGGTGGACAGATGTGTTTGCCAAGGTCTTAAACGAAGAAGGAATCCCAACTTACGCCGGTTCACAAGAAGGATATTTTCAAACTAGAGAGATTCAAACTGTCATGAATTATCTTAAAATTTTGGATAATCCGAGACAGGATATTCCATTTGCAGCAGTATTGACATCCATGTTTGCTGATTTAAGCAGTGAAGATTTAGCAGAGCTCAAATGCAGTACAGATGCAAAAAGTCTTTATGACAGTGTGCGGCAATACATAGAAATTGGAACCAGGGCAGAATTAAAGGAACGATTACATAAATTTATGGAAATTTACGAATCCTTCCGTGAAAAAGTACCTTATCTGGCAATACATGTGTTTCTTTGGAAATTGTTAGAAGAGACAGGATATGGAGATTACGCGGCTTCTTTGCCGGGGGGTGTGCAACGAGCCGCTAATTTGCAAATGTTGGTGGAAAAGGCAGTAGCTTTTGAAGGCACTAGCTATAAGGGCTTATTTAATTTTGTGCGCTATATGGAACAGTTGCAAAAATACAATGTGGATTATGGTGAAGCCAGTGTTATGGAGGAAGAGGCAGATGTTGTGACCCTCATGAGCATTCACAAGAGTAAAGGGTTGGAATTCCCGGTTGTGTTTGTTACAGGGTTGGCCAAACAATTCAACCAACAAGACACAAGACAGAGTGTTATTTTGCACTCTGACTTGGGCGCAGGCATTGATATGATTAATGTGGCTGCTCGCATCAAAGCACCGACGATTCTTAAAAAGATTATAGGGCAGAGAACGCTAAAAGAGGCGATTGCGGAAGAACAGCGTGTGCTTTATGTGGCCATGACACGAGCTAAAGAGAAACTGATTTTGACAGGAACCTTACAAGATGTGGAGAAACAGATGGAATCATATGCACAGATTTGTTCTCATCAAGAAATGGTGTTGCCATACTATAGTTTGACCAAGGCAAATAAATATGTGGATTGGATTATGCCGGCCTTGTTGCGTAACCACTGTTCGGCAAAGATTTTGGACGATTTGGGCATCTCGTCTCCGTATCAAAATGAATTGTTTAATATATCTGTTCCTATTCAATTAAAATGGCTTACCGAGTTAGATTTGGTAGAAAGTGAAGCAGAGGAGATTGTGGAAGACCTCGTAACGAAAGAGGTGTTACAGTCTTGGGGAACCGAGCAGATTTATGATATTGCTATGCAAGGTCGTTTAGCTGAACAATTTAGCTATTCTTATCCATATGTAGACAGTAGCGTAGTGAAACAAAAAATGTCAGTATCAGAGTTGAAGAAAAAGATTTATCTAGAAGAAGAAAGCGAGCAAGTTTTTAAAGAAGAGGAAGTCATTCCGCTATTGCCGAAATTCTTGCAAGAGAATGAGACACTCTCTGGGGCCTCCAAGGGTACTGCTTACCATCGATTGATGGAACTTTTGGACTTTGTCAAGGACAGAGACGAAGCAATTCTTGCAGAAGAAATTGCAAGCTATCAGGTGCAAGGATATTTGACAGAAGAAATGGGAGACTGCATTTTAAGGAAAGATATTTTGACTTTCTTTAAGTCTCCGGTTGCAACACGGGCACGACACGCTGCTGAAAAAAATCTTCTGTTTAGGGAACAACCATTTGTGCTAGGCGTAGAAGCCGAAGAAGTTTATGGACCGGTGGGACATCAAGAGACTGTTTTAGTACAAGGTATCATCGATGTGTACTTTGAGGAAGATGGAGAGCTTGTGGTTTTGGACTATAAAACTGATCGCATATTCCAAGAGTCAGAATTGCGAGAACGCTATCATGCTCAATTAGATTATTATGCAAAGGCATTAGAACAATTGACGGGAAAAACAGTCAAAGAGAAGTTGATTTATTCTTTTGCGCTGCAAACAACTATTGAGGTGTAGTTATGAGGTGGGTTGTTGTGGGAATTTTGTTTTCTTACAAGTAAACAGAATAATTGAGAAAAAAAGGGAAATCCTCTTACCAAAATGGAAAGGGGATTTTGCCATGTCAAAGAAAAAAGAAATTTGTTTATCAGAGCTTACGGAAGAAGAAAAAATGAAATATGAAGTGGCGGAAGAATTGGGTTTATTAGATCAAGTGCTTCAAAAAGGTTGGCGGTCACTGACCTCCAAGCAGACAGGGAAAATCGGTGGTTTGGTAACCAAGAAGCGCAGAGAAATGAGAGTTGATAAATAAAATACAATCTGTTATAATCAAGAAACTGGGGATGTACACAGGTGAGGTTATGAACGAAAAGATTCAAGTATTAGGATTAGAAATGAATAATTTTGCCGCCAAAGATGCGATTAAGCATGTGGTTTCCTATATGGAGACAGAGCCTGTTAATGTCATCGAAATGGTGACTATGAATACGTTGGCAAAGTTTCAAGAGGAAGAAACGGCAGGACAAATATTTGAGGCATTTGATATTGCTTTGGCAAGCGATAAAGGAATTTTGGAGGCGGCCGGCGTGACCGATGAACGACAACTTAAAGAGACGGAAGAATTGTTGTTTATCAAAATGGTGATGCGCTATCTTCACAAAAACAGTGTGCGCGTTCTGCTTTTAGCAGAAACAGAGGCAGACTTGCAGAAGCTAGAGACATATATGCAGGAAGATTACCAAAACATACAGGTAGTAGAAACAGCCACCATGGAACATCATGGTAATTCGGACGATATGTTGCTAAATTTAGTGAACGGTGCAGAAGTTGATTGCATTCTATCAGTCTTACCTTCTCCAATGGAAGAACAGTTTATATCGCGTAATAAAACGTTGATAAATGCCAGAATTTGGTTGGGGCTCGGGAACCTTTTGGATGAGATGAAACGCAAAAAACATATTTTTCATAAAATCAAAGAATTTGTATTACGACAAATATTAAAAAAAGAAATGGCGAAAAAAGGGGAAAATGCATAAAAAAATGGCATTTTCCTCTTCCTTTTTTTGCAATTTTGCATTAAAATAAAGTGAGTTATCAGTTTTACGGAGGGATAAAGATGATATCGAATCAAATTCTTCAAAGTACGATTGAAGGGATGAAGGCGATAACAAATGCACATTTCTGTATTTTTGATGCAGATGGAAGAGTGCAGGCAAACACCGGCGAAGTGAAAGATACATATAAAGGAATGTTTCAAACGGCTAAAGAATTAACAACAGATATTAACACTGCTCAAAACTTGCATTCTTTAAAAGTTTATGATGAACATCGATTAGAGTACATTTTGATTGTGGACACCGAATCTTCGGAAGGTCGTACCATTGGAAAAATGGCAGCATTTCAGATTCAAGGACTATTAGTTGCATATAAAGAACGTTTCGATAAGGATAATTTTTATAAGAATTTACTTCTCGACAATTTGTTGTTGGTAGATATTTACAATCGTGCAAAAAAGTTGCATATTGACACGGATGTAAGGCGTGTTATCTTTATTATTGAGTTGGTTAAAGAAAAGGATGCCACTGCATTGGAATTTGTGCAGAATACTTTGAGCGACAAATGCCAAGGATTTGTCACCGCGGTTGATGAAGAACATGTAATTGTCGTGAAAGAACTTTGTGCCAATGAAAGTTACGACAAATTGGAAGAAAATGCTACTGACATGTTACGGATGTTAAATGCAGAAAAAGAGAATGGGTTCCATATTGCCTACGGAACTATCGTCAGTGATATCAAAGAAGTTTCAAAATCATATAAAGAGGCCAAGTTAGCATTAGATGTGGGCAAAATCTTTTTTCAAGAGAAAACCGTGATTGCGTATAACACATTGGGAATCGGCAGATTAATTTATCAGCTTCCGATACCTTTATGCAAAATGTTTATCCGTGAAATTTTTGAGGGGAAATCGCCGGATGATTTTGATGAAGAAACATTAACTACCATTGATAAATTCTTTGAAAACAGCCTAAATGTTTCAGAGACATCACGACAGTTGTATATTCATCGAAATACATTGGTTTATCGTTTGGATAAAATCCAAAAATGTACTGGTCTGGATTTGCGAGTGTTTGAAGATGCCATTACATTCAAAATTGCATTGATGGTTGTGAAGTACATGAAATATATGGAAACATTGGAGTATTAATAATTTTAGGAGGAGCGTATGATAGAATTAAAAGAAGTAACAAAAGAATATTCAAAAGGCATAGCGGCCCTCAACGGAGTCAGTCTTAAGATTGAACAAGGGGAATTTGTGTTTATTGTAGGAGACAGCGGTTCAGGGAAATCCACGCTGATTCGTTTATTGTTAAAAGAATTAGAGCCAACTTCAGGAAATATTCAAGTTATGGGAAAAGATTTGAGTAAAATGAAGCATAGAGCGATACCGTACTATCGTAGAAAAATGGGCGTTGTATTCCAGGATTTCCGTCTTTTAAAAGACAGAAACGTATATGAAAATATTGCATTTGCACTTCGTGTTACAGAAACACCTACTCGTGTACTAAAGAAAAAAGTACCGGCGGCATTATCGTTGGTAGGCTTGGCACAGAAATACAAATCATATCCGAAGGAATTATCCGGTGGTGAGCAACAGAGAGTGGCAATTGCTCGTGCAATTGTAAACGAACCATCTATTTTGCTTGCAGACGAACCTACGGGTAATCTGGACCCGGCAAACTCATGGGAAATCATGAAACTGTTGGAAGAAGCCAACAGCAGAGGAACAACCATAGTTGTTGTTACTCATAACCATGAAATTGTCAACGCAATGAAAAAACGTGTTATCACAATGCAGAAGGGGAACATTGTGAGTGATACGAAAAAGGTGGGTGTGTAAATGAGAGTCAGTACAATAAGATATACAATAAAACAAGGTCTTCGTAACATCATAAGCAACAAGATGTTTTCCATTGCATCCATAGCTACTATGGCGGCATGTATCTTTCTTTTTGGTATATTTTATTCTATTACCATGAATTTTCAATATATTGTGGAGAAGGCGGAAGAAAGTGTTGCAATTGTTGTTTTCTTGAATGAAGATGCGACAGAAGAACAATTAAAGAACATCGAGAAGAAGTTAAATACAAGAGATGAAGTTCTGGAAGTGAAGTATGTGTCTGCAGAAGAAGCATGGGAAAGTTTCCAAAAAGATTATTTTGGTGAAGATGTAGACGCAGCAGCAGGATTTGAGGAAAATCCACTTCAAAATTCCGACAACTTTGAAGTTTATATGAAGGATATAGAAAAGCAGGCAGAACTAGTCAAGTATGCTGAAGGATTAGAAGGCGTGCGCAAAGTAAACAAATCTGAACAAGTGGCAGATACTTTGACAAACATTAACATGTTGATCGCCTATATTTCAGGTGCCATTATTTTAATTCTTTTGGCAGTTGCTATTTTCCTAATTAACAATACTGTTACTATAGGTATTACCATTCGACGAGAAGAAATTGCAATTATGAAATACATTGGGGCAAAAGACGCTTTTGTGCGAGCACCATTTATTTTGGAAGGTGTTTTGATCGGAATTATCGGTGCAGCCATTCCACTGTTTTTATTATATTTTGCATATGAAAAAGCAATTAGTTATATTTTAATGAAATTCTCTATTTTAAATACGATTCTGGATTTCCTTCCAGTAGGAGAAGTATACAAAACATTACTTCCGGTAGGAATTCTTTTGGGAGTGGGAATTGGCTTTGTAGGAAGTTTCTTTACAATCAAAAAACATTTGAAGGCATAGAGGTGTTATATGGAACCAATTGAACAGCTTGAAATTATAGAACCAAAGCCGAAAAAATCAATTAAGAACTTTTGGAAGGGTACCCTTTGTGGTGCTCTTGCCATGTTAATCGCCTGTACGTTAATCGGAGCCTTGCTTTTCTTTACGGTGTTACAAAAAGAAACTCCTCCTAGTGGAAATCAAGAGGGCATTGTAAGTTTGGAAACACAGAATAAGTTGGCAATGATTCGACAATTAATCGAACAAAATTATTTGTATTCCGATCAATTGGATGAAAATGCTTTGCAAGATAGTATTTTAAAAGGCTACGTAAATGGTCTAAACGAACCATATTCTGTATATTACAATGAGGCAGAAACCACTTCTCTTTTTGAGTCGACTACAGGAACCTTTGGTGGCATCGGCGTTGTTATTATGCAAGATAGAACCAGTGGCCTCATTACGTTCACTAATATTTACGATGATGCACCAGGGCACAAAGCAGGTTTTAAAGCAGGTGATATTGTCTATAAGGTAAATGGGGAAGACGTCACCAGTTTAGATTTGGATACCGTTGTTTCAAAAATTCGCGGAGAAGTAGGAACCAAGGTGGAAATCACGGTTATTCGTGGTGACAAGCAAGAAGAATACACTGGTACCGCAACACGCGCTTTGATTGAAAACCACACAGTAGAGTACGAAATGAAAGACGGAAAACTTGGTTATATCCAGATTTCGGGGTTTGAAGATGTGACCCTAGATCAATTTAAGGAGGCCTTAACCGAATTAAAGAAGCAAAAAATGAAAGGGCTTATTATTGATCTCCGCAGCAATCCAGGTGGAAACTTGCAAACGGTTTGTGAGATGGCGGATTTGATTCTTCCAAAAGGAAATATTGTGTCCATTAAAGACAAAAACGGTAATGGAAATGTATTTCAATCCGATGCGGACACAATGTTAGATGTACCGTTGGTAGTGTTGATTAACGGATATAGTGCAAGTGCTTCTGAAATTTTTGCGGGCGCGGTTCAAGATTATGAAATCGGAACTTTAGTGGGAACTACTACTTATGGAAAAGGCATTGTTCAAAACATCTATGGATTAGGTGATGGAACATCCTTGAAGATTACTAGTTCTGAATACTTTACCGCAAAAGGAAGAAATATCCATGGTATTGGTATTGAACCAGATGTGGAGTTGGAATATCAGTATGATGAGAGCAATCCAAATGCAGATAATCAGTTAGAAAAAGCAATTGAGATATTGAAAACAGCATTATTCAATAATTAGTAAGTAGGAAAAACAAATGAAAAACGCGAAAAGAATTATTAGTATGCTATTAGTACTTGTGATGGCACTTGGACTTTTGGCAGGCTGCAAGAAAAAAGAAGAAACCAAAGCAGATGAAGGTGACAGAACTCTTACAGTAGGTATCCCACAGGACTCTAATATTGCTGATTATGATACCAATGCTTTTTCTTTGTATCTAGAAGAAACCTTGAATATTGATATTGAATGGGATTTCTTTGCAAGAAATGGTGCAAACTATCAAAGACAATTAACATTAAGATGTACAGGCGAAGAAGATTTACCTGATGTTATCTTATTAAAAATGTCTCACTACTTGTACAACCAATTTGGTGAAGATGGTTACATCATGGACTTAAGACCATTAATCGACAAATATGGTAAAAACTTTAAACAACAATTAACTCTTTTAGATGAAGAATATCAACAATTCATCTGGGATAAAGGAACAAACACGGTAACAGGTGGATTTTATAGCATGCCATTAGTATGTGGAGTGTTCGTGGATAACTTACAGACAATGGCTTATATTAACCAAGATTGGTTAAACAAAGTTAATAAGAAAGTACCTACAACAATCGATGAACTTTATGATGTGTTGACAGCATGGAAAGCATACGGCGACCTTAATGGAAATGGGGATAAACAAGATGAACTTCTTATGGTTGGAGATGGTATTCGTCAGGTTATCCACAATGCATATGTAGAACTTGCAGGCAATAACTGGAATGTAAAAGACGGAAAACTTTGGGACCCGTTACGTACACAAGAATTCAGAGATTCTGTAATTTTCTTGAACAAGTTGACAAAAGAAGGTTTGGTTGATAAGTTAACATTCTCTATCAATGGTAACACAGAATACAAACAATTAGTAAGTCCGGTAGATGAACCGACAAAAGTTGGTATTTGGACAGGACACTATGCTACTCGTTCTAATCCGTCAGGTGACCACTTGAAAGACTTTGTTGCTTGGGCACCACTTCAAGACAAAACAGGTAAGGGTGGATACACAATCTACTCTCCACACATGGTAGACTGGGGCGGAATGATTTCTGCAGAATGTAAGAAACCACAATTAGCGATGGAATTCTTAGATGTATTCTACTTAGATGAAACAGTAGCTCGTATGCGTCATGGTAAAAAAGACGTAGACTGGACATATGGAGAGGGAACAAACTTACAAGGAACTACATCCTTTGTAAATGTTGTACCAGGCCATGAACAAGCATGGTTTTACGGAGGTATGAATGTGTGTATGGATAACTTCCTCGGCGTTATGGTTCCGGAAAACTACTTGACAGTTGTGAAAGAGGATGAGTCGAAATTAACAGTTCATGGTAGAGAAGGAAACAGATTGTACAGAGAATTTTGGTCAATCCTTCAAACTGGTAAGAAACAGGAAGAAATGATTGGTGACTTATTCTACACACCAGAAGAATATGATGTCAGAGAGGCGAAAGCCGGTAACATGACTTCTTATGCAAGTGAAGAAGTTATCAATTTCATCGCAAACGAAAAAGACCCTAACGTACAAGCTAACTGGGATGAATACTATAAGAAGTTGGATCAGTTGGGACGTAAAGAACTTGAAGGAATCGCACAAACAGCATATACAAGAAAGATGAGTAATAAATAAATTACTTAATAATAAGAAAAAGGAATGTAATTTTACATTCCTTTTTTTATGCGTTTGTGGTACAATAAGTGTAATGTGTAGAATTATGTGCAAAATTTGAAGAGAGGATATAAAAGCATGAGAATTTTAATTCAAAATGGGTATGTGTTGGACCCTGCAAGTAAGCAAGAGGGAGTTCGAGACGTGCTGATTGAGGATGAGAGAATCATCAGGGTCGGAGAAAATATTTCTGCATCCGCAGACCACATGATTGATGCGACAGGATGCTATGTAATGCCAGGATTTATCGATTTGCATGTACACTTAAGAGACCCAGGTTTGGAATATAAAGAAACATTGCAGACAGGTGGACAAGCGGCCGCAAGAGGTGGAGTGACTACCATTTGTGCTATGCCAAACACAAAGCCTGTAATTGACGATGGAGAAAAAGTTTCAGATGTACACCGCCGAGCAAAGGAAGATTCGCCGGTTCATGTGATACAGCTAGGAGCTATTACTGTTGGCCAGCAAGGAGATGTCCTGGCAGATATAGAGGGCATGGCCAAGTCAGGCTGCTATGCTATTAGTGAAGATGGAAAATCAGTTATGAATGCGTCATTATATCGCAAGGCCATGAAGATTGCAAAAGAAAATAATATTTCTATTTTTGCTCACTGTGAAGACATTACCATGGTTGAAGGTGGTGTGATGCACGCAGATGAAAAGGCAAAAGCACTTGGCTTAAAAGGGATTACAAATGCAGTGGAAGATGTAATTATAGCGAGAGATATTTTGCTTGCGAAAGAGACAGGCGTGAGATTACATTTATGCCATTGCTCTACAGAAGACAGTGTGAAATTAGTGCAAGTTGCAAAAGAAGCAGGGCTTCCGGTTACGGCGGAGGTTTGCCCACATCATTTTGCGATGACCACAGACGACATCATAAAAGATGACGGAAACTATAAGATGAATCCACCGCTTCGCGGCAAGGCAGATGTGG
>JAZRND010000055.1:0-6567 GCA_045648005.1 Faecalimonas sp. | reverse complement strand
ATTCGGAGTTAATGAAAACGGACAACCCGTTGAACTGACAGATGCAGAATTACTAAACACTTTGATCTTTACAGAAAAATATAAAATGACTATCCGTGGGAAAGAAAAGGTTAAAACCCTTAAAGGATGGCAGGAATCAGGTTTTAGAACTTTTGAAGAATATGTAAAACCTAACAACCTTGTAAGCGAAGATATGGTAAATTACTTTATAAACATAAGTACTCCTGTGATTTGGAATTCGTTATATGTACAAGCCGGTGGTCCGACAAATCATATTATTGATAATAACGGTAAAGAACAGCCTTGTTTCATTACATTCAAAAGAGACACTAACGACAGCGATTGGAAATATGTTGGTAATTGCACTAAATACGGTTCAGATAATTATTCTATTGAAGATTCTGTATACGAAAAATTTATTAAGTTAATATGATAAGAAAAATGGGTAGAGGAGCGCCTCTACCCATTTTCAAATTATATGTTTTTGGATTGTCAAAAGACTCAAACAGTCTGATTCTCACTATGAAAGTACTTTTAAATCAGTTACATAGGTATCTTGGAAATCAGCGATTTTTTTGAAATCATTATCATTAGGAAAATATTCGAATAATGATGAAGAATAATCCTTAGCAGGCATTTCACTTATTGTTGTACTGAAGAAATATCTGTCATTCACTATAAAATATTTCCCTACAAGACTATTTTCCATTTTATTAATGATTTCAATTATTTCACTTGAATATATAGGAATATGATCCGTCTTTGTTGGATCAGCCTTTAAACTTTCTTCAATTTTATATAAATCGTGAATCTCCGTTTTAGTAGCTTTGAATTTTCCTGTTTTCTCAATAGTGCCATTATCATATACAGCATAATAATGTTTTGTCCCTGCATTTATCCAAGAACCACGAGTTTCTGTAATAACTTTTAACATTGGTTTGTTAAAATCATTACCCAAACCACAACCGGAAAAAGATATAGAAACAATTATTAAAATAAAAATTATAAAGCTAAAACATCGTTTCATTTTCATTAAAGATTGCTCCAATTATTATTCCTCAATCATTTGGATATGCGAAATATTTGATTCCGTGAATTCCGCTATCTTTTTTGCCTCACCATTTGTTTGAAATTTATACAAAGTAGTATTACACAAAGATTGTGAAGAATTTTCTACGGTAAACAAATAATCATCATTCACGATAAAAAGTTTATGGTACGTTAAGCCTCTATCATTACACCAACCTATAATTTCCTCGGTGTATTTTGCGTATTGATTGTTAGAAATGTTCTCTTGCTCTTGTAAATCATAAATTTCTATATCTTTTTTATCGTATTCATCAATTTTTTCATATTCGCCGTTTTTATACAGGATATAATGCACTTCTTGTTTTTCCCATATCCAACCACCACTTATTTCAGCGGTAATATTATAAACCGGCTTGTTTGTATAGCGATATATAATCTTTACCGCAAAAATTGTCAGTATTAATACAATAATTGAAACAAGTAACCACAACAAATATTTTTTATTGATATGCATATAAATCACCTGTTTTTTATAAAACACTAATTATGATACTATTGTATATGTTTAATATAACCTTGCTCAAATCCAGCTATCAGTTTATATTTACCGGTATCGGGAAAAAACTCATAGAGCGCACTTGAATACTTATTTTTGATTGTTCGGGTATCTGCAATAGCAAAATAATATTTATTCTCAACCACATATAACTGCGTAATATAATTGTTTCCGATCTCTTCAGAGGCTTCAATAATTTCTAATGCATACGGTGGCAAGTCGATACCTGTCAGATTTCCGTTTTTCTCATATTCTGTCTGTGCCTCATCAAAAGAATATGACTCTACATCATTAGAAATTTCAAATTCTTGTGTTTTTTCAGATTTTCCGTTTGAATAAACATTGTAATAAACTTTTCCTCCATCAAGAGGACCCAAATCGTTGTACTCCAAAACGACCTTTAATAACAATGTTTTTTTGGAATCTTTCTTCAAAGCACAACCAGAAAAAGATACAGAAATCAACATTAAGATAAGAAATATAAAACTAATAGACCTTCTCTTATTCATTTTTACACTCCCATAATTCTATTGTTTTTCTTTTAGATGCGAAGAGATGTCCTTTTCATTGCCTGTTTTTATATTAGCTGAATCCTTTTATATGATATGTGTACCGCATATTCTCATATCGTCAAAAGAAGTTTTCTAAGCAATATAAGATCTGACGAATTTACAACATCATCCGAATTTAAATCTGAAGCAATAAAATTTTTATTTTGCAAAGTAATTATATTACATAAGAATTTTTTCATTCGCACCAAATCAATAATATCAATCTCCTCGTTGCCATTTACATCGCCTTTTTCTAATTCGAAAGCAGGATCCCTTACTGAAACTGTAAATGTATCTGTAACTCCATTAGAAGCAACACCTGTTACCGTAATCTCTCCAGATGAAAGAGCACGAATAGCACCAAATTCATCGATACTTATAATATTACCATCATTAAACGAATATATAACATCCGTTTCCGTAGCATTAGCAGGCGAGAAAATGGGATTAATTAATACTCGTTCACCAATCGTCATTTTGACATCATTAAATTCAACAGAAGTTGCATTTTGCGGAACAGTAATTATGCTACTACAAATCTTATTAATATAAAGAGAATAAAATAAGAATTCTTTAATAATTCGTATAATATTATTTATTACATTTCTTTACCAAATCACTTAACACATCACCAATACTCTCTCTGAAAACAAGAGTCGCTCTGCTGTCGATTTGGGTTTCATCACGATTGATGAGAACAATATTTTCGTCAGTAAAATATCGAAGGAAGTTTGCTGCAGGATAAACTGCGAGTGATGTTCCTCCGATTATTAATAAATCCGCTGACGAAATCGCATCGATGGCCGATTCTATGACCTGTTCGTTTAAGGGTTCTTCATAGAGAACAACGTCCGGTCTAACAACATGGCGGCACTTTTCACATCTCGGAATTTGCCCCTTGAGTGCTTTAACCTGTTCATTAGGCATTACGGTTTTACAGGTAGGACAATAGTGTTTAAGTATAGTACCGTGGAGTTCGATTACATTCTCACTCCCCGCACGCTGATGAAGTCCATCTACATTTTGGGTAATAACTGCTTTTAGCTTACCAATCTTCTCAAGTTCCACTAATGCATAATGAGCACGGTTTGGATCGGCAGTGGTATTAAGAAAGTAGTTATAGTAGAAATCATAGAACACATCAGGATGCTGACCAAAAAAGCTACGGCTTAATATGGTCTCCGGAGATACTTTATACTGCTTTACGGTATTATACAGTCCATCTTCACTGCGGTAGTCTTTCATTCCGCTTTCGGTAGAAACTCCTGCACCGCCGAAGAAGACGATATTTTTGCTATCTTTGATGAGCTGTGCAAACCTTGAAATTTTATTTTCGTCCACAAATATACACCTCTTTGTATTTTTTATTATAACACATAATCATTACTCCCGCCATACTTTGACGGGAGTATTTTTTTAAGCCACCTTATAGCGCAGACTGTACTCGCCGTTTGCAGACGAAATATACTGGTCTTTGTGTTCATAGATAGTGGCTCTGATTCGCTCACGAAAATGTTCATTCTTCTTCGCCTTAGGATGATTCTCAAGCAAAGAATACAAATCTGTAAGCTTTGCTTTACCGCCAACACTCTCAAGTGTCATCCGCACGAGATGGTGCCAGGTAAGTGTTACATCATCTTTTTTTCGTACATCAAACTTACTGCTTAATGTCTTGGAGAACGGAATTACGAAGACATCTTCCTTTTGGAAAAGCAACAAGTACTCTGTCACTATTGGCACAAAGGGCTTTGCATAGCGTTTTGAATCAGAATTGCAATTAAACTGCGCTTTAACTATAAACGACTCATACTTACCAATTTTCATCATATCATTCTGCATTGAATAGAATTTTCCCTGTGTACGAAAATCTCCTACGAGAATTGCGAGACGACCATCTTTACGCAGTGCCATATACAGCTTTTTAATGACGAAGTTTAGTTTTTCTATAAATTCATCATAAGTAGCGCATCTCGATAAATCATCAGGATGAGGACTTCCCCACATATTTCCACTGTAACGCACAATTCCATGATATGGTGGATGAAAGAAAATCAGGTCTCCTGAATCGTCAATTTCGTCACGAAGTGCATTCCAGTTGCCCTTACCGCAGGCAGGCTTTGGGTTTAAATCGTAAAGAACGGAACGAATACCAAGTTGCTTGGCTACCTTTTCACTCGTCCCACTGCCACTCATCGGGTCAAGAAGTGTAAAATCTGAGATATCCTTACCGTAATACTTTTTCGTATCGAGAACATATTTCGCTACCGACTCCACAACTTTTGGTGAGCAGTTACCACGCCAGGTATTACTGCCACCATCTCCTCTTTCGGGAAAGGCAATAAAACTCGTTAATTCCTTGCCAACTCGTGTACGAAGATTTTCAGTTCCAAGCATCTGGGCGATGGACATCCACTGTGGACCAAATTCTCTTTCGAGAACCGATACTGCACGCATTCTTTCTTCAGGTGTCACCTTCATCACCGCCTTCCGCAGGATGAACGTCAAATTTCTCGATATAGAGTTCATAATCAGAAATCACAAAAGGTCCCTCGTAGTGTAGACCAAAATAATCATTCTCTTCCTCAATCTCACTCAATGGATCTTCAAGTAAGCCTTCGAAGAAGTTACTGTCTTTGCGTTCCTGCAGGTGCTTCTTCATATAATTCTTAGCTCCTTTTTCGTCAGCAAAAAATTCAAACTCAGAGTCTCCGTCAGCCTCGCCGAATTTCCATTTTTCGTACACCCAAAAGATAACTCCCATTTTCTTATCAGTAGAAATTGTAGCTGCTCTGCTACTATAATGAAGTTTATGTCCGCAGTTCTCACAAAACTTTGGAACAGGGATATCAATTTCTTTAAGTGCCGCAAGCTCAGCTACGGGATACATACATCGTGGGCAAAGAAGTTTCTCGTTTTTTTCGTAAATAAGAACCTGATTTTTTTGATTTTCCAACTCAATACTTTCAAAACTCATACGAACACCTCCTCAAGAATGACAGTCAACGGCAACAAGTACCGTTTCGTCATCAAGCGAGTCTATAAACGCATCGAGTTTCTGAATATAATCACTCTTGGGATCTTCGTCAAATCCGTGGTCAACCCAACCGTTTTCGCTCAAGAAACCATAAAAATTAGCGTGAAACTTGGTTTTGGTTACGATACCTCTTCGTACAAAATTTTCGTACATAGATTCACCGTTAATATATACCATATCATCAAACCCTGCGATACCGTCATCGGTGATTCGTCCGATAAACCTTGCTGGCAGCTTCTGCTGACGAAAACATTCGCGATAGGCACGAAATCGCTCCATCGACCATTTGAGGTGTTCTCTATACATAAGCTTCCAGTTGATATCTTTTTTTCTCGCCATTGCAACCCACTGATAACCTTGAGGTGCTTTCAAACGTTCGTTATCCTTACAGTCAATATTTCCGACACCGTATTCGTGGCAGGATTCGGAGACAAGAAAAGCGGCGGGCCATCGGCCGCCGAGAGCATACCAATCCCAATATCCATTTGGGTTTGCATATCGTCCATATGCCTGATTCTTCTCATCAAATTCATAACCAAGATACTCAAGATATTCCCCTAATGACTTAAAGGCTTTGCTTAGAGGATAGTCGGGCATCGCTATCATACGCTTAGCTTTCTTAGTTCGCTTGGAATGTTTAAGAGGACCGGCATGTTTTTGGTACACAAGTCCGTCTTTTATCTCAAAATCCCAATGTGGCAATGGTCTTATCTTGCCATCAGCAAACTTAACGCAATCCTCCTTTTTCGTACAGAAATCCTCTTTGTAATTTTCCTCAACATTATAGAATACCAGGTACAATGGATTATCAGTACATTCATAGGTAGGTTCCATTATCTGCGGTATTTGTTCACAAACCCGTCTAGAAAACTCATTCCTTATAGCGTTAAGTTCTCCTATCTTAAATGTAATCATGAAGTTATCTTTTTGCTTTTCCTTTAATTTAAATAGTAACTCCAAAAGGTTCATAATAGAGTTATCTACAATATCCTGACCCGGTTGAAAAGGATTTCCTTTGGGCGGTACAGGTGGTATATCTTTTACGGTCACTAAATTATTAAAATGCATAAGTCATCTTTCCTTTCATCAAAGGGCAGATGACTGTAAGAATCAGACACCTGCCTTTGCGTACTAAAATATTCTGATTCTCACAGATATTATGTTTTAGAGTCTTGGCTCAAAACCAAATGTTTTTCTGTCTTGGAGGACTTCTTCCTTTGGTAATGATCTCGAATAAATTACATTATCAGCTTTCTTGACAGTAATTACTTCTATATTCAAATCCGATTCCAAAAGCGTATCCAGCATCTCAATATTTTGAGTTGTGATTACCGTTTGCGGTTTTTCTTTAATAATATCAATATACTTTACAAGGTCGCTATAATGAGTCGGGACTG
>JAZRND010000054.1:0-56174 GCA_045648005.1 Faecalimonas sp. | reverse complement strand
ATTGAATGCAACACGTGTGATACCTTCAGCTGCAATACGAGAAGCTTTCTTTGCCATTTTAGCTGCACCGCTTTTCTTTAATACTTCAACAGCTGCATCCATATCTCCGTTTGTTTCTGTAAGAGCTTTTTTACAGTCCATCATTCCTGCGCCTGTCATTTCTCTTAATTCTTTTACCATACTTGCTGTAATTGCCATAATTATTTCCTCCGATTCGAAATCTTAAGCTTCTTCAGCCACTTCTACTTCTTCTGCAACTTCCACTGTTTCTTCAGCAACTTCTTCTACAGCTTCAACTGCTGTTTCACCTTGGTTTGCTTCGATAACAGCATCTGCCATTTTAGCAACGATTAATTTTACTGCTCTGATTGCATCGTCGTTACCTGGAATTACGAAATCCAATTCCTCTGGATCACAGTTTGTATCAGCGATTCCGACAAGTGGAATTCCAAGTGTGTGTGCTTCTTGTACACAGATTCTCTCTTTTTTCGGGTCAACTACGAAAATTGCATCTGGAATTTTTTTCATTTCTTTGATTCCGCCCAAGTTCTTTTCAAGTTTTTCCCATTCTTTCTTAAGTTCAATAACTTCTTTTTTAGGCAATACATCGAATGTTCCGTCTTCTGACATTCTTTCGATTTCTTTTAAGCGGTTAATTCTACCTTGGATAGTTTTGAAGTTTGTCAACATACCTCCTAACCATCTTTCGTTTACGTAGAACATTCCACAACGTTCTGCTTCTGTTTGAACAGCATCTTGTGCTTGTTTCTTTGTACCTACGAAAAGGATTGTGCCACCTTCAGCAGCTACATCAAAAATTGCTTTGTAAGCTTCGTCAACTTTGCCTACTGATTTTTGTAAGTCGATGATGTGAATACCATTTCTCTCTGTGTAGATGTATTCAGCCATTTTAGGGTTCCATCTTCTTGTTTGATGTCCAAAGTGAACACCAGCTTCCAATAATTGTTTCATTGAAATAACGTTCATTTTTCTTTCCTCCATTTTTGGTTTTTTTCTTCCATATACTTCTCTCTCTGCCACCGTTTTCTGAACGTAAAGAAAATCGGCACCTGCAAAGGTAACCATATATGTGTTTTTTTGCAACATGAGTAGTATAACATGCCCTCTCCATATTGGCAAGCATTTTTTACAAAGATTCCCAAAGAAAAAGGCACAAAAAAGCTGTGAAATTCCTTCCACAGCTTTAATTCTTACCAATATCTTCGAATATCTGTAATCGGTTGAGAAGCTCCCATATAAACACTTGCTTCTTTTACTCTTTGCCCTTCTGTTGGTGCATGGATTACTCGATAGTTGCCTATGTAAATGGCTACATGTCCCGGATAGCCAATAATATCACCTGGTAATGCTTCTTCTAAACTATTAATCTTCTTACCACCAATCTTTTGATGTCCTGACCAACGATCAATATAAATCCCTACAGCTGCATGCGCTGCCTTTGTAAGACCAGAACAATCAATACCATTATATCCATCGCCACCCCACACATACCAAACACCGATATAGGTTCTTGCAGCTGCCACAATGGCTTCTCCAACACTCGGATCTCCGGTTCCTGTATATTTCACTCCACCAGAGCCACTGCTGTTACTGATATTCACCTGGTTTTTCTTATTGGCTGCCTCTTGTGCTGCCTTTTCTGCTGCAATTCTTGCTGCTTCAGCTAATTGTGCTTCAAAGTTCGCAACCTCATTTTTCTTTGCCGCAATCTTATCTGAAAGCGTCTTCTTTTGCTGATTCAAAGCGTTACGCAAAGTCTTAAGTTCTTCCTGACGAGTTTCCAATTCGGTTTTCAAATTGGTGATTTGTACTTGAGTATCTATGTATTTTTGTAACTCTTTTCGATCATATTCATGTATTGCCTGCACATTCTCAACACGTTGCAGCATCTCCGCAATACTTCCAGATTCAAAAATCATCTCGAACATATTGGAATTGCCGTTTTCATACATAGTCACAATACGTTTTACCATATTGTCATGCTGCTTTTGCTCATTTTCCTGTGCTACAGCCAAATCTTTTTCAGCTTTTGCAATGCTCTCCCCTGTAGAAACCAATTTCATCTCCGTCGCATTCATAGCGGTCATGATTTCTGTCAACTCTGCCTTCAAAGATTTCATTTCCTTTTCAGCTTGCTCCTTCTGATTTTTGATTGTATTAACAGATGGTGCTGCGAAAGTAGAAGTTGCAAATACCGAAACTAAAATCACAAGTGTAACAATCGCTCTGTGAATTTTTTTCATCGTATCTCCCCTTTGTAAAATTTATCCCCATATACAGTTTAATTATACACTATTTTTTTACAATTTTCAATCATTTCTGACGGATTGGCATATTTTTCCTTTTTTACTCTACAATGCCTTCAAATCCTAAATCATCCAACGCTTCCAACGCTTTTTTGACACAGTGTTCGCAACCGTTGATAGTTACGGTTTGGGTTTCCAAGCTTACGGAAAAATCTAACCCTTCCTCCGTCAAAAGGTTTGTAATTCTTGCCACACATTTTTCACAATGCATGTCTGCCACTTTGATAACAGCCATATTTGTTTCCTCCTATTTCATTATTTTTTTTATAGTTTCACACAATTCTTCTACTACATCATCATTTCCCGCACGAATGTCATTCACAACACAGGAATGAATGTGATTTTCAAGTAGTTCCTTGTTGAAACTGTTAAGTGCCGCTTGAATAGCAGACACTTGATTTAAAATTTCTACACAATATCGTTCCTCTTCCACCATATTTTTCACACCGCGTACCTGGCCTTCAATACGATTCAGACGTGTTATTAAATCTTTGGTTTCTTTTTCGGAACGATGCTTCATTTTCTTGCAACAAATCTGTTCTTCCATTTTATCTCCTAATCTAGCTTGGTTTTGCGCAGCCGCAAAGCATTGCTTACAACACAAACGGAACTAATCGACATCGCAAACCCGCCTATTACCGGGCTTAAAAGCATTCCATTAATACCATACAAAACCCCAGCTGCCAAAGGGATTCCACATGCATTATAGAAAAATGCCCAAAACAGATTTTGCTTAATGTTGCGAATAGTTGCCTTGCCTAGTTTGATGGTTTTGTATACATCTTTCAGGTCAGACTTCATCAGGACCACATCACTGGAGTCTAATGCAATGTCACTGCCACTACCTATGGCAACTCCTACATTTGCCTGCACTAATGCCGGTGCGTCATTGATTCCGTCTCCCACCATCATAACGCATTTTCCTTCTTTTTGTAACCCTTCGACGATAGACGCTTTGTCATTTGGTAAAACTTCCGCGATGACATGGTCTACTCCAACAGTTTCACCGATAAAATCAGCAGTCAATTTATTGTCTCCAGTCAGCATATAGACATCAATACCCAGTTTTTTAATCTTGCGAATGGCTTCTGCACTGGTTTCTTTTACCACATCTGCCACGCAAATGATGCCTCGAGCGGCACCATTTACCCCTACAAACATTGGAGTCTTTCCCTGGTTTGCAAATTGGGTAGCCTCTTTGATATACTCCTCATAATCTATTTGTTCCTGCATGCAAAGTTTCTTATTGCCGATGTAATAAGTCACGCCTTCTATGGTTGCTTTAACGCCTTGTCCTGTAATGCTTTGGAAATCTTCAACTTTATATAAGTCTATGAAATTTTCCTTTGCATGATTGACAATGGCAGTTCCTAACGGATGTTCTGAAGCTTGTTCACAAGATGCTGCTATTTTTAATAATCGTTCAGGTTCCATATGATGAGTAACAATATTTGTCACCTGCGGTTTTCCTTCTGTAATAGTTCCTGTTTTATCCAATACCACGGCATTGACATCATGGCTAATTTCCAATGCTTCCCCACTTTTCACAAGGATGCCATGATTTGCTCCTAATCCCGTGCCAACCATAATGGCAGTAGGCGTCGCAAGTCCTAAAGCACATGGGCATGCAATCACCAGCACGGATACAAAGACTGTAAGGATAAACGCAATATCCTGTCCCAGAAGTGCCCATATTAGTGCAGCTATGATTGCAATTCCCATAACGGCTGGCACAAAGTATCCGGCCACCACATCTGCTAATTTGGAGATTGGCGCTTTCTTTCCTTGCGCATCTTCCATCATTTTTACGATTTTGGCAAGGGTAGTGTCTTCACCAATACGTGTAACTTGGACAGTTATAGCGCCTTGATAATTAACACTTCCTCCAATGACTTCGTCTCCACTAATCTTTTCTACAGGAATGCTCTCTCCGGTCAGCATGGATTCGTCTACACTGGTACTCCCGTCTACCACAATACCATCCAATGGAATTCTGCTACCTGGTTTTATTAACAACTCTTCCCCTGTAGCAATCTCTTCTACCGGCAGTTCTATTTGTTCTCCATTTCGAAGCACAATGGCTGTATCGGGAGCCAACTCCATTAATTTGCGTATTGCCTCTGATGTTTTATTTTTGCTTCGTCCTTCCAAATATTTTCCAAGCATAACTAGCGTTACAACAACCGCTGCTGATTCAAAATACAGATTGTGTACAAACTTCGGATTAGTCGGAATCAGCACAGTCATGATAAAGCTATAGACAAAGGCACTGCCTGTTCCGATTGCAACCAAAGAATCCATGTTTGGATGACCTTTGAACAAACTTTTAAATCCATTCATATAAAATTTACGCCCATTAACCAATATAATGATAGTCAAAGCCATTTGAACTAACGCGAATGTCATCGGTTGATGATGCATGTCCATAAATTTTGGAATTGGTAGGGAAATCGGCAGCATATGGCCTAGGCAAATATACAATAATGGAACAGCTAATATCAAATTACATATTAAACGTCGTTTTGTTTTATTGATATTTTGTTCTAAAGCAAGTTCGTTTTCTTCTGCCTCTTCCTTGCTCTTTTCTATATGAAGTGAGGCTCCAAAGCCGGCGCGTTCTACCTTGCGAATAATATCGCTAGGTTGAATTTGATTTTCGTCATACGTAATTGTAAGAAGCGCTGTTGTCAGATTAACATTACTCTCTGTAACACCGTCCATCTTTCGCGTAACACGTTCTACCGCACTGCTACACGCCGCACAGGTCATACCAGTAATGTCATATTTCTGCATAATCATATTTCATTTCCTCCTCCACATTTACATACCCATAGGGGGTATATCAAAATATTACCATTGCATCTGTTCACTGTCAAGTTACGTGCCTGAAGAAGCCTAAAAAAAACCATGAAATTTAATTAAGGACACAGTAGAATTTTCTACTATGTCCCTAGTTAATTTTATTGATTTACTTCAACGGATATTTTGCAGTGAGTTCTGCTACCATTCCTTTTACTTTTTCAATATTATCTTCGCTTTCGATTACAAGCGCAATAGCTTCTGCAATCACATCCATATCTTCTTCCACCAAACCTCTAGTTGTAACAGCCGGAGTACCAAGACGCACACCACTAGTAACAAATGGAGAACATGGATCATTTGGAATCGTGTTTTTATTACATGTAATATGAGCGCGATCCAAACGTCTTTCTAATTCTTTTCCACTTAACTCTGTTGCGCTTAAGTCCACTAGCATTAAGTGATTATCTGTTCCACCTGAAACAATCTTCACTCCGCGTTTCATAAGGCCATCACACAGAGCCTTTGCATTTTTAACAATTTGTTGTTGATATGTTTTAAATTCCGGTTGTAATGCTTCTTTTAAAGCAACCGCTTTTCCAGCTATCACATGCATAAGCGGCCCTCCCTGAATACCTGGGAAAATTGCTTTATTGAAATTGAATTTATCTGCCGCTTCTTGATTGCAAAGAATCATACCGCCACGTGGGCCACGAAGAGTTTTGTGTGTAGTCGTAGTCACAACATCTGCATATGGTATTGGCGACGGATGCACACCTGCAGCCACAAGACCTGCAATGTGAGCTATATCAACCATTAGATATGCGCCTACTTCATCTGCAATTTCACGGAACTTTTTAAAATCAATTGTTCTTGCGTAAGCACTGGCTCCTGCTATAATCAATTTTGGCTGCTCCTTGATTGCAATTCTTCTTACTTCTTCATAATCAATCACGCCTTCATCGTTTACACCATAGAATGCAACATCAAAATATTTTCCTGACATATTTACCGGTGAACCATGTGATAAATGTCCGCCATGGTCAAGATTCATTCCCAAAACTTTATCTCCAGGATTTAACATCGCAAAAAATACTGCCATGTTGGCCTGTGCTCCTGAATGAGGTTGTACATTTGCATAATCACAGCCAAACAATTTTTTAGCACGGTCTCTTGCAAGGTCTTCCACTACGTCAACACACTCGCAACCACCATAATATCTTTTTCCCGGGTAACCTTCTGCATATTTATTAGTAAGAATGCTTCCCATAGCCTCCATAACTGCTTCACTCACCCAGTTTTCCGAAGCAATTAATTCAATATGTGAATTCTGTCTTTCGCGTTCGCTTTCGATTGCCTGCGCAACCTCAACGTCGACAAATTTCAAGTTTGCCATCTTTATGTACCTCCAATATCCATATTTGGTATAATTATAACACACTTAATAAAAAAGAGGAAGATTTTTTCTTCCTCTTTTTCACTAATTTGCCTTACCTAATTTAATATCAATGGTTTCCTCTTGATAACCACTTCTAGACGGAACCTTAATTGTAAGCTTCACGGTTTCACCGGCTTTGTAGTATTGCAATTCTTCTTGCAATTCTTCCATACTGTCAATACTGTTCCCGTCGATTTTTGTAATAACACATTCTACTGGAAGATTTGCCTGATCAGCTCCTCCACCATCAATTATCTCCGCTACATAAACGCCTTTTGGCATATTATAGTATTTTGCCATGTCGGCTTCTACCGTACGACCTTTAATACCAATACTTCCTCTTTGAGCTTCCGGAACCTTGTTGCGGGTTTGTTTATTCATCAAGTTGTTTAAAATGTCAGTTGCATCTGAAATAGGAATAGCATATCCCATACCTTCGACTGCATCGGCGCTTACTTTTATAGTATTAATTCCTATAACTTCTCCATTTGCATTTAACAAAGCTCCACCACTGTTACCCGGGTTAATGGCTGCATCTGTCTGGATCAATTGACCTTCATAATCTTCAATAGTACGATTCAAGGCGCTCACAATTCCTGTTGTTACAGACTGCCCGTAACCCAAAGCATTTCCAATTGCAATTGTCGGTTCTCCTACTCTTAATGCTGTAGAATCGCCAAGTGTGGCTGTTTTTATTTTTTCTTTAGTTGCACTTTCAATAGAACTTAATGGAACTACAATAATCGCGAGGTCCATATCCGAATCAGTACCTTTAATTTGTGCATTCGCACTCTTGCCATCAATAAAGGATACTGTCAGTTGCTTGCTTCCTTCAACCACATGATTATTAGTAACGATAAGAAGCTCCGCCTGATTCTGCCCAATAATGATTCCCGAACCGCTGCTTGTACTTTCGTATTGAGTCACTCCACCAAAGAAGAAATTTTGCACTTCCTGAATGCTCATATTCGTAATAGATACAACAGAAGGCATTACCTTTTCTGCCACATCAGCTACATCAGAAACTACTGTATTTCCTTTATTTGTCGTAATTTCAGTATTGCCAATCTGCGTATTTTCTGTATTCTCCTCTTTACCTTTTACCCCACCAAAGAATTTATCTACAAGACGATTCGTTCCTTGGTACACACCTGCAGCAACAATGCCAAACACAACTGCTAGCACGATAATTGCAATGACCTTTGCCACTATACCAAATTTCTTTTGGTTATCTGGCTTTTTTTGCAGTTCCGGTGTTGAATAGTTATAGTCGTATCGAGGTGTATAATCATAACTTTCGCTTTGTTCATCCCCTTTGTTATCTTCTACTTCAAAATCCGCCTTTTCATCTTTCGGTTCCTGCGGGCTTCCGTATTGATATGGTTCATATCTATTTTCATTATCCATAATAAGTTCTCCTTCTTGTATGTTTTACCTATAGTGTAGTCTAACAAGGATTTGTGAATAAAATGTGTTTATTATATAAGAAATCTGGAAATTTCTTATTACATACAAAAATGAGGATGCAACAAAGCATCCCCATTCTACATTAGTCATCCAAGTCTATAAATTCCATTGAGAAATCTTCAAAGAAATCTTCTTCCAGATCTTCTTTTTCTTCTGCTTTCTCTTGCTTTTGCTGTTCTAACGCGTCTCCCAATGAAGCTTCTTGAGAATCATCGGTTTTCTTTTCAGTAACCGGTTCAAGCTCAATCACTAAATCGTCTTCTTTTTCAACTTTAGTTGAAACTTCTTCAGGGAAAACTTCTTTCATGCCTTCTTGCACAAACGCTTCCATTTCTTTATTGGTTTGTTCTTCCTGGTCATCTTCATTCTGGTCATCTTCATCCTGGTCATCTTCATCTAAACTCAAAAAGATGTCATCCTCTGTTTCATCCAATTTGGTCTGATTATCAATGCCATATTCTTCGTAAATTTCATCTAATTCTGCGTTTCTGTTATATAGTTTTACACTTAAAACAATGATGATTATAATGAATAACAAGAATCCCAAACCTGTTCCTAAAACAACATAATCCAAATGATTCTGCAACAAATCACTTATTTTTGCAATAATTGGATTGCGAAGTTCTTCTATCACTACTTCCGGTGCTTCAAATCTTTGGTATGTCATCTCTACAGTATCCATCCTGTACAATGCCTTTTCCCCATTGTTGTTTATTGCGTAAACGATACAAAACTCTGGATTGGAAGAGTCTTGCCATCCTGGGAATGTACTGTCGTTTAATACGATTTCAGTTTCTTTATATTCTGCCGGCAAGATAATATCTGTTACCCTAGATAACAATGCAATAGTCACGCCATCAGCGATTTTTACTGCTTCATATGGTGCAAAAGTTGCATCCTCATCTACATACATAAAAAGTTTCCCTACATTATCAGCACCTACCAAATATGCAAGATAAAGATTAGAGTCTTCGCTATATACAACATTATAATTGTTTAAATCATACTCTAATACTGCTTCTTTGTAGCCTTCTGGAATTTCGTTTTGCGGAACTCCATTTGCGATTTTATATTCTTTTCCATTGACTTCAACTGTCACATCTGTAACTGTGCTTGGTGTCACAGTCGGCACCTCTGCACCTTTGGCTATCTGAATTGTTGAAGAACCTTGTGTATAATTCAAAACTGTGCCAGATACATTTTTAATGGCTGCATTCGTAATCTTCAAAGTGGTGCTACCTTCTTTGAGAGCTGTAAACTTCATTACAAATTCGACTCTCGGATCATTAACCGGTGTAGCATCATAAGAAAATGTAAGTTTACCAGCGGACGGTTCTGTGACATTATTTCCGCTTTGGAACTGCAACATGCTCGAATCGTAACTCATGGTGATTTCCATTTTTCCAAAGTTACCACCGGTTCTTTCCACAACACCTTTTATCTCTACTGTTTCACCTGTTTTCGTAGATGGATCTGTAAACATAATCTTACCATCAGCTGCGTGGGTGAGAATAGAAAAGCACGGCACTAACAAACATACAGTTAACATAAAAGTTGCCAGTTTTTTCATCAATTTCATAGTTGTTTCCTCTTTCTTTTTTCTTTCGACTTTATAAATTCTATTCTACATGATTTGCATGACCTTGTCTAGACGTTTTGGACATGAAAATAGCACACTTGCCCTACACTTTTTGTAACATATTTTAATTCACTTCACTTGACCCTGTTAGATTTTTAATCTCTCCACTAATCTCTTTAACGGTATTGGAGGGTTCATAAGTTTGCTTTGGATATAGAAATTCATGTAGCTCTCTAGCATCATCTATTAACTCTGATGGAATAATTACACTTCCTATTCCTTCCACATTTCCATCAACCGGTTCAAACGGAAAACTTTTTGTCTCTTTTAATTCATACTGTAACACGCCCGCGGCTAATCTAATTAATTCCTTAAGAGTGAAACTTGTAGAGACTTTCGGAAATACCGCATCCAAAATATCATTTAAAGTAGATAAGTCCATTTGTTTGGCTTTAATTACCAACTGCTTAATTACATACTGTTGTCTTCCTGTTCTTGCGTAATCCCCGCCCGTGTTGTTCTTTCGAATACGAGCATAGGTCACTGCTTCTACTCCATTTAACACTTTCTTTCCTGGTTCCATTGGCTGTATCTTTTGTCCTGCAATACGAGCCGTTTCATAAATGTGATTATTCATTTCTGCTGCTTCTGCTTCTGAAACATCTGCTTCAATACCACCAAGCAAATCCACTACATCTACTAATGCTGCGAAATCCACGGCAACATAATCTTCAATATTTAAATCCAAATTTTTGTTAAGCATATTTATGGCGTCCTTCGGTCCGCCAACAAAATATGCATTGTTTGCTTTCTTAATGCCCCCATCAACTTGTTTTGTAAGCAAATCTCGATACACTGACACTAACTTCACTTCTTTAGTGGCATTGTCTATACTTACTACCATAATAGTATCTGCATGAGTCCCTGCTTCCAGCTGTCCTTCTCTAGAATCTCCGCCAAACAGAGCAATGGTTGTATATCCTTCTTTTTTCGCTCCATCATTTACTAATATGTCGCCTTCTCTAAATAAATTTAATTGGAATTTCCCATATTTAGTCATAACATATCCAGTGCCTAATAGTATGGCAAGAACAAAAAGTTCTGCTAAAAGGACTATAACTCTCTTTCTTCTTCTTGCCTTTCGTTTCTTTGCAGCGCGTTCAGCTTTTACCTCTTTTAAACTTCTCCCCTGTTTCATATTACTTCTCCATATAATCAAGTCGGAGCAAGAAAACTTACTCCGACTATTATTTACTTCTATTCACACCTACTCATTTGTATTGTCATTCTCTGGATTATTTTCCGCATTGTCCCCGCCATTATTTTCATTCCCGGCGCTATCGCCGCTATCATCGTCACCTTCATCACCAACATTATTGTCTCCTTCTGGTTCTGTCGGCTCCTCATCTCCTGGTGGGTCTGTACTCGGTGGGTCTGTACTTGGTGGGTCTGTACTCGGTGGGTCATTACTCGGTGGGTCCGTACTTGGTGGGTTAGTACTTGGATCACTTTGAACCGGTGAATCTACTTTTCGATTGCCAACTATTTCTGCAATTTCTTCACTGATACTTTGCACTTTTGACGAAGGCACATAGTCTACAGTCCCATATAAGAATTCATGCAGTTTCGTCACATTGCTTTTTAAAGTAATTGGAAACACACTACTTCCTATTTTAGGAATTGTTCCGCTACCCTTATCAAAAGGAAATCCTGTTGTTTCTACAACTTTATATTTAGTAAAACCTTTTGCATAAGATAAAATTTCTGTCATTGTAAAATTGGTGGCTATTCTCGGGAATAATTTATTTATAATGTTGTTAATCGTTCCCAGATCTGACTTCAAGCATTTCTCTACAACCTTTTGAATAATCAATCGTTGTCTCTCTGTTCTCGCATAGTCATCCCCAACACCTTTACGGATTCTAGCGTAGGTAGTAGCTTGTACGCCATCTAATGTCTGCAAACCTGACTTGGTTAACTTATTAGCTTTTTTATGAGCAACCATAGCCGTTTCTTCAATATAGTTATTTACGGCTAATCTTTCCTTTTCGCTGACATCAATCTCAACTCCACCAATCAGATCAATCAATTCAGACACTGCTCCAAAGTCCACTGTAACATACTTTTGGATATCCAAATCCAAATTCATATTCAACATATTGATGGCTCGGGTAGCCCCACCGCCAGCATATGCTGAATTACATTTTTTAATAGCTCCTGTAGTTACGTCTAACAGAGTGTCACGATAAACTGAAACCAATTTCACCTCTTTGGTTTCATTATTAAGACTTACCACAATAATCGTGTCTGTATTTAGATTCTTTTCAACTTCACCGCTGCGTGAGTCTCCCCCAAATAATACAAAATTCGTGTATCCTACACCAACAGTTTCATCCAACTCATTTACATGAATATCTTCTTTATCAATTTTTTGTGTATTTAACTTTCCAAATATACTAGCTACATAAATAATAACTGTTGCTATTAAGCTCACTAAAACGATGCCTGATATTAACAAAACTTTTTGCTTTGTACTCAATGATTTGAACCATTGAATAATCTTCATTGGTTTTCTTTTGCGTTTTCTTCTGCGTGTCATTTTTTATACTTCCCTTTTTTATTTACTATTTATACTTGTATTATGATACACCTTATTTCTCTTTTATTCAAGTCTTTCGTGAATAAAACAAAGGACATGCCATCATTCAATTGCATAGCCTGTCCTTCTCTATCTTTCTAAATAACCACCTATTGATTATTAAAAGCCCAAAATTTATTCAATAAGAAATTAACCGGTACACTAATTAGCAAGTTAAGTATAGGTGCAATATACTTGGAAATTGAAAACACATCAATCCATACATAAGAAAGAACATTACTTAACACAATTCCTGTTACTCCATATGAAATATATGTCCTTAACAGTGTTTTCCATACCTTGCTCCGCTCAGTTGCATTTGTCTTGAAAACATATTTGTTATTCCAATAAAATGACCAAAGTACGCTTAAGAAAAAGGCTACCAAATTTCCTATTATATAATCCCATGCCAATCCTAATGGTTTAAGTAACAAAAGCACCACTATATTAAGTATATAACTTATCAACGTATTACTGATGCCAACCACACCGAATTTTATAAATTGAGTAACTGTTTCAACCATTGTTTCAGAAGCCGGTATGCGCAACCATTTAAACATCGTTGTTATAATATATTTCATTTTACTATCCATTTCTATCCTCTTTGCTATATCTGTTCTGTATTGTTCGGTTCGAAATTAATACGTTCTTCCTCAATAACTAATGGACGATTCATAACCCTCTGATTAATGCTCAAGATATATTCACCTATAAATCCCAAGAAAAACAACTGAATTGCTCCCAGGAAAAACATGCCAATTAATACTGGTGCCATTCCTGCAGAAAAACTATTCCACATAATCAACTTCATAAGAAGATATATCAAACCGACCACTGCACTTCCACCAGCTATAAGCATTCCAAAAAATGTACACAATCTCAAACCAATTTTTGTATAAGAAGTAATACTTAACATTGCTGCATCATACAAACGCATAAAATTATTACTGGTTTTTCCTGCTCTTCGCTGTGGTTGTTCATAAGGAATTTCTTTTCGCTTGTATCCCAATTCAGCTACAATCCCCCTTAAAAATGGGGTTGGATCCTTTAAATCACGCAAAACATCAACGAACTCTCTATCATATAGACCCGATCCAGTAAAATGTTCAATCTGTTCGACATCCGAGAATTTCTTAATCATTTTATAATAAATTCCACGCAAATGGTACATAATAGGATTTTCTTTGCTACTAGTCTTAATGCCAATTACTATTTTATATCCCTTTTCCCATTCTTCTATATACTGCGGAATTAATTCTATCGGATCTTGAAAATCACAGACCATTGAAATTGTGCAATCCCCGGTTGTTTGAAGTATTCCGTGATACGGTGAATTAAATTGTCCAAAATTTTTCGCATTGAAAATTGCCTTGATTTTAGGATTCTTACTACAAATATCTCGTAAAATTGTGCGTGTTTGATCTTTAGAATCATTATCAATAAATAATAATTCATAATCATACGCTTGCAATTGTGTTGAGAATAAATCTACAATTGCTTCACTCATAGGCCTTACATTTTCTTCTTCATTATAGCACGGAATTAATATACTTATCTTTTTCATTATTCTCTTCCTTTGTACCAATTAATAGTCTCTACAATGCCTTCTTCAAATGAATAATCAGGCATAAATCCTGTATCTTGTTGTAATTCTGAAACATCTGCACATAAATACATGACTTGCTTTTGTGCATACGGAATTGCACCCACTCCCAGTTCGGCTTCTTTATCTATTGTGTCTCTCAATACTTTTACATAATCTAAAAGAGGCCTTGTGTGTCCACTTCCAATACAATAGATTTTTCCATGTACGCCTTTCAAACCAATTAAATACATTGCCTTGGCTGCATCTTTTGAATACAAGTAATCCCACTCTTGTTCTCCTTTTGTTAACAGTGGAACCTCCTTCTTTAGCAATTTCCCAATGGTGGTCATAATCATGCTAACGTCACCATCATAAGGACCATATATACTGAGAATTCTTGTCCACACATGTTCTATTCCTTTTTGTTCACACAAGATTCGGCTCATTTGCCCAGCACATAATTTCGCCATTCCGTAACCATTTTCCGGAAAAGTTGGAGTACTAGATCGCAACATTCCTTCTACTCGTCCATATTCGGCTTGAGATCCGGCTCCAACAAATTTCCTACAGCCCAATTTATGAGCCACGTCTACTGCATCTAATGTGTATTGAACATTTTTCAATTGGCCAAACATATCATTTCTCGAATCCCCGGTAGTTCCTGCCCATCCAAAATGATAAAAAACATCATACTGCTTACCCGTATCATTTTGAAAATCTTTTAATTCATCTAATGAGCAATACTTAATTGTAACTAACTGATGTTTTGGAAGTCTATCATTTCTTTTTGAATCTTTTCGACAGATAACTAAAACCTCAACATTTTCATTAATCATTTGATTAACGACAGCCATTCCTATCGTACCAGTTGCCCCTGTAATAACGACTCTTTTCATATTCCACCTTTTTATCTTATTCCTCAATCATCGGAACAAACATGTTCTTCTTTAATTCTTCTCTATCCAAAAATGGTGCCAAATCCTCTAATGGTGGGCTAACCAACGTGCCGTCCTCTAACCTTTTCGTACTACTTTTTGGTTCCCACACTTGTTCTGTATCCGTAAAAATCTCGCAGAACACCGGTCCCTCCATTTTTAGAACACTATCAACTAGCTTTTTCATTTCTGCATTACTATGTGCACAATAATACGGATATCCAAATGCTTCTGCTAGTTTTTGGAATTCTGGGAAGGAAAGGTCTTTTGACTCTGGACCAATTCCTACTTTGCAATGATGACTAAACAAATTTGTTTGCGTAATGCGTATAGAATGATATCCATTGTTGTTAATCAAGAAAATTTTAATTGGCAACTGATTTGTAATAATGGTCTGAAGTTCCTGCAAATTCATCATGATACTGCCGTCGCCTTCTAGACAAATAGTTGTTTTTCTTCCGCCTGCAACACAAGTTCCAATAGCTGCTGGTAATCCATACCCCATACTAGCTACACCGCTATTGTTTGCAAAACGACTTCCCTCTTGAATAACATATGCTTGATTACCAACAACACAACAAGCTCCATTGGAAACAGCTGTTAAACTATTCTTTGGCAATTGGCTACTCAAATAGCGTACAAAAGCATACACATTTGCTGTCTTTCCGTTTTCTTCCCATTGACGTGGCAACACGGTCGGGTATTCCTTCTTCCACCTGATACACGTTTCATTCCAGAAATCAGTTTTGTGAACCCGTACATCATCATCTAATAACTCATCCATTTTTTGCAAGAAATCCTTGGCATCTGCCCATATTGGCATTTCTACATGAAGTGTCGGTTTCTTAAGTTCTGCTTCATCAATATCTACCATAATAACTTTAGCCTCACGAGCCCAAGTCTTCCAATTATAACCCACTTGTCGAATAGAAATTCTTGTTCCTATGGCCAAAATCAAATCTGCGTTTTGAATAGCAAAATTACCCGCACGGTCTCCCATATTGCCTGCACGGCCACAATACAATTCGTTGTCATCTTCTATCAAATCGATTGCATTCCAATATGTCACAATCGGAATATTTAATTTTTTTGCAACCTGGCGAAAAGTATCGTAAGCGCCTGACAAGCGAATTCCATATCCCGCATGGAAAACTGGCCTTTTTGCCTGTCCAATTTGTCCTATCACATCTTGAACTATTTCAGCATTAACTGACGGTGGCAAAGAAACATCATCCTCTATCGGATCATATCCTTCAAGTTCCTCTGTTTCTATATACATACCCTGATAGTTCACAGGAATATCAATCCACACAGGTCCTGGTCGTCCAGTCGTAGCCAAATGCCATGCTTTTTCTAAAGCGTACCGAATCATTTTAGGTTCTTCGATCATTACTGCATACTTGGTCATTGGAGCAACTGATTTTACAATATCATACTCCTGGTCTCCCATGGCTCTTAAAGTTTTGTCCCCTGTAAACTGTTTTGCATAACGGGCAGTTGTATCGTAACGAACTTGTCCACTTACTACAAACATAGGTATGGAATCCAACCAACCACCCAACACTCCAGTAATAGCATTGGTTCCACCCGGCCCCGTTGTCACACACAGCAAGGCAATCTTATTGTCTATTCTTGCATATGCCTCTGCTGCAATTGCACATGCTTGTTCATGATGATTATATGTCACTTTTAGACCATCATGATGTCCGAATGCATCATTAAGATGCATTGCACCTCCGCCCACAACACTAAAACAATCTGTAACTCCATGCTCTACTAAAAAGTCAGCAACATAATCTGCCAATCTCTGCTTCATTTATTCTCCTCCAAGAATCCTTTTATTGATTTACTGCTTCCTTGATTATTTTTGCCATATAATCAAGTTTTTCATCTGTCATTCCCGGATACACTCCTACCCAAAATGTATCATTCATAATTCTATCTGTATTATTTAAGCTTCCTACTACACGATAGCCTTCTCCCGTTTGTCTCATTTCGTCAAAACAAGGATGCTTGATTAAATTTCCTGCAAATAACATTCGCGTCTGAACACCGTGTTCTTCAATGTATTGTACCACTTGGTTTCTATCTACACCTTCTTTACATGTAATTAAGAAACCAAACCAACTAGGATCTGCATTTTCACATGCAACTGGTAGAATTAATTTGTCTTCTACCTCCAAAAGTGCGGCTTTCAATCTTGTAAAATTGTATTTTCTCTTTTCTACAAAGCTTGGAAACTTTTCTAATTGTGCACACCCAACAGCGGCTTGCATATCTGTTGCTTTAAGGTTATATCCAAAGTGTGAATAAACATATTTATGATCATATCCCAATGGTAGTTCTCCATATTGCTTATCAAAACGATGTTTGCACAAATTGTCTTGCCCTGAAGCACAAACACAATCTCTTCCCCAATCTCTGAAGGATCTTATGCATTTATTGAGAAGCGCATTATTTGTATATACTGCTCCCCCTTCACCCATTGTCATATGATGTGGTGGATAAAAACTTGATGTTCCAATATCACCAATCGTTCCTGTGAATTTTTCTTCTCCATCTATTGTATATTTAGAGCCCAGCGCATCACAGTTGTCCTCTACTAACCATAAGTTGTATTTGTCACAAAAGGCCTTTACTGCTTTTAAATCAAACGGATTTCCCAATGTATGAGCTACCATTACCGCTTTTGTTTTTGGACTGTATGCTTCTTCTAACATAGTTACATCAATGTTATATTGTGGAATAGTAACGTCTACAAACACTGGCACTGCTCCATACTGTATAGCTGGAGTTACAGTTGTCGGGAACCCAGCTGCAACTGTAATCACTTCATCGCCACGTTTGATTCTTCTCTCACCCAAAAGCGGAGATGTCAATGCCATAAACGCATTTAAATTTGCAGAAGAGCCAGAGTTTACTAATGAACAATATTTCATGCCCAAATATTCTGCAAGTTGCTTTTCGAATTGATCTGTATAACGTCCTGATGTAAGCCAAAACTCAAGAGAACTATCCACTAAATTGACCATTTCTGCGCTATCATACACACGGGCTGCGTAAGAAATTCTATCTCCCTCTTTGAAATCTTTTTTTACGTTATGATAAGTATTGCAATATTCTTTTACTAATCCTAAAATTTCTTCTCTTGCTTGTTGTTCAGTCTTATTTTGAAACATAATTCTCTCCTTTATTTATCAAAAAATTCTTCGATTTGCTTGTCCATGCATGCCGGTATATCACCATTAGCCAAATATTCTTTAGACCATTCAATGGTCTTCTCAATTGCATCGGCTACACCCCACCTAGGTTTCCATCCGAAAACGCTCTTTATTTTTGAGCAATCCAACTTTAAGAAAGTGGCCTCGTGCGGACCTCCATCATATTGATTAATCCACTTCAAATCTTGTCCCCACTTCTCGCAGAACATATCTACTAATTGACCTGTTGTTACGCAGTCGCAATCATCTGGTCCTACATTATAAAAACCTGCATATTTTTTATCTTCATATTGTGCTTTTGCAATTGAAAGATATACTACCAATGGCTCTAATACGTGTTGATATGGACGTGTGGAAAATGGATTTCGTACTATTATATCTTTCCCTGCTCCTGCTGCCCTAACGCAATCCGGGATAATTCTGTCATTTGCAAAATCACCCCCACCAATTACATTGCCTGCTCTTGCAGTAGACACAGCCACTTCCATATCTACAAAAAATGAATTAATATAACTATGTGTTACAAGTTCAGAACATGATTTACTGTTAGAATACGGGTCATATCCATCCAAAGGCTCATTTTCGCGATAGCCCCATTCCCATTCGTTATTGCGATAAACCTTGTCTGTCGTAACATTCAAAAATGATTTAACACAAGGGTTTAATCGTACACACTCACAAATATTCACTGTTCCCATAACATTAGTTTCATAAGTATATACTGGATCTTTGTAAGAATCTCTTACTATCGGTTGTGCTGCTAAGTGAAGGACAATTTCTGGTTGCACCTCCTCAAATACTTTTTTCATGTGTTCTAAATCACGTACATCGCCTATAATTGAATGCATTTGGTTTTCCACATTACAAAGTTCAAAAAGATTCGGCTTTGTTGGTGCTTCCAATGAATATCCAGTCACATCCGCTCCTGCTTTCACCAACATTCTGCAAAGCCAAGAACCTTTAAATCCGGTATGTCCGGTCACCAATACTTTTTTGTCTTTATAGAACGAAATATCAAACATATCGTTTCCTCCACTACTTTAATCTAGTCATTCCACTTTTTCCAAGGTGCGGTTCCTTGATTAAGATATTCTTCTAACATATCCATTTCTCGTTTGGTATCCATACACTGCCAGAAACCTTTATGCATATAAGACATCAACTCACCTTGTGCTGCGAGTTTTTCTAATGGTTCCCTTTCAAAAACAGTCTTGTCACCTTCAATGTAATCAAAAATTGCCGGATTCAGAACCATATAACCTGCGTTTATAGGAGCTCCGTCAGAATGTTTCTTTTCTCTAAAAGATTTTACTGCATTGTTGCCTCCAATGTCGAGTACACCTTTTTGCTGTTCTAGCATAACAGCAGTCAATGTTGCAATCTTGCCATGACTTTGGTGATACTTTAAAAGTTCTTGCACATTAACATCACATACTCCATCACCATAAGTCATCATGAATGGTTCATTTCCTATGTATTTCTGTATTCTCTTGATTCTGCCGCCAGTCATAGTTTTTAAACCTGTATCTACAACTGTAACTTTCCAAGGTTCACAATGATTATTATGAATTGTCATTTCATTGTCCCCATTTGTGAAATCAAATGTCACATCGCTATTATGCAAGAAATAATCTGCAAACCATTCTTTAATCACATGTTGTTTATAACCTGCACAAATAATGAATTCGTTAAAACCATAGTACGAGTATTCTTTCATGATATGCCACAAAATAGGTTTGCCTCCGATTTCAATCATTGGCTTTGGTTTAAACTGTGATTCTTCTGATATACGTGTTCCAAATCCCCCTGCTAACAATACAACTTTCATTCTTCTGTCTCCTTTTTAATAGAATTTATATTTTTCTCCTTCAAACACACCATATGCATCCGTTAATTTTAAATTTATATCTCTTATATCAGTAGTCTGCAAACTGGGAACCTCTGAAATAATAGTAATGCGATTTTTACCTTTCTTTATCCATGTTTGTATTTCGATTAGTTCTGACTCTTCCTTAACTTCGTACACTTGAATTTCATCATTGACTTCTACACGAACAATACCTCTCTCACTAGCTGCAGTAGCCAACTCCAAACAAATTGTACCCATCTGCTCTTCTGTTCCCTTGTAATCTAATATATAATGTGATTTTGCAGCAACCCAACGTCCAAAGTGTTCTTGTTCATGTATACCACCACCATATGTCAAACGTAAAACAGCACTGTCTAATATGCTTCCACCAAGAAAACCAACGTCTTTTATTGGTAAATTTTCAATCTGCAAAATCATATCCGTCCCCAGTTTCACACCATTTAATGGTATAGAGATGACATCTCCATAACGCCCCATAGACATGCCATTAATATAAACAGGGGTAGCTTTGTTTCCCAGATTACGCCAAGCATATATACTGTAATCTGATAATGATTTCATAGCTACTGTATAAATCTCCTCTACAATTAAATCGTCACTTGTTATTTTCCCTAACATCATAATATCGCATTCAGGCAAATAACGTAGCATATATACCTGTCTTTCAAAATTGATATCGGACATTTGATTGCAAAATTCTACACTTTTTCCTACCATTTGTTTACAGTAGATAGCTAAATAGTCTAAATTATTATGCACACCTACCATTTCTGGAGCGTAAATCAAAATATTGTCTTCTATAGAAGAAAAATACTCACTATTAACAACTTGATCAAATAGTTCATATTTGTTATCAGTTTTATCTAATTGCGTAGCAGTTTCTTTATTATTAATATCTGTCGTAATTCCGACAAAGAAGACGCAAATCAGCACCGCACTCTTTACAATTACAGCAGCTTGTTTGCATTTGATTTTATTTAGTCCCCCCATAAGCAAAAATACTACCATTATGATAAAGAAATAAGAATAATAGGATATTCCACCCATAATCTCGCCATATACAAAGGCCCATGTACAATACTGTTGTGTTACACCCACTAGCAATGCTATCAGTATCGCACTGATAGCTGCCAAAACAGTATAGATTGCCCACTGTCTTTTTGTAGTTAATCGCTTTATTTCTACACCTTTGCAAACAACTGCTGCCACCAGCAAATTCTTCAAAATAATTGTCAAATTTCCCAAATCACTGGTACTTAATTTTCGTACTATTTCTCTGAATGAAAATTGATTTAATCGTAATGGAAAATTACCGAAAGTATATATCAAAATAGATTTTACCTTGTGCAGAATTCCATAAGTGGTGCTAACCATCGCCCCCGCATACATTTGTCCAGACATACCCATTTTGATTACGTATACTGTAACAGACAAAACAGCAACTATAGCGGGCAACCATAAAAAACGAAATAAGTTTTTGATAGTTAATTGTTTCTTGTCATACAAAGTTATCACTGCCATTAAGAATAAGATAATACAAAATGGATAAAAAGCCTCATATGAATTGATCGCTACTGCCCAAAAAAATGTACCTAATATAAGATATCGTTTCTTTTCTGTCTTACAAAACAATAAATACAAATCTAAAAAGGTAAAGCAATAGAACATTCGATATTGATATGTCATATCAAAAGCAACTGCTCCATTATGCATTCCTGTTACCTGTAAAAAAGCCAAAAACACAATGGCATACTTTAACCAATCTTTTTCAGATATATGATGTTTCACAAAAAAGGAAGCAGAACCAACGCCTAATAAAATTGCTAATAACGTATATATCCTATATATTGCGAACGACGGAGCATTGAACTGAAAATACATAAAAAGCTGACCGATGACAGGGACAAATCGTTTAGACAAATCTAGGTTAAATTCCCAATTTGGATTACTATATGTTATATATTGCGCCATTTCGTCATGCGTACCAAATCCCATATTCGACAAAATATAATATAATGAAACAATTTGCACAAACAAAACACATGTGCATACTTTTTCCTGCATACTAATATTACTAATACTGTTCAAAATCCTTTTTGTAATATTTTTCATTTGTTTCTCCTTAATTTTAATTCAAGTTAAATACTGCTAATCAACTCCGTCAACCTTTGAATAATCACATCCCATTGGAAATTCTCATCCACATATTGCTTGGCATTTTGATTCATAACCTCTACAACTTCCGGATGTTCCATCATATAGTTGACTTCACCTTCAAATTCAAAATAATTATGATAATAAAACGCACCATTACTCTTTGTGCAATGCCCTTTTAATACTGGACATTTCCCGTTGACAATTACCGGTGTTCCAACACTCATAGCTTCCAATACAACAATGGAAAGACTTTCAAATTCAGAAGGCAACACCAGCATTTGTGCTGCAGCAATACCATCAAATTTATCTTGTTCCGATACAAATCCCAAACTGATAATATCTGGATGTTTTGGAATATCAATAACCGGTTTTCCCATCAAAACCAATTTCAAATCATTGTCATTTCGTTTTTTATACTCTAAAAAGTATTGGAATAATCGATGACAGTTTTTCCCTTCATCTATTCTGCCCACATAAATCATGAAATTAGACAATCCGTACTTTTGCTTGAAACGTTCTGCATCAACACTTTCCGGAATATCTACACCTGCCCCACCAATCTGACTTGGTATACTTTCATTATGATACTTACCATGAACTAACTCACGTTCTTCTTCTGTTTCAAAAAACAAGCATTTAGGTTTCAAGAAAACACTATCAAAAATTTTCATACGCAAGTATGGTTCATCATGCGCAAGTGGTAAAACAATTGCTTTTTCTTTTACTTTATCTACACCTAATACAGTTGGATAATACAAATAAGTCAAGAAAATAAATGTATCGTAATTATCTTTGTTATCAGACAGATATTGTATCAAACCAGGAACTGCCGGTCCTTGTTGTTCAATCCATTCCAACTCTTCTTTTTCTGATAATCCTTGATTTAAAAATCGTGCATTAATTTCATCAAACTTGGAACTTTTTCTTTCATGTGTCACAGAAAAGCGGTGCACAATAACCCCATTGATTGTTTCAGTATCCGCTGTATACTCATCCTTCCAAGTCATATAGTCTATAGCTTTTGAAGTAAGTACGTGTACTTCATCATATTTGGGAACCATATGCTCTGCTAACAATCTACATAGTAGTTCTGCACCGCCATTTACTTCCAAACCATATCTTTGTATTACAAAACAAATTTTCTTATTCATGCTCTATTTCTCCAAAAAATCTGACAGATAGTTTAAAAACTGTGTCTCAATCAACTCATGTGCAAAGTCTTCCATTCTCTTTCTCTGTCCCATTTTAAGCTCGTCTTGTACCTCTGGATGTTTCACAATATAATCAATCATTCCTGCTACTTCTAGAGGTTCTTTTTCCTTTAATAGCATACCTGAACCACCTAATGTATAGCCGATAGCAGAACTATCATAAGCAACAATAGGAATATCAAATTTCATAGCTTCTACTAATGGCACGCAGAAGCCTTCGTGTTCACTCATACACAAGAACACATCGGCCAATTGATAATAAGCAAGTATTTCGTCAAACTTAATATGTCCTGTAAAATAAACATTTTTAACTCCTAGTTGCTTAACATATTCTTTCAACTTGGCATAATAAGTTTCCATTCCTCTATAAGAGCCAACCAAAAAGAGTCTTGCTTTGCAATTATAGTATTTTTGATACATATAAAAAGCTTTGATAACATCTTCTTGCTTTTTATTCGGTGAAATTCTGCCGGTAAACAAAATATTTACATAATGCTCATTTTCATACTTTTGAATCACTTTAGCACTAGGCTTTTTTTCATAATCAGAAAATGGAATCAAAATCGGCAAAACATCAATCTTACATTTGTATCCAGCATTAATAAGATCCTGCTTGTTGTATTCTGAATCAGCAATACAATATTCGACCTTATCCGCCAAAAATTCCAACCCTTCTTGTCCTTCTTTACACAGTTTGCGCGCCCCTTCATTATATCCTTTAAAGAATTCACAAGGCGTTATATTATGGTAAATAAGGATTTTTCTTCCTTTGTATTTAGGAAGTGCATAGTTCAATTTAGTTCCGGTTGATAAATGATAAATAATAACATCCTCATCACTTATCTTTTGCATTTTTTTAATGCGCTTTACTGAACTAGATAACAGCCGTTCATCTACATTCTCGGCATAAATCATCGTATCATATCCTTTTTGACGCATCGCATTATGAAGCGCCAAAACGTCATTGCTGACTGCATCTCCATATGAAATTGTGGTTAACAATTGTATAATCTTCATGTTAGTTATTCTTTTCCTTTAGTGTTTTGATTTCTGCTTCTAACTTGACAATTTTTGCTTCCAGTAATTCAATTGCTTTCGCAAGATCTTCCAGTTGATTTTCAGACTGCTCTATGTATCCAGCCAGCTGACCAACCCCTCTTAAAGTTTCTTTATTGAAGTCGCTTTGCTGATCCGTAACCGGAGCTATTAAAAACGCCACAAACTTTCTAATCAGCTTTTGAATGAATCTTTTAATTCTTGATTTTGATAAATCGCGGTACCACGGAACATAAGCATACACACTCATATTGTGCAAAGCACTGACAAGCTGGTCTTGATCGTATTCTTCCTTAATAACACTTGGCGCCTGCACATCATCAAAACTCAACATGTCATTTGTGTACCCTTTGCTTTTAATATCTTCACGTATTTCTTCCATAATTTTCTCTACATTTATTGTTCCCATCTTTACTCTCCTAGTTTTATTAATTAGTACTCTTTCCAACAAGATTCCAATCTGCAAACACCAAGATCTATTTTGCTTGATCGAACAATTTGGAAGGACATAACATGTTTAAAATCATCATATTGTTCTCCATCTGCAGCATGTGTTGCTACATCCAAGATGTAATTTCCTGGCATAAGACAATTATCAGTAATTTCTACCTCTACGATTCCATTTTCTTTAACCTGAACCATCTCTTCATTTTCAATCAAGAAATTGGTTCCATAACAATGAACCCCATCATCTCTAAAAATACCGATCCCAAAAACTGCATCAATTGCTTCTACGTTTCGATGATAATGCATTTTTATAATTATGTTTTCATTTCGCTCAAAGGCAGTGCATGGTTCCAATTTAGTATTTAAAAGTTCTATATTTGTAAACTCTACTACCTTGTTTCCAGCTCTTATGGCATATTCACATGCAAAATCTGGCAACGGCTCTAGTTCCGGTTCCGGCTCCGGTTCTGGTTCCGGCTCCGGTTCTGGTTCCGGCTCCGGTTCTGGTTCCGGTTCCGGTTCTGGTTCCGGTTCTGGTTCTGGTTCCGGTTCTGGTTCTTGAGCATCTTCTTCTAATTGCGCCATCTTTTCTTCCATTTCCTTACGTGCTAAACGTCGCGTTTCCATCTCTGCGAGATAATTCTCGTGGATGAGTTGTGGCTCTCCTTCTTCTCGAATCTGTCCGCCATCAATCCAAATAGAGCGTTCACACATCATTTCAATAGATTCCAACGCATGAGATACAATAACAATGGTTGTTCCCTTGTTCTTGATTTCTTGTAATTTTTCAAAACATTTTGCTTGGAACCCTGCATCTCCTACCGCCAAAATCTCATCTATCAAGAGAATGTCCGCATCTACATTAATAGCTACCGAAAAAGCCAAACGCATATACATTCCAGAGGAATAAGTTCGAACTGGATTGTCAATAAATTCTTCCAATTCTGAAAAAGCGATAATATCGTCAATACGCTCATTAATTTCTTTTCTAGAGAGTCCAAAAATAGCTGCATTCGTATAAATATTCTCACGGCCACTCATGTCCGCATGGAATCCAGCCCCCAATTCAATCAAACTTGACACTCTTCCACACATTTCAATTGTACCTGAATCCGGATAAATAATTTTAGTGAGCAATTTTAAAGTTGTACTTTTCCCACAACCATTATGACCAACTAAACCAATTGCTTCACCCTTCTTCACTTCAAAGCTGATGCCATCTAATACTTGTCGGTTCTCATATCTATTTCTGCTTCGAAACAATAGTTTTTCTTTTAATTGACTACCCTTGTCATAAAAAACCTTGTAACTCTTGTGAATATTTTTTACTTCAATCGCGTTTTCTGGTTTCATTACATTTCCTCCGCAAAGCCTTTCTGAAGTTTTCTAAATAGCACAAATCCAATAACTGTGAAAATACCTCCCAAAATCGTAGCCGTCAATAACGTATTTATTTCCGGAACTTGTTTGTAATAGAGGATATCTCTGTAAGCAATAATAATTGGTGTCATCGGATTCAAATTCCATATTTTCAGTAACAATGGTGGCAGCGCATCTTCCACCATTTGTTGTGAATACATAACCGGTGTTAAAAATTGCCAAGCCATGGCTATAATGGATAAGATATATTCTAAATCTCGAAAATACACAGTAAATGCAGACACCATCATTGCTATTCCAATAGCTAATAGATATTCTACAATCATAATAATCGGCAAATAAAGTAATGCTGTAACATTCACTCCAAATCCAGTAATAATAATCACTCCAAAAATAACAACAAAACTAAGGAGCATGTTCACAAACGATGTGGTGATATATGAAATCGGCAATACTTCTCTTGGAAAGTAGATCTTCTTTATCATATCCTTTGAGGCTATAACACAACTAGAACCACCTGTTAATGCAGAACTAAAGAAAATCCAAGGTACCAATGCCACAAATAAAAACATATAGTATTTATCGATGCCAGCTCGCATAATAGTTGAAAACACTAACGTATATACAAGCAACTGCAATAATGGATTTAAAAAAGTCCACAAAAATCCAAGAGCAGACCCTTTATAGCGCCCTCTCAAATCTTTTTTCACTAGACTATATATCATTTGACGATAGTCAAATATTTCTTTTAAAGCATTCATTTTTATTGTCTCCCAAACAAAGTTATTCAAACAGTTTCATCATTGCCTCTTGCAATTTTTGTAATTCTTCTTCTGAATTTTGTAAGGATGTTCCTTTTACACCAAAATAGAATTTGATTTTCGGTTCTGTACCTGATGGGCGAACACAACACCATGCATCGTTGCTCAACTCGTAATATAAAACATTTGAGTTCGGTAAGCCGGTCTTGGTAACTTCACCCGTTATCATGTCTTTTCTTGTGTCAGCCTTGTAATCGCGTACAGCCAACACCTCGAAATTACCGATTTTGCTCGGTGCATTTGTTCGTGCGTTATTCATCATTTCCTGAATTTGAGCTGCACCATCTTTACCTTTCAAGGTTAGAGTTGTCAATCCTTCCTTGTAATATCCGTACTTTTCGTACAAATCAATCATTGCATCCCACAAAGTTTTATTTTGTTTTTTATAGAATGCCGCAACTTCACAAAGCATCACTACTGCTGATGGTGCATCTTTATCTCTTGCATAAGTTCCAGGAAGGCATCCATAACTTTCTTCTAATCCAAACACATAATTATTACATCCGGTTTCGTCAAACAAACGAATCTGTTCTCCTATGAACTTAAACCCTGTCAATACTTCAATCAGTCTTACGTTATAATCTTTGGCAATTGCTTTTGCCATATCAGTAGTAACAATGGTTTCAATTAATGCCGGATTCTTTGGCATCGTACCATTCAGGGTCTTTTCTCTTAAAATATACTCCGCAATCAGCATCCCTGACATATTTCCTGTAAAGGTTACATATTCGCCTGTAACTTTATCTTTGCAATATACCCCAAGTCTATCTGCATCCGGATCTGTTGCCAAAACCAAATCGGCATCTTTTTCTTTTGCTAGTTTCAGCGCTAATTCCCATGCCTTCTCATCCTCTGGATTCGGGTATGCAACTGTAGGGAAATTGCCATCTGGAACAGCTTGCTGTGGTTCTATATACACATTTTCAAATCCCAAATCAGAAAGAACTCGCTGCACAGATGCAAGGCCTGTCCCATGAAGTGGTGTATAAACGATTTTAATGTCTTTTGCTACTTCTTTAATGATTTCCGGGTGAATAGACAACTTGCGAAGTTCATCAAAATATTTTTCATCTATTTCGGCAGAGATGACATTATAAAGCCCTGCTTTTTCAGCATCTTCCTTTTTCATAGTTTTTACCATATCAAAAGAAGTGACTTTAGCAACTTCTGCCAAAATATTTTTATCATGTGGCGGGGTGATTTGTGCACCATCTTCCCAATATACTTTATATCCATTGTATTCTCTTGGATTGTGACTTGCAGTCAACACAACACCAGCAATACATCCCAATTCACGTACTGCAAATGACAATTCCGGAGTTGGGCGAAGACTTGGGAAAACATAAGTTTTAATTCCATTAGCTGCCAAACATAATGCTGCTTCTTGTGTGAATTCATCATGCATAAGTCGTGAATCATGCGCAATAGCAACACCTTTTTCCTGACCGTTTTGTGAAATAATATAGTTCGCCAATCCTTGTGTTGCCTGACGAACAGTATAAATGTTCATACGATTTGTTCCGGCTCCAATTACACCGCGGAGACCACCTGTACCAAATTCCAAATTGCGATAAAAACGATCTTCAATTTCTTTTTCATTCCCTGCTAATGCTTTTAATTCTTCTTGTGTATTTTTATCAAAATACGGGTCTGTACACCATTTTTCATATTCTTTTCTGTAATCCATTTTTATCTCTCCTTTAATTTTATATTGTAGATGCTATAATCTGTAACTTGCCTTCAAATTTCATATTGCCGTATTGGTATGGAACAATAAAATGATCGCCCTTCTTGATAACACGACCATTCAAAGTTCCACTGCCTTCAATAACTGTTACCAACATAAAAGGATCGGTTTGTTCTTTTTCAAGACTTTCGTCTATATCCGCTTTGAATACAGTGTAATATTCGCATTTTATTAGCTCTACAAACTCGTTTTTCGTAATCTTCTGTGCATGAATAACTGTATTGTTAGCATCAGCGGCTGGGGCAATGATAACATCAAGACTTTTCTCAATATGTAACTCTCTTGGTTTTCCATTGCTCAAACGATCATAATCATATACTCGATATGTAATATCGCTATTTTGCTGGGTTTCCATGATAAGTGTACCGCCCTTGATTGCATGCATTGTACCTGGGTCGATCTGAATAAAATCACCTTTTTGAATTGGTATTTCACGAATCAGTTCTTTCCACTTTGCTGAATGCACCATGTCTCTCAAATGTTCTGCGTTATTTGCATTGTGTCCAACAACAAGTGTTGCATCTTCCCCACAATCCAATACATACCAACATTCCGTTTTCCCGAAAGAACCATTTTCATGTTTATTAGCATAGTCGTTATTCGGATGCACTTGAATACTAAGATCTTGGCGAGCATCAATAATCTTTACTAAAAGTGGGAACTTATCAAAATCCACATTCCCAAACAATTCCGGATGTTCTTTCCATAACTGGGATAATGTGTATTCTTCAAACCGCCCTTCACGTATCATGCAATCGCCGTGTTCATGGGCTGATATTCCCCAACATTCTCCGATATCCTCTCCATCTATATCATAACCATATTCTGTCTTTAGTTTTGTTCCACCCCAAATATTGTGAGTAAAAACCGGACGTAAAAACAAAATTTCATGTTCCATTTGATGTCGTTCTCCTTATTATTTTTGCAAACCAAAAAGGCCCGATTGTATTATACTACATTCGCGCCTTTTTACCAACTATTTTTTATAATTTTGTCGAGACTTGCACTCTCTTATGACAAGGTTCTGTAATAATTGAGAGTCTCTGTAACAGTTTGAGATAATGGAATTTCTTGTTTCCAACCTGTACAATCTTCAAGTTTGCTAGTGTCCGCTTCGATTATCGGCACATCAACCGGTCGAAGTTTGTTCGGATCCACTTCCACTTTTATTTCACACTTTGCTTGCGAAACAATCATTTGCAAAATTGAGTCGATAGAAACAGCTTTTCCACTTCCTACATTATAAGTCTCACCTTTTTTACCTTTTGTGATTAAAAGTCCATAAGCCCTTACCACATCTCGCACATCCGTGAAATCGCGTTTTGCACTCAAATTTCCCACGCGCAACACTGGTTCTTGCAGACCCGCCTCGACATCTGCTACTTGCTTACAAAAATCAGCAACCACAAACATCGGGGCTTGATTTGGTCCCGTATGATTGAATGCTCTAACCATCATAATATCCAGATTATATGCATCCGCATAAATCTTACCTATCATGTTTTGACAAGCTTTTGTTGCCGCATAGATATTTCCCGGGCGAAGACGATTATCTTCCAGAATCGGAGTTTCATTTGGTAAAATACGTCCATATTCTTCACCCGAGCCAATCAACAAAATGCGTGGACTGATGCCACTATCACGCACTGCATCCAAAACATTTAAAGAACCTTTAATGTTTACGTCAACGGTAAGTCCCGGGTTTTTCCATGAAACCGCCACAGAGCTTTGTGCAGCCAAATGGAAAATATAGTCCGGTTTTTCGCTCTCCAGCATTTTTACAATGCTGTCTTTTTCTAAAATATTCAAATCTAAAACCTGAACATTTTTCTCGCCGATTTGTTCATGCGGCATTTTTGTAACAGCCACATCGTGTTTCAAATCGTCTCGAAGATGTCTAATCAAGTAAGCACCTACAAAGCCGGCACCACCAATAATTAATGATTTCATGTCTTACCCTCAATAATTACAAATTTGCAGCTTTGATTTCTTTTGCAACAAGTTCCATATCGTTTTTCACCATACGTTCTACTAATTCAGCAAAAGAAATTTCTCTTTCCCATCCTAATGCTTTTTCAGCTTTTGCTGGATTTCCGATCAAAAGTTCTACTTCTGCAGGACGGAAGAATTTAGGATTTACTTTTACAACTACTTTTCCTGTTGCTTTATCTTTACCGATTTCGTCAACACCTTCGCCTTCCCAAACAATATCCATACCTACATGTTTGAATGCTGTATCAACAAATTCACGAACAGTTCTTGTTTCGTTAGTAGCGATTACATAATCATCTGCTTCTTCTTGTTGTAACATAAGCCACATAGCTTTTACATAATCTTTTGAGTGACCCCAGTCACGTTTTGCATCCATGTTACCTAATTCTAAACATTCTTGTACGCCTTGTTTAATTCTTGCTACCGCGTCTGTGATTTTACGTGTAACAAATTCTTTACCACGACGTTCAGATTCATGGTTAAATAAAATACCTGAACATGCATACATATCATAGCTTTCACGATAGTTCTTTGTAATCCAATGTCCATACAATTTAGCCACACCATATGGGCTTCTTGGATAAAATGGTGTTGTTTCACATTGTGGAATAGCTTGTACTTTACCAAACATTTCTGATGTTGAAGCTTGGTAGAAACGTGCCTCTGGTTTTACCGCGCGAATAGCTTCCAACATATTTGTAACACCCAATGCATCGATATCTGCTGTTCCGAGTGGAGTATCCCAAGATGTTGCAACAAATGATTGTGCTGCCAAGTTATAAACTTCATCTGCTTGCGAAATACGCATAGCAGCAATCAAAGATACAACGTCTGTCATATCTGCGTAGATAAAGTGAATTTTATCTTTAATATGTTCTACGTTACCATAGTCTACTACACTTTTTCTTCTCATGATTCCATATACTTCGTAACCTTTTTCTAAAAGTAACTCCGCCAAATATGAACCATCCTGTCCTGTTACACCTGTAATTAATGCTCTTTTCATTTCTTCTTTCTCCTTTTAAATATATTCATCTTTATTGTTATTTTTTAGATTTTCTAAAACTTTCTTAATATCACCGGCATTGTTCTTGTTACAAATTAAGATTGCATCTTTTGTATCTACAACAATGATGTCTTCTAATCCTACTGCCGCAATTAATTTTTCCGAACCTTCTATAATACATTCGTTCGAATTAACTGTAATAACATTTCCGGAAATCACATTTCCGTTTTCATTGGTTTCTCGGATTCTTCCAACTGCAAGCCATGAGCCTACATCATCCCAGCCGAAAGTACCTGGTATTGTGAAGATGTTATTTGACTTCTCTAAAATACCATAATCAACTGACACTGACTCGAACTTCTCAAATTCTGTATCTAACACTGCGTCTTGTTCTGATGTACCAATTGCGTTTTGAATCACTTGAAGGCCTTCGTATGTGGTTGGCATATACTCTTTCATTTTATCTAGAATTGTAGACACTTTCCAGATAAACATGCCACTATTCCATAAGTATTCTCCTGTTGTCAAATACTCTTTTGCTTTTTCCAAGTTTGGTTTTTCCACAAACTTATCTACTGTGTAAGCTTGTCCTATACTGTTATCCGGCATAAACTTGATATAACCATATCCTGTTTCCGGATAATCCGGAGTAATACCTAATGTTACAATATTTGCTCCCAACTCTGCCACTTCGCAAGCATCTTGCAATGTACGCACAAACATATCGGTATATTTAATCAAATGGTCAGAAGGTAATACCATCATCAATGCATCTTCATATTTTCTTCCGATATGTACGGCTCCAAGACCAATACAAGGTGCTGTATTACGTCCCACCGGCTCGCAAAGAATATTCTCTTCCGGAAGTTCCGGCAGTTGTTCTTTGACTAGAGCCTTGTAATCTTTGTTGGTTGCGATGTATATATCCTCCATATCAACTAGCGGAAGAATTCTTTCCACAGTCAATTGAATCATTGTTTTTCCATCGCCAGTCAATGACAAAAACTGCTTCGGTAAGCTTTTTCTGCTTCTTGGCCAAAAACGTTCACCACGTCCCCCAGCCATAATCAACGCTGTTTTTTTCATTCTTTTTCTCCTCTCGTTAAGATTTGATACTTTTATTTTTGAACTGCAACATTTTCAAAAAATGTCACGCAATTCTTCATAATAACATCCCACGCAAAATTATTTTTTACATAGGTACAACCATTTTGTCCCATCTGAAGTGCAACATCTTCATTCTGAAGCATATATTGAACTGCACCTTCAAATTCAAAATAGTTATCAAAATATAATCCACCATTGGTATCAATGGCAAACTGTTTTGTCACTTCGCAAGCACCACTGACCAACACCGGTCGCTTACAAAGCCAGCTTTCCATAATAACCAACGAAAAACTTTCATTATGAGATGGCTGACACAGCAAAGTCGCTGCTGCACAAGCATCATATTTATCTTGCTTGTCTACAAATCCCAAATCTATCACATCTGCACTGATACTTGCTGGGATTTCTATGCTACCGCCGCCTATAAGAACTAATTTTAAATCATCTTCATTTCGCTTTTTGTACTCTGCAAAATATTGAAGAAGAGTATCTACATTCTTTCCCTTATCTTTCCGTCCTGCATACAAAATAAATGGTTTATTCAATTTATATTTCTCACGAAAACGTTCTGCAGAGGATTCTATATTCGTATCTAGACCAACTCCCAAAACCATCTGCTCAACAGATTGCAAATCGTACAAATTGTTTGCCAATTCTTGCTCTGGCTTTGCATTAAAAATCATACCAGCCACTTTTGAGAAAGCTTCTTTGAAACATTCCATATAAGCATAACTTTCGTCATGAAAGCACGGGATTAGTATAGCTTTTTCAGGACAAATTTGGCAGCCATAATAAGTTGTACCAAACATGTATGGTATAAATACGAAAAGTTCATATTGTTCTTGATGCTTATCGATATATTCATACAAATCCGTGCTATTGACCATCTCTTCACAAAAGCTTTTCTCTTCTACAGATGTGATTTTCTCACCGGTCATGAGCTTTGCATTCACTGCGGCAAATTTTGCCTCATTTCTCTTTCTTACCTTAAAACGTCGAACCGGAACGCCTAACACCTCATCGGTACCTGGTTTATAATAGTTTGTATTCCAATCACTATTAAAATCTTTTACACATGTGGTTAATATTTCTATATCAACCCCTATTTCTTTTAAATGAGTGGTAAGTCCACGTAATTCCATTTCTGCGCCACCGGGGATGTTTTCTCCAAACCACGGTATCACGAATGCTATCGTTTTCACATTATCACCTTTCAATTATACTAACTAGTTTCTTCTCTATGATTTCCCACTGATAATTCTCTGCCACATATTGCTTTGCATGCTCTCTCATTGCAGCATATGTTTCCGTACTGTTAGCACAAATCTGATTCATACAATCTTCAAACTCTTTCCAATCAGAATATGCATATGCAGCCTCACTTCGAACGGCATGCCCTTTTAACACTTCACAGTTGCCGTTCACTATACCAGGAACTCCTAATGCCAGCCCTTCTAACAGTGCAATTGATAAACTCTCAAACTGCGACGGAAGCCATAAGTAATCAGCTCCTGCAATTGCCGACATCTTATCTTCCTCTGACACAAAGCCGAGATAATGAATACGCTCGTTCTCCGGAATTTGCAATAAATTCTTCCCAATAAGGACAAGATCCAATTCACATGAATACATTCTAATATATTTTTGATAAAACTGCAACATTTCATCGCAACCTTTGCTAGAATCTATTCTACCTGCATATATAATATACTTTCGATTCAAATTGTATTGTTCTCGAAAACCTTGTACTGCGTCGTCACGTTCTTTTATACCTAATAAATTCTCCGGAATATCTATGCCTACTGCTGCAGTAATACTTGGAATGTTTTGATTTTTAAAGTTTTGTTGCACAAAGTCTTTTTCTTCTTCCGTCAAATATACGATTCCTGACGTTTTTTGAAACATGTCTTTATATATAGGATAGTAAATGTAAGGTTCATCATGAGCAGTTGGAATTAAAATCGACTTATCTAGAACTTTTTGTATCCCTATTACAGTAGAATAATACAAATAAGTAACAAAAATAAATTTATCATAAGATTGCACATGGTTCTCAATATAGCTTACCAATTCCGGAGCATATGGTCCCTGCTCATTGACCCACAATCTATCCAAATTCCAATTCAGTCGTTCCCCTACACTTTTCAGCCGTCTTGCAAGTCCAAAGCGAACTCGGCTACGCGGCCTTTTTACTTTAAACCGACGAACTGTCACTCCATTAATATCCGATAAACCTTCCGGATAATAATTCTCCCATGTGTCATAATTCAGCGCCGTTGTTGTAAGAATTTCAACATCATAGTATTTTCTCAATCGTTCCGCTATCAGTCTTGTATAGTATTCTGAACCACCGTTTACTTCCAAACCATACCTTTGATTGACAATTGCTATTTTTTTCATTTTCATTTCCTTAATCTTGATTCATCTGAATCTGCTTTATCCTATCCTCTATTATTGACGAAATGCGTTGTAAGTTCAGTTTTTCCTCAATAAATTCTTTTGCTTTTATTTTTTTATCATTATAAAAGCTCGGTTCCTCATACAATTTACGCATATATTGCGCAGCTTGCTTCACATTAGGCTCCGCCCAATAGTTTCCCGGTATATACGGGCCAATTTCTTTTTCTATTCTTACCATCTCGCAGTCCACCATACAAGCAACTTCTTCATTCATAAATTCCGTATTGGCTGACCAATTCGTTGCGATACATGGTGTCTCATTAAGCATAGCTTCTGCAAGAACGAGTCCAAATCCTTCCGCGCGATGCAAAGATACCACCACATCCACACTACGTATCAAACTATTGACTTCTACCTTATTAAAGCTATCTGTTATGATATGAACATTCGGATATCCTTCTAGCATGGCGTGAATACGATTGACATCATCTTCGTTATAGCCATTCATCTTAATGACCAACCCAACATTCTCATCTTTCTCAAATGCTTGCTTATATGCTTCGATGACTGCCATTGGATTTTTTCTTTCAATCATGCTTCCACTATCAAACAGCATCAAATAGAGAAATTGTTCTTCTGGCAATTTGAAATACTTTCTGTCATATGCCTCATCTACTGGCGCTGTAACATGATATGGAATTGTAATAACTGGTTTTTGTGTCTTTTTGCGAATGCTATTACTAACAAATTCTGCCGGTGTCCAAATTTCATCCAACAAATGAATGCAATCTACCCACTCATCTGGAAACTCTTCTAATTCCCATAGCCAAAAACCAATGTTATAATGGTTGTCCCATTTTTCTTTTCCCAGTTGGATAAAGGCCGTGGCAAATTCATGCATGTTAATATGAAAAATATTAATCCCATATCTCCCTTTTTCCACAAGCTTATCATCATAGGTTGTATCACTAACATTTAACTTGTCAGAAATACTATGTTGCACAATATCTAACGGATAATGAGTTGCCTCAAGTTCATGAGCAAGTAGTCTGGCACTTTGCCCCAAGCCACTGCTGCCCTTGATATTCCCAATTAAATTAATCCCCTCTGGGAACATTTCTTTACAATATGGTTTTACATCGGCTTTTTTTAATTGTTCGATGTTTTTTGACAGCCATTTTCTCTTCGCCTTTTGTAACATTTCTTTTGGAAATATCTTCATCAAAAAAGGTTTCATCGAAGCCATGGTATCAATAAAAAATTTTGACATATTCATAATTAATTAACGCTTTCTACAAAAAACTTATATATGTTTTTTCCTAATATTTCTGCTGTGTATGGGTTATCATAGACTACAGATTGTGGGTTCACATCAAATTCAAGCATGCGTTCGGCCCACTTGCTCACTGCGTTATTTTCCTCACAATCCACATATTCTGCCACATCGCCGACAATTTCATCGAATATAGGTAGCTTACTTGTCAATACAGGTTTCCCATACGACAATGCTTCCACAACAGGAATCCCAAAGCCTTCTGCTCTTGATGGGAACAGAAAACTACTACATCCTGCCAGAAGTTTATCCTTGGTGTCCTCATCAGCATATCCAACATATTCCAATCCATCTATCTCACTTATAATTTCCTGATACAATTGTTCGATAGCAGTTTCTCTGAATTTTCCTGCAAAAACAAGTTTTTTCGTTCCCCCTCGTCTGCGATATTCGTCATATGCGCGCAACAAGATATCTGTACCTTTTCGTCGTTCCAAATTCCCTATATATAAGAAATAATTATCGTCCGTGAGATTTGTTTGTTTCTTACAATCCACTACAATATAAGAAATAAAACTCTGTACATTTCTTGCCTCTGGGAAATACAGTTCCGTTTCTTTTCTTGTTTCTTCAGAATTATATATAATGGCATCTACTTGCTTAATGGTTTTGCGAACTCCATATTTAAAATAATATGGATATATTTTCCCATAACAATTCTTCATATAAATCGGGAACATATCATGTACAGTGGTTACAAACTTCCCATATGGATTTTTTATTGTTATTGGAACAAGATTATTTCCTTCCCAAAAAATATCTGGCTTGATAGTGTGAATAGTCTTTTGCACGAACTTATAATACGCAAATAGTCCTAAACTTTTATCCACTTCTGTGCCATAAACACACATGGTTACGCCCTTTATCTGCGATAAGTTTTTAATTTCTTGACTTGCAACTACATCTGTCACCAAGAACATCTGTACATCTGAATATCGAACCAATTCTTTTGCAAAGTTATAGATATATATTCCAATACCACTAGGTTTGCTACCCAAACTTCTAGCATCGATCAAAATCTTCATATTATTTTCTTAAAGCCCTTCTATATACTAATTTTCGCAGCACTGACGGCTGTAGAGTCATAACTGCTGTCATGATCCGAGCCACTTGATATTCCGACCAGGTAAGCAACCCATAATCTTTTTGCATTTGCCGTAATTTCATATATCGCTTGCAGTAAGAATTGCCCCCTCGTCTTCCATACATATTCAAATTAGTTCTCGCACGCACTAACACTTGCGGTAAATTTGCAAAAGTATACCCCTTGCTCAACAATCTAATCCACAATTCATAATCTTCCAAAAACGGAAAATGTCTATAATTCCCCACTTCACACACTGCCGTTTTACGAAACATGACAGTCATATGATTAATTGGGTTTCGGTATTTGGCATAGTTCTTCAAATCTTCTTCGGAAATCGGCATTTTCTTCACTTTACAATATGTGTCATCCTCATCATCAAATTCTTCAATATAGCCACCTAGCACTGACACTTCAGGATGTGCTAACATATACTCATATTGTAGTTCAAAACGATTAGACACTGCGATATCATCGGTATCCATTCTGGCAATTAAGTCGCATTCACAATTTGATACTCCTTCTGCCAATGCGCGTCCCAACTGCACATTTTCTTTTAATGGCACCAACTTCAAAATGTCGTATTTTCTTTTCAGCTCATCTATTACCTGATTCAGTTCTTCTGTTAGAGGTCCGTCTGCCACCAAAACTATTTCTTTAGGCATGAGTGTCTGTGTTGCCACACTCTCCACTGCACTCTTTAAATATTCTGGCTTTTCTTTGTAATACACTGACATTAATACAGAAATTTCTGCCGTTTTCTTCATAAACTGCCTCTTTCTATTTCTTGCTCGCTGTAATCTGTTCTGCGTCTACCCCTTCGGTATTTTCCTTTTGGAATAATATCTTAAAAGTTAAAAATAAAATCTTAATATCTAACCAAAAAGAATAATTTTTAATATAAGTAACATCTAACTTCAACTTGTCATATGGTGTAGTATTATACTTTCCATAAACCTGTGCATATCCGGTAAGTCCCGCCTTAACTTTCAATCTCATATGAAATTCAGGGATTTCTTCCAAATATTGTTCCGCAATCACTTTACGTTCCGGTCTTGGTCCCACAATCGACATATCACCCTTCAAAATGTTGAAAAGTTGTGGCAACTCATCAAAATGAATATTACGTATGATATTTCCTACAGGTGTAACTCGTTTATCGCCTTTTGCTGCCAATCGCGCTCCTTTAGCTTCAGAATCTACACTCATACTGCGGAACTTGTAAATCATAAATTCCTTCTCATCTTTTGTCAGTCTTGCCTGTTTATATAACACAGGGCCCCCATCGTACAATTTTACCGCCAAGGCAATAAGTAGCATGAACGGCGATGCAATTACTATTCCCACTAAAGAAATCACAATATCAAACAGTCTTTTTACTGCACTCTGTACAATAGACATTCCTTGATTTCTTGATAACAACAGTGGCGTATCAAACAAATGAATGTCATCCGCACTTCGCAACATAATATCTGAAATCTTTGGCGTTACATAAGTACGTATAGACTTCTTATAGCAATATTTCATAATGTCATTTCTTATTTCTGCAGGCAAATCACACAATACGATAGCCTCATATTGTTTGATCTTCTCCACTAACTTATCCATACCTTCATGGCAACTAATAGATGCACAAATATTGTACTTGTCTTTTCTGGTATTAATTTTATCCATCAAATCTTCTGGAGAATAATCGCCATAAATAACTAACATCTGGCGTGGTGGATACAACAACACATATAATTTACGAACAATATACACCCAAGGTATGATAAACACCATTTCTGCCATACATACAACTGTTATCGGTACAGCACTGACATAATCTCTGGCAACCATACAAAGTTCAAGATATGCTACTACCCCGCTACAAAGAATTGCCAAGATATGGCACAGAACGATATCAATAATTCTCATATAGCCAATCTTATATCCACCAAACATATAGGTGAAAAAGAATACGATTAGCACATAAAACACTACAACCGCCCAGTTTCCTCTACGGAAAAACGGTGCAATGATTGTTTCGCTATAACATCCATACCACATATAAGAAAACAGTCCGCCTTCTACCAATATGGTTACTAAATTTGCCATGAAATTTAACAAATGTTTATATCTCTCTCGTATTTTCATCTTATCTCTCCAACACGTTTCTTATCTCATTAATACACAGCACAGATTACTGTAAAGTGGTTCTTCCCGCATAAGTATATGCTATGTAACTTTTCCCTCGATTAATGGCTAACTCATTTCCACTTTCATCGTAAAACTTCAAATAAGAACTTTCATCGCCATTGGCTTTTGACCAATGAATGGTTTGGACCTTTCCATTTGAAATATAATATCCTTTTGAACTGCTTGAGCCTGCCCAATCTAATTTCTTATGTCCTGTATTATCTCTCACCGAAATACTTGTTTCAAGAATAAACACATTTGTAAAAGATAATTGTTCTCCGGTCTTACCATCTTTATGTGCTTTTCCATTTATGTCCTTATAATACAGCGCTTTTTCTGCATCATATGAAAATGTGGCGGTAGCATTGCCAAAGGCTATTTTCGCACTAGTACAAGCGTTTCCTTGTGGTTCTATTACGGTTCCTATATCACAAAATTTAAAGGCCGTATCTTTCTTGGAAGCTAATAGGTCTGTTCGTTTTCCCTCTTTTTTCGCTACCGTAGCAAATTGAGTACCTTTGAAATATCCAGTATGTTCTAAAGAATAACCGGCTTTCCTTCTAGCACTATCGCGTCCAAACAAGCCTCCTTGATTTGACAGACCATCATAACGATCCATATTGAGGGATGATACATATGAAGTCACTGTTTGATCCATTCCCCAATGTACATAAAAAGCGTCAAATCCTTTTGCAATGGCAGGATAATAATAGCGACAACTTCTAATTGCACAGATGTCCGGCATCTGCGTATAATCTGCATACAAGGCCATCAATCTTGTCAAATCACCTTCTACCGGAAGCTCAAAGATCACATCTGCTTGACTAATCCCATATTGTGGTAAGGCTGCTTCCACATTATTTATCATAACTGCGACCGGTCTTTTTCCAATGGCTTCTTTTGATAAATCACCAATACCGGTCAACAAATTCTGATTTTTCGGCACGGTTTTATCATCCAGGCCCGGAACTCCTACCCCCAATTCTTCTGATTCAGGAAATTCAACATCTGACACTGCCGCCTCTTTCTTTCCACAGCTAATTAAAAACAGGCTAATTATAATAACAAATAACAAACATCCACACTTTTTTATAATATTTCTCATTTGTATCTCTCCTTTGCGCACAATAGTGAGGGATAGCAAACAAAAATCCACTATCTCCTCACTGATTTTTAAAATAATCTTTCTGGATATACACCTGCGTCCACTAACCCTCTTACAGATGCCACAACCGCTTCTTTATCTTCTTTATATGTCACACCAAACCACTTATCATTGGATTTCAATACAGTTACTTCTGCTTGTTGGTTATGAAGCAACTCTCCCACGATAGTTGGCAATAAATATTCTGATTTCATATAATCAGAAACTGTACTCTTTAAAAACTCCGAAAATCCTTCTTCTAGAACATGGAAAAATTCAGGTTGCAAGCACCACATATTCATAGATACCGGAGAATTGATATCAATTACAATATCACCCTCATCCGTGCGAATTGCTGCGCCTGTCTCTGTCTTTACAATATTTTTTGTTTCAACAATGTCTGTAAGCATATGTTTTTCATCAACCTTACATACACCTCTGGTAACTCCACCATTTTCACTTAAAGTATTCCCCAAAACAAACCCTACCATGCTGATTGGCATTTTTTCGCTTTTTCCTTGTGGTTTTGTCAAATAATTGTAGGCTACAACATAAGCTTCTTTACCATAATAATCATCTGCATTGATAACTAAAAACGGCTCATTTACTACATCTTTACAGCACAAAATAGCCTGTCCTGTTCCCCATGGCTTTACACGGTCTGCATATGTAGACTTATATGGTTCCGGAATATCGGATTTTTCTTGGTAAGCATACTTAACTTCTATAATCTTCTCAATGCGATTTCCGATAACTTCCTTGAAATCTTTCTCAAGGTCTTTTCGGATCACAAATACGACTTTATCAAAGCCTGCTTCCATTGCATCATAAATAGAATAATCCATGATGATTTCTCCGTTTGGTCCTACTGGTTCTAATTGCTTAATACCTCCGCCAAAACGACTACCAATTCCTGCCGCCATAACGACTAACGTTGCTTTTCCCATAATCTCTCTCCTATTTTCTCGTACTATCGTGCCAATCTGTTCAATGCGCTAAATACAGCTCTGATACCAGCTCTTGTAATATTTGAGCTGACGCCTACACCATAAGTCACCTTATTTGTTTCTTCATCTCGCATGCAAATATATGCTGCCGCCTTTGCATTGGAACCTTCACCTAGTGCGTGTTGAGTGTAATCCAAAATACTTACATTGACACCGGTGGTATCTTGTATTGCTTGTCTCACAGCATCCAAAGGTCCATTTCCAATTGCTTCCACGGAATTATTCTGACCTTGGTAGTTGAAACTCAACTCTACTTTGGTATCTCTATCGCCATGGTCTTCTGCCCTTGCACGTAAGAATTCAAATGGTGCTTGCAATGTCAAATATTCATTTTTGAAAACTTCCATAATGGTTGCCGGTGCTACTTCACCCTGCTTTTCTGCAATTTTTTGAATGACATCAGCAAATTCTTTATGCATGTTTTTCGGTAGCTTGTATCCAAATTCGCTATCCATAACAAAGGCAACTCCGCCTTTTCCTGATTGGCTGTTAATACGAACAATTGGTTCATACTCCCGTCCGACATCTGATGGGTCTATTGGAAGATATGGTACTTCCCACCAATCTTGATGACGTTCTTTCATAGCATGTACACCTTTATTAATTGCATCCTGATGGGAACCCGAGAACGCAGTAAATACTAATTTCCCTGCATATGGATGTCGCATTGGAACTTCCATCTTGCAACATCTTTCATATACCTCTTGAATTTCCACAATATTTGTCAAATCCAACTCTGGATTAATGCCTTGCGAAAACATGTTATAAGCGACTGTTAAAATATCTAAATTTCCTGTACGTTCACCATTACCAAACAGAGTCCCTTCCACACGATCAGCCCCGGCAAGTAAAGCCAGCTCTGTCGCCGCCACACCTGTGCCTCGATCATTATGAGGATGAATACTTAAAATAATGCTCTCTCTGTTCTTGAAGTTTTTGTGCATCCACTCAATTTGATCTGCATAGACATTTGGTGTTGTCATCTCCACTGTTGCCGGGAGATTGATAATAATCGGCTTTTCTTTTGTGGCCCCCCATGTTTCTTGAACTGCAGTACAAATATCTAACGCATAGTCCAATTCTGTGCCGGTAAAGCTTTCCGGTGAGTACTCCAACATAATTTCTCCAGGGAAGTCTTTCACAAAACTTTTAACTAACTCTGTCCCATCAATAGCAATCTGCTTGATTTCTTCTTTTCCTTTATGAAAGACCACATCCCGTTGAAGGGTTGATGTAGAATTATAAATATGTACAATTGCCTTCTTCACTCCTTCAAGTGCCTCAAAAGTACGTCGAATCAAGTGTTCACGACATTGTACCAACACCTGTATGCACACATCATCCGGTATCAGTTGTCTGTCTACTAATTCCCTCAAAAAATCAAATTCAATTTGAGATGCTGACGGGAACCCTACTTCGATCTCTTTAAATCCTAATTTGACGAGCAGGTTAAACATTTCAATCTTCTCTTCTACAACCATTGGTTCAATCAAAGCTTGATTTCCATCACGCAAATCTACACTACACCAAATCGGAGCCTTTTGAATTTGCTTATTTGGCCATTCTCTTTCTGGGTAATCCATGACTGGAACCCTCTTATATTTCTGATAATTAAGCATCCTGTTATTCTCCCAATCTGTCCTCTATAATCTTAATCATTGCCTGTAACGCTTCCTGTTCATCTGCACCTTCGCATATGAGTTCTATTTCATCCCCTTGCTTGATACCTGCGCCCAGCACACTTAACACACTCTTTGCATTTGTTGTGTTCCCCTTAAATTGAAAGGTGATTTTACACTGAAACTCTGCTGCTGTTTTACAAAACAATCCAGCAGGGTGCAAATGCAATCCTGTGAGATTTTTAATCTCTATTTTTTGCGTTACCATCTACCTATAACCTCCTAAATAACGCTTTACTTTTTACTTAATTTAATCTGCACCACTGTATCCTCTAAATAAGTACATCCATCCGGTAACTTCGTGACAATTACTGGTACCGTATGTGTACCTTTCACTTGGAACGATGCCAAATCAACTGCCACTATCAATTCTCCATTGGTTAACGATTCCATAGTCAAACCTTCCAACGCCTCACTAGTACCTGTAAATGTCAATTCAATACCTTGTTGTTCATATTCCAATTTCAAATTTGGTGCATTCAAAACACTGATGGACCCTGTAGGGATCTCTAGTGCCTTTGTTCCTGCCTTTTCTATCTTAATGCGAACCACAATCTTACCAAGATTTGCATCTACAAGACTAATTCCTTCTGGCAAATGCGGTTGAATATCTACTAATACTTCCTCGTTGGCAGAAAGATTTGTCTTTTTAAGAACTGATTTATCAATCTTTATCTCTTCCAAATCTTTTAACTTGTCAGGGCTACCTGATACTTCAATCTTCTGCGGCTCCACTTCAATTCCAGCAAAAGCATATCCTCTAGCTGCTCTGATTGCAGAAGTATCAAACACCAAACCAACATTTTTTGTGTTCCACATATCTACAAAAACGGATACACCACTCTTATCACAATTACTACTTAATCTACTTTGATCAATGAGATTATCTGCTGCATCATAGTACAAAATCTTTGTTTGTAAAGATGTATCCATAGCCAATTCAGAGACATCGACTTTGGCAACAACTTTACTAATTTTTGAAACCAACGATTCCGGACCACTTACGTCAATTGTTTTTGGTGACGGCAATAGTTCCCCCACCACAAATCCATCTCTTGGTTGTCCGGTAGCCATACCAGTAATTGGGAAAGTTTTCTTCTGTGTATTTTCTACTTTTACTTGAATATTTCTTGGATTCGCTGAAGCACTTTCATATTGTCCTTCAAATCCTGTAATACGAAGTCGTACAGGTACCGATGTATCTTGCATTTCTCTTAAATCCGCAGTAGCAATTATGTTACTCTGCGTGATTTGCGATAACACTTTGCGTCTGGCTTTCACTGTCACTAATATATTTCCTGTATTATCCACTACTTGATAACTCTTACCTGCATTGGTAATCACTTCTGGATTTACGATTGTTACACCGACCGAATATACTTTCACATCTATTGGATCATCTATATTTACAACAACGAACCAAAGGAAAAACGCAAATACAAGTGCTACTATTTTGAGGCCGATATTATTTTTCAATCTGTCTGCCATCATCACGTCTTCCTTTCTTTAATGTGAACTTTTTGTTATTTTCTTCTGTTTTGTTTTGCAATTGGACTAATTGAGCTCGCAATTCCATCGGTGACACAGTCCTTGTTAAATGACCGCCTTTTGCATAAGAAACATTTCCTGTTTCTTCAGACACACAAACTACCAGAGCATCACTAACTTCACTCATTCCTACTGCAGCGCGATGTCTTGTTCCCAACTGCTTACTAATTTTTGTGCTCTCTGTCAATGGCAAATAACAAGTTGCTGCCGCAATGCGATTGCCTCTAATAATAACTGCACCATCATGAAGTGGTGTATTGTGTTCAAAAATATTAATTAGCATCTGCTCTGACACCAAAGAATCCACTGCAATGCCTGTATTCTCATATTCTGTCAAAACAATATCTCGTTCTACCACGATCAACGCGCCTGTTTTCACCTTGCTCATTTCAAAGCAGGCACAAACAATAGCTTCTAAAGTTTGTTCACTAAACCTTTCCGGCGCTTTATTCATATCAAATGGTAACATGGAACTCAATAAATTCTTTTGTCCCAGTTTTTCTAATGCTCTACGCAATTCCGGATGAAAAATGATAACAGCTGCCGTTGCTAACACCCCGATGGAATTCTTTGCCAACCACAAAATAGTATTCATTTTCAAGATATATGCAGCAAAAATAAATCCTAATAAAACGGCTATTCCTTTCAAGAGCATCCATGCTTTTGTATTCTTAATCCACAAGATCACATGATACATAAGAACAGCAATAAGGACCACTTCCAGCAAATCTGTCCACTGAATGTCCGGTATATACCAATTCCCAAGATATGAATCTTTTAAGTTTTGAAGCATTTGTCTCATACTGTCACCTCAACTTACTTTTCCTGTTTTAATTCCTCATCTATGATTCTTTGGATTTCAGATTCCTCATTTGTTTTCTGGTCTGCCTGTTCCAACATTTTAACCTGTTCTGCATCTATGACGCCCGTTTTTTGACGTTCATGTATACGTTTCACAGTCTTTTCCGGAATAGTTACAGAGGCTTTAGGAATCGCTTTTACGTAGTAATAGTACTCATCATCCTCAAACTGCAAATATTCTGTCCTTGTATAATCCACAGAAAATACAAAGAATTTTACAATCAAGGCAACTACTATAACGATTAAACTTTCAATCAAAATTTCCACATAAGAAAGTGGAACATCCATAATTATGTACCCATACGCCATAACATTGATATTGCCCAAAATACCCGCAACAATTGCAATCTCCCAAGCATAGTCAATAGACATTTTTCTCACACCATTAACCAATAACAATGTAATAGCTAAAGCAATGATCATGCACCATAATACTGGATTGGTAAATAATTGATGTGCGTAGCCACTGATCAAATTGATCAACTCGGTCTCTTCTGCTGTTTGCAACAATGTGCTATTTGCACTTACAAAATCCATCATATAGTAAATAATGGTTCCCATGGAAATCGGTAATATGCAAATCGGTCCTCCTACTAATCCGTAAAGTACCGGAATGAGGAGCGGAACTTTCAACATAAATGCAATAGGTACCAATAAAAGAATAAGGGTATGTTTTGGTGTAAATCTGAAATAAAAAACATACATGATAACAAAAAGTACCAATGCTAGAACCGTCATTGCACTAGACACAGTCACTAGTTGCAATAACACTGCCACAGTGGCCAAAACAATAGTAAGCTGCATCGGTAATAGCATACAAATAACCGACAAAACAATCGTGGTTATTGGATGCGATGCGATATCAGAAAACCCTACTTTTTGGTTGATAAATGTAAATGTCAGAAGAGCTAGTACAAACTGTACTGTCTTATCTACGTATTTGGAATATTTCCCATAATACTTCATGAGATATCCTTTAATCTCGAATAACTTTCCCATGTTGTTGTTCCTCCTTCTCATACATTCTTTCTAACTGTGCCAAGTCGTCTTTAAACCTCTGCACATGATGAAATGCTTTGGCATGTTTTTTCTTATAAATATTTTGGGTTTTTACCAAATAACTGATTAGAATAACCAGATAAATTCCTGCCAATGCTGCAAGAATAATAATCATCTCTGCACGGCCTAAATTTGTAATTAAATCCCACATAAATGTAATCCCAACAAGTCCAATTAATGCAATGTATGCAATAGTAACCCAAAGGAATGACCCTAGTAGATTTAAGCGTAAATATGTTTTTCTTCGGTAAGAACTTATCTTAATCTCTTCACTTCCCTTTTTTGTTTCGTAAAAGGATAGTTTTACCATGTGTTTGACGCGTTCTTCATTTAACATAAACTGTCACCTCAATACAGACTTTTCCTAATATACATTATTTATAAGTATAACACATAATTAGAAACCTTGTCCAATACTTATGGTCAAAAACCACACTTTCTGAACACCTTTTTCTTTCAAAACTGTGGCAACCCCATTGATTGTGGCGCCAGTGGTATAAATATCATCGATAAGCAATACATTTTGAGCGCCTTTCCACGTCTCTTTCACTCGAAACGCACTTTTGAGATTACGTTTTCTCTCTTGGTTATCTAGATGTTTTTGAGCTTTTGTATTGCGAATGCGTACCACCGTTTTGGTATCTACTGGAATGTTAGTTAAATTTCCCAAGTATTTCGCTATGATTTCCGCTTGGTTATATCCTCGTCTGCGTTTTTTTCTCTTATGCAACGGAACCGGTATAATGAGGTCTATTTCCCACTCTTTTAATTTATGTCCGTATAAACGAAACAATTCTTGAGCATACCATCTTCCATATATTCTTCGATTATGGTACTTGAAATGATAAATAGACTTTTTCACCAAACCTTGATGTATCCAAAGACTTCTCCCTTGCTCATATTCAAACTGATTATCCGTACAGTCTTTGCAGTATTCCTGCTCTTCCTTCTGTATTGGCTTTCCACACCTTTTACAGATAGGTTCAGAAAGATATTGGATTTTTCCCGCGCACGAATCACACATCATTTTGGTGCTTACTTTCCCACAAAAGCAACATGTTTGGGGATAAAAAATCCCCAAACACATTTCCCATAAATTCATATACTTATTTGGACTCTCTATCTAATTCCCAAATTCGTTCTGTTAAACTAGTATATCGTTTCTGTTCATTTACATTACGAATCATCTCTTGGAAAGTGACATCATCCCCTACAATCGTAACGCACTTTCTTGCCCTCGTAACCGCTGTATATATGAGATTGCGGTGATACAACTGGCGTGGTCCCTGTAATAATGGAATCAATACTGCCGGATACTCACTCCCCTGGGATTTGTGGATAGTCACGGCATAGGCTAATTCCAACTCATCCAAAGATTGAAAAGGATATTTCACTCTCTTTTTCTCTTCATATTCCACTTCTATCATTTCGGTGTAATTGTTAATCTCAATGATTCTACCAATATCACCGTTAAACACACCCACGCCTCGGTCAACGACAAGTCCATATTGGGTTGCAATTTCCCACTCCAATTGATAATCATTCTTAATCTGCATGACCTTGTCGCCTACTCGGAAGATTTTATCCCCATACTCTTTTTCAGCTTTTTTTGAGTCCTGTGGATTCAAATATTGTTGTAAAATACTGTTCAGACGTTCGACGCCTAATAAACCCTTTCGCATAGGCGTCAAAACCTGAATATCAAACATATCTGCATTCACATATTTCGGCAACTTTTTCTGTATCAATGTCAGCAACACACTTATAACAACATTGGCATCCTGCCTTTTCAAAAAGAAAAAATCTCGGCTCTGATTATCCAACACCAAAGCTTCTCCTCGATTAATTTTATGTGCATTTACCACAATATCACTTTGCTCTGCCTGTCTGAAAATCTTATTCAGCGTAACCACCGGGAAACATTCCGACTGAATCATATCTTTTAACACACTACCTGGTCCAACGGAAGGAAGTTGATCTTTATCACCCACAAAGATAACTTGGGTTCCGACAACGACAGCTCGTAACAATGCATTCATCAACGGCAAATCTACCATGGACATTTCATCAATGATAATGACATCTGCCTCCAACGGATTTTCCTCATTCCGCCCATAATGCATATGACTGTCTTCATTTTCCGGAACATAAGCAAGTTCCAACATACGATGAATAGTCCGAGCCTCATAGCCGGTAGCCTCCGTCATTCTTTTGGCCGCACGTCCTGTAGGAGCTGCCAAGAAAATACTCATATCTTCACTTTCAAAAAATTGTATCAATGCATTAATCGTCGTGGTTTTTCCCGTTCCCGGCCCACCTGTCAAGACAAAAACACCACTTCGTACTGCTGTAATAACCGCTTGTCGTTGCATATCGTCTAATTGCAAATCAGAATGCTTTTCTATCTGCCGTAATCGATTTTCTATCACCACATCTGAAATATCATATTTGAGATTCAAATCTTGCAACATCTTGGCAGTATTCAATTCCATATAGTAATATTGCGCCGGATAAACACAAGTCTCCCCTTCGATTTCTTTCACAACAACTTTCTTTTCAATGGATAAATCCATTAGATAGTGAGAAATATCTCCCAAATCTAACTCCAATAAAGCCTTGGTTCTCTGGATCACTTCTTCTTCTGGCAGATAAATATGTCCGTCTGCAACTGCCTGCAAAAGCACATAAAAGATTCCACTTCGAATGCGATAATCGGAATCGGTATGAATTCCTATTTTCCGCGCAATTTCATCTGCTGTTTTAAATCCCACACCTGGAATTCGATCAGCTATCTGATATGGGTTTTCTTCCATAACGTGGTAAACATCTTGTCCAAAATAAGTATAAATCTTTGCCGACAAAGCCTGTGTGATTCCATATTTCTGAAGAAAAATCATGGCTTTTCGCATATCTTTTTGTTCTTCTACCTGAATGGCAATTTCTCTCGCTTTTCGTTCACTGATTCCCGAAACTTCTGCCAGTCTTTCCGGTTCTTCTTCAATAATGCGGAAGGTATCATTTTTGAATCGGCGTACAATTCTCCCGGCCAGAACAACACCAAGTCCCTTAATGGCACCTGAACCCAAATATCGTTCTATAGAAACCAAATCTTCTGCCTCCAAAACCTCATATGATGCCACCTGCAACTGCAATCCATACACGTTGTGATTGTTGTACTCCCCGGATACTTCTAGCATTTCCCCTTCGTGAATGTAGGAAAATGTGCCGACACAAGTAATTTCACCATCTTCATTTGTCAAATGGAACACGGTATAACCATTGTCATCATTTCGATAAACGATATGGTCTACATACCCTTTTACAACCTCCAAAACATTTCCTCCATTCTTTTCACAATTTCTTATTACACAACAAAGGGGCTATCTGCCAGACAGCCCCTCATTTTTATTTTCCGCTCATGAATTCTACAAACTGACCAGTTCCGATTGCCACTACTTTCATCGGGTCTTCTGCTGTCATTGTATTAATTCCGGTTTTTTCTTCTATCAACTCTTCTAATCCGCGAAGTAAAGCGCCGCCACCTGTAAGAACAATACCTCTGTCAAGGATGTCTGCTGACAATTCCGGTGGTGTTCTTTCCAATACTGCAATAACAGCTTCTACAATCTGTGCTGTAGTTTCGCGCAAAGCTTCTTCTGTTTCAGAAGAAGTAACTGTTACAGTTTTTGGAAGACCCGTAACCAAGTTGCGTCCACGCACTTCCATGGTCTCATCTTCTACTAATGGATAAGTTGTACCAATGCGAATCTTGATATCTTCTGCTGTACGTTCTCCAATGAGCAGATTATGTTTCTTACGCATATAACGAACAATAGCTTCATCAAAATCATCCCCTGCAACCTTGATAGAAGTATTTACAACAGTTCCTCCCAAAGAAATAACTGCGATATCTGATGTACCTCCACCGATATCTACAATCATATTTCCACATGGTTTTGCAATATCAATACCTGCCCCGATTGCTGCTGCTACAGGTTCTTCAATTAAATGAACTTCTCTTGCTCCTGCCGCAAATCCTGCTTCTGTTACAGCTTTCTTCTCTACTTCTGTTACCCCACTTGGCACACAAATGCTAATACGTGGTTTTTTGAAAAGTCGAATTCCTACTGCCTTTTGCACAAAATATTTAATCATTTTTTCAGTTACTGTGTAATCAGAGATAACACCTTGTCTTAAAGGTCTGATTGCCACAATGTTTCCCGGTGTTCTACCAAGCATCAATCTTGCATCTTCACCAATTGCTTTGATTTCATTGGTATCTCTGTCAAATGCTACAACTGAAGGTTCTTTTAAAACAACACCTTTCCCTTTTACATAAACCAACACACTGGCGGTTCCTAAGTCAATTCCGATATCTGTTACTGACATCTGATTTCTCCTTTCACTGCTCCATCTATTTTCTATCTTTTGTTTCGCTCATAACGTCCTTAACATTATAATTGAATTTCAAATAAATGGAAAGCCTTTTTTATGATTTTTGTTTTTTACTCATGGATAATTCACGTTTCATGTAGTATCCTGTATAAGATTTTGGATTTTCTGCGACTTCTTCCGGCGTTCCTGTTGCAATAATTGTTCCGCCTCTGTCGCCACCTTCCGGTCCAATATCGATAAGATAATCCGCCGTCTTTATGACGTCTAGATTGTGTTCAATCACAACAACCGTATTGCCCTCTTCTGTTAATCTTTGTAAAATCTCTGTCAACTTGTGTACATCAGCAAAATGCAAGCCGGTAGTTGGTTCATCCAAAATGTAAATGGTTTTCCCTGTACTTCTGCGGCTTAATTCTGTTGCAAGCTTGATGCGCTGCGCTTCGCCTCCTGACAAAGTCGTGGATGGTTGTCCCAATTTGATGTAAGACAAGCCTACGTCATAAAGAGCTTGAATTTTTCTTCGAATACTCGGTACATTTTCAAAAAACGTCAATGCTTCTTCCACGGTCATATCCAAAACGTCATAAATATTCTTACCCTTATACTTCACTTCCAAGGTTTCCCTGTTATAACGTTTGCCGCCACAGACTTCACATGGCACATAAACATCTGGCAAGAAATGCATTTCTATCTTTAAAATTCCATCTCCTGCGCATGCTTCACAACGGCCGCCTTTTACATTGAAGCTAAAACGTCCCTTCTTGTAACCGCGGGCTTTCGCATCTGCGGTGGAAGCAAACAAGTCGCGAATCATATCAAATACGCCTGTATAAGTTGCCGGGTTAGAACGCGGTGTTCTTCCGATCGGCGACTGGTCGATATTGATAATCTTATCCAACTGCTCAAAACATTCGATGCCTTGATGTTTTCCTGGTATAATACGAGCGCGATTCAATTTTCTTGCCAACGATTTGTATAATATCTCATTGACCAATGAACTTTTACCGGACCCGGATACTCCTGTGACACAAGTCATAATTCCGAGTGGAATATCCACATTAATATTTTTCAGATTGTTTTCTGCTGCTCCCAGTACTTTCAACCATCCGGTTGGTCGCTTGCGTTCTTGTGGAACAGGAATTTGCAAGCGTTTACTCAAATATGCTCCTGTTATGGATTCTTTGCAAGCCATAATATCATCAGCGGTTCCTTGTGCTACCACATAACCTCCGTGCTCACCGGCGCCAGGTCCGATATCCACAATATGGTCCGCAGCAAACATGGTATCCTCATCATGCTCTACTACAATTAAAGTGTTCCCCAAATCTCGCAAGTGTTTCAAGGTATCCAAAAGTTTGTCATTATCTCGTTGATGTAAACCAATGCTCGGCTCATCCAAGATATATGCAACGCCTACCAAACCTGATCCAATTTGTGTTGCAAGACGAATTCTCTGTGCTTCACCACCTGATAAACTAGCTGTAGCACGAGACAACGACAAATACTCCAATCCTACATTGATCAAGAAACGTATTCTTGCTTTAATTTCTTTTAATATCTGTTCCCCAATAAGTTGCTGCGTCTCTGTCAATACTAATTGATTTAAAAACTCCTCTAACTTTCCTACAGACATTTCTGTAATTTGAGAAATATTTAAACCTCCTACTGTTACAGCCAAAGAACTTTGTTTTAAACGTTGACCACCACATTCATGACAAGGTGTAATTCGCATAAAGCTTTCGTACTCTGCCTTCATGGTCTCGGATGCTGTTTCTCGATAACGACGTTCTACACTGCGAATTAATCCATCAAATGCGATGTCATAAAAACCTTCCCCACGTTGTCCAAAATAATGTACTTTGACTGTTTTCCCATTTGTTCCATTGAGTAAAATATCTTTAATATGGTCTGGATATTCACCAAATGGAGTGTTCAAAGAAAAATGATATTCTTCTGCTAATGCATTCAAGATAGCTCTGGTAAAGCTCTTTTCGTCCGTACAAGACTGCCATCCAATAACCATAATAGCGCCTTCGTCAATACTCAAACTTTGATCCGGAATCATAAGTTCCACATCAAATTCCATCTTGTAGCCCAATCCGAAACAAACCGGGCAAGCACCGAAAGGATTGTTAAAAGAAAAGCTTCTTGGCTCAATTTCTTCAATACTGATTCCACAATCTGGGCAAGAAAAACTTTGACTAAATTGAATCGGCTCACCATCTATGACATCTACGGTCAACAGCCCCTCTGCCAAAGCCAACACGTTTTCAATAGAGTCAGTCATTCTCTTTTCAATTCCAGGTCGCACCACCAAACGGTCCACAATGATATCAATGTTGTGCTTGATATTTTTATCTAATGTAATCTCTTCTGAAAGTTCATAAAGATTCCCATCTATGCGCACACGCACATAGCCACTCTTTTTCGCCCTCTCTAACAGTTTCTCATGACGCCCTTTCTTTCCTCGAACCACTGGCGCCAACAATTGAATCTTGGTTCCTTCTGGCAGTTCCATAACCTGATCTACCATCTGGTCTACAGTCTGTCTCTTAATCTCTTTACCACACTTTGGACAATGAGGAATCCCAATTCTCGCATATAACAAACGTAAATAATCGTAGATTTCCGTCACTGTTCCTACGGTAGAACGCGGATTGCGGTTAGTGGTCTTTTGGTCAATGGAGATGGCTGGTGAAAGTCCTTCAATGCTCTCTACGTTTGGTTTTTCCATTTGCCCCAAAAATTGTCTTGCATAGGAGGACAATGATTCCATATATCTTCGTTGTCCTTCTGCGTAAATAGTATCAAAAGCAAGGGAAGATTTCCCCGAACCACTTAACCCCGTTAAGACAACCAATTCATTACGCGGTATATCAACATCTATGTTTTTCAGATTGTGCTCACTGGCACCACGTATTTTAATGTATTGTTTCATGTGTTACTCTATCTCCTGATACATTTGTTTTAATTCAATCATCTTATCACGAAGCGTAGCAGCCGCCTCAAAGTTCAAATCTGCCGCTGCTTTTCGCATCTGTTTGGAAACATCTTGAATCAGTTTTTCCAACTCTTGTTTGCTCATAGACTCTGGATCTTTTTCCATGCGAAGTTCTTCTGCTGCCACTTTTTTAGAAATACTAATCAAATCACGCACTGCTTTCTTGATAGTCTGTGGCGTAATGCCATGAGCTTCGTTGTATTCCATTTGCACTCTTCTTCTTCGCTCTGTTTCATCCATAGCACGTTTCATGGAATCAGTAATTGTATCTGCATACATAATAACGTGCCCTTCCGAGTTTCTTGCCGCACGCCCTATTGTCTGAATCAGCGACGTTTCAGAACGAAGGAAGCCTTCTTTATCTGCATCTAGTATGGCTATTAGTGTTATTTCCGGTATATCTAACCCTTCACGTAACAGATTGATACCCACCAATACATCAAACACATCCAATCGCATATCTCGAATGATTTCTGTACGTTCCAAAGTATCAATATCGGAATGCAAGTATTTCACTCGAATGCCTAATTCACGCATGTAATCAGTCAAATCCTCTGCCATTCGTTTTGTAAGTGTGGTAATCAGCACCTTGTTCTTCTTGGCCACCTCTTTATTCACTTCACCAATTAGGTCGTCTATCTGTCCCTCTATTGGGCGAATCTCGACCTGTGGATCTAAAAGACCTGTAGGTCTGATAATCTGCTCTGCTCGCAAAAGCTCATTCTGCTCTTCATACTTTCCAGGTGTAGCAGAAACAAAAAGCATTTGATTTACCTTACCCTCAAATTCTGTGAAATTAAGTGGTCGATTGTCTTTGGCTGAAGGCAACCGAAATCCATAGTCTACTAATGTTGATTTTCTGGACTGGTCTCCGGAATACATAGCCCCCAACTGCGGAATCGTCATGTGAGACTCATCAATCATAATCAGAAAATCATCTGGAAAATAGTCTATCAGTGTATGTGGTGGTTGTCCAGCTTGAAGTCCTGTCAAATGTCTGGAATAATTTTCAATTCCAGAACAAAAACCGGTCTCTCTCATCATCTCAATATCAAAGTTCGTTCGTTCTGCAATACGCTGTGCTTCTAAAAGTTTGTCTTCACTTCGAAAATAACGTACTCGTTCCTCCAATTCTTCCTCAATAACCTGTATAGCCTTGTTCATACGCTCCGGCGAAACCACATAGTGAGAAGCTGGGAAAATGGCAATATGGTCCAGCGCATTTTTAACTTCACCGGTTAATATATCAATTTCCCCAATACGTTCTACCTCATCACCAAAGAATTCTACTCGATAAGCTGTCTTTTCTGAATATGCCGGAAAAATTTCCAACACATCTCCATGTACGCGGAAGGTTCCTCGCTTAAAGTCCATTTCATTGCGGTCATACTGAATATCTATCAGTTTACGAATAACGTCGTCCCTATCCTTTATCATGCCTGGTCGCAAAGAAATGACCATTTCCTGATAGTCGATTGGCGAACCTAATCCATAAATGCAAGAAACGCTGGCAACAATGATAACATCCCTTCGTTCTGAAAGTGCCGCAGTCGCTGAATGACGAAGTTTATCAATCTCGTCATTCATAGAAGAATCTTTTGCAATATAAGTATCCGAAGACGGTACATAAGCCTCCGGTTGATAATAATCATAGTATGATACAAAATACTCCACTGCATTGTCCGGAAAGAATTCCTTGAAC
>JAZRND010000053.1:0-14742 GCA_045648005.1 Faecalimonas sp. | reverse complement strand
AACCATTGATTAATAGCTTTGTGAAAAGTGTCTTCTCGTACACCTTCTGGTGTATCTGGCCATTTTCCTTTCCTATACAATTCAACACATTTTCTTTTAAACTCATAAGAGTAACGCATAAAAAGACCCTCCTTACTGGTTTGATCCAGTAAAGAGGGTACATATCAGATAATAGCATTCGTTTTTGTTTTTTTGGAAAGTGAAGTGCATACGCGATTTCTAAACACTACTAGGAAAGGAGAAATTTTCACCTTCACTCACCTTATATATTCAATTATAAGAAATTGACTGATTATATGACATTCTGAAGCTTTTCGGAAACTTTTTTATCTGCAATTCTGCGAATAACTCCAAGAGATTCGCCTTTTTGAATCATCTCATACATTTCAAGTATCAATTTTGCAAGTTCACTATTTGTATTTAATTCACTGACACTCTCCAGAACCATTGCCGCAGTAAGCGTCTTATCCTCTGATTCTTTGATATATCTGCAAAGTCCGGCAGCCGCTCCGATTGCAATGTATGCAGGTGTTACACCCATCTCGCATGCAAGTGTAGCAGAACCAATCAGTCTATCTTTTGGTGATAGTTTACGAACCGGTTCCCTTCCCACACGACTACAGGTGTCCTTGAGAGCTGCATTCGTAAATCGCTCAAGTAAATCTGTCATGTGAAGGAGAAGCTCCTCCAATGGAACATCATATTTTTTTGAAAGTGCACGCGCGCTCTCTTCCATTGCGCCTTTCACAACGATATATATATCATCATTATCGATTGCTTCGTAAATATATTCGATGTCAAGCGAATCTCCAAGGTACGCTGTAATTGCATGTCCCATATTGTGGAGGAACAGTTTTCTTTTTACAAAGAAGTCAAACGGTGCAAAAGGAACCATATTTTTGATTTCCGGTATTTCACCCTTAAAGGCTTCCTTATCTACCGGAAGATAACCATAGCTTTCTACACACACACGAAGCGGATTTCCATCCTTCATTTCTTCAGTCTGAACAGGAACTGTTCTTCCAATTGCCGCTTCCACGAGTCCAACATTTGCATCAAACCATACAATTTCTTCTTCCGTCAGTTGTTCCTTAATCATTCCTTCAATAATCTTATTTGCATCATTTAAGTTCTCACAAATGATAATGTTAAATGGTGGCATATTTCTTTCCTTGCGAAGGCGAAGGCCCGCAACAATATTTGGTATGATAAACTTCAATACATTTACGCCCACTGCGGTCGCCATAATCTCCGCTTCTGCAATTGCCTCTGCAACTGCAATCGGATCTTTGCCATCCACTGCCGATACATTATTCACATCAATATCCTCATAAGATTCTCCTTTGATGATACGTATAGGATATGTGTGCTCTCTATTTAACGTATTAATTACGTCGTCTACAACATCTACGAAGTGTACCTCGTATCCGGAGTTTGACAAAAGTGCACCAATAAACCCACGGCCAATATTACCGCCTCCATACATTACTGCTTTCATAATCTCTTGTCCTTTCGTCTACTCGATTGGTTTTGCATGTGCAAGCAGATATTTTTCTGCCTCACCGTTCCACAAGCCATTATTCTTCTCGCAGATTTTTGCAAGTTCTGCAAACATCGGGTCTGTTTTGCCCAGTTTTTCAAAATCAGCAATTGCCGTAAGCGGCATGCTTATATGGTTGTAGACAAGCTTCTTTCCGCCTGAAAGATTAGGAAGATTTAAAGTGGTATCCACTACACAATCAAGCCCACCGATATGAGTAATCATTGCAGTAGGATCGATTTTACCGGAATCCATCATCTCAATCGCTTCACGCATATCTTCTGTATTACCACCACTTGTTCCTACTAAATGTGTATAAGAATAGTGGGCATTAAACATATTGAGTTCTGCCTTCAGTTCTCTGTCGGCAGGACCGGCGAAAATATTAAGGCATCCGTCAAAACCTAAAATGGCATCTCCTAATTCAATAATCTGTTTTGCAGGTGCAAAGCAGATAACATCGTCGTAACCTTTTCCTCCGGTAATATCTTTCAGTTCTTTTACCGGGTCTGATGCTTTTTTCGTATTGACATAGTGAAGCTCCACACCCATCTCACGAGCATGCTCTACTGTATAGATACTTGCTGCTCTTGCTAATTTCTCATCATTCGTACTTGTTACTACTAAAACCGCCGGGCGTCTATCGCAGTGAAGTGCGTAGTCAATAGCACCCAGTCCCATCGGTCCAATACCTGCAAGAAGGGCCATGCTACCGCCCTCTACAATTCCCATATCATGAACATAACGTCCTGCTTTTGTATGATACATTGCATGAAATGTACCGACGATACAGCTCATCGGTTCAGCCAATGACCCGCGAAAATACACGTCAGAATGATATGGCAACAAGCAATCCATAAGAAGTGTCTCTACCGGAATATTCACGTACTGTGCATTACCGCCACAGTGTGTATAGGAATAACCCAGTGCTCTTTGTGTTCCTTTGTAAAAATGTGCAGGCTGCACTGCTACACCATCACCTACTTTGAACTTGTGCTCCCAATTCTTACCAGCTTTCACAATCTTGCCACAGAACTCATGTCCAACAACAATCGGTTTCTCGGCAATATCTTCCGGTACACGTTTGTGATCACTTCCTTCAATGGAAGCTTTATATGTACTCATACAGAGTGAATCCGAAATAACCTCTACTTGAACTTCATCATCATTGATTTCAGGAAGAACTACATCATCAAGTCTTAAGTCATTTTTTCCATATAACCTTACTGCCTTTGTTTTCATTTTGTTCCTCCCCTTCTTTCAAATTTCTTGCAATATTCCTTTACTTCTGTTTCTGACACAAGTCCACTGGTTGCATCTGCCTTCCCCAATGCCATGACAGCACAGCCAGAAGCAAACTCTAATATTTCTTTATCAGACCATCCTTGATAGATGCCAACAAGTGTTCCTGCGCAAAATGCATCTCCTGCACCTGTTGTTCCTTTGATATAATCACTTGGAAGCTGATAAGATGGCACAACCGTATAACCTGCTTCTGAAAGGCACACTGCATAATCCGGTTTGTGAATCACAACCTTTTTTTGAACGCCCAGTTCTTTGAGCTTATAGGCAATGCCTTCCAAGTTTTCATCTACCGGCTCTATATTTGTCAGTTTCCCAGCTTCATTTTCATTGATAATCAAATAATCCGTGTATGGAAGACATGGAAGTACCAATGAATATCTATTAGAGTTCTCACTTACTAAATCAATAGAAGTTTCTATTCCGAGTTCTTTTGCCTTTTGCAAAATGCAAAGGCCATCTCCTTGGTCTACTTTTTTGAGAAGTAAAAAATATCCCAAATGTAAGATTTTTGCATCCAGATGCTCAAAATCTATATCGTCGTATCCAAAATCCGCACTGGTTCCCGGATAAGTAAAGAATGTCCTTTGTCCATTGATCACACTCATAACCTCTGTAAAGCTAGTCTTGTCACTATCATCTACTGTAAAACCACTGACATCTACGCCACCCTGATTAAGCACTTCTGCTACATAAGCGCCTTCTTCGTCATTTCCGATTTTCCCAATGGCTTTTACGCCCATATCCGGACAGATTTTTTTGAGATCCAGAGCAACATTTGGCACACAACCGCCAACAGCTTTTTCAAGCCCAACAATCTGCGTCAATTCGCCACTCTGCGGGTATGCTTTTATCTCATTAATCTTATCTACGAGAACACTGCCTGCCACAGCAATCCCGTTTCTTTCTACACTTCCCATAGTTTTAGTTACATTCAGCCACTAACGGACCTGCAAGTTCATTTAAGAAGAACAATCTTCCCGGAAGTGTCGGAATATAGGAGGATGTAATCCAAGGTGTCTTACCATAACGTAGTGTCATCCAAAGAGACATTCCTTGCCATTGCATGCCTCTTCCAAGTGTTCCGTCTGCTCCACCGATTGCATAATCTGCCTGTAAGAAAAGTCCCGGCCCTATTGTATTTGCACGACATGGTACAAGTGTTGTTCTTGACTTGAAGCTTGTAAGTGCATTTTGCTCTACTGTAAGTGGATGAATTTTGGCTCCAATTCTGTATGGTGCCTTTTCCCATTCTTCGGCTGTTGCATAATCTTCTGCAAATGTAGGCTCCCAGAATGCGATGTGGCACATTCTTCCGATACCATATACAAGCACTAATTTTGCACCTTCTGCTTTGAGTGTTGCAATCTTTTCCGGATAGGTCGGAAGATTTTCTTTTGTTGCAAAGTTTCTCTGATTCTTTGGTACAGTAAGTTCTCCGAGTGGATTGAAAAGAGCCTGCTCCATAGCATATTGGAATGCGCCCGAATTATCCGGTGCCAATGTGTTTCCTTCTGCATCCGCCCATTCATCCATGTTAAATGTATGTACATGTTCACAAGAAACCTTCCATTCTTGCAAGAAATAAACAACCCATTTATACATTCCCATAGGTCCTACCGGAAGGATAAATGCAATCTTTTCTCCTCTTTCTTTCGCAAGCTTAATCTGCATTGCTATTTCATGACCCATGTATGTTTCAAATTCTCCGAGACTTTCACACTTAACCGGAGTGAATCCTGCGTTCCAGTGTGCCTGTCTTTCTGTAATCTTTTCCGGTGCATCGATACATGCATCAATTTTATCAAAATCCCAACCTGCTGGGTAAAATCCTTCTAACGCTGAACCTTTTACTGTTGAATTAAAATTCATAATTATTTCTCCTTTTTCTTAACCATTATATGAGTTTATTTGCCATACACTTTACGGCAGATATCGTTTTGTTGTACCTTTCAGATAAACTTGACACTGTTTGAAGCCTTCTGCATAATCAGCTCCACACTGAAATCCTCTGTATCTGCAACACGTCTTTACCATATCAGGGAAATCGATTCCATCATGGTCTCTCATCCAAACAATCTGCGATTCATGGCAATTTAACATTTCTAATTTCTTATCGATATATGGTGTTACATCTACATACTCTGTTGGTTGGAAATTTACGCCACAAAGTGTATCCATGTAATAAATCGGTGTAAGTCTTGCTTTTCCTTCTACTCCTACATCGTAGTGTGGAAGTGTTGCTGTAAAGCATGCGTCAAACACTAATTTAGATGTGGCTACGTGGTCCGGCATATAATCGTTCGGGTCATGTGTAATAATAAAATCAGGGTCAATCTGCTTGATGACGCGAACAACCTTATCTCGTGACTCTTTATTGTTGTCATAGATTTCAAGGTCATCAAAACCGCCCCAAATAACCTCGAATCCTGCAAGCTCTCCGCTTCTTTGCGCCTCTTTCGCTCTCATTTCTGTCAGTTCATCCGGCATAATGATTTCATGGCCTTGATTTCCGCTTGAGAGATGGCATATCACCACTCGGTCACCACGCTCTTTACATTTCAAGAGAGTTCCGGCACATGCAATTTCCATATCATCCGGGTGACATGAAATTACTAAAACTGTATACATAAGCTACCTCCTATGCTTATTTTTCTTATTATTAAAATTATAGCAACCAAGTCTTTACATAAAAGTGGAAAATTAGTTATAATACTTATATATTTAGACATTTAGGTGGTGTTATAATGGCTGATTTTACACGCATATGCTTTGATAAAATTTTTAACGTCGAAAAAATTATAACTATTTTTTACATGGAACTTTCTAAAAACTTCTACTACGATGGAGAAAAGCATGATTTTTGGGAAATGGTTTATATTGACAAAGGTGAAATGATTTGTACGGCAGATGAAAAACGTTTTGTTTTAAAAAGCGGAGAAATGACCTTCCATAAACCAAATGAATTCCATAATTTGTCTGGAAACAGTAATATTGCGCCAAATGTTAGTATCTTAACATTTGAATGCAGAAGCCGTGCCATGAAGCATTTTGAAGGAAAAATTTTCAAGTTGAGCCCAGAGGAAAAATCACTACTGTCCACTCTTTTTGCTGAAGGTCTGTCCTGCTATCAATTAGAGGATACTCGCAATCCACTTTTGCAAAAGCTCAAAAAAATAAGTCCTTCCCCATTTGGTAGCAGTCAAATGACAAAGAATTTATTGGAGATTTTCTTGATTAAATTATGTCGCAATACAGATGTTGTCACAAAGGAAATGCGTCAAAGTTACTTGATTGATGACGTGGATGTGCCATATAACGTAAAGGTAATTCTTGATTATCTCAAAAGTCATATTTATAGTCGCGTCACAATGCATGATTTGGCAAAACACCTGGATATGAGCGAAAGTGCTGTTAAACAACTCTTCGCCAAATATTCTTCCGGTGGGATTATTCGTTACTATAATTCCTTGAAAATCAAAGAAGCGCGAAAATTGATTCGCGAAGGGCAATACAATATGGCGCAAATTTCTGATATGCTTCAATTTGACAGTCCACAATATTTTTCTAAATGCTTTAAAACATTTACGAACTTGTCACCAAGTGAGTACAAACATTCCATTATAAAATAGAAAATGTCGCGACAACTCTGTCGCGACATTTTGCATTTCATTCTTATTCTACAACAATACCTTTACTACTTCTGGGAAGTCTCTATAGTCATCGATTGTAAGGTAGTTGAAATCTGATAAATATACAGATTCATCATTTCCGCCTGGGCCGTAGTCATCACCTACATATACTACTTCATCGTGTTTAATACCACGTGCTTCGCAGTATTTAGCCAATGCGTATGCTTTATTGTATGGAGCCGGTGCCATATCAAAAGATGAAGAACCACCTACAAATACAATGTAATCACTAAATACTTCTTTGATATCTTCGTAGATTGCTCTACGTTTTGAACGGTCTGGGTCAAATGCAAGTTTATCTTCTTGTTTTGCAGCTGTTCCTAAAATTGGAAATGTTACACAACCAGAATCGTGGAACTGCACATTATCGCCTGCATATTCTGTAAAGCCATATTTTTCTCTCATTGCAGTAACACGTTTATCTACGCTTTCACGATCGCATGGAAGTACTACGTTTTCTTTAATTTCGATGTCTTTTGTTTCTGGATTGTATTCTGCATACTGCAATCCATAGTTTCCTAAAATATCAATCGGATACTGATTCATCTGGTTAAAGATTCTGTGGCACATACCTGCTCCTGCCATAAGCAGTTTGTATTTCTTTGCAAGTGCATCTAATACCTGTCTGTGTTCTTCGCTCAATGGTGTCTTATGTTGCGTCAAAGTTCCGTCAAGGTCAAATGCTACTAATTTAATCTTACTTACGTCCATTTTTACTATTCTCCTATCGTTTTTATCGAATTATGCTTCCGGTAATGTTGCGATTACTTTGTCAGAAATGCCATCTAACAAATCTAAATCCCAAAGCATTTGAAGGATGGTGTAACGGTTACGAACTTCTTTACAGTACATAAATGTTTTCTTTGTCAACTCTTTATCCACGCGAATTTCGTGTGGCAAGCATGGTGATGAAAGAGACTGTAAAATTTCCATAATGCTTTCTGATGAAGGAAGACCTTTTAAAAGTCCTTCAATAACGTCCCAATTCTTTTCTAATGCATCAATACGTGCAAGACGTCCTTGAATTTCGTTCTTTTTCGCTTTTTCTTCTAATGCAATAACTCCAGGTGCTGCCGGGCCATATGCTTCATGCATTTTTTCTTCCCATGCTGCTTGGTCATAAGTTACTGCTGCGCGACGTGCTGCCTCAAAATCAATTGGATTCTTTAATAACTCTTCTACTGCTTTTAATACAAGAACCGTACCAACACTTACCTGTGTACCATGTGGTGCCGGACGTTCTCCTTTTTGTTCAAAAATCATTTCCCAGTAATGAGACATATGATGTTCGCATCCTGATGCAGGACGAGAGTTTCCGTTTAAGCTCATAGCTGTTCCTGCCAACACAAGACCTTCCATAATGTTACCAAGTACTTCCGGATCTCTGTCTTTTGCCAAGTTTGCAGTTTCCAAAACACGATTTACATTGTCTTCTACAAGGTGAATAATGTTTTCACAGCTGTGCTCGCCTGTTATAATGTGAGAAATTCTCCAGTCACAAAGACATGTTGTTTTTCCTACCAAGTCACCAAGACCTGCTGCAATCATAGAATATGGTGCACCTTTTAAAATTTCAGTATCACCAATAATAGCTACTGGTGTTTGTGCTTCAAATGTTGTTTTTAAGCTATTTACCATAATAGCTGCTACGCTGGAAGCAAAACCATCCATCGGTGCAGCTGTTGCTACTGTCATAAATGGACGTCCCATTTTAAAGCTAAAGTAACGTGTCATATCATTAATAGTACCAGTTCCTACTGCAACAACAATATCAGTGTCTGCTGGCATATTGATAACTAATTCACCAAGAGTCGCTTCATCAAATCCCATGTGTGTCAATTGAATAATTTCTGCATTGATGCCTGCGTCTTTTAAAATGTCCATACATTTTTCGCCTGCAATCTTATATGTAATGCCATCGCTGATTAAGAATGGCTTTGCAAATCCTAATTCTTTCAGAATTGCCGGCAATTCATAAATTGCATCTTTACTTACTAAAACCTTTTTCAAAGGTGCTTCGTGAGTGTGTCCGCAATCACATTCAAATTTTTGATTGAGATAATCGTTCAATTTGTGCGGCTCTGTGTACATTTTCATAAGTTCTCTCTCCTTTTTTTGAAAAACATTGAAATTTTTTGCAAAACTTTATATAATTTCATTATACAACGAAGAAAAACAAAGTCAATATATGGCAAATAAGTTGAAACATTTTCAAATTCTTTCAAAAGGAGACTTATTATGATACAGTTTGAACGTCAACAAAAAATCGTGGACTATTTATCCCAAACTAACATCGCAAAAATCAGCGAACTGGCAAAGCATTTATACACCAGTGAAGCATCTATTCGTCGCGACATTGCTTCTTTAGAGGCTTCAGGCATTGTAAATCGTGTTTATGGTGGGGTTTTATTATCCGAATATAAAAATGAAGTGCTGTCTGCGGAAATCAGAAAGTCAAAAAATTCCGACATAAAAAACATTGTGGCACAAAAGGCTGCCGAACTAATCCATGACGGAGACACAATTATCTTTGACAACTCTTCCACTGTTAGTGCCATTTGCAAGTACATTAAAAAGAGAAAAAATGTGAGAATCTTCACAAATAATTTAAACCTTTGCAAAGAATTGAAAGATACAGACATTACCGTATATTGCACCGGTGGAGAGTATTTCAAAAAGAGAGATGCTTTTCTAGGTCCGTACGCGGAAAACTTTTTACGCTCCGTGCATGCAGATAGCTTATTCTTTTCTTGTAAAGGATTATCGGACGATGGTTCAATCACAGATGTTTCAGAAATGGAAATTGCGATGCGTAATACCATGATGAGACAAGCAGATAGAGCTTACTTCTTGTGTGATTCTTCAAAACTCGGAACGCGATATACATTTGAATTCTGCAAGGTATCTGACGTAACAGATGTCATTTGCGACAAAAAATTACCTGATTTTATAGAATAGAAAAGAGGCCTAATCTTCAAAGGCCTCTTTTACTTTATCCATAAATCCTTTTTTCTTACTTTTCTTTTCCTTCTCGGCTTCTTCACCTTGTTTCAAAGAATTTCCTGTCAACTCATCAAATTTGCGAAGTAATTCTTTTGCTTCTGAACTTAATCGTTCCGGTGTCTGAATTACTAATGTCACATAATGATCGCCACGGATTTTCTTATCACGAAGAGAAGGGACTCCCTTTCCGCGAAGTCTAACCTTGGTATCTGTTTTGGTTCCCGGTGCAATACTATACAACACATCGCCATCCACCGTTGAAATGCGCACATCTCCACCTAAAGCTGCTTGTGCAAAAGAAATATTTGCAGTAGAGAAAATATGCATATCCTGACGAGCAAATACAGGATGTCTAGAAACAGTCACCTCTACCAACAGGTCGCCTCTTGGGCCACCGTTAATCCCCGGTTCTCCTTTTTCACGAATACGAATGCTTTGTCCGTTGTCAATACCGGCCGGAATAGACACAGATATCTTCTTTTTGCTTGCCACAAATCCTGTACCACTACAGTCAGAACATTTGTCACGAATTACCTTACCACTTCCGCCACATTCCGGACAGGTCTGTACATTCTGTACTGTCCCAAAGAAAGACTGTTGTGTATATACTACTTGACCACGACCACCGCATTTTGGACAAGTTTCTGGATTTGTACCTGGTTTTGCGCCGGTGCCATTACAAGTCGTACAAGGATCCTTAATCACTACTTCCAGTTCTTTTTCGCAACCAAAAATTGCTTCTTCAAAAGTAATTCTTACACCTTTTCGAATATTAGCACCCTGCATCGGGCCGTTATAAGAACGTCTAGAGCGACGGCCGCCGCCAAACATATCGCCGAAAATATCTCCAAAAATGTCAGTAAAATCCATGCCGCTAAAATCAAAGCCGCCAAAGCCACCTGCCCCGCCTGCTCCTCCATCAAATGCCGCATGTCCGAACTGGTCATATTTTTGACGCTTATCCGGATCACTCAATACTGCATAAGCTTCTGACAGCTCTTTAAACTTTGCCTCTGCTTCTTTATCTCCAGGATTTGCGTCCGGATGGTACTTTTTACCCAAGGCTCTATATGCTTTTTTTATTTCTGAAGCGTCGGCATTTTTTGCAACTCCAAGCACCTCGTAATAATCTCTTTTAGTTTCAGCCATAACATTTTGCCTCTTTCTTTACTCACAACAATGTTCTGCGAAACTTGCGTCCCGCAGAACACCATATTATTGATTAGATTTCTTTGTAGTCTCCGTCCACTACGTCATCACCATTGAAGCCTTCCGGTGCCGGTCCTGCTTCCGGTGTCGGGCCACCTTGTGCGCCTTGTTGCTGTGCTGCAATGTTTTCATACATTTTTGTGAACACACCTTGAGCGTCTGTCATCAATTTTTCTTTTGCTGCTTTGATTTCTTCTACATCAGCATCAGTCATAGATTCCGGTGTTGATTTTGCAAGAATATCTTTCAATGCTTGAATGTCTGCTTCTACAGTTGCCTTTTCATTAGCATCAACTTTATCGCCAACATCTGCCAAAGCTTTTTCTGTTTGGAATACAATAGAGTCTGCTTCATTTCTTGCATCAATTGCTTCTTTACGTTTCTTGTCTTGTGTTTCAAACTCTGCTGCCTCTTTTACAGCTTTTTCGATATCAGCATCAGACATGTTAGAACCTGAAGTAATTGTAATGTGTTGTTCTCTTCCTGTTCCCAAATCTTTTGCAGATACATTTACGATACCGTTAGCATCAATGTTAAATGTAACTTCGATTTGAGGAATTCCACGTGGAGCCGGTGCAATACCATCTAATCTGAATTGTCCCAATGTCTTGTTGTCTTTGGCAAATTGTCTTTCACCCTGTACTACATGAATATCTACTGCTGTCTGATTATCAGCTGCTGTAGAGAATACTTGGCTCTTGCTTGTAGGAATTGTAGTATTTCTTTCAATCAAACGTGTTGCAATTCCACCCATTGTTTCAATAGATAAGGAAAGTGGTGTAACGTCGAATAAGATAATGTCGCCTGCGCCTGCGTCTCCGGCTAATTTACCACCTTGAACAGATGCGCCTAAAGCTACACATTCATCTGGGTTTAATGACTTACTTGGTTCTTTTCCTGTCAATTGTTTTACTTTATCCTGTACTGCAGGGATACGTGTAGAACCACCTACCAATAATACTTGACCGAGTTCAGCCGCTGAAAGTCCTGCGTCAGCCAAGGCTCTTTTTACAGGTTCTGCTGTTCTTTCTACTAAAGAACTTGTCAATTCATCAAATTTTGCTCTAGTAAGGTTCAAATCTAAATGAAGTGGACCTGAAGCGTTCATACTGATGAATGGAAGGTTAATATTTGTTGTTGTAGCTGTTGACAATTCTTTTTTGGCCTTTTCAGCAGCTTCTTTTACTCTTTGAAGAGCCATTTTATCTGCCGACAAATCCACACCATTTGCAGCTTTGAAATCCGCTACAATGTAATCTACGATTTTCTGGTCAAAGTCATCTCCACCCAGTCTGTTATCACCTGCTGTAGATAATACTTCGATAACACCATCACCGATTTCAATGATAGATACGTCGAATGTACCGCCACCTAAGTCGTATACCATGATTTTTTGTTCTTTTTCATTATCAAGACCATATGCAAGAGCTGCTGCAGTTGGTTCGTTGATAATACGTTTTACATCAAGACCTGCGATTTTACCTGCATCTTTTGTTGCCTGACGTTGAGCATCATTGAAGTAAGCCGGTACAGTGATAACTGCTTCTGTTACTTTTTCTCCTAAATATCCTTCTGCATCTGCTTTGAGTTTTTGAAGAATCATTGCAGAAATTTCTTGTGGAGAATATTTCTTGTCATCAATTGAAACTTTGTAATCTCTACCCATTTCTCTCTTAATAGAAGAGATTGTCTTATCTGCATTTGTAACCGCCTGACGTTTTGCAGGTTCACCTACCAAACGTTCTCCGGTCTTTGTAAATGCAACTACAGATGGTGTTGTTCTTGCGCCTTCTGTATTTGCAATAACTGTTGGTTGTCCACCTTCCATTACAGCTACACAGCTGTTTGTTGTTCCTAAATCAATACCAATAATTTTTCCCATTTTGAAATCCTCCTAAATATATGTTTTTAATTTGCTACTTTAACCATGCTATATCTTACAACTGAATCGCGATAGGTATATCCTTTTTGAAATTCTTCTACGATGATATTATCTCCTACCGTCTCATCTTCCACATGCATCACTGCGTTGTGAAGGTCTGGGTTGAATTCTTGCCCGATTGCTTCAATCGGTTTGACCCCAACTCCTTCAAGCATTGTCATCAATTGCTTATAAACCATTTCCATACCGGTCACAAATGCATCTTCTTTGTCTTCCTCCGCTACTGCTTGGAATCCTCTTTCGAAGTTATCTACTACCGGAAGTAGTTTTTCTACAATGTCTTTTGCACCGATTTCGTACATGGCTGATTTTTCTTTTTCAGTACGCTTACGGAAATTATCAAATTCTGCCATTTGTCGAAGTAACTTATCGGAAAGTTCCTCGATTTTCTCATCTTTCTCGTCTTTTTTCTTCTTAAATAATTTGGTTTTTGTCTTTGTGGTTTCTTCTGCGGTTTCTTCTTTCACCTCATCATCGGTCACTGTTTCTTCCTGTGCAGCTTCCTCGGTTTCTAAAACTTCTTCCACAGTTTCATCCACAACTTCCTGTGTCTTCTTTTCTTCCAATGGATTGCCACCTTTCTACTCTTCTTTATGGAAAATCTCATCCAACTCTGTCATCAGAGTTTTGAGAGTCTTCATTACATGTTCATAATCCATTCGCTTCGGTCCAATAATACCTATAGTTCCCTGCATTCCCTCTCCCAATTCGTAGGTTGCAGTTACTACACTACAATCTTTCATGGATTGTACCGGCGTTTCATTTCCAATATAAACTTGGATTCCGTGATTATCTTCTTTTGACAATGTTTGATTTACGATTTCCTGCAACATCTGCTTTTCTTCAAAGGCATTGATAATTTCCTGTGCACTTTGATTATCACTTAATTCCGGATATTTGAATACGTTTGTTGCACCACTGGTGTAAATCTCCATGTCTTCTGGTTGAATGGTATTTCCGATTGCATCTAATACGTCACTGATGATTTCGCTGTGAACGCCTGCCTGTTCCTTAAGTCTTGCTATCATACCAAGATTAATCTCTTCCACAGACATGCCTGTTAAACTTGTGTTCAGCAACATATTTAATTTCAGCATAATTTCATTGTTGAGCGTCTCTTCCACCGTAACAATCTTATTTTTAATGATATTGCCTTCCATTACAATAACTGCGATAATCTGGTGATCGTCAACTTGTGACAGCTGAATGAATTTCAGTTTGTTGCGATTATATGCAGGGGCAGAAACCATAGTGGCATAATTTGTATTCACTGCAAGAACCTTTGCGGCTTGCTTTAGAATCTTATCCATCTTATCTGCCTTTTCCAGCATCTGCTCACGCATCTCAATAACTTCTTGCTCTTTTTCCGCCATCAGCATATCTACATATAAGCGATAGCCTTTGTCTGAAGGAATACGTCCTGCAGATGTATGAGGCTGTATGATATAGCCTAAATCTTCTAAATCTGCCATCTCATTTCGAATGGTAGCAGAACTCAAATTCAGATCTGTGTATTTGGAAATTGTTCTCGAACCAACTGGCTCCCCTGTTTCTAAATACGTTTTAATAATCGTCTGCAATATCTTTAATTTACGATCATCTAATCCATGATTCAGTTCCATATATACCTCCTCTTTTTCGTTTATTAGCACTCTTTTGTTTTGAGTGCTAACATCTACATTGTTAAGATACCACCGCACAAATATTTTGTCAACTATGTTTATATTTTTTTTTAGATTTTTACTCACACGCACAAAGAATTTGTGAAATTTCTTCCACACCACAAGAATATAGAGAATTTTTTCTCGCATCTTATCTCCTATACCCAATTTTCTAACTTGCCTTGGGCATATGGCGACATTTTGGGACACTATGCCCAATTCGCCACAAGCTTCTGGGCAAAGAGTGGGGTTCTGCACTAGTCAACAAAAAGTAGACACCTTTTGTATTTTTTATACAATTAAATTTGGGCATAATACTCCCTATATTGTTTTGGTGTCAGATAACTCAATGAGTACGCAGGTCGTTCCTCATTGAAGAACACTATGTACTCT
>JAZRND010000052.1:0-17838 GCA_045648005.1 Faecalimonas sp. | reverse complement strand
ATTGGGTCGTTCAATTCTGAATAAGCATTTGCCATTTCCCAACCATTCATAAAGAACTCAAAACGTTCTGTATATTCTGGATCTTCCGGTTTCTTCTTTGTAAGTGGAGAAATTTCAATCGGGTGATCAATTACAAATGTAGGTTGAATTAAATGTTCTTCTGCAAACTCTTCAAAGAACAATGCAAGGATATCACCTTTCTTATGGTGTTTTTCATATTCCACATGATGTTCTTTTGCAACAGCCTGCGCTTCTTCTAATGTATGAATTTCATTCCAATCTACACCAGAATATTTCTTCACTGCATCAACCATAGTGATTCTTTCAAATGGCTTACCAAGATCCATTTCCACACCATTATAGACAATCTTTGTAGTACCAAGAACCTCTTGAGCCACATGGCGATATAAGTTTTCTGTCAAGTCCATCATGCCATTGTAATCAGTATATGCTTGGTATAATTCCATCAAAGTAAATTCCGGGTTGTGTCTAGTATCAACACCTTCATTACGGAATACACGTCCGATTTCATAAACACGTTCCAATCCACCTACTATTAATCTCTTCAGATATAATTCGAGTGAAATACGAAGTTTAAAGTCTTCACCCAAAGCATTTGAGTGTGTAATAAATGGTCTCGCAGCTGCACCACCTGCATTTGCTACAAGCATTGGTGTCTCTACTTCAAGGAAGCCTTGTCCGTCTAAATAACGTCTGATAGCGCTAATAATTTTTGAACGCTTAATAAAGGTATCCTTTACTTCTGGGTTCATAATAAGGTCTACGTATCTTTGACGATAACGTAAATCTGTGTTTGTTAACCCATGATATTTTTCCGGCAAAATTTGTAAGCTCTTTGAGAGCAAAATAACTTCTTCCGCATGAATAGAGATTTCTCCCATTTTTGTACGGAATACCTCACCCTTAATACCTACAATATCACCGATATCCATTTTCTTAAATGCTTTATATTCTTCTTCACCAACGCAGTCTCTTGCTACGTAAGACTGAATGGTTCCTTCTAAATCCTGAAGATGACAGAAGGAAGCTTTTCCCATAACACGTTTGGACATAATACGTCCTGCAATGGATACTTTTTTGCCTTCCATTGCCTCAAAGTTGTCTTTAATTTCTTGGCTATGAGCATCTGCATCATATTTTGTAATCTGGAACGGATCTTGTCCGTTTGTCTGCAACTCAGCCAATTTTTCACGACGTACTTTTCTTAATTGGTTAAGATCTGGTTCTTGTACCTGTACATTATTTTGTTCAGCCATGTTTCTTCCTCCTCATCTACGGTAATTAAATACTTCTATCAATTTTTAATACTTTGTATGTCATTGTGCCTGCTTGGGCCTCAACTTCTACAACATCATCTACACCTTTTCCAAGTAATGCTGCACCAAGTGGTGATTCATTGGAAATCTTCCCTGATAAGCTATTTGCTTCTGTAGAACCTACAATCTTAAATTCTACTTCTTCTTCAAATTCCTCATCATACAATAATACGGTGCATCCTATATTAATCTTATCGAAATCTACTTCATCTTCTACAATTACTTCTGCATTCTTTAAAATCTTTTCAATTTCTTCGATACGTGCTTCGATGTCTCTTTGTTCATCTTTTGCTGCGTCATATTCCGCATTTTCGGACAAGTCACCTTGTTCTCTGGCTTCCTTAATTTTTTGAGCCACTTCTTTGCGCTTTACTACCTTCAGATTTTCTAATTCACTTTCTAATGACTTCAAACCTGCATAAGTAAGAATTGTTTTCTTTACTGTCATGTTCGTTGTTTCCTTTCTGACATGTTTTTTCAAATATGTTTTTCTCAATTCCTTCGATAAGTCATTCTATTCTCGCAATTTCAACATTATACACGTCTGCCTATTTCATGTCAAGAATTTTCTCATCCAACAACTTTTCTAATTCTTCATAGGATTCCACCGCATTGATCTCTCCTCGAAGTTTGGCGGAGTTTGGTAACCCTGTAGTATACCATGCTACATGCTTACGCATTTCACGTACCCCGAGATACTCACCTTTATATTGAATTTGTAACCTTGCATGACGAAGCATCATTGCCTTTAACTCTTCATTGCTTGGTCGCTTTGGCATAATCCCTGTTCTTTCATACTCTAATAATTGTGAAAATATCCAAGGATTCCCTTGGGCGCCACGTCCTATCATAACACCATCACATCCGGTTTCGTTCCTCATCGCCAATGCACTCTCTCCGGAAGTAACATCACCGTTTCCGATAACAGGAATAGTCACAGCTTCTTTCACTTGTCGGATAATATCCCAATCTGCCTTACCGGAATAATATTGCTCTCTGGTTCTGCCGTGCACTGCAACTGCTGCCCCTCCGGCATCCTCGATAATCTTTGCAATTTCCACTGCATTTATACTCTCATCGTTAAATCCTTTTCGAATTTTTACAGTCACTGGCTTTTTAATTGCCTTTGTCGTTTTTCGCACAATCTCATGAACCAGTTTCGGTTGATTCATAAGTGCTGAACCTTCCCCATTCTTGACAATTTTCGGCACAGGACACCCCATATTGATATCTAAAATAGCAAAAGGAAGTTCCTCTATCTGCTTTGCAATTTCGCTAATCACATCAGGATCTGATCCAAACAATTGCAGAGACACCGGTTCCTCTTCCGGATGAATCTGCAGTAATGCCTTGGTATTTTGATTGTTGTACTGGATTGCTTTTGCACTGATCATTTCCATACACAAAAGCCCTGCTCCTTGTTCTTTGCAAAGTAAGCGAAATGGCAGGTCTGTTACGCCTGCCATAGGTGCTAAAATATAAGGATTTTTCAGTTCTACATTCCCTATCTTTAATGTTTTCATTTTTTATCTACTTTCTTACATTTTTCGTAAATAATACGAAGACCGTCCAATGTTAGTTTCGGGTCATAAATATCAATGACATCTGTTTCCGGCACAATAATATTTCCCAAACCGCCGGTTGCTACAACCTTCGCATTCTCATATCCTGCTGCCTTAATCTTTTTAACAATATATTCGGTCTGTCCAATATAACCAAAAACCAATCCTCCTTGCATGCTGGATACAGTTTCTTTGGCAATAATATGTGACGGTTTTCGAATTTCGATTTCAGGAAGCATCGCTGCTCCGCCCCAAAGAGCTCTGGCGGAGGTTCTAATACCAGGTGAAATCACCCCACCTTGAAATACGCCTTCTTTTGAAACCACGTCATAAGTGGTAGCCGTTCCAAAATCTACTACGATTACCGGTCCGCCGTATTTCTCATACGCAGCAACCGCATCAACGATTCTGTCCGGTCCGATTTCCTTTGGATGCTCGGTATTTATTTGCAATCCCATGTCCACCGTTGTTGGCACAAATGGTTTTACATGAAAATATTTAATAATCGCACTTCCAAGTGAATGCATAACATCCGGCACAACGGAAGAAATGATAACGTCATTTACGTCCTTTACATCAAATCCTCTGTGCATCAACAAATCACACAACTGAATTCCGTATTCATCGGAAGTTCTTGGCTGTTTAGCTGTAGCACGAAAAGTTGCCTTCAAGTCTTTCCCATCAAATACACCTAATGTAATATGTGTATTTCCAACGTCAATTACTAATAACATTAGACTTCCTCCCCTAAAAAGAATACCTTGTAGTAAAGTTGCAAAGCCTCTAATAGTTCTTCTTTGGTTCTCTGTAGTTCTTTGATTTTTAAATGGCTACCAATTTCATCAAAAAAGAAATCGTTCTCTTCATTTGTCACTTCAAAACATAATTCGCCGTTTTTCTCAAACACAAGTGTCAAAATCCCACCTACGTCTTCAGTAAACAATACACACATGATTTTTAACTCATCTTTTATATTGTCAGGCAATGCCTCAAAATCTGGATTTAAGTAAAATTTCTTCTCATAAGAGTTTGCACCACACAGTACTATTTTATCCTCGTACATAATTCCTCCTATACATAACCGTAAACACCGCGAACTGATACTTCACCTGCATAAATCGCCTGTTCAATACCATCATCTGTTCGAACCATTAGTTCGCCTTTTGCATTGATTCCTAATGCGCACACTCGATGCTCTTGATTGTTTTCCACAATCACGACTTCTCTGTCGCGATTTATCAACATGTCGTTATACGCTGCTTGCAGAAAAGACAAGTTCCCGACTTTCAGAAACTGGTCATATTGCTTATCAAAAACGTCGGCAATATCTTCTATCATCGTTTGAATGTCCATAACTTTTCCCGATTCCATATACAAAGAAGTTGCCTTATCTTCCAATTCACAAGAAAACTTCTTTGCATTAACATTCACACCAACACCTATGACCACATAATCTACTTGGTTTTCTTTCAAAATCATTTCTGTTAAAATGCCACAGACCTTCTTATTCGATAAAATTAGGTCATTTGGCCATTTGATTTTCACATCGGAAAATCCCCACTTTTCGATGACTTTGGCAACACTATAAGCCATCACCAAGGTTAACATAGGGGCATCGGATGTAGAAATAGCAGGGCGCAATAACATAGACATATAAATATTGCCCTCGTCTTTAGACTCCCAGTTTCGTCCTCTGCGACCTTTCCCTGCAGTTTGTTCTTCCGCTACCACAATGGTACCATGTTCTGCCCCTTGAGAAGCCATTTCAAGCAATCTCGTGTTAGTAGAATCCAATTGTTTGTAATAAATAATCTTCTTATTCTCCAAGTGTAGCCACCATTACCGCCTTAATTGTATGTAAACGATTTTCTGCTTCTTCAAATACAACGTCGGCATATTTTTCAAAGACATCTTCTGTCACTTCGTTTCCTTTTACCGCCGGCAGACAATGCATAAAAATGGTGCCTTCTTTTCCGGTCTTTTCTATCATGGCTTTATTAATCTGATATGGATGTAAGAGTGCAATTCTCTCTACAGTCTTATCCTCTTCACCCATAGAGCACCAGACATCTGTATACAAGACATCCGCGCCCTGTACGCCATCTACCGAATCTGTGATTTCAACTTTCACCCCAGATTCCTTTGCATATGTTTTACACAATTCTACCAACTCTTCGTCTGGCCATAACTCTTTCGGTGCAATGATAGAAAAATTAATTCCCATTTTGGTACAACCAATCATAAGACTATTCGCCATGTTGTTGCGACCATCACCTAGGTAAACAAAGTTCAACCCCTTCAAATAACCGAAATGTTCTTTCATGGTCAGAAAGTCTGCCAAAATCTGTGTTGGATGGTAATCATCTGTCAAACCATTCCAAACTGGCACTCCACTATATTCAGCCAAAAGTTCCACATGTTCGTGCTTAAAGCCTCTAAACTCAATTCCGTCAAACATACGACCTAATACGCGTGCTGTGTCTTTTACACTTTCTTTGTACCCTAATTGAATATCGTGTTGTGATAAATAGGTCGGATGTCCACCTTCATCATTCGCACCGACTGTAAATGCACAACGAGTACGGGTAGAAGGTTTCTCGAAAATCAATGCTATATTCTTTCCCTTTAAAGAATTTCCTGTAATTCCCTGTTTCTTTTTCGCTTTCAACTCTGCAGCTAAATCAATTAAGTATTGAATTTCTTCTGCAGTAAAATCTTTTAATGTCAAAAAATGACGCCCTTTTAAATTCATGTCAATCCATCCCCTTTGTCTACTTTAAGTATCTAATAATCATAACACCCTTCGAACTTTTATTCAATATCAGAATTTTTTATCATAAGATAAAGAGTTTGCTTGCAAACTCTCGCGCCGGGATGTGGTTGCAAAGCAACATCTTCCTTATACACGCCCCTGCGCATCCTCGCGGAGCATTTTGTGTAAATAAGAAATTACATAATTTCTTATTTACACAAAAAAGAGCAGGACAATTGTCCTGCTCTCAAAACACTCCCTTATATTAGCTAAAATAATGGTCACCCAATTTGTAATTACCATATCCGGTATTAAAGAATAATACATTACCTAATGGTTGTGCACCAGATAACGCTTCTCTTGCAGCATCATAGCATGCCGCCGGAATTCTTCCTGAAGAAAGTACTCTTGCAAGTTTTCCGGTCATAGCAGGTGTAAACTGTCCTCTTTGATAAATAACACCTTCTAAAGTACCTGGAAAACGTTTGCTATTCATGCGGTTCAAAACAACCGAACCTACTGCCACTTTCCCTTGATATGGTTGATTGCCTGCTTCACAGTAAATCAATGCGGCTAATAATTTAACCTTTTCTTCAGACAATCTTCTGCTTTCTTCTTCGATTTCCTGTAAAGTCTGTGCATTTTTAGTTCCATTTGCACATGCAGTCTTTGCTCTCTCTACTGCTGCACTTCCAAATAAGAGTTCTGCAGTAGGAATGTATCCTGTAACAGAGCCAGAAGAAATCAAGCACCAGTCTGGTCCTTCATGTACAACTGTAACAATTGTGTTCTCATACATTTGGCCGATAACAGCACCATTAACGTTGTCATAAACTTCTAACTTATAATCACCGTTTCCTAATGCTTTTCCGTGCCACTCTTGTGTGCCCACTGCAACATCCGCCATTGCTGGCATTGCTGCCCAGATATTATCTAATGTAGCTATTTCAATCTCGTAGTTTACTGTTTCCATCTCATGAGCTTCAGATTGTGGATCAGCCGCAAAAACTTGAAACTCTGCTGTGTATAAAAGACAGCCTGCAAGTAACAAACTTACGATCCTTCTCTTGTTCCCAAAAAACATAAATACCTCCTAATTTGTAACAATTTTTTAAGCATGTTCCATTACATTATTATGCTCAATTAATTCATTTTTATTACAAATTGTTACATAATTGTTACATTTCCTTGCAACAGTTGCGATATTAACATGTTTTTCGTGTACTGTCAACCCCGAGATTGTATTTTTTTTAGTACAATTTTAGCTCTTATAACCTATCTTCGCTGTCTAAAAACTTCAAACATCAACACAGAAGCAGCAATCGCTGCGTTCAAAGATTCTACCTGTCCGCACATTGGAATACGCACTAAAACATTGGCTTTTTTCCAAACTTCTTCTCGCAGACCATTTCCTTCATTCCCTATTAAAATGGCTGTGCCCTTTTGATAATCTTCCTGGTCATAGGCATTTTGTCCATCCAAATGAGCAGCATAAGACCGAATACCATTTTCATCAAAAAGTTTTAATAAATTTGGAATATCTTCTATATAAATAAATGGTACTCGATAAATGGAACCCATAGTAGAGCGTATCGTCTTTGGATTATAAATATCAACACAATCCTTGCTCATAAAAACTGCATCTACACCAGCGCCTTCTGCTGTTCTTACTATCGTTCCCAAATTCCCCGGATCCTGCAAATTATCAAGCACAACAAAGTGAGGATTGGCCTTTTTTAGTAGCTCCGACAGCTCATATTCCGCTTGTCTAACCACACATAAAATTCCTTGTGGTGTTTGGGTATCCGATACTCGCTCAAAAACACTATCTGACAGAATTTCATATGGAAAATCTTGTAAATTTAAATCGTGTTTCTTCTTATTATATAGTGTTTCAGAAAGATACACTTTTTCAACATTCTTTTTTGGTACTTCCATAAACATGCGCAAGCCTTCTACGACAAACACCTTTTCCTCGTTCCTAGCTTTGCTTTTCTTCTGCAATTGCAATAAACGTTTTACTTGCTGATTGCTTGTACTGGTAATCATTTCTCTCATTCCTCTTTACTTTTTTACACTTTAAATCGATATCCGACGCCCCAAATAGTTTCAATATATTGCGGATTCGAAGTATCGAATTCTATCTTTTCTCGTATCTTTTTAATGTGCACTGTAACAGTTGCTATATCACCGATAGACTCCATATCCCAAATCTCGCTAAAGAGCTCATCCTTCGTATAAACATGATTCGGATGGGCTGCAAGAAAGGTTAGTAAATCAAATTCTTTCGTTGTAAACGATTTTTCTTCTCCATTGATCCATACACGGCGTGCTGTGGTATCAATTTTAATGCCTCGAATTTCAATTACTTTGTTTTCCTCTATAGCACTGCCTACCAAACGTTCATATCTGGCCATATGAGCTTTCACTCTAGCCACCAATTCACTTGGGCTAAATGGCTTTGTCATATAATCATCTGCCCCAAGACCTAAACCTCTGATTTTATCAATATCATCTTTCTTTGCAGAGACCATAATAATCGGTATATTCTTTTCTTCTCTCACCTGACGGCAGATTTCAAACCCATCTACGTTCGGCAGCATTAAATCCAAAATGATCAAATCATACTCTTCAGATAATGCTTTATTCAAACCTACTTGTCCATCGTTTGCGACCGCCACTTCAAATCCACTTAACTCTAAATAATCCTTCTCTAATTCCGCAATTTCGTGTTCATCTTCTACAATCAAAATTTTACTCATTTGCCGGTACCTCCTGATATTTTCTAATTACAAAATACATAATGGTTCCTGTTCCTTCTTTGCTTGTCGCCCAGATTTTTCCACCATGTTCCTCTATAATTTTTCTTACAATCGAAAGACCAATTCCACTGCCTCCGGTTGCAGAGTTTCTGGATGCATCTGTGCGATAAAAACGTTCAAAGATATACGGCAGCTCTTTCGCTCCGATGCCTTTACCGTTATCCTCAATTTCTACCTGCACAAAATCGCCCACGTCTTTTACGCGAAGATGTATTTGCTTATTTTCCTTATCCATGTATTTGGTAGAATTGGAAACAATATTATTAATCACCCGTTTTAGTTGCTCTGCATCTGCAATAATCTTGATGTTCTTATCTACATAGTTAGAATAATCAAAATGAATGCCTCTTGACTCGATATCTATTTTCAAATCGTAAGCGCAGTCATCAAAATATTCATTCACTAATAAAGTATTAAAATTATAAGGTATACGATTGGAATCTATTTTTGAATACAAAGTAAGCTCATTAATCAACAAATCCATATCATTGGCTTTGTTATAAATGGTCCTAATATAACGGTCCATTTTTTCCGGTGTATCGGCCACGCCGTCCATAATCCCTTCCACATAACCCTTAATGGCTGTAATCGGTGTTTTTAAATCATGTGATATATTACTAATGAGTTCTTTGTTACGCCTATCGTACTCCATTTTTTCCGAAGCGGTATCTTTAAGTCGCATACGCATTTCTTCAAAATCTCGGCAAAGTTGCCCGATCTCATCTTCCGTCTGTACATCTAACTCATAGTCCAAGTTTCCATCTTTAATATTTTGGGTAGCTATCTTCATTCTGTTTAACGGCACCGCCACACCTCGATAAATCCAAATAATCATGACTCCCGCCGTAATTGCCAAGATTAAAATAACTGCAAAGAACATATTGCTAATATACTGACGTACTTCCGGAATGGCATCATTGACATTAGTAACAATGTAGGCACTTCCCGTTTCCCCATTGGCATACTGAAAATCCACTTGCTTAATCAACACTTGGAGGGTTCCACCTACGTAAATTCCGTTCTCGGATAATGATTCTTGGGTTCCAAACTCTGGCAGAACCTCTAGAATCGCTTCAGATAAATCTTGTCCCTTATATACAACGTCATCATTGCGTTTCACTACCAAGTAAGAATTCGCTTCTACAAGTTCTTTATTAATTTCATTTAAATACCCAAAATCCTCCATCTGTCTCGGGTCACGATTGGTCGTGATTTTAAGTTGGTGAAACGTTGGCTCCGTTACCTTATTCAAAGCACTGATTGGATTTGTAATAATTGTATAATCGGCCCCTGTAATTCCATAATTTCGCTCGATAGAACGAATTTGAAATTGGCCAAAAATTGTAATTACCGTCAATGATAAAGTGAGCGGCAACATCATAACCGTTATAAATCCGATAATTAATCTTGTTTTTAATCTCATATGGCACATCCTTGTTTCCAGATTATAACTATTATAACATGCTTATATCTGTATTACACCAAACTCTCTAGAAATATTTATAAACTTTTTCTAAAAGAGGACGTAGCAAAATTGAATTTGCTACGTCCCCAATTGTGTTTAATAATATTCTTTTTTACAAGTAAGCTTTCAATATCTCCACTTTATCTAATTTTTCCCATGGCAAATCTAAATCTGTACGACCGAAATGTCCATATGCTGCCGTCTGTTTGTAAATTGGTCTACGAAGATCTAACATCTTAATAATACCTGCCGGTCTTAAGTCAAAGTTCTCTCTTACAATAGCAACCAACTTTTCTTCTGACAACCTGCCAGTTCCAAAAGTATCAATCATGATAGAAGTCGGCTGTGCCACACCAATCGCGTATGAAAGTTGAATTTCACATTTATCAGCAAGTCCTGCTGCCACAATATTCTTTGCAACATAACGAGCTGCGTAAGCTGCTGAACGGTCTACTTTTGTGCAGTCCTTACCAGAAAACGCACCGCCACCGTGACGTGCCATTCCACCATAGGTATCTACAATAATTTTGCGTCCTGTCAGACCACTGTCTCCATTTGGACCACCGATTACAAAGCGTCCTGTCGGATTGATAAAGAATTTTGTGTTCTCATCCACCATTTCGCTTGGCAAAATAGCCTCAAACACGTGTTTCTTAATGTCTGCATGGATTTGTTCTTGTGTCACATCAGGGTCATGCTGGGTAGAAAGTACAACTGCGTCCAATCTAACCGGTACACCATTTTCATCATATTCCACTGTAACCTGTGTTTTTCCGTCCGGTCTTAAATATGGCAATGTACCATTCTTACGAACTTCTGTCAAACGAAGTGCTAATTTATGTGCAAGAGAAATCGGGTATGGCATGAGCTCCTCTGTTTCGTTGGAAGCATATCCAAACATCATACCTTGGTCTCCGGCTCCAATTGCCTCTAATTCCTCATCAGACATCTTGTTTTCTTTTGCTTCTAATGCCTTATTTACACCCATTGCAATATCTGTAGATTGCTCGTCAATAGCAGTGATAACACCACAGGTATGTGCATCAAAACCGAATTTCGCACGGTTATATCCAATTGCATCCACTGTTTCTCTTACTATCTTTTGAATATCTACATAAGCACTTGTAGTAATTTCTCCCATAACAAGAACTAATCCCGTTGTCACTGCTGTCTCGCACGCAACACGGCTCATTGGGTCTTGCTCCAATAACGCATCTAATACTGCATCTGAAATTTGGTCACAAATCTTATCTGGATGACCTTCTGTTACAGATTCTGAAGTAAATAATAATCTTTCCATTTGTTTCTTCCTTTCTTTTTTGTAAGCTGAATAAAAAACAGTCCGACAAAATCGGACTGTATTATATGCTTATAACCAATCCTCTTATTGTTCGATTACTCGCTCAGGTTGGCACCTTCCATTTCCGGGGTTGCCGTGGCTTCACAGATCCTTTTACCTCCACCACTCTGAATAAGAGTTAGTCTCTTTATTTAGTTCCGTTGATGATAATATCATCAAATATCATATCCGTCAAGGGTATTATGAGAAATTTTATCTCTGCCTATACGGTGGGTCTGCCGGATATCCGCTTCCTATCTTTTGCATAGCTCTTTGCACCGCATCCTTGGAATTCTTCCACTCCGCATCCTTGTAACGGTAGTCGAATTTGTTTTCCAACCATTCTACATCACCCAAAATTCTCTCTAGGCTTTCCTCCATCTGTGGGAATAAGATGTTTCTCAATTCTTCTTGTTCCTTTTCGTTCAGATAAAGAGGAGCTGCATCCAAAATATCTGCAAAATGCGGCAGACACATACCTTTTGCATTCTTCACAAGTTCAATAAATTCTTCATCATGTCTCTTATATAACACAAAAAATGTGGCAATATATCTCTCATAGTTACGTTTAATGTGATTGCAAATATAGCAAGAATCCTCTTTTTCGCGAATCCATTTGCTCACATTATTGCTACCCCTCATCGAAGACTGGTCTTTTCGCAGCTTGTCCACCAATCCGGCTTTCGCTGTGGTAGAATAATGTTTCATTTCCTTTTTCATCTCACTGATTAAGGTTTTCATTCGCGTGTCCAGGATGAGTGCGTTAGCCAAAGTTTCCCCATAGGCAAACATTTTGTGATAATGCTTTTTGCAAAATCCAATCTTATCGGTTTCAGCTCTCACATGGTCTTGCATATAAGATGCTTCCGGTCCCAATACAAAATCAAGGGCATTTTGCTCCACATTTCTCTCTATGTAACAAAATGGACATTCATCTCCTGCACGGAACGCATCCATCAATGGAATAGTATATAATTGTTCTTTCATAAAAGGTTCTCCTTTGCTCTATTCAAAAAGAAAAACCACGGAAACCATTTCCGTGGCTCTTATAAGGCGCCAACCAGATTTGAACTGGTGATAGAGGTGTTGCAGACCTTTGCCTTACCACTTGGCTATGGCGCCATTTGTATAAATTATATTGCTTTGTTGTCATAATTATAACAAAAATTGATAGTTTGTCAATCTGCCCCGTGAAAAACAAAAAAGGAACGCACCCTCACGTTCCTTTCCTGCCAAATTGCTACTATAAAAAATCTCGCATTTGCTCGCTTAACTTTTCTTCTAACTTAATCAACTTTTTGCAAATGTCTTTTGATACTTCATCAGCCGCCTCATATTGATTCAGATAACGATTCAAGGATTTAACACCCATGTTACAGCCATCAGTAATTAAATCTGCAATCGTATTGTCCGATTCTTTCATAGCCAACTTCATACTGGTTTTCATCCAAGACATACCTTTGACAATCGGATTCGGATTCTTACCCTCATCCTCATACTTGTCCAATAATTCTTGTAACTCCTTATCAAGTTGCTGGTGTTTCTCTTTGTTTTCTTCCAAGCATTTCTTCATTTTTTCATCTTGGACATATTCAAGAACCTCATCAATGGATGAAACACCCATCTTAACACCTGCATCGCACTCACGTAATAATTTTATTGTATCTTGCTCAATCATACCATTTCCTCCTTTTGGAAATAGTATTTGCTTTTTGTGGAAAGATTATGTAAAAAAGCTACGCTCCTTTAATATGTGCAAATAGTATACTTACCCTTTATGCAATTAGATAACACTTTTCTAATATCCTGTATAGTTCCACCTTCGATTGTAGACTTATCAACGATAATAACTTCCCGAATAGTTTGAAACAGAAAGAGATATTTAGATGTTTCATATACCTTCACCAGTAGAGAATATTCAAGTTCGGACTGACTATTATATCTATCATTTTTGCAAGTTCTTATCAACACTTGATCGCCAAATATAAATTGTTGTTCAATATCCTTCATGTTTACCATAGATTTATACTGCCGCTTTGGTAAAAGAAAATACCGGTCGCAAATTAAAAAATATCCTCCTATCACTACTAACAATGCTGGTATTCTGGTAATACTAGGCGATAAAATCATTTGTAAAATAATATTTGTCAACACAAATCCAAAAATAATTGACCAGCCTAACATACTTGTTTTGGGATTTGCTTCCTTGAACATCCATATATGTATTAATGCTTTCATAGAATCTAAATCATGTTTACATTTTGCCTTTATTTCCACTTTTCTCTCACCTTGTCCTGCAACATAGCCTTTTCGACTCTCAAACTGAAAAAACAATTAATAGAGCCTCATCTTTTTCGCAACTACTTGACCATCAACTTTTAAATAACTATGAAGCTTCCCATCAAACCCCACCTCTATGGTGTGTCCATCAATTTGAGCTTCTAGTGAATGAGCAAACTCAATTAACGCTTCAATCTCATCATACACATTTCCATCAATGACAAGTTCATTAACCCGTTTTATTCTGCGATATGTAACAGTATGTCCTAGCACATTACTTTCAAGCAAAATTTTGGCTTTTACATTAGAATCAGCCAGCCGTAAAATTACCGAATCTTCCAAACTTTCCTGTTCCTTTACCGCATATTCAGCCTCTATAATTTCTTCTGTTTCCACCGGTAACTTTTTAAGTTTAAAGTACGCATTTATACCTAATGCAAGAGATACTATCACCCATATATGGAATATTATATCCACAATTGCTTCAACGGCAAATCCTGTAAATACGAGCATTACTATTGTATCAATTGCGAAGATAATCAACGCAAATATGAACCAACCCACTTTATTCTTTTTAGAAAAAATCCAACAGATAAAATAAATAGCTATAATGACTATGGCAACAGTCAATAAAATTGCAAAAACAGTTGGGCTCAAGAATTCCACATTTGAGATATCTTGTCCGTAATACTCCGCCGGATACATACCACAGAGCATCATACCCACGCTTACCAATGCATATGGAACATATGCTGAAAACAAAAAGTACAGATCACTTTTGGTAACTAAAAGAAGAAGATTCACCAAAGTAAATATAACTACATATAATAAGTTACTTCTCGCATTTCTGCATCTTGTTTCTAATACTTGTTGTGGTGATAAATTGTTTAGTTTTTTCATCAGAATTCCCCTCTCTCATTAGTGTATCACTTTATATTTTTATTATAGGAAGGAAGTAACATGCTGTCAAACTCCTTTTGCACAAAAAAACTCAAGGAAAGACCTTGAGTTCCATAGTTATGGCATATTATATAATAAGCGTTCCACTATCGAGTTCCTCAATGATTGCCGCTATGGCATTTTCTTCATTGCTGACAGTGATTCTATCTGCGACCTCTTTCACGGAATCCCTCGCATTAGAAACTGCATATCCAATCCCTGCACTTTTCACCATAGAAACATCGTTATCATAATCGCCCACTGCTATAGTTCTATTTTCATTTATTCCTAAAAGTTCTGCTAATTTTAAAACCAAATTCCCCTTGCTTACGCCTTTTGGCAAAATCTCATACAGGCTGTGCTCTGAACGTATAAAATCAAATTTGTCAGCTTTTGGATGGCTGTTTAACAGTTTTTGCACTTTACAAATTTGTTCCTCTTCATGGTGGGCAAATATAATTTTTAACATAGGGTCATCAATATCCTCAAGCTCTTTTGAAACGTTCGGCAATCCCGTGACAGAACGAAAATGAACCATTGCAGCATTATCTCTGATAAAATATACTTGCTTTTCTGTATTCACTTGTATACCTATTTCTGGCAACTCATCCCTTACACTGCAAATAAGTTCTTTCACATCTTGTGGCAATGTTTCCTTCCATAAATACCTATTCTCTACAAAATCATAGATACCTCCACCATTAATACAGCCATAAGGTACATTAGGCTTTATGATTTCACATATTGCCGTCGCGGTTACAGGAACACGTCCGGTAATAAACGTAAAACATCCGCCTTCCATTTTAAAATATTCTATCGCGTCAAGATTTTCTTTTGATACTGTCTTATCATTTCGATAAAGTGTACCGTCCAAATCTGTACAAAAAAGAATTCCGTCAAATTTCCCCATACTGTTCTTCCTTCAAATGAAATGCTTTATGTATTCCTTTACCACGCATATAATAGCACATGAATGATTGAGTCTCAATACTGCTTATTTATTCTTTCGGCACAGAAATCTGTTGCCGCCACATTTTAGAATCTAATATACCTATATTAAAATCACAATACTCTTTCAGATATCATTTTACAAATTGCAGAAACATTAGCATTTTTAACAAACTCAAATTTAACTTTTCCCAAACCGGAAAACCAAAGTTCCAATTCACTATCCAAATCAAAAACCCCAGCAGTCTCTACTGAGAACGCTTGAATTTTACTATAAGGTAAAGAAGTAAAGTCCTTTTTTGTTCCGGTAAGTCCTTGCACATTTATTGCAATAATTCTCTTGTTAGTAAAAACAACACCATCACGAATTCCTTTAAAAGTAGATAATATACTCTCTCCGTCTGCAAAAGTTGCAGATATTAACGAAGAATATGTAGAATTATCTACTGCCTTTAATTTAAAGTAATTTGCATTTTTAAAATCAATCATTTTCATAACCCCTTTCTTTTTGCTAATCATAGCATTAGGTAACAAAAAATGCAAGGCAACGCCTTGCAAAATACTTATTATCTATTACTTCTTACTTGTTACATCCCAAAACCCCAAGGACGTTTAGATAAGAATAAAGAGGTAATAAGTAGGCCCCAAGAACTTATCATTCTTGAGGCTTTGGGACCGACCCTCAAAATGGAACCGGTCTAAAAACCTGATTTTCTTTAGTATTTACAAATAATGTACTTATCCTTTACGAAAGAGGACAACTCGTTTCTAATTTCTTCAACTGTTCCGCCCTCAATAGTACCTTTATCAACAATAAAAACTTGATTATTCGTTTGATATAAAAACAGATGCTTTGTTGTTTCGTAAACTTTAACAAACAAAGAATATTCGATTTCTGCTTCTCCATTATATTCTTGGCTTTTAGTGAATGCCTTTAACACATTATTACAAAAGATGTATTGGTTTTCAGCATCCTTCATTTTAGCCAATGCTTTATATCTGATTTTAGGTAGAAGAAAATACAAATAGCTTTCTAATAAAAATAGAACACCTGCTACACATAGCAGTTCTATAAGCATAGCATCAGAAAAAACAATCATTTCCAAAATAATGACGACTGCCAAGATTGCTGAAATAATTGACCAAGTCAAAAACCTCTTTTTAGGGTTTGCCTTTTTAAACAAAGATAAATATGTTAATGCTCTAATTGACTCAAAATCAAATTTGCACTTTGCTTTAATTTCCATAAAATCACCACCTTATGTGTATTATAGCAAAAAAGCGGCAAAGCCACAATAATTATTCACTATTCATTTTTCATTATTCACTTGAAAATCCGTTCTTTATTTAATGAATAATGAATGATGAAAAATGAATAGTGAATAATACAAGCAAAAATCCGCCCTCTTACGAGAACGGATTTTCGTTTGTCTCTCGTGTCGAAAAAGAACTGGTTGAAAACCGAGGATTTTCTTTAATTTAACAGTTGTTTTATTCTGATTTCACAGAATTACTTGTTCATCAATTTATCAATCCATTCTTGAGACAAAACATATTCTATGTCATCAATTATAATTGAATATGCTTTATCATCAAATGACATTACTTCTAAAGGAATAACTATGTTAACATCTTCCTGTATAACCCCACAAACATACCCGTAAACATAATAGTTTTTAAGCGTTCCGTCAAGTTGTTTTACCAAATCATACAGTCCCACGCCATTTGCCTTTTGTCCGTTTTTGATTTCATTAAGAAATTGCTTGCATTCAGTTATTCCTTTTTTCGAAAGTGCCGCTTCTTCATTATTCAAAAGCGAAGCTTTTATAAACTCGAATCTAATACAATTATCCAGAACGATTTCCGTTTTCAGCAATTCGGATTTTACATATATAGCGGCAAACTCATTGTCGGGGAAATATCTTACCAAAACATCTTGACTGCCATCAACAGAATACATACCTGTTTTAATTCTATTAGTGAGATGAACAAAGGTCTTTTTTTCTCCTCTTAAATGACCTATGAATTGCCATTCCCCAAAACACCAAACTCTGCCCTCGTTACCGACAAAAGTATATTCCGTGCCGTCTGTTGACACAATGGTTTTATTTTCGGTTTCCGTAAACTCAACATTGTTAGAGCAAGCAGCTAAAGAAAAGATAATTGCCAAACACACAAAAATAATTGATAACTTTCTCATATCATCACCGACCTTTAAGTGTATTATAACATAAAAGCGGTGGAGGGCAAGGGTGATATGTACCCAGAATCCTGGACACATTGATTTATGAACTAGGCACACATGGATGCTTTCCTGTATTTTACAGGAGGCATCCATTTTGTTTTTGCCTGAATTCTCTCGTTGTTATAATAGTGTATATATTCTTCAACCGC
>JAZRND010000051.1:0-2784 GCA_045648005.1 Faecalimonas sp. | reverse complement strand
TTTTTGATTTCAAATTCGTTCATTGCCATTGCGAATTCCTCCTAAAAGTTTGTTTTTTGTTGTTTTTGTTGTTTTCTATTGCAATATTAACACACAAAACCACATGCGTCAATATTTATAGATGTTGTTTTTGTTGGTTTTTGTTATTTTTATTGTTCCCAAGGAAGAATATCTCCTTCCTCCTTCAAATATTCCAACAATTCTCCAATCCCTTCATTTGCTTTTGAGTTGACAAAGAAAACTTTTTCACATCCTGCCAAGCGAAGCCATCTTTCAGCTCGCTTCGGATCTCCGCCTTCCACGTCAATTTTTGTTACAATTCCTATCACTTCCCGATTTGCCATAACCGTACAACATGGTGGGTATAGGGAATATGGTTCGGTGGAGGAAAGCAATAACCCCACCACATCTGCTTCATATGTATAAAGCGCTAATGCATGTCCTAGCCCTTTAGTCTGTGCGTACTCTCCCGGTGTGTCGATGATGACATCCAGATTGTTTACGTATTGGGTTTTGTGATATTCGATTTTCTCGCCCTTCAAGGCTTGCGTTAAAGTAGTTTTTCCGGCTTCACTGCGCCCTACCAGTACAATCTTTTTCATAGCCTATGTCCTGGTGATATTGCAGACCTTAAAATCCATTTTTTCTTTTACATAATCGAGCACTGCCCTTAAAGCTGCCTCTGTTTCCGAAATGGTGCCGGTTACAATTAAGGTTCCACTAAAACGGTCTACAAATCCGATTTCCACACCTGCTGCCTTCATCGCGATATCCGCGGCAATAACAGCCGTTTCTGCCGGACTAATCGTCATAAGTCCGATTGCCGATTTTGAATAATCGATTTTCGGATTTAGCCCTAACTTCACGTACAGGTCAGCATCCGGATTCGCAATCAAATGTGCAATTGTAATTTCTTTCCCAGGAACCAGTTCCTGCACAATTCTTTGTATTTCTGCCACGTTTGCTAACCTCCTATCTGACAATCCAGTTTCGATACTCTGATAACTGCCTGTCGTAATGTTTCCATTTTTTCATTGGTTGGTGGAAGTACATCTCCCATCAAGTATTCTCGTCCCAATCCTTCATATTTATCTTGCCCGAGTCTATGATAAGGCAAAAGATGAATTTTTTTCACTCCCGGCAAACTGTCGGAAAATCTTGCAATTGTCTCTATTTCATCTACTCTGTCATTAAACCCCGGAATAACCGGAACGCGAATCACCAAATTGGTTTGTCCGGACTCTGCAATCTTTCTCGCATTTTCCAACATGAGTTCGTTGGAACGTCCGGTAAACTCTTTATGCTTTGCAGGATTTACATGCTTTATGTCCATCAAATAGGTATCCAAATACGGTAATATCTTTTCAATAGTTTCGTAAGCTGCGCATCCCATACTCTCCATGGCGGTGTTAATTCCGCTTTCCTTTGCTGCCCGAAGTAAGTCTCTCGCAAAATCTGGTTGACAAAGACTTTCTCCGCCGGATAAGGTAAGTCCTCCTCCTGAACGTCTGTAGTATTGCCTGTCTTTTTCAACTGTCTCCATAACCTCTTTGACTGTCACATCATAACCGATTGTTTTCGGTTTCCCATGTACCATCATGGTTTCGATTTCGTATTTTTGTGATTCTGGATTACAACACCAACGGCAGCGCAAAACGCATCCTTTCAGAAATACAATGGTCCGTATTCCCGGTCCGTCATGGATGGAATATCTTTGTATATCAAAAATTCGGCCTTTCGTATTCTTGTAATCCATCAAATCACCATCCTTGCTCGGTACGATTGATGATATCGTCCTGGAGTGATTTTGATAAAGTAGTAAACAAAGCACTGTAACCTGCAACGCGAACAACCAAATGTTTGTACTGCTCTGGATTTTTCTGTGCATCCAACAGTGTTTCTCTGCTAACTACGTTGAACTGCATGTGACTTCCTTTTTGATCAAAGTAAGAGCGAATTAATGCTACAAAGTTTTCTAAACCTTCTCTTCCATTCAATGCGGATGGATGGAACTTCTGATTAAATAAGGTTCCGTTAGAAGCTATGTAATGGTCTAACTTGGAAACCGAATTAGCTGCTGCCGTAGGACCATGCACGTCCTTTCCGGCTGAAGGTGAAACTCCGTCGGCCACCGGCGTATGCGCCAAACGCCCATCCGGTGTTGCACCCGTCTGTGCACCAAGTGGCACGTTCGCAGATACTGGGTAAAGCCCTGCCTGATACATACCTCCTCTTGGATTTTTAAATGTTTCCAACGGTCTGGTATATGTATATGCAACATCTCTTGCGAAAGCATCTACCTCCGGAATGTCATTTCCAAACTTCGGAACGTCTTCTATCATATCCAAAAGTTTTTGACCTCTTGCCTTAACATCCTCCGATTCTGAAATTGCTTTCACTTGTTTCAAGATTCCTGCAATTTCCTTCTCGCCTACTTCCTTGCCTGCTGCTTTTAAGTTTGCTGCTATCTGGATTGTGAGATCTGCCAAACTTACGGCATCCAAACCTTTTCCGTAATTCAGTTCTAGCAATTCCTTATATTCAGCCAAAGTAATCTTTTTATCTTCGTACACTAATTTTTTAATAGCGAATAATGCATCTGCCATATTTGCAACACCAAAGCCTTGTGGTCCGGTAAAGTTGTAAATGGCTCCGCCTTCCTGAACTGTTTTTCCACGCTTGATACAATCATCAACCATACATGAAAGGTATGGAAGCGGACATCTTTCCGCGTGGGCAACATCGATGGCGTTGTCTGCATTTACCATTAAGCTAATGTTGTAT
>JAZRND010000050.1:0-77908 GCA_045648005.1 Faecalimonas sp. | reverse complement strand
TTTCTTTACCAATGGCCACGCGTTGTTCTTTAGGAATCATAAATAGCACCTCCTGTGTAACAAGAAATATAACTGTTTATTACATTATACCACTTGTCTACTTATTTTTGGGTGGTGTCTACTTTTAGCTTATCACTTCATGGCAAACTTATTTTTTTCACTCTTGCCCAATGTTCAAAATTTCTTTGGGTAAAATCATAAGCAAGTTGGCATACATGCCCAAACACGTTTTGCACCATAAAAAAAAGGAACCTACTTTTCGGTTCCTTTTAGCATATCTTGCAAGATTTGATTTTCTTCATCGGTTAGCTCTGCGTAACCCCACAGCGGGTCTGGGAGTTCTGGGGTCCTTTGGTCTAAAAATTCCCATTCATAAAAAATGTACTTATTCTTAAAATCAAGTTTATAGACGATTCTATCACCAAACATAATCACTGCGTCATACCGGTACCACAATTTTCCGTACATGTACTCTGATTTATTATTGAAAATGTCTCGAATGGTTTCTCGCTGCTCTGACGTTAACTCCACTGCTTCTTCCTCTGGATTCGGAGCCTCACCTTCTTTTAGTGACGAGCCAAAGTAGTGGCTCGGACAAAGCTGAAAATATTTCATTTCAGCTTCGGTGAAACCTATACCTCCATAGTATGACTCTGATCCGCCCCACACTGCTTCAAAATTATAAAGAAAGATAAGTACCCCTGCTATCAACGCTACAATTACTGAAATAATAATAAGAATGATTTTCTTCTTCTTTGTCATGTTACTCCTCCTTCTTATAGATTATTATTGCTTTGAATTTCCTTTAACAATATCTTTCAAGACTTGTGTTTCTTCATCGGTCAGCCTGATACATCCCCTTAACATTTTTGGCATTTTAAACATAGTCATTGGTGTTCGACCGGCATATACACCGTCCATAAATACTAATTGATTTTTTAGATCTACTTTATAAGTTACGCCATTACCACACACAAGCAGTGCATCATACCGATACCAGAGTTTTAAATATTTCTCAAGTTCCCTGTTTTCCAAGATTTCCTGAATTGCGGTTCTTTCTTCCTTTGTCAGTTCAATTGGTTTGTCGTCATCTGTTGGGTAATTACCTTCGCTTTCAACCGAACCAAAAAAGGAAATATTGTAGACTTCCATATGTTCTGCCTTCCATTGTTCCATGTCTGTCATAGGGATAACACTATCCAAAGAACTGTCATCGAAATACGGTCTTTCATAATTATAAAGAATGATAAGCACCCCTGCTATTAACGCTAGAACAACCGAAGTGATAATAAGAACAATTTTCTTCTTTTTCGTCATACGAACCCCCTCCTTCTTTAATATTGGTTTTACTTTGTACTACCTTGAATAATATCTTTTAACTCTTGTGTTTCTTCATCCGTTAGTTTGATGCATCCTCTTACCCACTTTTGCGTTTTTAATATAGTCATATGCATCTCATCTACAAACACCAATTGGTTCTGAAAGTCTAATTTATAAGTTGTCTGATCGCCATCTCCAAGCATTGCATCATACCTGTACCAAAGTTTCAAATATGGTTTAAAGTGCCTATCTTCCAAAATTTCTCGAATTGTCGCCATTTGCTCCTCTGTCAGATTAATTGCTTCGTCGTCCTTTGTTGGATACTTACCTTCATTTTCGACTGATCCAAAGAAGGAAATGTGATATGCTTCTATATGTTTCCACTCCCATTGGTGGTATTTGCTCATTACCGTCGAAGGGATATAATCATCCATCGCAAAACCATCAGAATATGGTATTTCATAATAATAGAGGAAGATAAGTGTTCCTGCTATCAACACTACAATTGCTGAAATGATAATTAGAATGATTTTCTTCTTTTTCGTCATATTACTGCCCTCCTAGACTTGTCTTTATTATATTATTATTCTTCAATACTTCCTAGAAAGCGTTCCTTTCTTTTAGCAATCCTTTGTTGCATAAATATATTTTGCTTATGATAGCTTTTCTACCGTACCACTACCTGCATTAGGCAAAAAATAATATGATAGTACACCATATGTAATGTCTATTGAAACTAATAAAGCAATTAAACAAATTAAAATTATCACACTTCTCATTTTCGGTTTGTTTTTAATGGTCCATACTATCACGCCAATAGCTACGACAATACCCAAAACTGCAATTTGTGAAGCCAATGCTAATATAACCGCAATAATCAAAATTCTCACCAACGTAGAAAGGTCAGTTTTTTCATCAGTAGCCTTTTTTTCTTGTGATGTATTTGTGGTTTGAACATTCTCTTCACCTAGCATCTCACTTACTGAAATACCATACAGATTACACAACGCTTGAAGACTGCCAATATCTGGTTGCGTCTTCCCTGTCTCCCATTGAGAAATTGCTTGTCTCGAAATATGTAAGTTCTCTGCCACATCTGTCTGTGACAAACCTTTCTTTTTTCTCTGCTCTTGCAAATTCACATGCAGTTTATCCATTATGTTGTCTCCTCCTTAATCTCTCCTTACCTCTATCCCAATCATACCACATATTCTTTTCTCCCGCCACAAATCTCGTGCATTATATATAGAAGAAACTCCTTCCTCTCACTTTACTTAAAGCCCAAATTTTGTTATACTCAAGCAAGCAAACTTTTTAGAAGAAATTTTTCGAAAGGAAAGATAAGCTATGTGGATAGCAGACAATTGGAAAGATTACGAAGTAATTGACACTTCAAATGGGGAAAAATTAGAACGTTGGGGAGATTTCTTGTTAGTAAGACCTGACCCTCAAGTTATTTGGAATACGCAAAAATCACACAGAGGTTGGCGAAACATGAATGGACATTACCACCGCAGCAAGAAAGGTGGTGGAGAATGGGAATTCTTTGATTTGCCGGAGCAATGGCAGATTCACTACAAAAGCCTGACGTTTAATCTAAAACCATTTAGTTTTAAACATACTGGTTTGTTCCCTGAACAGGCTACCAATTGGGACTGGTTCTCCGAAAAAATCAAACAGGCTGGCAGACCAATTAAAGTATTGAACCTATTTGCATACACCGGCGGAGCTACTCTTGCTGCTGCAGCTGCAGGGGCGCAAGTAACTCACGTGGATGCCTCAAAAGGAATGGTTGGTTGGGCAAAAGAAAATGCTGTTTCTTCTGGTCTTCAAGATGCTCCTATCCGCTGGCTCGTGGATGACTGCGTAAAATTTGTAGAACGCGAAATCAGACGTGGCAATAAATATGATGCCATTATTATGGACCCACCTTCTTATGGCCGTGGTCCAAAAGGAGAAATCTGGAAGATCGAAGACATGATTCATCCTCTTATAAAACTCTGTGCACAGATTTTATCTGATGAACCACTCTTCTTCTTAATCAACTCCTATACTACGGGGTTGGCTCCTGCAGTATTGACCTACATGTTGGCCACAGAGCTTAAAAAGTTTGATGGTAAAGTAGATTCACAAGAAATTGGTCTTCCGGTATCAAGTAACGGACTGGTGTTGCCTTGCGGCGCATCCGGTCGTTGGGAAGCAAAATAGATAAATAAAATGGGACAAGGTGAAATGATGATATGCACCTTGTCCCTTCTTTTACATTATTTTTTTGAGTTCCGAATAAATATACGATATCGGAAGCCCGACCACATTGAAATAATCTCCTTCGATTTTTTCGATATAAATTGCAAATCCACTCTGAATCCCGTAACTGCCTGCTTTGTCCATAACATTGTCGCTGTCAATGTAGTGCCAGATTTCTTCATCTGCCATGGTATTCACATAGACGTCCGTTTTCACCGCATGATTGATGATGGTTTCTTTCCCATTTGCATCATAATCCAAAATTGCCACACCAGTATACACCTGGTGTTTATCGCCTTGGAAACTTCGAATCATCTCAAAGGCTTCTTGCCGTGATTTCGGCTTGCCTAGTATCTTACCTTCATAAGCCACCACGGTGTCGGCTCCAATAACAATCAAATCTCGTTGTATATTTTTTTCTGCTATATCTCTCGCCTTCAAAAGTGCCAATTCTTTCACGATTTCTGCCGGCGTCTCACTAATATAAGTCTCTTCTTTGTGACTAACTTGAATTTCAAACTCATATCCTGCTTGTTCCATCAGCTCCCGCCGTCTAGGTGAAGCAGATGCCAAAATAATTTTTTTCACGAGTTCACCTTCTTACTTTAAGATTTATTACCTGCCAAATCCCACTCAATAAATTCCAAAATTTCACTCACAGTGTAATTAATCTGTTCTTCTCTTGTGATAGTCGCTTTTCCATCCCCATCTTGTTCTCCATAATAACCAAAGTAAGAATGACAACCGCCTTCAATGATCGTTTCTCGATAATCACCAGGCAGGTTCTTTTTATTCTTTTCATACTTTTTCTGGTTCAGCACTTCATCTTTAGAGCCCAAAATAGAAACCACACCCAATCCACTTTGGCTAATGTCTTTTGACGCATAAGATCCAAGAAGTACTAATCCTTCGTATTCATCTATGTGTTTTCTGATGTATCCGGCTGCCATATTTCCGCCGAGAGAATGGCCTCCTAGATACCATTGCGCAACATCTGTATATTCTTCCTGTATGCCTTTTGCTGCATTGATATCAAAAACTGCCAAATTAGCAGGCATATCCATTAACACGCACAAAATCCCTTGTTCTGCACAGGCTCTCATCAAAGGCGCATAAGCTTCATGCTCTACCTTTCCACCCGGATAGAAAATAAGTCCTACCAATGCCTTGTTCGGAATAAATGCAATATGATCATCCTTCTGCACCTCTACCGTTACAAATTCAGATGATTCTTCGATAGCTTGAATAGCTTCGTCGGTAGCATGATAATAATCATTCAAATAAATGGCAGTTCCAATTACGAATAATACTGCGACCAGTATCCCCGCCAACGTTATTTGTCTTTTTGTCTTTTTACTTAATCTCTTCATATTTCCTCCTATGCCACCACGCAAATTGCTTGTTGCATTGTATCATGTAAATAAGCTCCCCTAGTATACACCATTTTCAGGGAAATAACAATCTCTACGAATTAGATTTTGCTTTTGAATATAACAAATAGGAGTACACTGTCGGAACAATAACCAATACAGATATAAAGACTAGCGCTGTGATAAGCAATACATTGGTCGGTGCAAAGACAAGAGCCAAAATGACTATGCCGCCTACAACCCACAATTTCCCTGCCATTCTATGAGTTCGATTCCAGTTTTCCTCATCATTCAGTGTCCACGGAAGCTTAATTCCCATTGTATAACTTTGCTTGCACTTTGGCAGATAATTACCTACGACAATAAACATCACTCCCATAATAATCGGCATAAGTTTATCCATTTTAAACTCAATACCCAATGCAGTCCCATAGCTTAACACTGCTGCCATCCATGAAACAATCGGACAAATCCACAGAACTATATTGAGCAGTTTTCCTTGAATATTTTGTTTCTTTGGGTCCGCGTTTGTAGCTAATAAGCACATCCAATGCAATGCAAATAAAATAACTGGCAATCCAAATACACTAAAAGCTTTACTGCTCCATCCGTCTACTTCTCCCGCCGCATTCCAATGTGTCGGCACTTGTTCTGGAAGTTTATCCCATAATAATAGACCAAGTAAAATCGGGGCCAAAGTCACAATAGATGTCAAAATTAATTTCTTTTTATTCTCCTGAATCATTTGCTTTCTCCTTTCAAATCACGAATCCAAAGTAAGGTTTCTTCCAAGACAGACACATTCAATTCATAAATAATAAATTTCCCTTCTCGCGTATCTCGTATCAAATCTGCCTCTTTTAGCACTGACAAATGTCTTGATATGGCAGCTCCACTCACATTAAATCTTTCAACAATCTCCCCCGCTGTCATTTTCCCAGTTTTCAAAAGATTTAAAATCTCTCGTCGAATAGGGTCGGCAAGGGCTTTTAGCGTATTGTGCAAACTCATAACTTCCTCCTTTATTTAACATTTAACCTAATTGTTAAATAAATAATATCAATAAAGGTCGACTCCTGTCAACCTTTATTGTGTGTTTTTATCGGATATGTATCGCTTTGCCTGTGTAGAAAACAGTTCAAAGTATTTACCTTCCTGCTTCATCAACTCTTCATGTGTTCCGTGCTCAATCAAGCAACCATTTTCCAAAACCACGATTTGGTCTGCCATCGTCGCACTGGACAATCGATGAGATACAAAAATGGTGGTCTTATCTTCTCGCAGCTGATCAAACTGATTGAAAATTTCCTGTTCTGCAATGGCATCTAAAGACGCCGTCGGCTCATCTAAAATCAAAATTTCAGAGTCTGCATAAAAAGCTCTTGCAATCGCTAATTTTTGCCACTGTCCAATGGACAACTCAATACCATTTGGTTCAAAAATACGCATGAGCGGAGTCTCATAACCATCCGGAAGTTTTTCTATGTAATCTTTGGCTGAACTTTGCGTTGCAGCATAGATTACTGCGTCCCTATCTGCATCCTTGTGAACGTCGCCAAATTGAATATTTTCTTCTACAGTAACTGCATATTTCCCAAAATCCTGGAAGATAATTCCAAATGCCCGATATAGGCTTTGCAGGTCATACTCTTTAATATCTCTTCCGTCTAAAAGAATCTGTCCTTCGGTCGGATCATAGAGCCTTGTAAGTAACTTGATAAGCGTTGTCTTTCCCGCCCCATTCAATCCTACAAGTGCCATGGTCTCACCTTGTTTGATATGAAGGTTAATATTTTGCAATACGTCCCGTTTTGTTCCCGGATAACGGAAGCTGACATTTTTAAATTCGATCTCATGTCCTTGATTTCTGCACACTTGCAGTGCATCGCTGATAGATGGCACAACCTTCTGTTCTTCTTTCATAAACAAAATGAGATTATCGATGAAAAGAGTTCCTTCATAAATAGTTCCTGAAGATGCTATTAAAATATTGATACAAGTTGCCACAGATGCAATTGCGCCTGTATAAAGGGTATAATCACCAATCATAATTTTACCGGTAAAAACTTGCATAGCAATTAATATGTAGAAAATAAGATTCGTAGCTCCTGATACCACAGCAATGACTATGTGCCAAATATTTTCACTAAATATTAAACGTCGAAGACCCTTGTAATATTTGTCAAACACCTTTAAATATCTGCCAATAAAAGTATCCGCAATATCAAACATACGAACTTCTTTGATTAAATCCTTATTCACCAACAAGTCTGAATAGTAATTCATTTCCCTGCGTTCTCTAGAACGATGACGCATATATTGGAAGTTTTTCTTGCGATAAATGAAATTAATAACCGCAGACGGTACAGACACCACTAAAATAAGTAATGTTGCCCATGTCAATTTTGGCACTGCAAATAAAATAACCAAATAGCTGACAAGTTCAATCACTCTACTAACTGCATTAAAAGACTCGGACAGAATCATGAGTGGACGATTTCCCGCCTCACGGCTGGCATTCTCCATTCTTTCATAAAATGCCACATTATCAAAAGATGCCACATCCAACTCTTTGGATTTTTCCATGATTTGCAGTTTGACCTGCTTCACAACTTTTTCGCCGGCAATTCGATTGAGAGCACTGCTGACGTAGTTGATCACTTGCAACAATATCTGATAGACAAAAAAGACAATCAACAAATAGAATACGGCAGATGTCCAAAAACCGTCTGTTGACAGATTGTTGCTTTTAATAATTACTTGCAACTCATTTAAAATGCTTTTTGAAATCAGGGCTCCGACAACCGGGGTTACACCCTTGAACACAGCCACGAAGCTCAATAAAAATAGAATCCAATGCCCTGTGTCCCAAACCAATTTCACAATATAAGCAAAACGCGTGAAAAATCCACCAAGAAGTTCTTTCAGATAAGCAGGAACTTCTTTTATATTTTTCGGTGGACGTACCCGTTGTGGTTGTGGTCTCATTGGACCGCCTCTCTCCATGGCCATACGATTGCTCCTTTCTATCGGTCGTTTTGTAGTTTCAGATTTTTCAAAATCGAGTTTTTAGCAAAGAATTCAGAGACAATCAAATATTCCTTATATAAGCAAGCATATTTTTCTGTGTTGCTCTGATTCGGAGTGTAAATGATTTCATTATATTCGCACAAGGTTTCGGTAGCTTGTTTAAAAGAACCAAAATAACCGCCTGCAATGGAAGCTAATACTGCGCTCCCTTTAGCTGCCGCCTGTGGTGCTTCGATTACTTTGATTTCTTTTCCCAAAACATCCGCATATATTTGCATCAAGAAAGCATTCTTTTGAGAAATTCCGCCAGACGCATAAATTTCCTGAACGGCAATTCCATTGTTTTCATAAATATCCACAATTGATTTCGTTCCAAACGCAGTAGACTCGATTAGCGCGCGGAAAATTTCTTCCGGCTTTGTCTGAAGATTTAGTCCCAAAATCACTCCGGTTAAATCGAAATCCACATATGGTACACGATTCCCATTGAACCAATCCAATGCTAATAACCCACTGCTTCCAACTTCTAATCCAGAAGCTTTTTCGGTTAAGTATTGATAAATATTAATTCCACGTTCTTTTGCTTCTTTTTCATAAGATTCTGGCACACAATTTTTTACAAACCATTCAAAACAATCCCCGATGGATGCCTGTCCTGATTCATAGGCAATCAGCTCCGGAATAATGCCGCCTTTCACACTTCCGCTGATTCCTGCAACTTCTTTCTGCTCCTCATGCATAATAATATGGCATCCAGACGTCCCTAATATCAACAATAATTTGCCACTCTCTGTAATACCTACTGCCGGCAATGCCGCGTGTGCATCAATAATTGGAACAGCTACAACAGTTCCTTCCTTTAGTCCGGTAAGTTCTGCTCCAAATGCGTTCAAACAGCCTGCTTTTGTCCCCGTGCCTTGCACGTTGGTTCCAACTTTAGTCCCCACGATATTGGCAAGCCGAGAATCCAGTTGCGCCCAAAAGCTATTATCTGGATATCCCGTTTCTGCATTCCAGCAAGCCTTGTATCCAGCCATGCAACTTCCATACACTTTTTCACCAGTTAACAGCCATACTAGCCAGTCTGCTGCCTCTGAAAAATAAGCACATTTTTCAAATACCATAGGCGCTTTATGTAAAGTTTCCAGAATCTTTGGGAAAAGCCATTCGGAAGAAATGTTATCACCATAATTCTTAATCCAAGGCTCTCCTAGTTTGTGCGCCAAATCTGTGATTTCATTGGCTTCTTTTTGAGCACTGTGATGCTTCCATAGTTTTGCATAAGCCTGCGGTTCATTTTGAAACTCATTCAAAAAGCAAAGTGGCTTTCCTTCTTCCGCAAGAGATAAGACAGTACACGAAGTAAAATCTAGTCCCACTCCCACAACCTGGTCGACCGAAATTTGGCCTTGCCGGATAACATCCTTCGTAACAAATGTTAATGCATCAAGATAATCCTGTGGGTGTTGAAAAGCATCGGTTTTTTCCAGGACTATATTGTCAAAGTCTTGGTCTGTGAGTATTGCGTGTGGATACACAAACTCTGACTCTGCCACGGTTTCTCCATTACTTAAATTTACTAATACTGCTCTCGCTGAAAGAGAGCCAAAATCTATTCCTATTGAATACATCGTTTTCTCCATAAATAATGATGGTTTATTTAATAAAATACATATTTATAGTATCATATAGATTGAACGAGGACAATAGCGTGAAATTGTGAACTGGTAAAAAAAGGAAGCCTTGTAAGGCTTCCCAAACATTTTCCATTATTCCCACTCAATCGTCCCAATCGGCTTCGGTGTCAAATCCAAAAGAACTCGATTGATACCTTCAACTTCATGAGTAATTCTATCTGTGATGTGATGAAGAATCTCATATGGAATCTCTTCAATTGTTGCAGTCATTGCATCTGTTGTATTGACCGCACGAATGATGGCTGGCCAACCTTCATAACGACTTTCGTCTTTCACACCTACGCTCTTGATATCTGGAACAGCGATAAAATATTGCCACACTTTTTCAGCAAGGCCATTCTTATCAAATTCTTCACGCAAGATAGCATCTGCTTCACGAAGAGCTTCTAATCTATCGCGAGTAATCGCTCCTAAACAACGAACACCCAGCCCCGGACCCGGGAATGGTTGACGATATACCATAGAGTGTGGCAAACCAAGAGCCTCACCTACTACACGCACTTCGTCTTTATATAAAAGTTTAATTGGTTCTACAAGTTCAAATTTAAGATCTTCTGGAAGTCCACCCACGTTGTGATGAGATTTCACTGCTTTCTTACCTTCAGCTGCCTTAATAGATTCCAAGATGTCTGGATAAATTGTTCCTTGTGCAAGGAAGGTAATATCTTCAAGTTTTCTTGCTTCTTCTGCAAATACTGTGATGAACTCTTTACCAATAATTTTTCTCTTGCGTTCTGGGTCTGACACACCTGCTAACAACCCTAAGAAATGATCTGTTGCATCAACATAAATTAAGTTAGCATCCAAACCTTCTCGAAACATCTTGATAACGCCTTCTGATTCATCCTTACGCATCAAACCATGATTTACATGCACACAAACTAATTGCTTGCCGATAGCCTTAATCAAAAGCGCTGCCACTACTGAACTATCTACGCCTCCGGAAAGTGCCAATAACACTTTTTTATCTCCAACTTGCTCTTTTACAGCCTTTACTTGCTCTGCGATAAATGCATTTGCAAGTTCCGGTGTCGTGATACGTTCCATGGTATCCGGTCTCTTATTTGAATCCATAACTTTTCCTCCTAAATATATAAAATAAACTTTTTTCTAACACTTACAGAACAATTATAATGAATGATATTACAGAAATCAATTATTTTTTTACGCCATTTTTAGGACAAATATCTCTCAAACAACACTTTTCGCAGTATGGTGTTGTTCTTGCCGTACAAACAGCTCGTCCGTGATACACCAATCGGTGACAAAAATCATTTCCCTCTTCCGGCGGGATGATTTTCCACAATGCCATTTCTACCTTTTTTGGTTCTTTAATTCCATCTACCAAGCCCATACGATTTGTCAATCGAATGCAATGAGTATCTGTCACAATGGCAGGCTTTCCAAAGACGTCTCCCATAATGAGATTCGCACTTTTTCTTCCTACTCCCGGCAGAGCCAACAGTTCTTCAAATGTGGTCGGAACCTGACAATCGTACTGGTCTCGCAAAATCTTCATGCAGGCACTAATGTCTTTCGCTTTGCTTCTTCCCAATCCGCAGGGTCTTACTATTTCTTCTATTTTATCCACATCTGCATCTGCCAATGCATTCACATCCGGATATTTTTCGTAAAGTCTTTCCACAATAATATTCACTCGTTCATCTGTACACTGCGCCGCCAAGCGCACACTGACTAAAAGTTTCCATGCTTGATCATACTCTAGAGAACAATCTGCATCCGGGTATTCTTCTTTTAAGCGTTTGATAATCTCTTCTGCCAGCTTTTGCTTCTTTGTTTTAGCCATTTGCTTTCTTCTCTCCTATTTTTCTTCGCACTACTTGGACGATGTGATATGCCCAAACACTGCAAATAAATCCAATAACGAATCCTCCCAAAAGGTCTGTCGGATAGTGCACACCCACATACAAACGGGAAATTGCGACTAACCCTGCCAACACAAGGGCCGGAATTCCAATTTTCTTCGGAACCCAACGATAAAGGGCAAACATTGCTGAAAAGGACCCACTGGTATGCCCTGACGGGAAAGAGGTATAAGGATTCACTCCACCCACAAGTGGTTTGATTGTTTCATTTACCACAAACGGTCGCGGTCTTGCAATCAAATCTTTCAGTGTCAAATTCGTAATAATCAGATTGAAGAGCAAGGCTATCAATACTGTAAAACCAATCGGTCTGGTCTTCTTGAAAATAAGTAAAATAATCCCCAAGGCTATCCAGAGATATCCTCCATCTCCAAGGCTGGTGATAAATGTCCAAAAGCCATCCATAACACCTCTCAAATTTTCCTGTATCCATAAAATAATAGATGCTTCAAATTGATTCATAAATTTTCTCCTTATCACATTTGTTTTTTTACAATCTGATATTCGTCGCCGAATTGGTAATATGGACAATCCCGAAAATCCCCTTTGATAAACCGGTACATTTCATCCTCATCCAAATTTTTCGCACACACGTAATAATCATATTCTTCGTCATACTCATAATTCACACAAGTTTCACAATTGTTGGCCATATTCACACCTTCTTCTAGATTACTTTCCTTTTGATATAACTCTACCTCATTGTAACACACTTCTATTGTTTTTTCCATTTTTCTGTGATATTCTTATTGTAATATTCAGGAGGAAATCATCATGAAGCTTGTTATCAATGAATCTGCAGAAAACTATTTGGAAACCATTTTGATTTTAAGTAAAACGTTACCTGTAGTCCGTTCTGTAGATGTGGCAAATGAGTTAGGATTCAAAAAATCCAGTGTCAGTGTTGCCATGAAAAATCTTCGAGAAAAGAATCATATCACAGTGACCGATGCTGGTTTTATATATTTAACAGAATCTGGCAAGCAGATTGCAGAAATGATACATGAACGTCATGAACTGTTGACGGAATGGCTCACCAGATTAGGGGTTCCGGAAGAAATTGCTTCAGAGGACGCCTGCAAACTGGAACATGTATTAAGTTCTGAAAGTTTTGAAGCCATAAAAAAATATGCAAATACACAAAAAAGTTCGTAAGAGTTTTTCTTACGAACTTTTCTTATGATTACTTGTACTTTTCTTTTAATACCTTGATCAGACAATCTGACATTTCAGTAAATCCAGCCGGGGTCGGATGCACTTTGTCATAGAAATACTTTTCTGCTGTCTCCGGTGAAATATCTGTTTCATTGAACAGGTCTACATAAGTCACATTAAATTCTTCTGCTATCTGTTTTACCACATTTGTATAATTAACGATAGGTGTTCCACCTTCTACCTTAAGTGGCCAATTCAACATAGAGAACAAATAAATATCTGCATCTGGATACTGGGTTTTTGTCTTATGAAGCATCATTGCATAGGCTTGTGCAAAAAGTTTTGTGTCCCCAATATAATTTTGTCCATCGTATACATCGCTCAAGCCATTGTATGTTCCAATTTCATAACTTCCCAATGCATCGTTTGCACCAATGGCAAAAACGATAATGTCAGGATTGATGTTCTGGTTATCATTATGAAGTAATGTTGCCCGGTCCATACACGCAGCCTTCTCTGGTTCATCTTTGAAGGTTGAAACATGAGAGCCACTCCAAGCGTTATTTACACAAAGTTTCATATCCAGCGCACTAATGGTTTTCATCCACCATGTGTCTGTAACATTTACCTTAAGGTCGCTTGGATAGAAAATGACATTATTTCTAATTTCTGATTGATACAAGCTATTGTCTGTAAATCCTCCAAAAGTAGAAATGCTATCACCCATGAAGGAAATATATTTTCCTTTCAATGGATTACTATTATCTGCTTTTGTTTCCGTGTAATAAATATCGAAAAGCAGACCATATTGCGTAGCACCATCTGCATAGGTAACCGGACCACCGGTATTAACACTTCCGTGGTACCCCTTTGTTTCTTCTAATGTTTTATTTACTGCAGGCACATTATCTGATTTTTTTACAAATCCAAAAGTAAAGCTATCTGCTCCCGCGCTGGTTCCAAAGGCCAACATTTCACCTTTACCAATCTCAATGTTTACGTCAAAATAATGCCACTCATTTACCTTATTTTCGCTATATGTATTTGCCGGAATCACAAGTGGATAACTTCTTATCACCGTTGCCGGAAGTGTTTTAGTCATTACATGGACATCGATTTGTGAATCCTTTTTATAATCATCCAACTTCAAGACAGGAATACCAATTCGTTTAACAGTCTTTCCTTCCAAACGGTCATTTACATCATTGTTTTCACCATCAACAAGCAAAAACGTAACCGGGTTTCTTGCTTTTGCAGCTACATACATGTTTTCAAACTCAACATCCTTCACTGACGGAAGTAGTTGCTCTGCATCAATCTTGTTACCCTGCGCTTTTTGCAATGGATTTCCCAAGACAAGAAGCAATACAATAGCCAAAACTGCAACAACTGCAATGACAATCGCCAACCAAATCTTGTTAAGTCCGCCTTTTTTCTTATTCTCTTCCATTTTTATCCTCCTCACACAAACAAAATGAAATATGCTTAATACCATATTAGCATGGTTTTCCAAATATTCAATATCTTGTTTTCTTATTTTTGCTTGCACAGTGGGCACAATCTCCCGAGCAGCCGGAACATGTTTTTCCTTGTTTGTGATTTTTCCACATAGAGTGAAGAACTAATGCCACTATGGCCCCTATCACTACAAGAACTATAATATCTCCCATCTATAAAACTCCTTTATTTTTCTGCTTTATATCCTTTTCGGCAAATCAAATATAATAATACGCCTAATACCAAAGCGGCCAGAACAGTAAACACACTAAATGTAACCTCTCCCAATGCTAAACCTACTAATTGGTATACAATCATAGAAATCGCATAGGCAAATCCACACATATAGGCAATGGTTCCAAAAGTCCATTTTACACTTCCCATTTCCCTCTTAATTGCACCAATGGCTGCAAAACATGGGGCACAAAGTAAATTAAAAATCATAAAACTATATGCTCGAACCGGTCCGAAATCTGTTGCAATCATTTTCCAAATTTCATCTCCGGTTTCGCTCAATTCTCCACCGAAGTTGTAGAGTGTACCAAAGGTCATAACCACTTGTTCTTTTGCAATCAAACCGGTGAAGGTTGCAACGGTTGCTTTCCAAGCCATATCTCCCATCCAACCAATTGGATAGAATATCCATGCAATAATCTTACCAAGACCTGCCAAGAAGGAAGCATTGTGATCTTCCACTGCAATAAAAGTACCATTTACAAATCCATAGCTTTGCAAGAACCAAAGCACAATAGAACTCAAAAGTACAATCGTCGTTGCTCTCTTTACAAAATCCCAACCTCTATCTAATGTAGATCGAAGAACATTTCGCGGAGACGGCAAATGATATGCCGGAAGTTCCATAACAAACGGGGTTGGCTTACCTGCAAATGTTTTAAATTTCTTCAGGATGACACCGGACACAAGAACTGCCATGACTCCAATAAAGAACGCAGATGTTGCAACTAACGGTGAATTTCCAAAGATAGCGCCTGCGAACAAGCCAATGATTGGCATTTTGGCACCACATGGAAGAAATCCTGTGGTCATAACTGTAATTTTGCGGTCATTTTCCTGTTCAATCGTACGGCTTGCCAAAATACCTGGAACGCCACATCCTGTTGCAACGAGCATCGGAATAATGGATTTCCCTGAAAGGCCGAATTTGCGAAGAATACGGTCCATAATAAATGCCACCCTAGACATGTATCCAATATCTTCCAAAATAGATAACAGCAATGAAAGCACCAGGATCTGCGGTACAAAGCCGAGCACTGCACCGACACCTGCCACAATTCCATCCATTACCAAACCATAAAGCCAATTGCTAACGCCAAGACTTGTCAACAATTTATCGAGCAGATTTGGGACCCACTCACCAAACAATACATCGTTCGCCCAATCTGTCCCCAGCGTCCCGATAGAGAACGGATAACTTCCCATTGCAATGGCATACATAAGGAACATAACACCTGCAAATATCGGCAACGCTAAAATTCGATTTGTCACAACTTGGTCTACTTTATCTGACAAACTCATAGCATGCTTACCTGCATTCTTCTTCACCGCTTTTCCAACCACATTTCCTATATAGGTATAGCGTTGGTCTGCGATGATGGATTCCGCATCATCATCCATTTCTTTTTCACACTCTGTAATATGTCCTTCCAAATGAGAAAGTATTTTTTCATTCAACTGTAATTCCTTTTGAACTACCTCATCACGTTCAAAAAGTTTGATAGCATACCAGCGAAGATATGTGGCATCCACCATTTCATCAATTTCTTCTTCAATGTGTGCCAAAGCATGTTCAACACTTCCATTAAATACATGCGGTCTCGGACCATGCTCGTGATTCTTTGCCAATTCCACAGCTTTTTCTGCTGCTTCCTTTCCGCCTTCACCTTTTAGAGCACTGATTTCAATGCAAGCACAGCCCATAGCCTTACTTAGTTTATCCAAATCGATAGAGTCCCCATTTTTGCGCACCAAATCAATCATATTGACAGCCACCACCACTGGATATCCAAGTTCAATTAACTGTGTTGTCAAATACAAGTTACGCTCAATATTAGTTCCATCTACTATATTTAATATTGCATCCGGATGCTCTTTTACTAAATATGTACGTGTGACCACTTCTTCCGGCGAATATGGAGACAAAGAATATATTCCAGGCAAATCTTGGATTATAACATCGTCATATCCTTTGAGTTTACCTTCCTTCTTTTCTACTGTAACACCCGGCCAGTTCCCTACATATTGGTTAGATCCTGTCAAAAAGTTAAAAAGCGTCGTTTTTCCACAGTTTGGATTTCCTGCTAACGCAATCTTGATTCCCATCGGCTTTGTTTCCTTTCTATATAAACAATCTCTTTTACTCCACTTCAATCATATTTGCATCAGCTTTACGTAATGTCAGTTCATAGCCTCGCAAATTTAATTCCATTGGGTCGCCAAGTGGTGCCACTTTACGAACATATATTTCTACGCCCTTGGTAATTCCCATATCCATGATACGACGTCTTACTGGTCCGTCACCATGAACTTTTACCACAACTGTAGTTTCATTAACTTTTACATCTTTAAGAGTTTTCATTTGATTCTCCTCTCATTTAGTCCCTTCCAGTCTTTGTTAGTTTTAACTAACCGTTAGTTTTGAAGATATCCTTGGCAGAAAACTACCAAGGATTTTTGATTAGTTGAGACTAACTCCTTGTACAGATTACCATTGCACACGTATCTTGTCAAGCAAATTTTTCCAACTTTTTTTACTGTGTTTGCCTATTAATTACTTTTTCCTCAAGTTTGGAAAATACAATTGTCTGTTCCGAATACAGTCCTCCATATCCAGATAACACATAACTGATTGCTACTCCGATAAGCAAATATTTCATGGCGCCAAATCCGAATAATTCAAAGCCTATGAGAAGAGAGGCTATCGGACAATTTGTTACGCCACAGAACACCGACACCATAGCTACCGCTGCACAAAGTGATGGAGATAATCCCAAAGCAGTGCCAAACAGGCAGCCAAAAGTTGCGCCTATGGTAAAGGATGGAACAATTTCTCCACCTTTAAACCCAGCCCCCAGTGTAATTGCTGTAAAAAGCATTTTCCAGACAAAAGCCATTTTCGGAGATGTTCCAGCAAATGCTTCTTCAATTAAGTTTACCCCGGCCCCACTATAGGCAGCAGTTTGAAGAAGTGCTGTCAACCCAATAATAAGAAAACCTGCAACTGCAATGCGTACGTAAGCGTTGCGAAAATATGTTTTTAGCAAGTGCCCTACCTTATGTAACAAATAGCAAAATACCATACTAATAATCGCGCAACAAATTCCAAGGAGGGCAATTTTTAATGCCGGAACCAATGAGAACGCCACTGACTCGCTAATGGTAAAGGCTTCTGCATGTGCCCCTAACATAGTGGAAATAGATGACGCCACTAAAGACGCCAACATACACGGGAGAAATGCGGCGTAATGCATGTGCCCAACACTGCCAACCTCTAAAGCAAATACAACTGCTGCCAAAGGGGTGCCAAAGATAGCTGAAAACGCAGCGCTCATGCCTCCCCTTACCATAATTTTAATATCGTCTTCATCCAAATGAAACCAACGTCCCAATTGGTTAGCAATACTGCCACCAAGTTGCAATGCTGCGCCTTCACGGCCTGCAGAACCGCCAAATAAGTGTGTAATAATCGTAGATATAAAAATCAGCGGAGCCATGCGGAACGGAATTTGTCCCTTCCCATGTAACGTTGATATAACCACATTTGTCCCACCGTCATTTTCGTAATTGCATATTTTATAAAGAAAAACAATGATAAGTCCTGCCAAAGGGAGTCCCAATAAAATCCAAGGGTATTGCTCCCTTAACGAAGTGACAAACCCCATACTTTTTACAAACAAAGCTCCAACCAGGCCTATTACTACTCCTGTCAGCAAAGAAATTATGCTCCAGCGAAGGCTTGTTTTCATTTGTTCTTTGATTATACTCCACTTATCTTTCAACACTGTCATGTCCTCCCTCTTTCAAGTTTATTCCTGTACATTATAAATACTTTTAAAAATAATGGCAATGAAATCTTCCATTTAATTACTTTGTGATATAAAATGTATTTATCTTGAATAGGATGTGATAAAAATGACAAGAAGAAACATATTGATTGCAGTAGCTATAGTTATTGTATTCTTATCTATAATTGTAGGCATTACACTTGGCACGCAATCAAAGAAACAAAAGGAAACTGTGAAAACTCCACAGAAGCAACAGGAAGAAACAAAAGAAGAAACAAAAATTGAAGAAGAACAATCGGAAGAAGTGCAAACCGAAACAAAAGTTGAAGAAGATCAATCAGAAGAAATGGAGCCGGACAACAGCATAACAGAGCAAACCCCTGTTCCGGAGCCTTCTACACCAAAAGTGGAGACGATCCCTGGACAACACCGAAATCCAAACTCCGCTATTGTTGTAATAGACCCTGGGCATCAACTTCGTGGAGATAGTACAAAAGAACCAAATGGGCCAGGCTCCTCTGTTATGAAGGCTCGGGTCACAAGCGGAACCTCTGGCGTAGCAACAGGAGTAGCCGAATACATAATGAATTTGGACATTAGTTTGAAATTGAAGGCCGAACTGGAAAACCGTGGTTATACGGTATACATGACTCGCTCTGTACATGAAGTAAATATCAGCAATAAAGAACGGGCAGAATATGCCACGACGGTAGGTGCTGATGTGGCCATTCGCATTCATGGAAATGGCTCTGCCAATGCCAGTGTGCATGGTGCAGAAGCATATGTTCCATCTGCAAACAATCCATATGTCAGTCATTTGGCCAATGCAAGTAATATCCTTGGAAAATGTGTTTTGGATGCGTACTGTCAAGCGACCGGATTCAAGAATCGTGGTGTTTTTGCAAGTGACACTATGACAGGCATGAATTGGAGCAGTGTCCCGGTTGCTATTTTAGAAGTGGGATACATGAGCAATGCTGACGAAGATCGCCGAATGCAGGACGCCATTGTTCAAAATAACATGGTGCAAGGTATTGCCAATGGATTGGATGCCTATTTCGGCTTCTGAAAATGAAAGAATAAAAGATAAAGAAAAGGGACATATCATTTCTAATTTGATATGCCCCTTTTACTCTTCTATATCATACACATACAGTTCATGAAGTGCTCTCGTTGCACTGATATATCTATGCTGTGAAAAGAATGAATTCTCCTTCTCGCCTCCCAAAACAAAAACTTGGTCAAACTCCAATCCTTTTGCCAAATAGAAGGTGGTGACTGTTACGCCTTTTTTGAAGTTTGAACTATCTCTATCAATATAGAAGACATCCTCTCTATACTTTTTCAAGTAGCGATATACCTGCTTTGCCTCCTGCTCTGTCATTGCTAGAATAGCTGCCGTTTCGAAGGCATCGGTGCTTACATGAACCTTGGTAAGAATATCTTCCAATGCTTCCTCTCTTGTCTGGCAAACTTGCTCTTCTACCGCTTTCCCATGGCGTTCTAAATACTCCATTCCATTAACCGGAAGAAATTGAGCGGTATACTCTGCAATCTCCACCGTGTTGCGATAACTGCGTTTCATTTCAATTTGTCGAACCTGTTTTCCAAAAATCTGTGGCAAAAATTCCAACACATCCTGCTGCACATTATCGATTGTTTGGGCTTTATCACCCAATATGGTCATGCTGCAAGAAAACATATTTTCTAGAATCACATACTGCAAATAAGAATAGTCTTGCATTTCATCAATGACCAAATGACGAATATTCTGATACTTTTTAGAAGAACACAGGCGGCGTTTCAAATATAACATCGGGTATACGTCTTCGTATTCCAACACTCGTCGTTCTTCTTCATCCGGCAAAGTCGGCCATCCGTTTTCTTCGAGGATGCGATTATAAATCTCGTAAACGTCTGTGGTTTCATACATTTTCATAAACCACTCACGTATCCATTGAGTTTCCTCTTCTATCAGCGTTCGCCCTGTTAATGTCTCGTATTCATCCAGCACATACTCCATGACCGCTTCCATTCGGGATAACAATGGGCAGTCCGGAAATTTATAATAAAAGAGTTGCATTATTTCTTCTGCTGTTTTTATAAATCCCCGATACTCAAATTTCTTGAAATTCATCAAATCATCTTCCAAGAAAACAAGAAAACTTTCCACCGCACCAATGTACTCTTTTGACTGTTTCCAACGATAACGAGTCTCTGCGTCAGAATCAATATATTTCATACGATTTTCAATATGATGATATCGGTCTTCACAGTCTGCAACGATATTCCTTAATTCTCGATATGCAAACAAATCAAAACTCATTTCTTGGATATGCTCTTCTCCTAATTCCGGCAATACATGAGAAATGTAATCCGAAAACACGCTATTCGGAGATAGAATTAACACATTGGAAGATTTTAAGCGTTCCCTATCGTGATATAAAAGATACGCGATACGGTGCAAGGCTACTGATGTTTTTCCACTCCCTGCTGTTCCCTGAATAGCCAAAATCTTATCTTTGGTATTGCGAATAATAGCATTTTGTTCTCTCTGAATGGTACATACGATATTTTTCAACTGTACACTGCCATTGGTACCAAGTTCTTGTTTCAAAATGTCATCATCAATCTTGACATCACTCTCAAACTCATAAATCATTTTTCCATCACGGATTTTATACTGCCATTTGGATAGAATTTCTCCTTCCATGACTCCGCCTGGTGCTTCATAGTTCGCAGGTCCCTTGTCAAAATCGTAAAACAAACTGCTGATTGGTGCACGCCAATCATAGACGAGCGGCAAACTGCCTGTATGCTCGGAAAAATTGCCAATACCGATATAGTAGGTATCCGCATCTTCTTCATCTTGATAGTGAAATTCAACACTTCCAAAGAAAGGAGAACTTATCATTTTTCGATATCGGTGCAACTTCTTTTGATTTTCCTGATTTGCGTTCACTTGATTTAAAAGAGCCCGTTGATTATCAAAGTCTTCATACCCATACTGGTCCATTTCAGTATAGTTTTCCCAGTAATAATCATTCATGCTTTTGATGTCTTTTTGAACATCTTGAATGACTGCACTCATTTCAGAAATCTTACTATTCAGTTTTTCTATCACAAGTTGTAACTGTTTCTGTCCCTTGCTCATGCAGCCCTCCTTCTTTTTATCGATATCCTATCACAAGACCTAAAAGTAATAGTCCGCTTGTCAAAATTATATTTAAAATTTGGAATTTAATACTCCATTTTGCCCATTTACCATAATCCACATCGGCCAATCCCAAACTGATCAAAAGTACCGGGTTGGTTGGATAAAATACATTAGAAAATCCATCGCCGAAAGCATACGCCATAATACAAAGTTGAGCCGAAATACCAAAGGCTTCTGCCACCGGAACGATTAAAGGCATCAGTAAAAATGCTTTTGCTGAACCTGATGCAATAAAGAAATTCATAACCAAAGTAATCAAATAGATAAATAGCACCACGGCCCATTTCGGAAGTGTCTGTGCTACACCAATTGCACCATTTAAAAGTGTATTCAACACATGTCCTTCCACCAAGGTATATTTAATGGAGTTCGCCATCAAGATCATAAGAACTGCCGGAAGGACACTTACCAAACCATTTAAAAAGACTTTCCCTAGATTTCCTCCGTTTCCTGATAATGCACTGGCAGTCATTCCAGCCAAAAGGAACGTAACTGCAACAATAATCATGGTGTAATCCTGAAGCATAGTAACGAATGCAGAGCTTAATACCACTGCAATTCCCGCACCTAGCAAGGAAACAAACACCCACAACCCACGGTCTATTTTTTTATTATATGCAAATTCTGCATCGGTAACTGCTACATCCACAGGTCTTTCTATGCGTTTTGCATGCCTACGCAAAAAAACGAAAAGAAGCAAGTAAATCAACATAAATGCCAGAGCACGAAACCACATGCCAGAAAACATTGGAAGTCCTGAAAGTTCTTGAGCAACCCCTACTGTAAAAGGATTGCATATTCCGGCTGAAAAACCACAGCCGATAGCCAACAAACTCATACCCAAACCAGTTAATGCATCCCATCCAAGACGAATTGCCAAGGCTACCACAATAGGAACCAATGGTACTGCTTCTTCAAATGAGCCAATAAAACTTCCCATAGCCATGAAGAAAAAAGTCACCAATGCCAAAAGCTTGTATCTTTCTTTTCCAAAACGATAGGTAATCTTATCTAACATGTATTTCATGAGTCCACATTTATCGAGACAATTAAAAACTCCTCCGATAACCAGTAAAAAAATAAGCACGGCTATCAAGGATACGTTGTCGCTTGCCCCTAGGACCAAAAGCGGTGACAGGGCCCATTTCCAGAACGGAATGCCTCCTCCCGGAACTATAAATGTCAATCCATATGTCAATACCATTAATACAAAAATGACCAAAATTGCAGTAATAAATGATTTTGCACTAATATTTAGTCCTTTGTTTGCTTTCTTATTCATAAAATCTTTCATCCCTTATTAAAATTTTCAAATTTGCTAAATCTATTATAAGCGGTAATTCTTTATCGGACAATAGCAAAGAGTTTGCTTGCAAACTCTCGCGGAGCATTTGATATAATAAGAAATTACGTGATTTCTTATTACATCAAAAAGCATCTATGGTTATTTTCCACAGATGCTTTGAAAAAATTCTTATTTGTTCAAACGATAAATTGGAAGTAATGGAATGATGATCGGTGTTTTCTCTGTATATTTCTTATATTCTTCATTATCTCCATAACGTTTCATCTGACGTTTTTCAAGACGCTTGGCTCCATTAAACATGATAAACACAATGCAAATATAACCGATAAGAGCCATTGCCCATTGTCCAAATCCTTTTAACACATCTAATGATGACACTAAAACTCCCGTCCAAAATAAGATTTCCCCAAAATAGTTCGGACAACGCACGATGCGATACAAACCTTTCGTAGCCACCATATCCGGACGTTTCTTTTTCTGCGCACTCTTTTGTAAGTCAGCGATTGTTTCTACTGCAAAACCCACCACGCAGATAACGATGCCTGCCACAGTCCAACTTGATGCGAAGCCACCATTTTTAACTGCAAAAAATGCAGGTGATGTCTGCGCCACATAAAGAGCACTGACAAAAATCCAAGTTACAATCTTTGTCAAAACAGGAATTCTTTTTTCTTTATCCATCGCCTCCTGCAAGGTCTCGTGATATGACTTGTTTGTTTCCCGTATCATAAGAAAACTTGCCAAACGCAAGCCGTAAATAATAAGCACAGCAAACAGCAAATAGTGTTGCGTTTCTGCTCGAAATTGCTTCATCAAACACAACATAGTCAATGAAACGCCAATTCCTACTATTGAAAATCCATATCCAACAGAAATAAAATATACATATCTATAAAATCCTGCCAAACACAACAACAAACAAACAACAAATAATAATCCTAAATATTCACAACCCATAATTGTTCCCTTTCTAAAACGCTTATATAAACAGATTATAATAAATTGCCCCATCTTTTTCAAGGAAATTGTGTTATAATGAATGAAATTGTGTTAGAAAATCAGGAGAATATTTCTATGGATGAAAGAGAAAGAAGCTTGCAAAAGCAAAGAGCATATAGAAAACGCAAACGCAGATTGAAACGACGCTTGAGAATGCTTGTCCTCATCATTCTGCTTTTTGCTATCATTGGCACAGGTATTGGTATATATAATCACCATGTTCAAGTTTTAAAAGCAAAGGCGGAGGCTGAACTTGTAGCGCAAAAACAAGCCCGTATTACAGCTGTGCAGAAAGAATTGGATACCTATTTCAACAAATTTATTGAAACAACTTCAATAGGACAAATTCCCTCCAAGGAACAATCTTTTGCTAAATGGATTTGGGAACATTATTTCAGCAAGCCGTCTGAAACAGATTTAGATAAAATTTTAGATACTTTTAAAAACCCCGAGACACTCGAAGCTGCTTTGCTTCAGCACACCGGTGAAAGCATGTATGTGCTGGTAGATCGTTATCTCGGACGCATTGCTGCGGAAAATCAAATTTACGAGCGCACTGGAAAAAACAAAGGCGAAGCAGAAATCACCATAGCAGGCGATTTGTGTTTTGCAGAGGATGGTTTTGTATTGGACCATTACGATACAGTGAATGATTTATCCAAATGTATTTCACCGTATTTACTGGAAACCATGAATCAGACAGATGTTTTCTACATTAACCATGAGTACTGCATCAGCGACCGTGGAGCCCCTTTAAGCGGGAAGTACTATACATTCCGCGCAAAGCCAGAGCGTATGAATCTCTTAAAGCAAATGGGAACGGACCTGGTTGCCTTGGCCAATAACCATGTTTTTGATTACGGGAAAGAGGCACTAATTGACACTACGCAATTGCTACAAAAATCAAGTATTCCATATGTTGGCGGTGGGATCAATATTGAAGAAGCCAAACGACCTGTTTACTTTATCGTAAATGGAATGAAAATCGGATTTGTAGGTGCTTCCAATGCCGAAAAACTTCGTTACACCCCACAAGCCACAGAAGATACACCTGGCATTTTGCGGGCCTATGATACTACAGAATATAATGAAGTGATTCAAGAAGCTGCCAAAAACTGTGACTACCTGATTGCCTACATCCATTGGGGTACGGAGGATTCCAATTATCTAAACTCGCTTCAACAGAGTATGGGACGTGAATTTTTAAATTCCGGTGCAGATATTGTTGTCGGCGGGCATCCTCATGTATTGCAAGGTATGGAATACGTGGACGGCAAACCGATTGTGTACAGTCTCGGAGATTTTTGGTTTAATTCAGAAACCAAGTATACCGGACTTTTGAAATTACGCATTGGCTTGGAGGGCTTGAAAGAAATGTCATTTGTACCCGCCTTACAGACTAACTTCACTACACAATATCTTGAGGCGCCTGAAAAGCAGCGAAAACTCTTTGATTTTTTAGAGAACCTTTCTGTCAATATTCAGATTGACAACAACGGTGTGATTACACAAAAATAGCATTTTTCTGCATATGCGGACTTCTTTATACATAATTTATAAAGGAGGTGTACGCATATGAAAATAGATATAAAACTACTCATAAAGAGCATTGCTCTTCCATTGTTAGTCGGAATTGTTTCCGGCCTGCTAACGCGAAATGCCATGACCCAATTTGAACTGCTAAACCAACCGCCACTTTCACCACCCGCCTGGCTTTTTCCAGTAGTTTGGACCATTCTCTATACGCTTATGGGTGTGTCTGCTTATCTCATTCAGACTTCGGATGCCGATGAAAATGAAAAATCGGATGCCCTTACTATTTACTATTATCAATTAATCGTAAATTTTCTATGGCCGGTATTTTTCTTTAACTTCGGTTGGTATCTTTTTTCATTCTTTTGGTTACTACTACTTTGGGCGTTAGTAATCTGGATGATTTGGCGTTTTAACAAAATTAGTAAAGTAGCAGCCTATTTGAATATCCCATATCTGCTTTGGCTGACCTTTGCAGCATATTTAAACTTCGCCATTTGGTGGCTCAACCGCTAAAAAGCAAAATTGAAGGACGTAGCAAATTGAAGTTTGCTACGTCCTTTTTCTACTTATCAAATGTTTCTGCTACTTTTTCTAATAGTTCTCTAATTGGCAAATGTTGCGGGCAAGCAGCCTCACATTTTCCACACTTAATACAATCTGACGCCTTTCCTCCATGCTTGGTATGAATAGAGTAATACCAGCGACTGTTCCAAGTTTTGAATGTATTTAATGCATTCATATCTGCAAATAAATCCGGGATTGGAATCTTTTTCGGGCACCCCGGCACACAATACTTACATGCGGTACAAGGAATCAAATCCTGGGATTTGAAAATGTCACAAACTTTCCAAATCGCTTCAAACTCTTTATCACTTAATGCTTTGAAGTCTTTCATGTAACTAACATTATCAAGCACTTGTTCCATATCGCTCATTCCCGACAGAACCATCATAATATTGTCGAAGCTTGCGGCGAAGCGAATGGCATAACTTGCACTGCTTCCACCACCCAATTCATCGAAAATGTCCTGTGCCTCTTTCGGCAAATTTACAAGACTGCCTCCTTTGACTGGCTCCATAACAATAACCGGCTTATGGTATTTTTCGCATACCTCGTAGCACTTTCTAGATTCAATGCCGGTATCATTGTAGTCTACATAGTTAAACTGAAGCTGTACCACTTCAATATCCGGGTAATCATTTAAAATGCTTTCCAAAACTTCTGCCTTGTCATGGAAAGAAATGCCCACATGCTTCACTTTCCCCTCTTTTTTTAACTCAAAAACAGTCTCGTAGGCATTACATTTCTTGTATTTTTCATAAATACTTGCATTTTGGGCATGCAATAAATAGAAATCAAAATACGTAACACCACAAATTTCCAACTGCTCTTCAAAAAACGGGCGAATGTCTTCCTGTTTCTTAAAGTAGTCATTTGACAGTTTATTCACCAAAATATAGGATTCTCTTGGATAACGTTCCACTAATACCTTACGCAGAACCTTCTCGCTTTGCTCATCTAAATACCCGTGTGCTGTATCAAAATAATTAAAACCAGCATTGATAAATGCATCTACCATATGAGCAGTTTCCTCGTAATCCACCTGGTCCTTGTTCATCGGGAATCGCATACATCCAAATCCAAAATTCCCATGAATACCTTCAAAAAATTTGTTTTTCATAAAGAAGTTCCTCCTTTTCTATTTTCCTTCTTCTAGGGGATTCCATTTTTTCTTCAAAAACGTAATCAAAAAGCAAGCAAACAACAATAAGTTATGGGCAATCATACATCCCCATGCTGCTGCCAAACCCATATGCAAGATTTGAGTGCAAATAAAAGTTCCAACAATACGGACGCCCCACATGCCGATGATGTTATACACAAAAGGTCTCTTTGTCTTACCAACCCCAAGTAAAAAGCCTTCCACAATAATGGATACTCCATAAAATGGTTCCGATACTGCAACCATACGAAGTACGGTGGCACCTTGTGCAATCACGACATCATTCGTTGAAAACACTCCCATGAGAGCCGGTGCTGTCACAAAAAGCAATGCCCCTGTGATAGTCATGAGGGAAACCTCTATTGGCAAAAACATATTGGTCAAACGTTTCATTCGCTCATTGTCGTTGGCCCCATAAGCATTTCCAGTTAAAGTGGAGGCTGCTGTCTGCATTCCGTATGCTGGTATGTAAAATGCCGACTCCACCGTGTTTGCAATGGTGTGCGCTGCCGTAGCGACTTCCCCAAGAGAATTAATCATGGATGCAAATGCGACATAGCCCAAAGAAGTTCCGAAACGTTGCAACATATTTGGCAATGCTATCTTCAAACAAGGCTTCAATATATTCTTATCCGGTGTAAGTTTTTCCCCCTTTGGGGATACCACCGGATGCTTCCATAGCGCCAAGGTGATGCAAATACCACCCACCGCAAATGCGATTGCACTAGCTATGGCTGCGCCAACAACACCGAGACCTGCTCCTAATATTTTTACAGGCATTCCACAGATTACTACTCTTCGCGTTTCATAAATTAAAAAGAAGTTTAAAATCACATTGACAAGATTTACAACTATGCCCACTTTCATAGGCGTTTTTGTATCTCCTGCAGCCCGGAGCACCGTCCCGAAAATAATACTGGCTGTCCGCGGAAGCATTGGTAAATAAATAATCAAAAAATACATGGAGGCCATTTTTTGAATGCTTTTATCCACTTGCATCCATATCGGCACCATGCCACTTAAACTTGCGGTCAAAACAGTAAAAAATGTCCCTATAACCAATACAGTTAAAACTGCCTGTGCCGATGCCTTTCTAGCGTTTTTTCCGTTTTTTGCTCCACAAGCTTTTGCAATAAAGGCTAAAAATCCTATGCTCAAAGCCGAGATGGAACTATTGATGAGCCAGTTGACCGTGGTAGTAGACCCTACTGCAGCTGTGGCTTGTGTTCCCAAAGTCCCTATCATAGCTGTATCTATGTATAAAACCGCCGTATGGAGCAATTGTTCCAACATGGTAGGCCATGCCAATGCCAATATGACACCAATCATGGCTTTATCGAAATAACAATTTCTTTTCTTTTGCATACTTTGTCCTCAAAAATTCATTTTACACCATATGATTATAACACAAGTTGTATTCCTTGCCATTGCATTTTTTATAAAATGGGAGTATTCTATTAATATCTGAATATCGGAAAATTTATACTTGGAGGTATATGATGAAAAAAACAGCAAAAGACATTATGAAGTTGATTCAGGAACAAGATATTAAAATGGTGGATTTTAAAATCGTTGACATCAATGGTCAATTCCGCCATGTGACCATTCCTGCATCACAATTCACACCGGAAACCATAGAAAATGGTATTGGATTTGACGCTTCGAACTATGGCTATGCAGTTGTAGAAAAGAGTGATATGGTATTTATCCCAGACTTGGCTACTGCTGTGATTGACCCATATTGTGATGTGCCGACATTATCTATTACAGGTAATGCAATGATTATTGACTATCCGGAAAACAGACCGTTAGACCAATATCCAAGAAATATCGTGCAGGCAGCAGAACAATATATGAAAGATTGCGACATTGCTGACACCATGCTCATTTTACCAGAATTTGAATTCCATATGTTTGACCAAGCTGGTTGGTGCGTAGAACCGGATTCTATCGGCTTTTCTGTCGACTGCGAACAGGCATACTGGAATAGTGCAAACCAAGGTCTTGGATGTGTAGTTCCTCACCAAAAGAACTATCACGTTGCCAAACCGTTTGACCGCACTTATGAATGTCGTTCAGAGATGTGCCTGGAATTAGAAAAAATGGGTATCGAAATTAAATATCATCATCCGGAAGTAGGCGCAGCCGGCCAGTTCGAAATTGAACCAATGCTTGGACAAATGTCCAAAATGGCTGATAACACAATGATGATTAAATATGTCATCCACAATACAGCTTTAAAACACGGAAAAGTAGCAACCTTTATGCCAAAGCCGGTTTATGGTGAAGCCGGAAATGGTATGCACGTACATATGTTACTTTTGAAAGATGGTGAGCCTGTATTCTCTGATGATGAAGGATACTCACACTTAAGTAAAGAAGCTCACTACTTTATGGGTGGATTATTGAAGCACATTTCTTCTCTTTGTGCTATCACAAACCCAAGCACAAACTCATTCAAGAGATTGGTTCCTGGATTTGAAGCACCGGTAACTGTAGGTTATGCAACTTCAAATCGAAGTGCAGTTATCCGTATTCCTGCATATGCAAAATCACCGAAGCTTCGTCGCTTCGAGCTTCGTAATCCGGATGCAACATGTAACCCGTACTTCTGCTACGCAGCACTTTTGATGGCTGGTATCGATGGTATTAAAAATAAAATTGACCCACATGAAAGCGGTTGGGGACCATATGATATGAACCTATATCATTTGCCGGAAGAAGAAAAAGCAAAATTATCTTCTCTCCCAACTCGTTTAGAAGATGCGTTAGATGCATTGGAAGCAGACCACGATTACTTGACAGCAGGCGGTGTGTTCCCAGAACACCTGATTAAAAACTTCATCGCTCGCAAGAGACAAGAATGCTTTGAAATGTCAAAGATTCCACATCCTGCAGAATTTGATAAGTATTTTAATTTATAAATCCTATATACGCAAAAAGGTATGCGAGTCATCTCGCATACCTTTTTTGCTTTATGTATTATTTTTACCAACCGCTTATTTGCGTGCTGCCAATTCTTCTTGCATAACAGCAAGTTTCTTTTTGTCAAGATTGTAAATCAATGCAAGACCTACAAACTGCATTGCTGCACTGAATAAGTAAAGTGCTGGTACTAAATAGCGCATATTTTGAGCTACTGCAAACAACTGATTTCCCTCATTCTCTTCTACATAGCCAAGTGCAACCATGATTACAAGTACAAGAGATGGTCCAAGGCCTTGAGCTAATTTACGGAAGAAAGAATGTAACGAATAAACAGTTCCTTCTTCTCTCGCGCCATTTTTCCATTCATTGTAATCGATAGCATCACCCATAAGTGACCAACTAACTGTACTATAGATACCCATTCCAAGGCTATTGATAAGTTGGCATACCACATAAATCGCGATACCTTTTCCATCCGGAGTAATTGGAAGAATCAGCATCAATACACATGCAACCATACTGCAAACCGCACCGAATGCGGACAATTCTTTTTTACCGTACTTAAGTACTAATTTACGTGCAAGTGGGGTAAATGCAATAATCGGAATCATTGCAAACATTTGTACCAAACCAGAAATCTTTACATTATTGAAGTAAGATTGGAATAATACAGTTACTGCTGCGGTTCCACCTTGCATTCCTAGGAACATACCCATTGCTGCAAGTGTTGCACCAACAGCCGGTCTGTTCTTTAAGAAGTTACCCATTGCTTTAAATACGTTAAATTTTGGTGCTTCTTCATTGCATTGTACTTCCTCTTCTACACGAATAACTGTGTTACGAATCATAAATTGAAATGCAACGAAGGCTACAATTCCCATAACTAAAGCTGCAAAGAACACTCTCTCACCGATAATGTTATCATTGTTATCATAAATAAGTAATGGAAGTAATACCATTGTAGCCATTTGTCCGATAAGACTTCCTACTGAACGCCATGCTGATAAAGAGGCACGATCACCAGGGTCATTTGAAATCAATGATAACAAAGAACCATATGGTACGTTTGCAACAGTATAGAACGCATCCCAAAGCACATAACCTGCTACAAAAAGGATATTTTTGGCGATATCCGGTGCTCCCGCCCAAGGCACGAAGCAAAGTGCTCCTGCCACAACAAGACCGATAGAACCTACAAAGATGTATGCGAGGAATTTGTTGCGTTTGTATTTACGTTTGTCAGCATCAATAATTGAACCGATTAACGGGTCATTAATGGCATCCCATACTTGTACAAGAAGCAAAAGTCCTGCATATACCAACGAATCCATTTTCATGAACTGTGTCCAGAAAATAATTAAGGTGCCCTTTAGAGCAAAACTCATGTTACAACCGAAATCTCCGGCAGCGTATGCGAAATTATCTCGCATACCGAATTTGCGTTTGTTTTCCATAACTCAAATCTCCTTTAATAACTTTTAAAACTTTATTTATTTTTCTTTCTTTTTAATTTTATTTAATTTTGCATTGAATGCGAGCATCTCTTCTTTTGTCATTGGTTTTGCACCCATTGTTCCCATCATAGAAAGCAGGCGTTTTATCGTAAATCCTCCAAGGAAACTCATAATCGCGCCTTTTTCCATTTTAAAACTGCTTGCATCTACCATGCCCTTGCTTCCTGATAGGGCCTTTTTCATCAAACTCATAAATAACATTTTCCCACGGAAAGTTTTCAGAACATCGCCCGCTTTGTCATTGATTGAGAAACGTCCTTCAATCTCCGTAATATCAAACCAGTTTAATACGTCGCCGGTTTCAACCATACGATAATCGTTGTTAAACTCTTCTACTTTTTTAATGTGAGAAACATCTTGGCAATTTCCTGCTTTAGCAACCAATTCTGTTTCGCCCACATTTGGCACATCAAAATAGAAGAAATGCACATCGCTAGTTTGTTTTCCTAAACTTACACCATTTGCAAAAAGTTCTACTTCCGGCAAGTTCGAATACACTGTAACTTTTGTCACATCTTCTACTCTGTCCACATAACGCTTTGAACAAAGATGTACAAATGGCTCATCAGAAAGCCAAGCCTTATATGCATAGAATGAATCCTTCTTGTACTTACGGTCAAAAGTCATAAGACCTTTGTGGTTTTGTCCGTCTTCCCCACCTTCTGCACGAGCGTCTGCACCGAAGTCAAACATATTCCATACATGAGTAGCCCAAAGGTATTTTCTTGTAAATAATTGCTTAATCAATTCTTCATGATAGTAAGACTGATACTCTTCTGTGTAATCTCCTTGTTGCGGATTTGATGTATGCCAGTTAAGAGCCTCACATCCATACTCGCTTACGCCAACCGGAAGGTTCGGGTATTTCGCATGGAAATTATCAAGCCACGGACCATTCATAGAAGTTTCTCCGCCGTACCATCCAAAGTAATGATTCCAAGCGACAGTGTCAGGGATTTGAACATATTCAGCATCCATATCACACATAGACACAATTGCCATCGTGGTAAGTCTGGTCTTATCCATTTCATGGCACAAGTTATTTAAAATGTGATGATTTTCTAATAAATCTGGATCATCTGCACCCTTCATCGTGATTTCATTTGAAAGCCCCCATACAAAAATAGAAGTATGATTGTAATTTTGTGTAATCAACTCTTTCATCTGTGTAATGGTATTTTCTCTACCATTTTTCATGTGGTTCGAAATATATGGGATCTCTGCCCAAAGCACAAAGCCCATTTCATCACAAAGATCATAGAAATATTGGTTGTGTTGGTAGTGTGCCAAACGAATCGTAGTAGCGCCCACTTCATAAATCAACTCTGCATCTTCTTTATGATGTTCCGGCAATAATGCATTACCGATTCCCCATCTGTCCTGATGACGTGAAACACCGCGAAGTGGATATTCTTCACCATTTAAAATAAATCCTCTTTCTGGATCTATTTCAAAATATCTACATCCAAATCTTACACTTCTTGTATCTAATTCTACATCTCCGTCCTTTAATACTGCTTCCAATGTATAAAGGAAAGGATCCTTTCTTCCGTTCCAAAGATGTGCATTTTCAATTACAAACTCTGCTTTCCCTTCTGCTGCAACAACTGTGGCTTCGGCAATTACTGAATCACCGTCTTTAATGGTATATGTCACCGTCTCATTCCCTGCAAGACCTGTAAAATAAGATTTGGCTTCCACATTTGCGTTTGCTCCCTCTACTACAGGTGTTACCGTGATACCAGGTCCTCCATAATAGTCCAAATCGAAGTGAGCTTTTGGTACGCAAATAATATTTACGTCACGGTAGATTCCGCCGTAGAAAGTAAAATCCGCCATCTGTGGATATACTCTGTCGTTCGCTGCATTATCCACTTCGACCCAAATCTCATTTTGTTCTTCTAAAAATTCTGTAATGTTCGCGCGAAATGTAGAATAACCGCCATCATGGTGTACCGCTAATTTCCCATTTACATAAACGTCAGCCGAAGAATTTGCGCCCTCAAATTCAATATAAACTTCTTCCGCACCATTGCAGTCTGAAAGAGCTAAATTCTTGGTGTAATAGCAAGTTCCACGATGATAGTCATTTCCACCGTCTTGTCCATCTTTTGCGTTCCAAGAATGTGGCAAATTGACTGCTTCCCAATCTTTTTTATCTAGTGTCTTATCTTTTGCGAATAACCAGGATTCATTCCAGTTAAATTTCATACTTCAACGTCCTCCTTATAACATAATACTTATGTAATAATTTTACTAGAATATGAGTGTATGCACTTGTATTATTTTTGTTTTTTATGTATAATTTTTACCAAAAGGAGGATTTTTCAATGAGAAATTGTTACGAACTCTTGAAAGCTGTTTTATTGGATGCCTTCAATGTGTCTACCCTATACCTAACACCGCCTTATACCGATATTAGTAAAATCGACCAAGGCATTCGTGCAGCTGTGTGGACTGACTACACCGATGATAATACAAAGATTCATTTTTCTGATATTGAACGCAAAAATCGCATTTTGATTATTCGAAGCAATCTGGGATTTTATAATGTCATGATATTTTGGAAAGGAAATGAAACATCCGATTTCATTTCTGTAGGTCCCTTTCGCGACGATGAACTGTCTCCAAATTATTTTGCACAGATTCTCAAAGATGCACGCATCACTCCTGAAACAATCCAAAGAATGAAATATGTCTATGAAAGCATGCCTTTTGCTCATGTAGACACTATTGTCAACGTGACTCGGCATGTGGTGGGAACTTATATGCCGGAGTTCAAAGACCTGACACCAGAACTAATAGAGTATGCAGAACAGCAAAGACCGGTAGAATTTCATACAGATGTAATTGAACAGAACTTTATAAACTTTTCAGAACAGTATTCTGAAATGCTTTCGGCTTTTTTAAAACATTTGAAAACAGGAGACAATACACGTGCCAAGAAAGCATTACAACTGTTTTTGCACGAATCTAAACTGACGGTTAACCGGACCATGAAAAATTACAAATCCCTTTTGGTTGCACTCAATAATTACTGTCATTTAGCCCTTTTGCAGACATCGATTCATCCATCCCATATTTTAAGACAGGCAGCTACTATTGCTTCACGGATCGAAAACACCACCTCTCTTGCAAAGTTGGAACAGATGCCAAACGACATTTGCCATAAATATTGTCTACTAGTAAAAAACTATGCGAACCCGGATTATTCCAAATTGACAAAGGATGTAATCGCATACATAGAGGCACACTTGGATGAAGAATTATCTTTAAAACAACTTGCCACGGAATTGGAAAAGAATCCTTCATTTCTATCCAATGTATTTAGCAAAGAAACCGGACAACCTTTAACAAAGTTTATTCATCACTCTCGTATTCAAGAAGCATTGCGACTTTTTAACACGAGCGATATGTCCATATCCGAGGTTGCACTGACTGTGGGATACCAAGATTTTTCTTATTTTTCCAAAACCTTTTCAAAATATGTTGGATGCAGTCCACGGCAATACAAAAAACGATAATAAAAAGGTATGCGAGTACGCATACCTTTCTTGCTGTCATAATGAACTTTATCCTATTCTTTTATAAAGACGCATCTTCTCGTAAATCTTTTCTGCCAATTTCTTGGTAAATACACCTGGTCTCGCACGCCACTGCCAATTTTTACCCACCGTAGACGGCTCATTCATACGAGCTTCACTTCCAAGTCCAAGCAAATCTTGCGCTTGCACAATCGTAAGATTTGCCACACTCTCCCAAAGAGTATCTAGCATCTTCCAGTTCAAGTCCTCATCATCCGTAATATGGAGATACTCTCTTGCGTAAGTAGTATCTTCATTGTTAGCTTCTTGGAACCAGCCAATAATGGTGTCATTATCATGGGTACCAGTATAAGCTACACAGTTTTCAATGAAGTTATGCGGCAAATAATCAATGCCACTTGGGTCGCGCCTGTCAAATGCAAATTGCAACACCTTCATTCCCGGAAAACCGCTATCCTTTAATAACTGTCTCACGGAATCTGTCAGATGTCCCAAGTCCTCCGCAATAATATTCTGTCTTCCTATTGCCTCTTCCACTGCACGGAATAACTTCATTCCAGGTCCCTGTTTCCAATGTCCATTTTTCGCAGTGTCATCACCATAAGGAATTGCATAATACGCATCAAATCCTCTAAAGTGATCTATTCGAAGAACATCATATACCTTACACAAATATTGAATGCGCTGTATCCACCAAACATAGCCGGTCTCTTCCATGTAATTCCAGTCAAACAATGGATTCCCCCATAATTGACCATCTGCTGAAAATCCATCCGGTGGACATCCTGCCACCTCTTTCGGCACTTTATTTTCATCTAATTGAAAGAGTTCTGGATGAGCCCATACATCCACGCTGTCTAATGACACGTAGATCGGAAGATCCCCGATAATTTCAATACCTTTTCCATTGGCGTAGGCTTTCAATCCCTTCCACTGTTCAAAGAAAAGGAACTGTATTACCTTCCAAAATTGTATGTGTTTTTCATATATTTTCTCTGCTGCCCTTAATGCATCCTTCTCACGATTGCGCAAAACTATCGGCCAAGCGCTCCAAGATGCACCCGCATGGGCATCTTTTAACGCCATAAACAAAGCATAGTCTGCTAACCAAAAGTTCTGTTCTTCACAAAATGTTGCAAATCCATCTGGCGGGCACTCTAAAAACTTGTCGACAGCTTTATGAAGTAATGGATATCTCTTCTGATATAGTGCCCCGAAGTTTACTCTATCTTCTGAACTTTCCCAATCAACACTTGCATAATCTGCTTTCTCTAACAGTCCTTTCTCTGCCAGTTCATCTAAATCGACAAAATACGGATTTCCTGCAAAGGTAGAATAGGACTGATACGGCGAGTCACCATAACTGGTGGGACAGATTGGTAGTAACTGCCAACATGTTTGACCGCTTGCTTTTAAGAAATCAACAAATTCTCTGGCCATCTTTCCCATGGTTCCAATTCCATATGGAGACGAAATAGAGGACAGATGCATCAATACTCCGCTTTTTCTCAAAACGATCACTCTCCCATCGATGATATTTTTTTGGTACTCTCTCCTACAATAAGCGAGAACGATAATTCTTCTCTCACTGCAGGTCTTTCTTCTTCAATATTTTCTAACAAAATCGTTACACAACGTTTTGCTATCTCTTCGCTCGGTTGCTGAATGGTTGTCAACTTCGGCACAGTAAACTGACCCATTTCAATCCCATCAAACCCGACTACTGAAATGTCTTCCGGCACCCGTAATCCTGCATCTTTGATGGCTCGTATGGCACCAAGTGCCGTAACATCTGACATGGCAAAAACTGCGGTAAGTTCCGGTGTTTTCTCTAGCAAGAACTTCATAGCCTTATATCCACCATCTATCGTGAAATAAGAGCATGCCAATTGCTTCTCTGGATCAAACGGAATGTCATTCTCTTTCATTGCTGCCAGACCACCAATATATCGGAATTTAGCCGGATTTGAATGCCTCATTTCGCCTGCCAAAATTCCGATTTTCTTGTGTCCCTGGGAAATCAAATATTCAACCGCCTTTTTCCCCGCACCTTTATCATCGATACTAACACTGGAAAGATTCGAAAACTCCAAACCACGCGCCGAGTTCGTAACCAACACACAAGGAATGTTCATAAGTCCAAAGCTTTCCTTAAAATTTTCCATGTTACTTCCTAAAAAGAGAATGCCCATTGGTTGTCGATCTCTACAGATTTGTAATGCCTGTTCAACTTCATGTCCATCTTCACCGATATAGTAAAGTAAACAATCGTATCCATTTGTGCGAATCAGTCCCTGCAACATTTCTACCAAACCGGCAAAAAGCATATTTTTCGTCCCTTTAACAATAAGGGCAACTCCATTATTATAATGTTGTTTCAACAACTTGGCATTGTTATTCAGGATAAAGTGATATTTCTCAACCACTTCCATAACCTTTCGTCTAGCTTCTTCTGAAACACCAGGCTGATGATTGAGCACCCGAGAAACGGTTCCTACCGCATAGCCTGATTCTCTTGCAATGTCTTTGATTGTCATTCGTAAACTCCTAACCTTTTACTGCTCCTGCCGCAACACCTTTGATGATGTGTTTCTGGCAAGAGAGATAAAATACAATAACAGGAATAACTGCCATAATAAGTGCAGCCATGATAGCTCCCATATCTACTCTTCCGTAACTACCTTTCATGTATTGTACCACAATCGAAATTGTTTTGTACTTTCTTGTGTCAAGAACGAGATAAGGAAGCAAGAAGTCATTCCATATCCACATAGTTTCCAAAATACCTACAGAAATATAGGTCGGCTTCATAATTGGTAACACCACGTTGAAAAAGGTTCTAATCGGCGAACATCCGTCAATCATTGCCGCTTCTTCGATTTCCAACGGAATCGATTTAACGAATCCACAGAACATGAAAACTGCAAGACCTGCTCCAAATCCAAGGTAAATAATTACAATGCCCCAAGGTGTGTTAAGCTGCAAACGGTCAGATACCAACGCAAGAGTAAACATCACCATTTGGAAAGGTACTACCATTGAGAACGCACACAATAAATACATGAAATTAGAAAATTTCCCTTGTACGCGGGTGATAAACCAAGCACACATTGATGTACATAGTAAAATCACTAAAACTGATGCAACTGTGATAAATACAGTCCAGCCTACTGCATCAAGAAAACCATAGTCACTAATTGCACTTGTATAGTTTTTGAAACCATTCCAAGTCGCTTCCACCGGAAGTTTAAATGGTTCCAAGTTGATATACGTTTTCTCTTTAAAAGAGTTGATGAGTACAATAATAATCGGTGCAATATATACAAGACCTACTATGCTGAAGAAGATGGTGCCCAGCCAATTGAGTGCTTTTTTTGCTTTCATCTATTGTTGCACCTCCTTTGAACGTGTGGCTTTGATTTGCCACAATCCAATACCTACAACTAATAAGAAGAACAGTACTGCTTTCGCTTGTCCTACACCCTCCCAGCCTACGCGACCATAGAATGTATTGTAGATATTCAGTGCCATCATTTCCGACATTTTCATCGGTTCGCCTGCTGTTAATGACAGGTTCTGGTCAAAAAGTTTGAATCCATTCGTAATAGACAAGAACATACAAATCGTAATGGATGGCATCATCATCGGGATTGTAACCTTGAACAATCTCTGAAGACCATTTGCTCCATCAATTTGTGATGCTTCCATAACTGCTCCCGGAATAGCCTGTAGTCCGGCAATATAAATAATCATCATATATCCGATTTGTTGCCAGCTTACCAGTATAATAAGACCTGCAAAGCCATACCATTCATTGAGTTTTAACGCTGTATCAAATTGAACGAGGATTCCATCAAAAATTAATTGCCAAATATAACCTAATACGATTCCACCAATTAAGTTTGGCATAAAGAAAATCGTACGGAAAATATTTGTACCTTTCATCTTTTGTGTTAAAGCCATTGCTAATAGGAATGCGATAACATTGATTACAATTAAAGAAACAATTGCAAACAAGGCAGTATACCAAAACGAATGAAAGAATTCTTTGTCTTGAAAAGCTTTAATATAATTATCAAAGCCTACAAACTTCGCATCCGTAACAGTTGTAAACTCGCAAAAAGATAGCCATATTCCCATTGCAAATGGAACAATAAAGCCTATGATAAATGCTGCCAAGGTAGGCAAGACAAATACCGGCCAATGCTTCTTAATTGCATTTTCCATAAAATAAGTTTCCTCCTTTTTATATAAATAGTGGGCGTGCACAAATTGCTCGCCCACTAAATTATTTTAAGTATCTAAATTTAGTTTATTATTTTTTTGCTTCAGATGCCCATCCTTGAACAAATGCATCTACAACTTTCTTCCAGTTTGCATCTGTTTGGTCTGCTGCATAACCTGTAAGAGCTGAACCAACACCATTCTTCCATTCTTCTGATGGCATTGTTGGGAAGTTCCAAGAAACAGAAGTTTTTCCGTCAGCTACATATTTGCTAGCTTGGTTAACAAGTACGTTTGTAGATTCCAAACAAGATTTGAAAGGAATTACAAATCCCATACCAGCTTCGCCTGATGGCATTGCTTTGTCTGTTCCACACATAGCTTTTACTGCAACTTCATCTGTTACACACCATTTCATGAAATCAAGAGTTGCTTGGATGTCTTTTTCATCAGCTTTTGCGTTTACACACCAATAGTTCTCTGTACCTGTGCAAAGTCCTTGATTTTCTTCACCATCTACACCAATGTAAATTGGAAGCATTCCAAGGTTTTCATCGCCAAGATCTGCAACATCGCCATATGCCCATGTTCCATTTTGATAGAACGCAGCTTTACCTGATTTGAATTCTGCAACTGCATCATCACCTGTCTTTGTAGAAAGAACTGTAGGTTCACATGTTGCATTGTTGATGTAAAGATCCCAAATTTGACGATAATTATCTAAATATGTTCCTTTAATCGCATCTGTTGTTCCGATTCCGTCTGATTTGTATTCGTAGTAAATCGGTAAGTTTGCTAAATGAGTTTTGAATCTCCAGTCAGATGAGCCATCCATACCTGCTGATGTAAATGCTGAAAATCCTAATTCTGCTTTACGTTTTGTGATGTCTTCTGCAACTTTTTTAAGGTCTGCGAAAGATTTGATGTTTGCTGGATCAACACCTGCTTTTGTAAGTAAATCTTTGTTATAAATAATTCCGTATGTTTCGATAACGTATGCAATACCAGCCATCTTGTCGCCGTCCATCAAAGCGAATTCGTCGCTTGACAATTCAGCTGCAATACCAGAACCTTTCAAATCATAGCAGTAATCTTTCCATGCTTGTAATCCAACTGGTCCATTGACTTGGAACATTGTCGGTGCATCTGTTTTTGCCATTGCTGCTTTTAATGTAGTTTCATACTGTCCAGAAGCAGCTGTTTCAACAACTACGTCTACACCTGTTTTCTCTTTGTAAATTTTAGCTAATTCTTTCCATTGCTTGTCTTGCTCTGGTTTGAAGTTCAAGTAATAAACTGAACCTTTGTCTTCTTTCTTACCGCATCCTGCTAATAAGGATAAAGCCATAATGCTTACAAGAAGAATTGATAATAATTTTTTCATGATTTAGTCCTCCTTATTCTCTGTTTGGAAACGTTTCCAAATCCTTATAATACATTTATATAACGTTTCATTCTTAATTGCAAGCGTTTTTTGTAATTTTGTATAGATTTTGAATTTTCATTTCCAAATTTTGTGCATTTTCTACAAAAATTGGCAGGGTTATACAACACCCTACCAATTATTTTTATGTTCCATATGCAAATATTTTTCTTTCGTTGCCAATCCTCCTCGAATGTGTCGCTCGGATTTATTCACGTCTAGTACTTTTCGCACCTCATTGGCTAATCCCGGATTGATTTGAGAAAGGCGCTCTGCTACATCTTTATGTACCGTACTTTTGCTTATTCCAAATGCCTTTGCTGTCTGCCTTACCGTCGCATTGTTTTCTATGATATAATTTGCAATTTCCATTGCTCGTTCTTCAATGTATTCCTTCACAAATAAAACCCCTGCATGATTGCTTTTTTACAATGTATGCGGGGGAAATCATGTGTATGACTATCGATGTGAAGCATTTTTATTTCAATGTTAATTCTGGATTCTTTAACAAATCCTGTATCATTCCTTGATATTTTCTTCTATCCTTATCTTCTAATATTGAAGTGATTTTTCCACCTGCATCCTTGGACGAGCCTCCACAAAGAAAAATTTTCTCATCTGTGGTATCATAATCCAAAATGATATATCTATCATGGAAAATTCCTCCGGATTGATATAAATTTATTGTAATATTCGGATACTCTTTACAAAAGTCTAAATATGTATTATTGGCTAACTTTGAGAGATTATCGCTAAAAATAGAAACTTTTACTCCCTTTGGAATATCAATCAACTTCTCTAACGTTTTAATCCCAATATAATTGTCCACAATGTAAATAGTATGCCTAGCTCTACTGTAGATTTCATCATACACAAGGTCTCCCCAAAATGGTTTTCCATTTAACAAAAGATATCCTCTTTTATCTTCATCTTCTTCAAAACCAGGCATCATTGCATGTAATTCCGAATGCGTCACAAAATCTCCCAGCTGATCTAACACATTGGCCATCCGTTGTTGAACATCTGTTAAATCGGAACGCAATTCCATTGTGGTATACAAATTCTCCGACATCTGCATAGACAACAATAAATACTCCCTTTGGCCAATGAGATTCTGATTACCAATAATGTAATCTTTCATCTTCTTGAATGTACGGATTAATGCTTTACTTTGCATCGTTGCTAGGTCTCCTCTTAAAACGGTCATCAGCATATAAACACCTTGCTCTGTAAAAACCTTTGGTCGTTTTCTTCGTCCACCCCAACTTGATATCGAATTTTTCGACATCAAGTTTTCAAATTCCTCTTTCGTTAATTCAAACATAAAATCGCTATCAAATTTTTCTATATTGTTTTTTACCTGCTCATTAAATCGAGTTGTTGTATAGCCATATATCTCAGCCAATTCAAAGTCTAACATTACCTTCTGTCCGCGAATCTCATAAATCTTGCTCCTCAACAATTCCTCATCAATCAAAATTATTTCTCGTTTTTCTTCATCTGTGACGGTCTCTTTCATTTCCTTTGTACTTTCTTCTCTCATTTGTTTCCTCCCCTTCTAAATTTGTCTTTGCCTCATTTTATGCCAATGGTATATTTATCTTAAAATATTCCATTGGCATAGTCAAGAAAAACGTGATATAATTATATTAATTTAATTTAGAAGAGAGGAAATCAACTATGAACACCACAACTCTGAACTGCGAACGACTGATAGAATGCAGAAAGGCCCTTGGTATCACCAAGCAAGAAGCTGCCAAGCGTATGCAAATGTCTCAACCTGCTTATTTGCGCTATGAATCCGGCGAACGTACACCATCAATCCAAGTAATTCATTTTATGGCAAATGTGCTTGGTACATCTGCTGATTATCTGACTAACAAAACAGATAATCCTACTCCAAATACATATTGGGTGAATTCCGAATCTGAACCGGAACTCTTCTCTTTGGTTGAAACTTATTGCAACGCCGATGAAAGTTCCAAAGAAAGATTATTGGCGTATTTTTCAAAATTGACAGAAAGAAGATAAATATATTTACGCGCAAAAAATGCAAGTGGCGTCTACCACTTGCATTTTGTTCATTCATTTCCTTATTTACTTTTCACCACTTCCACCGGGCATATTTTCATTTCTGCATCTTTCGTGCATACACTAATGCAATATCCAGGCACTTCGTATTCGTGAATCTTACAATCCACCAAATTCCCATTACGCAAGATTCCTATTGTATCACCTTGCACAATCTCAAAAGCATTTAGTGGTAGCCCGATACCCTCTCCAGTGAACTTCATATAACTCTCTTTCCTAGTCCACATGCGATAAAACTCTTTATCATAAATGTCGGAATCGCATGCATTCAGGTAGTCCTTCTCATTTTCACAGAAGAAACGACTAGCTAGTTTTCTTGGTGCTTCTCGCAACTGTTCTACATCGCACCCAACCGGTGTGTCTCCCACTGCACAAATAACCAATGAGCCCGAATGAGATAAATTGAAATGTAGCCCTTCACACATAGGTTTTCCTGACGAACCAATTGTAAGCTGCTCCTGCGAAAATCCATACTTTTGCAACACCATTTGCAACAAAAGTCCTGCGCCCAGGCTTTGTTTACGATGCGCCAAAGACCTCATTCTTTGAATTCTTATCTGCCTTTCAAACGATACGCTTTGAAGAAGTTTTTTGAATTCCAGAGGGTCCGGCAACCTGGAAACATCTGTCAAATACAAATACACCATATTTCTATTTCTTCGCTTCTACTTGTTTGCTGTTATCAATCAAGAACTGCATAATCTTGTCTTCTAACAAGGAATTCTTAATATGGTCACTTCCGTAGATTCCTTCATATGACTGAACAAATTCGTTCTTGTCTGTAAAATCATACTCTGCTGCCAACTGTGTAACTGCAGTTTCATATTCATTTGTAGAAATTTTAATTTTTTCTTTCTTTGCAATTAAATCGAAAGCCAAGTCTAATATAGCAATTTCTTTTGCTTTTAGCTCTACAGACATTTCATAAGTATCCATAATGTAAGTATCAATATTGATACCTGACATATAAGCAGCATAACTTTCTTCAAAAACTAATTTTTTTGTAGCTTCAATTAAAGTTTCATCCGGGCAATCTTTCACCTTACATTGTTCTAATAAAGCTTCTTTGATTTTAGTTTTAAGTTCAGACTCTGCATTTTTAGCATTAAGGTCTTTCAAGTTTTCTTTTACTTGTGCTTTATACTCTTCAATGGTTTGAGCTTGTGATCCAAGTTTAGACAAAACATCTACCGTCAATTCCGGCACGTGTTTTGCTGTAATGGATTTCAAAGTAACTGTAAATACAACCGCTTTACCTGCCATATCCGGACTTAAAGCATAATCCTCTGGGAATGTAAGATTCAAATCAAAAGTTTCCCCGATGTTCTTTCCTACAACTCCATCTTCAAACCCTGGTATAAACATGCCTGAACCAAGTTCTAATCTTGAGTCTGTGCCAGAACCGCCTTCAAATTCAGTACCGTTTTCTTTTCCCACAAAATCGATTACTACAATATCTCCCAATTGCGCTGGGCGATTTTTAACTTCTTCTGTAGTTGCCAGTGTTTCCAAATCTGATTTGATGCTTGCTTCCACATCTTCGTCAGTCACATCCGCAACTACTACTTTTTCGATTTCCAAGCCTTTATATTTCTTGATTTTAATGTTGTCGTTAGAAACAGCTCCACATCCTACAAGCATAGTCAATGTGAAAATTCCTACGAGCATAATAGATACTATTCTTTTCATGTTCTTTCTCCATTTCTTCTTATTTTGAAACTACTAACCATTATACCATATTTTACAGGTTTGAAAAGTGTAAATTCTGTGTCTTAAAAATTGCAAACTGCTTGCACTTCTTTTCAAACAATGATAAAATCTATTTGTTTACATAACAGGAATAGGAGGATCGCCGTGGGAACGAAATATATTGTATTAATTATAGTTGCCGTAGTTGTATTGGCTGCTTTAGTTGCAGCATATTTATACGCGAAAAAAGTGGAAAAGAAACAAGCAGAACAGACAGAGCAGTTGAAAGCTGCTGCACAGACCATTTCAATGTTAATCATTGACAAGAAGCGCATGAAAATGAAAGAGGCTGGACTTCCTGCCATGGTATTGGAAAGTACACCAAAATACTTGCGAGGCTTGAAAGTGCCGGTGGTAAAAGCCAAAGTTGGTCCAAGAGTGATGTCATTACTTTGTGATGAAAAAGTATTCCCGAATATCCCGGTAAAGAAAGAAGTAAAAGCCGTTGTTAGTGGTCTTTACATCACAGAAGTAAAAGGAATTCGTGGTTCTTTGGATAATTCACAGCCAGAGAAAAAAGGCTTCTTTGCAAAATTCAAAAAGAACAAATAAAGTAAAAAACGTGCGGTTGCAAATTGCAATCGCACATTTTATTTTCTAAAACTCCATTTTATCATATATGGAAAATTCCTTTGAGCCTCGTGGTTTTACATTAATTCGAATGCTACAATCTGCCAGTGGCTCATAGTCCACATCTAAAGCATACTCTGCCTTCACATTAATATTATCGTCTGCTTCTTCCACTACAATGTCGCTGGTAGAAATACCTAAATGTAATTGTCCATAAGGTGTTTTATAGTGACAACGGTTTGTCTTATTCTTGTCAAACACCATATGCATGTTAGAAACTCCCTTTTTAATAACTTCCAAGGAGTCTTTTCCGTTTATTCGAATTTGCGCTTTTGTAATCTCCGAAAAGCCTTCTGCCACCTCTTCAAAGAAGATGTAATGCGTCCCATCTTTAAAGAAGTAAGTACCAGGACTAACGATTTCAATTGGTTCATCTCCCATATTCTCCGTTTCATTCACAGCCATTTGAAGGCCGGAAATACTTACCAATACATCTTTTGTCATGTCGCCACCTAATATGCTTCTATGTTAATTTGTTTCGTATTATCAATATCATAAGGCAAGATAGAATTTGCAAATTGTTTAAATTTATCCGCCGCGTCACTGACATAGAAGGTATAAGAACCATGGTCTCCCTCAACATCTGGATTTTCCATATCCTTCTCTTTTAAGAGTTGTTTCAAATCCATTGCAGTCTCATAAGCAGGATTGACCAAAGTGATTTTTTCACCCAAGTATTCCTTGATTTTAGAGCGAAGAAGAGGATAATGTGTGCACCCTAAAATCAGAGCATCAATGTTTGTTTCCTTCATTTCACTCAAATAATAATCAATAATCTCTTCCGTTACAGGGTGCTTTTTAAATCCTTCTTCTACCAAAGGTACAAATAATGGGCAAGCTTTTGCCAAAACCTCTACTTCCGGACGGGCACTTTGTATGATTCTCTCGTACATTGCACTGCGAACCGTTGCCTCTGTACCGATAACACCGATTTTATTGGTTTGCGTTACCGCCAAGGCAGCCCTCGCTCCCGGCTCTACCACACCGATAATTGGGATATCAATCTCATCCTTGACTGTTTCCAGTGCCAATGCACTTGCAGTATTACATGCAATCACAATGGCTTTCACATCCATGGTTTGTAGAAAATGAATGATCTGTCTGGAATATCGAATAATATTATCTTTTGATTTGTTTCCGTATGGAACGCGAGCTGTATCGCCAAAATAAACGATATCTTCATTCGGCAAATTTCTCATAATCTCTCGTGCCACCGTCAGTCCTCCCACACCGGAATCGAAGACTCCGATAGGGGCCGTTTTCTTTTTACTCATGACTAAAATCCAATTCCCCTTTTGAATTACAAAATTTTTGCAATTTCTAATTGATACTTTGGTATTTCCTTATGCATTTTAAGTGCATCAAAGATATCAAAGTCAATAAACTCTCCCTGCTTATATCCAACCACGCGGTTTTGCTTGCCTTCCAACAACAAATCCACTGCTTTTGCACCCATTACAGACGCATAAACTCTATCCTTTACACTAGGACTTCCACCGCGTTGCAAATGTCCCAAAATGGTCGCTCTTGTCTCTACTCCGGTAGCTTCTTCAATACGTTTTGCCATATTGATGGAATCTCCAACGCCTTCTGCATTAATGATGATATAGTGCTTTTTGCCATTCTTGCGATTTTCAATAATATCATCTATCATTTTTTGTTCGTCGTATTCGTATTGTTCTGGCAAAAGAATATATTCCGCACCATTGGCAATACCGCACCACAGAGCCAAATATCCGGCGTCATGTCCCATTACTTCCACGATACTACATCTTTCATGAGAGGTAGAAGTATCACGAATTTTATCGATAGCCTCCATAGCAGTATTTGCTGCTGTGTCAAATCCAATAGTATATTCGGTACAAGCAATATCCAAATCAATAGTTCCCGGAATACCAACTACATTGACGCCATATTCGGCAAGGGTTTGCGCTCCTGCAAAGGAACCATCACCACCGATAACTACCAAAGCCTGAATGCCGTACTTTTTCAAAATGCCGGCTGCTTTTCTCTGTCCTTCCGGGGTAAGCATTTGTTTACTTCTTGCAGTCTGTAAAATAGTTCCTCCGCGCTGAATAATATCAGCAACGTCCTTTCTTGACATATCTATAATTTCTTCTCTTAACAGTCCATGGTATCCTCTTCGGATTCCCAAAACCGAAAGCCCTTTACTTAACGCAGTTCTGACAACTGCTCGCACTGCTGCGTTCATACCTGGCGCATCTCCACCACTTGTCAAAACACCAATCGTATGAAGTGGCTCCTTCATTTCTAACTCTTTATCCATTTTTGTCCTCCACCTTATCTTGTCACGCTACTATTGTTAGCATTTTACACCTTTTCTATCTGCTTTTCCACCACTTTTACGCGATTTTGCCCGAAATGCGAGCTTAATTTTTCCAACAGCATAGAGTCTACATTCACATTGCGATTTGCCGGCATACGTTTGATTTGTTTCTCTGCCGCGCAATAAATCACAACTGCATCGTTACCTTCTGAATGTTCCAGTAATTCAAATAACTTGGCTTCCTCTGCCTGATAAGCAGGAATACTAGCAAACTGAATCCACAGCTCACAAGGTATGTCTTCAAAAGGAATAATCGTTTCGCAAATCAACTTACTGGCGCTATCATCCTCTTCAGAAACTCGTCCTCTCACAAACACCTTGGAATCTTCCTCCAAAAACATGCGATTCATTTCATAATCTCTTGGGAACACTACAACCTCTACAGTGCCCATCAAATCCTCAATTGTTAAAAATGCCATAGTTTTATTATTCTTGGTATGTTTAATAGTCTTACCTACAATCATACCGCCAATAATCGCACGCTGGCCGTCCTTCACTTTGGTGCGTCCTGTTTCTTCATCCGGTTGAAAATCCAATGTGGTAGCGGTAATGCTCTTTCTCCACTTACTCTCATATTCTTCCATTGGATGCCCGCTGACATAGATGCCAAGCACTTCTTTTTCAAAGGCTAGCAATGTTTCTTTCTCATATTCTCCCACGTTTGGAAGCGGAATATCAAATTCGCTTTTTTGCTCTTCGCTGACCATATCAAACAATGTCATTTGGCCTGTCATGGAATATTTTTTCTCCTGATTGATTTGTTCCAAAATCTTCACATAAATCATCATGAGTTGTTTTCTAGTTCCATTTAGACTGTCCAAGGCACCTGCTTTAATGAAACTTTCAATGGTGCGTTTATTTACTTCTTTACCTGATAAACGTTCAATAAAATCTTTCAGATTTTTAAATATACCATTCTTCTCTCGCTCTGCAATAATGGCTTCAATCACCGGACGTCCGACACTCTTAATAGCAGCAAGACCATAGCGAATGTTTGCCCCATCAACGGAAAATCTTCCTTCACCGGTGTTAATATCCGGCGGTAGAATCGAAATGTTCATTTGACGACAAGTATAAATATATTCTGCCACTTTTCCAGCATTATCAATCACAGATGTCATAAGAGCCGCCATGAATTCTACTGGATAGTAGTACTTCAAATATGCGGTCTGATAAGACACGATGGCATAAGCTGCCGCATGAGATTTGTTAAATGCGTATTTTGCAAAGTCAAGCATTTCATCATAAATTTTATTTGCCACTTTTTCTGAAATACCATTTGCGATGCATCCCGGAACTCCTTCTTCCGGGTTACCGTAAACAAAGTTTTGGCGTTCTTTCTGCATCACATCACCTTTTTTCTTTGACATAGCACGGCGCAAAAGGTCGCTCCGTCCTAACGTATATCCCGCCAAATCGCGCACTATCTGCATAACTTGTTCTTGATATACAATACAACCATATGTGGATTTCAAAATCGGTTCTAATTGCGGACAGTCATATTCAATAGCTGACTGGTCGTTTTTCCCTTTGATATATTGCGGAATAAAATCCATCGGACCCGGGCGATAAAGGGCAATACCCGCAATAATATCTTCCAAACTCTGTGGTTTTAATTCCTTCATGAAACTCTTCATGCCGGCACTTTCTAATTGGAACACACCATCTGTCTTACCGGTTCCAATAGAATCAAGGACATCCTTATCATTATAGTCAATGTGTTCCATGTCAATGACCTTGCCGGTGTTTTTTTCTACCAGCTGAACTGCATTTTGAATTACAGTCAAGGTGCGAAGCCCTAAAAAGTCCATTTTCAAAAGACCTAATTCTTCCAAAGTGGTCATAACAAACTGTGTGGTGACAGATCCATCTGATCCTAATGATAATGGCACGTACTCATCTACAGATTTTTGACAAATCACAACGCCTGCTGCATGCATAGAAGAATGTCTCGGCAAACCTTCCAGTCTCTTTGACATATCAATTAATTCCTTGACTTGTGGATCCTTCTCATACAAAGCTCTCAATTCCTCATTCATAGCCAAGGCTTTTTCTAAAGTAATATTTAGTTCTGTTGGGATCATCTTGGAAATGCTATCTACAAATGCATATGGCAAATCCATAACACGTCCCACATCGCGAATCACACCTCTTGCTGCCAATGTTCCAAAGGTGACAATCTGTGCAACACGGTCTGCCCCGTATTTGCGCACTACATAATCAATAACTTCCTGTCTTCTTTCAAAACAGAAGTCGATATCAATATCCGGCATGGATACACGTTCCGGATTCAAGAAACGTTCAAAGAGCAGTTGATACTTAATTGGATCAATATTTGTGATGCCAAGACAATACGATACGATACTACCTGCTGCCGAACCACGTCCCGGTCCTACCATAATGCCATTGGTTCTTGCATAGTTAATAAAATCCCACACGATTAAGAAATAGTCCACGTAACCCATATTTCGGATAACATTAAGCTCATAATTTAAGCGTTCCTTGAGCTCCTCACCTGGGTTTGGATATCTCTGTTCCAAGCCGTCAAAGCATAATTTATTCAAATATTCCCACGCCGTAAAACCTTGCGGAACATCGTATTTTGGCAATTTTGTAACCCCAAATTCAATTTCCACATTACAGCGATCTGCGATTTTCTGTGTATTCTCTATTGCCTGCAAGGCATACGGAAACAGCGCACGCATTTCTTCTTCTGATTTTACGAAATACTGTCCGCCCTCATAACGCATACGATTTTCATCTTCTAATTTCTTACCGGTCTGGATACACAACAAAATATCATGCGGCTTTTCATCTTCCGCATATGTATAATGAACGTCATTTGTCGCGACCAGTGCGATTCCTGTATCTTCAGCCAAACGTAAAAGTTGTTGATTTACCAAGGTTTGCTCCTGCATACCGTGGTCTTGAAGTTCAAGGAAGAAATTATCTTTGCCAAAAATCTTTTCATATCGTTTTGCGGCTTCCTTGGCATCTTCATACATGCCACGAAGCAGATATTTTTGTACTTCTCCTGCAAGACACGCACTCAATGCAATAATGCCTTCATGATATTGCTCTAACACTTCCAAATCTACACGCGGCTTATAATAATAACCATCTACAAACCCCTTGGACACAATTTTGGTCAGATTCTCATATCCTTTTTGATTTTCTGCCAAAAGTACTAAATGGTAGTAGCGTTCCTCGCTGTTGCTCCCCGGCGTTTTATCAAGCCGAGATCCCGGCGCTACATAAACTTCGCACCCTAAAATTGGTTTAATTCCTTCATTTCTGGCAGCACGATAAAAGTCAATCACTCCATACATTACACCATGGTCTGTGATTGCTGCACTGTTCATGCCAAGTTCTTTCACCCTTGCAACATATTCTTTAATTTTGTTTGAGCCATCCAACAGACTATATTCTGTATGGACATGTAAATGCACAAAACTCATACTATTTCACCTTTATGTTCTTTTCACCAATCTCAATCTTTTGTTCTTTCAAGAGTCTTCCTACTGCACGTTTAAATGCATTTTTGCTTAAGTCAAACTCTTGCTTGATAACCTCTGGGTCTGCCTTGTCTGTAAAAGGTAGACTTCCACCATTTTCTACTAATCGTTCCCAGATAAGCTTTGCGTCCTGATCCATTTGCATCGGAATCTTATCTCGCACACTTAAATCTAATTTCCCGTCTGGTTTCACTGCAATCACGCGAGCTTTCACAGTTTGTCCCACCTGTAGCTTGCCGTAAACCTCTTTCTTTGGTATCAAAGCCGTGTACTTATTATCCACTGCAACAAATACACCAAATTCTGCACTGGTATCATAAATAATACCTTCTACCATATCATCCTTCTGATATGGAGAATCTGTGGAAAGCATAGGATAAACCTTCATGGTCGCACATAATCGTTCGCTTTTATCAATATAAAGGGTTACTAGACACTTGTCCCCTTTCTCCACCTTCTTAGTCTGTTGCTTAAACGGCAAGAACAAATCCTTCTCCAAACCCCAATTTAAAAAAGCTCCGTACTTGTTAGTATCTGCAACTTCCAAGACTGCCAACTCCCCTATCTGAACCTTCGGTTCATTGGTGGTCGCAATCAGTCTGTCGTCAGAATCCTTATATAAAAACACTTCTATCGGATCCCCCAGTTCAATGCCTGATGGGACTTGTTTTTTCGGAAGCAATACGCGTTCTTCGTCACTTCCTAAATACACTCCAAAATCCACTTTTTTTACTGCGGTTAAAACCTGTTTTTTCCCTAATTTCATCTTCTAGTCTTCTCCTATAAACTCCACAATTGCATATGGTGCTTCTTTCTCATCACACAACAACGCAAATATATGATTGCCTTCCTTGACACACTTAAGCGCCATGACATCCCCGTACACTGCGGCCTTCTTGTATTCTACTCGAAGTCCTGTAAGAACAAAATCCTCCGGTAACACTTCGCTGGCTATCTCAATATATTTTCCATTGTTCACATGATTGTTCGTATCAATATGATACTTGTGCACAGAAAATGTGTCAACCGTTACAGCCCCTTCTGGGAACTTGATTTTTCTGGAAAGTGTTTCAATTGGAAGTGGCTCTTCAATGTCGTATGCCCGCATTTCTTCTTCATCTGGCTTGATTGGTCTTCCATTTTCCGTATCTATATAAACCCATAAGGTATGGGCACAAGCCAATGGTTCGCCGTCTCTAGTCTCCATTTTGAAATCCCTTGGTCCGAAAACGCCCTGAAATCCGGTTGCCCATGTAGAAACACGAATTTCCTCGCTCATGACTGGCATTCTATTGATAAATACTTGCCAAGAATTTAAAATCCAAGCACGTTTTTTATTCTTTAAGTACTCTACACCCACTCCACTGCGCTCTGAATTTTCACTAGTACAATCTTGAAAATAATTGATAATAGCGGCAATAGTAGCTTTATTATTTTTTCCGCATTCACTGTATCGGACGCGGCCTTTCATTTGGTACATTTATCTTTCCTCCATAGGTGTTAAAAGAAAAACCACTTGAGTCGAAACGGCGTCGTCGCTGTCACCATTTTATACGTATCTTCCTCTAAAACCTCTTTTAACTCTGCCTTGCTTTCTTCTGGCACAACTGCATGAACCGCATCTATAAAACACAGATTAGGGTATAACACGCACCACCAGTTCTGCCCTTTGGCTTCGCCGATTTCAATGCGCAAGGCTTCATACTCACCTGCCGGAAACGTAATATCTCCATAACTTTTCTCTGGAAAATCGCAAGTAGTCACTTCTGCTGTGACAGTATAGTCATACCCCTTTTGTTTGACTAATCGTTGTGCCCTATCAGTGATACTGTGCAGATTATCTCTTGCCCAAGCTTTGGTCATATCCACACCTTCCGAAACGGGAAGTTCCTGCTTCATATATGCAATAATCTCTTCCTTGACCTGCATTTTCAACTCCTGGTCTTCTGCTCTATCACTGTTAGCCAATACATGAAAGCGAAAAACCTTTCCTGCAAGGTCAGCTTTCATGTGACTCCATTTTATATTCATACTTATACTGACAACCATCATAAAAAATGTGATGATTGCAAATACATATCTTCGTTTCATTCTATGTACCTCCCCTATTGATATTGGGAGTGTACACAATTTTTATTTTTTTATACGAAGAAACTTTATTTTTTTGTTCGTATAGTATCGCTCACGATTTTTACTTGATTGTCCACATGTGTAGCAACTGCCTGTTTTGCTGCTTTCTTGTCCCTTTTGGCAATACACGAAATAATATGATCGTGTTCCTTTAGCAAAACAGGGTGTACTTCTTCTTGTTTCAAATATTCTACGCGATATCGATACATCTGCTCTCGAAGATTGTACAGAAGCTGGATAAGTCTTTGATTCTCCGTGGCGAGATAAATAATATCGTGAAATTTAACATCTGCCTCTGCGTAAATGGTTACATCCCCGCTTTGTAAGGCCTGTTCAAATTCTTTGGCTGCCACTTTTAACTGATCGATGTCTTCTTCTGTAATTCGATCACAGGCCAGTTCTACAGCAAGCTCTTCCAATGCACCGCGCACCTCTAATACATCTCGCAAACTCTTTTCTGTAATCTCTGCAACTTCTGCGCCTCGTCTTGGAATCATCAGAACCAATCCTTCTAATTCCAACTTACGAATTGCTTCACGAATCGGGGTTCTGCTAACGCCTAACTTGTCCGCCAATTGTATTTCCATAAGGCGTTCGCCCGGTTTTAACTCTCCACGCAAAATTGCTTGTCGCAAAGTATTAAATACAACATCCCGAAGGGGTAAATATTCATTCATATCCACTTTAAAATCTGTGCCCATGTTATTTCCTCCTTGTATTGTGTACATTTGCCAGGTAAACCTGTTTTGCAATGTCCATAGCTTTAATGGTTGTACGCGCCTCCATGGCGGCCTTCTTATCTTCAAAGATTCCAAACACTGTCGGACCGCTTCCACTCATCATGGCATTTAAAGCTCCTGCCTCTTTCATGATTCGCTTAATATCTGCAATAACCGGATATTCCTCAATTGTAACCTTTTCTAATACGTTTCCCATGGAATCTGCTATCTTGCGAAGGTCTTGTTTTTCTAGTCCTTCTAAAATTCCATCAATGTCCGGATGGTCTTCAATTTCCTTGGAATCTAATTTCTCATATACATGCTTTGTAGATACACTGACACCTGGTTTCGCCACTAGAACATAACACTTTGGCAAAGGCGGAAGTGGCGTTAAAATCTCTCCAATTCCTTCAGCCAGTACCGTGCCTCTCATGACACAATATGGAACGTCAGCTCCGAGAGAAACCCCTCGCTCCATCAAGTCTTCTTGGCTTAATCCCAAAGAAAACAATCTGTTCATCCCCACTAACACTGCAGCTGCGTTGGCACTACCACCAGCCATTCCTGCTGCCACAGGAATATGCTTTTCTAAAACAATGCGGACACCCTCCTGAATATGAAACTCTTCCATCAGTTTTTTTGCCGCCTTGTAAGCGATATTATTTTCATCCAACGGGAGATAAAACAGATTGCTCTCAATTTGTATACCAGGTTCATCCGTTTTTGTTATAGCCACATTGTCATAGAGGTAGATAGTCTGCATAACCATTCTGACATCATGATAACCATTCTCTCTTCTTCCAAGTACATCAAGCCCTAAATTTATCTTCGCCAGAGCCTTTAGCATCACTGTATCTTCCATGCTTTTTCCTCCCATTGTTTTTTGTATACATAGTATCTACAGTATACTCAAATTTTCCTTGAAAATCAATAACCTGTCTCCTGCTTTTAATGGTTCATTCCCAATCTCATTCATCTCTCGAATACTTTCCATGGTCGTGCTATAGCGCTTTGCCAAAGTCCACAAGTCATCCTCTTCTTTGACTGTATACCCCACAATACTCGGACGTTTTTCTATAGCTTCCATATCAATCGGTTCTACCTGAATATTTTCAATCATAGAACATGTTTTTACTTTCTTGAAAAAGCCTCGAAAGCCAAGAGCTGCCTTGACTTCAATTTCATCCCCGCCTTGCAGCGTAATGCTTAATTGTTCCAAAATAGCCGAAATGTAATATTGCACATCTGCACCCGTTTGATTGCATTCTATCAAATGACTAAATGGCACTACACCCTGCCATGTATCAAACGGCGTATTATCATTAGCCTTAACATATAGAACACGAATATACAAGGCACCTTCTGCCAACACACCATCTTCCTGCATTTCCATATGGTCAATCTGTACAAAACCACTACAGTGACAAATTTGTAAAATCTCATTTTTTAGTTCCGGCACGGAAACTCTTTCCATAACTTTACATTTAGAATGATTTTGCAATACAAGCTGCTCACAGTTCATTTCTTTTTTGTGCAGAACGCAATTACAATCTAGCGCATACACATCTTCCAAAATCTCTGTTTGTTCTTCTTTATACATATCAATAAAGAGTTGCAACGTGCCCTCGATTCCAATGATCCTAGTTTCACCATCTTCGTCCACTCGCACCTCTGTATGTACATCATCCAAATTTCCTCTTACATGGTGATACATAGTGTCGTCAGCTCCATAACACTCTACCCTTCCTTGATAAGGAATCGCTTGCTCAATCCAGTCAATCTTACCATCTGGTGACTCGTAGAAACAAAACAGCAGTAATTCTCCTGAAATCTGCAATTCATCGGTCACCAACTTGGTATCCAACCTCCGATTTGCAACATCTGACCATAGCAAAATTCCTATGGATTCTTTAGTGCCCGGCAATGTGATTTCTTCCTTGATGCGATAAGTGTCCTTCTTGGAGCTGTGCAATTCTAAAAGATCCATTTCTTTTTTCTTTTTATAAAGTTTCTGACTCCCATCTACATCCACAGGAATATCCCATGTGATTTGTCTTTCGGATTCGATTTCCAATTCTACCATAGCCTTGATGCGAAGTTTTCGTGAATGTATAAGACTGGCTTGTATTTTAATATGAACATTTTTTATATCCATACTTTGCTCGGTGCCATCTTCCATATACACCATTTCTACAAAAGGTATCTGCCCTTCCATGTTGTGAAAAACAGGTTCTATTCCTTCTGCAATATACAAAATATGAAAATCCAATTTACCTTGTACCCGAAGATAGTTCTCCACTGGTTTCATTTCACTGATATGAACGTGTCCCTCGCTCATAATAATTTTCTGTACATCGCTTTTGCTGTCCGGAACATTGTAATCTTCATCCAGCATAAACTGATCAACAATTTTTTTCATCACCTGATTTGTTTCAATTTGCTTTGTAAGAATCTCCATTCTTCCTCTCCTTTACTCAAACACCACATTTTTGTCAATATATTCCAATTTTATAGCGATATATGGATATGTTTCTTCTTCCACAATCTTTTCATCTTTGGCAGGTCCTATTAGGTTCGTGTGTATATAGAGTGCATTTTCCGTCTCATAAAGGTCAGTAACTTTTATACTGTAACCACTGGTCTTTTGCTTCCCATAACCAACTGCAATGTAAAGAGCTCCTTTGTCTGCATAGGTGAGTTTAAATGGTTTTTCCTCCTTATCGTCTATTTTTTCCTCCAGTTCTTCAGGAATGTTATGTTCATCTACCACTGTAAAGTCTATATCCCTAATTTTTTGTGTACTGATTTTTCCTGCCGAACAGCCTGTCACAAGACAGAACAAGGCCATACACAAAAGAGCAAAAAGAATTTTTTTCATGGCATCTCCACATATGATTTCTTTACTATCATACACAGAAACGCCTGAAAAAAGACCTAAAAAATAAAGAGTCTGTTTGTTCATTCTAACAGACTCTCATTTTCGTTCTTTGCTTGTAATGCTTTTCCTTGATATACATCAATCTCGCCTAAAAGGGTACAGACCATGAGGAATCGTCATAGTCCTCTTTATTGTTATTATCCAAAGAATCGTTTGCCTCCCCACTAGGACTGTTTGTAGTATTGGAATTGCTATTATTATTAGAATTAGTATTGTTACTTGGTGACTCAAAACCAATCCCACCACCATTGTTATTTTGAAGTATTGTTTGATCACCATTAAGACTATTTGTGGTGTTGGAACTGCTATTATTGTTGGAATTAGCATTGTTACTTGGTGACTCAAAACCCAACCCACCATTGCTATTTTGAAGTATTGTTTGATCATTTGATATTGTCTGTGAGTCGTCGACTTGAGTATCCGTATCTTTTTCGATAAATGCCTCCTCGTTAACAGCTTCTGCTACATAACCCTGGTAAACATTAAACAAAAATTTTGTTCCATCCTCATACACTACTGCATTAATATGGTAATCAAAAAGAATTTCTTCTTTTACCAATGTGACTAACCGTGCGTCACTTGAACTTATATTTAATGAGAAAGCCTCTCCGTATCCTTCTCCCACATTCACTGTTGCTTTTGTGAATTTGCATTTTGCTTTTTTCACTTCATCCCCAAACATATCTGAAAATATTGCCGTAATTTCTAGCCCTTTGATAGACTTGTCTGTATTGTTTGTAAAGTGACACTTCCAAAGGAACTCTTCATTGTATTGTCCTAAACTAGGCTGGGCTTCAACAATTGTAAAATTTGTCAATTTGACAACTATACTTTCTTTTAATTCAAGCATTTTGCATTTTTGTATTAATTGTAAAATCTCTTCATCTTTATCACTGTTTTGAAGTTTCTTTAAAATCTCAATTGCGAGATCGTAATCTTTCTCTGAAACTGCTTTTTCTGCCAATTCTATTTGCTCTTGTTTATAGATTTGTTGTTGCGCAGTTTTATTGGCGGAATAATATATTGTAGCAACTCCTGCAATGACTACAAGAATACTAATTGATACTAAAATTAAAATGCTTTTGATGCTATTTATAGATTTGTTCCTTTTTTGTTGAATTCTGCTATCTTTGCTCATGCTTTCCCCCGCATAAATTTATCAATCGCGTAACGTTCTCTTCTGTAATTCCTCTACAATTTCCGGAAATTGCATTCCATGGGAGGCTTTCACTAACACAGTATCTCCCTTCTTTAAAATCTGCTCTGCTTCGGAAAGAAATTCTGCCTTTGTTTTAAAATAAAAAACTTCTGTTTTCTTCCCTGATGCACCTTTTGCTGTGTTCGCAGATAAATCACCAATTGCCACAAGCACATCTATTTCTTTTTGAGCAGCGTGTTCGCCCACTTCATAGTGCAACTCTTTTTCTTGCTCGCCCAATTCGAACATGTCACCCAAGATGGCAACTTTACGAGTGTCGGCTGTGGCCAACACATCTATGGACGCTTTGGTTGAAACCGGATTTGCATTATAGCAATCATCTAAAATCATCAGACTATCGCTTTCAATCAAATGATTACGACCGGATACTGGCGCAAGACTTTCAATCCCCGCCTTAATTTGTTCCATACTTAATCCCAATTGATGACCTACCATTGCACCTGCCAAGGCATTATATACCATATGTTTTCCCGGAATCGGAATCACTGTTTCCACTTTTGCCTGCCCCAAATGCAAAGTACAGGAAGTGCCCTTTAAAGATAAACTTTGGATATGATCTGCATAAGCATCCATCTCGTTGGACAATCCAAAATAAAGAGGAGATAACCCATCTCGTTCTCGGACTGTAATGAGCTTATCATCATCTCCATTTAGAACAATCTTTGCGCCTGCTTGCATATAATCAAACATTTCTGTCTTTGCTTTTAACACACCTTCTCTGTCAATTAGATTTTCTAAATGGCAAATACCGATGTTGGTAATCACACAAATGTCTGGCCTTGCCACTTTTGCCAAACGATGCATTTCTTCAAAATGGTTAATACCCATTTCAAGAACAGCCACTTCATGATCCTCCCGAATCTGAAATACCGTTAATGGAAGACCGATTTCGTTATTAAAATTTCCCTCTGTTTTAAGCACTTTGTACTTTTGTGAAAGTACAGATGCTATCATCTCTTTGGTACTTGTTTTTCCCACACTACCTGTAATTCCCACGACTAGAATGCCAAGTGCCTTGCGATAATGCTCAGCTAAATCCTTTAAAGCTTGCTTACAGGATTGCACTAAAATATACGGATGAGACGCCCCTTTCAGCTCTTGCTCACTCAAGGTACAAAAAGCTCCTTTTTCCATCACTTGAGTGATAAAGGAATGGCCGTCTACCCGTTCACCTTTAATAGGGATAAAAAGATACCCTTCTTCTATTTTTCTGCTGTCAATTGCTACTCCGGTAACTTGCAAATCCAACATAGCTGAATCACCAAAGTATTGTCCGCCACACGCAAGGGCGATTTCTCTCAACGACATTGCTTTCATAATGGTCCTCCGATTATACATCGTAGCGTTCTAATGATTTTTGAATAATGAGTTCACAAAGTTCTCCATATTCAATGCCGGCAGCCTTCGCTTCTTGTGGTAACAAGCTGGTAGCTGTCATACCCGGAAGTGTGTTAACTTCCAAACAATAAATATCTCCCTTCTCATCCAACAAGAAATCTGCGCGAGAGTAGATATCTAATTTAAGTGATTTAAAAGCTAACTCCGTTGCCTGCTGCATTTTCTTTGCAACCGCTTCTGGAATCGATGCCGGACAAATCTCTTCTGTACATCCTGCCTGATACTTATTTGCATAATCAAAAAATCCAGATTTCGGGATAATCTCAATAACCGGAAGAGCCTTACCGTCGATAATTCCCACGGCAAATTCGCGCCCTTTGATATATGGTTCTATCACCACTTCCTTTTCCGATTGGAAAGATTTCTCAATTGCTTTTTCATACTCTTCTTCTGTATTTACAATGTAGACACCGATACTGGAACCACCGGCACAAGGTTTTACAACCACCGGCAATTGCAGCCCCAGTTCTTCTAATTTAGAATCTTTCTGCCCTATTTTGATAGAAGTTCCAAGTGGAGTCGGAACACCGGACATTTTAAAGATTTTCTTCGCAATTCCTTTATCCATTGCCAAAGCACTTCCCAAATAATTTGGTCCTGTATATTTAATCCCCAATATATCAAAAGTTGCCTGTAGTTTTCCGTTTTCTCCCACATCTCCATGAAGAGCCATAAACACAATATCGGCCATTCGACAAATTTCAATTACATTAGGTCCTACAAAACAATCTGACTGGTCCGCTCTAGATGCTTTCACTGCCGCCAAATCTGGCTCTGTCGTTTTGATACCTTCCGCAATCTCTAATCCCGCATTTGGGAGGGTAAAGACCTCTTCTAATTTATTCCGTTCATATGGGAAGCCCAGATACACATCTAATAAAAATGCTTCATGGCCTCTTTCTCTTAATGTCCTGCAGATGCCGGCTCCAGACGCAAGCGAAACATCACGCTCTGTACTTAATCCACCGGCTAATACTACGATTCTCATAATTACAATACCCCTTTATTATTCAGCCTCATGCTTTTCATTTAATAATTTCTGTTTTTCGTCGTATAATTTCTGCGACAAATCCACATATACTTTATGTGGGTTGAAAAGACGTTTTGTTTCATCCCATAAAGTATCTTTCTGCTGTTTGCAATATGCTGCAATTTCCATAACAGAAGGTGACTCATAGACACACTGTCCATTTACAAAAATTGGAAGCAAAATCTCTTGCATGGTATAACTTCCGCCGGTCAGTTTCGTTTTCTTCCAAGGTTCCACCGGGTCGAATAACCGCAAATCTTGAGATTCATCAAAGGTTTCATCTGCAAAAGAAATCAAATCTGCACGGAGCTTTCCTGTTTCTTTATCGTAAACACGATAAATGGTTTTATTTCCTGGATTGGTAATTTTTTCTGTGTTTTCAGAAAGTTTAATCTTTGACAAAAATGTTCCGTCTTCTTGTTGAATGGCTGCCAATTTATAAACTCCACCGAAAGACGGACAATCTTTGGATGTAATAAGGTTCGTTCCTACACCCCAAGAAGTAATCTTGGCTCCCTGCATTTTGAGGTCATGGATTAAAAATTCATCCAAATCGTTTGACGCAGAGATGACAGCATCTTCAAATCCCGCCTCATCTAACATCTTACGAGCTTTCTTTGACAAATATGCAAGGTCACCGCTGTCCAAGCGAATACCATAGTTTTTAAGTTCTATTCCGGCTTCCCTCATTTCTGTAAATACCTTAATGGCATTTGGAACACCGGATTTTAATGTATCATAAGTATCCACTAGCAAAATGCAGGCAGCTGGATAAAGATTTGCATAAGTCTTAAATGCAATATACTCATCTTGGAAACTCATAATCCAACTATGAGCATGTGTGCCTTTCACCGGCACATCAAACAATTGCCCTGCAAGAACATTGGATGTTCCAACGCATCCACCTATCATCGCAGCTCTTGCACCATATAATCCGGCATCCGGTCCTTGTGCCCGGCGAAGTCCGAATTCCATAATTCCATCCCCCTCTGCAGCGTAAACCACGCGTGCTGCTTTCGTAGCAATCAAAGACTGATGGTTAATAATATTCAAAATCGCTGTTTCGATTAATTGGGCTTCCATAATCGGAGCTACTACTTTTAGGAGTGGTTCCTTTGGAAAAACAACAGTTCCTTCCGGAATTGCATAAATGCTACCACTAAAGTGAAAACCACTTAAGTAATGCAAAAATTCTTCACTGAAAATATGTAAACTGCGAAGATACTCTACGTCCTCATAAGTGAAATTCAGATTTTTAATATATTGAATTACTTGATCAAGCCCGGCTGCAATAGAATATCCGGATTTGTTAGGATTGGAACGGAAAAACATATCGAACACAACCATTTCATTTTCCTGCCGTTCAAAATATCCCTGCATCATTGTCAATTCATATAAATCTGTTAATAAAGTTAGATTTCGTCTCTCCATAACGGTCTCTCCTTTTGTAAACTTTAATAATGATTATATCACAAATCTTGCCATTGGAAAGAGAGTTTTGTATAATAAATGTATTGTAAATAAAATTTGAGGTTAAAAATATGAATGACAACAAAATAAAACGACTATCCGGCATCCTGCTGCACCCAACATCCTTGCCTTCGGCCTATGGAATTGGAGATTTTGGACAGGCTGCTTACGATTTTATAGACTTTTTGCAGAAGTCTGGACAACATTTATGGCAAACATTGCCTCTGACACCAACTGGCTTTGGCGATTCTCCATATCAAGGTTTTTCCGCTTTCGCCGGTCAACCACTTTTAATTAGTCCGGCGCACCTGGTTGAATTGGGATTTCTACAAGAAAGGGACCTAGAAAATTGCCCAGTCGAAAAAGATGATTGCATAGATTACGGGACTATTATTCCTTGGAAAACAGCTCTTCTAAAAAAAGCTTTTCTTACTTTTGACCGACAAGCCACTGATAACATGTTGAAGGCGTTTCAAGATTTCATCAATGAACAGGCTTACTGGCTTAAGGACTATGCGCTTTACATGGCATGCAAAGATATGCACGAAGGGCGCGAATGGCTCGCTTGGGAAAAAGAATATCGTATCCCAACTCCTGCTACGAAAGCTAAACTCCAAGAAAATTTAAGCAAAGAAATTAATTATTACTATTTTGTACAATTCATCTTCCATGAAGAATGGAGTGCATTAAAGAAATACGCAAATGAACGAGAAGTGCAAATTATCGGAGACATACCACTATTCATTTCTCTGGACAGTGCCGATGTTTGGGCAAATCAAGAGTTGTTCCAATTAGATTCAGAGGGCTATCCAACTGTTGTGGCTGGAGTTCCACCAGATTATTTTTCTGCTACCGGTCAATTGTGGGGAAATCCACTATATGATTGGAGCGCACAAAAGAAAGATGGGTATCAATGGTGGGTGTCTAGAGTACGTCATCAACTGCAACTGTGCGATTATCTGCGTATTGACCATTTCCGCGGTTTAGAATCCTATTGGTCGATTCCATATGGTGAAGAAACTGCAATAAATGGGAAATGGGAACCAGGACCTGGAGCCGACTTATTCCTTGCAATTGAACGAGCATTAGGAAAAGGACTTCCGATCATTGCCGAGGACCTTGGCATTATTACACCGGAAGTAGAAGCTTTGCGCGACCAATTCGGTTTTCCAGGAATGAAGGTCCTTCAGTTTGCCTTTGACAGCGAAGATGAAAGTACTTTCCTACCACACCAGTTTACTACCATCAACTGTGTTTGCTATACCGGAACTCATGACAACAATACAACGAAAGGTTGGTATGCATCTGCTTCCGAATATTCTAGAGATAAAATTCGTTGTTATATGAATACAGACGGAAACAGTGTGCACTGGGATTTTTTACGCACCTGTTTGGGCTCCATTGCAACCTATGCCATTATCCCAATGCAGGATATTCTGGGAATTGGCGAGGAAGGACGCATGAATACGCCGGGAATAGGAACTAATAATTGGGCTTGGCGCTATACGAAGCACGCATTGTCTAATGGATTGGCCGAAGCACTGGCAAAAATTACACGCATATATGGAAGATAATAAAAAGGAGACAGCATATGATTCGATTGATAATAGCAGTTATTTTCGTGGTGTTATTTTTACTTTTTTCCTACATTCTCTTCTTCGTAGAATGGATTGTCGGAAAATTCAATAAACAGGCAAAAGATTATAGTTGCCTTCGCATTGTGCAATGGGCTTTTCGAGTGATTTTAAAAATCACCGGAACCAAGATGACTGTCATCGGATTAGAAAACATTCCGGAGGAGACCTCTTTGTTTGTTGGAAATCACAGAAGTTTCTTTGATATTGTCATTGCCTATACTCATTGCAAACGACTAACAGGATTCGTAGCCAAAGACAGTTTAGCAAAAGTCCCGGGACTACGTGTATGGATGCGCCTCTTATACTGCTTGTTCCTAGACAGAAACGATATCAAGCAAGGTATGAAAATTATCTTGCAAGCGATTGAATATATAAAACAAGGTGTGTCCATGTGGATTTTTCCAGAGGGCACACGCAACACAGGTGAAGAATTAAGCCTGCTGCCATTTAAAGAAGGCTCTTTTAAAATCGCATTAAAAACCGGATGTCCGATTGTGCCGGTAGCTTTAAATAACACTGCCGACATTTTGGAAAGTCATTTCCCGATACTCAAAAAAAATCATGTCGTCATTGAGTATGGAAAACCTATTTATCCAAAGGATTTAAGTCGAGATGAACAAAAAGTAATTGGGGCAACTTGTCAAAGTATAATTAGTGAAATGTTAATAAAAAATGCAAAAGAACTTGCGCCGTAGGCACAAGTTCTTTTTAATTGTTCTCTTTTCTATTTTGCTGCCAAAACCGCTTTTAAAAATTCCCACACTCTTGCAATAGAGCTAATACTAATTTTTTCATCCGGTGTATGCACATCTTTCATGTTAGGTCCCATAGATATACAATCTAATCCTTCGATTTTTTGAGAGAGAATTCCACATTCAAGACCTGCGTGAATGACATCTATTTTCGGCTTTTGTCCACTTTGCTCTTCATATATTTTCGCACACAAATCGCGAAGTTTGGATTCTCTTGCGTACGGCCATCCTGGATATTCTCCGTGATAACTAATCGTACCATCTAACAGTTCTGTGATCTGTTTCAAGCTTGCTTGCAAATATTTTTTCGAAGTATCCAAAGAACTACGAATAGCAAAACTAGTACTCATAGAAGTTGCATCTACCTTCATGACCCCCATATTCAAAGAGGTTTCCACAAGCCCCGGCAAATCCTGGCTCATCGCCTGAATACCATTTGGCATCAAATTCAGCGCTGTCAACACTTTTTCTTTTGAATTCTCTACAAGCACCTTGCAGTTTTCTGTTTCTTTCACATCCAATACGAGCAACACATCCGGATCAGCCACACCATACTCTGCATGCAAGATTTGATTGAAATCTGCCACCGATTCTTTCAAACATGCAACATCTGCACTTGCCACCATAAAGGTTGCATTTGCATTTTTCGGAATAACATTATCCTTAACACCGCCAGACATACTCACGATATCATAAGATAACTTTTCCTTCAGAAACAAGAAAAATTTACCCAATGTGACATTTGCATTTGCACGTCCTCGGTCAATTTCCACTCCTGAATGGCCCCCCAGAAATCCAATGGTTTTGATGTCGCAAATAACGCCGCTTTTCACAATCGTCTCCAAAGGGATGTTACAGTCTGCTCGCACTCCACCTGCGCAACCCGCTGTGAAGATTCCTTCATCTTCAGAATCTATGTTAATTAGACGCTTGGCCTGACAGCATGACATATCAATAGCTGTAGCGCCCTCAAGTCCTACTTCCTCGCTGACAGTGAGCACAACCTCCAAACGCGGATGTGGAATATCCTTTGCATCTAAAAGCGCCAAGGCATACGCGATTGCAATACCATCATCACCACCGAGTGTAGTGCCATCTGCGGTAATATAATCTCCATCTACCATGATTTGAATGTGTTCTCTTTCCATGTCAATTGGGCATCCTGGAACTTTATCTCCCACCATATCTAAATGACCTTGGATAATAATCGGCTCTACATTCTCATAGCCGGCCGTTGCTTCCTTGATAATAATCACATTTCCAAGAGAGTCCTGCTCGTAGTACAAACCTCTCTCTTTTGCAAAAGCCACGCAATAATCACTCAATTCTTGTTCGTGATAAGAAATATGTGGGATATTGCAAATATCTTCAAAAAAACCTAGCACAGATGCCGGTTCATATCCATTTAAAATCTTCATTTTTCTTCCTCCAAGTCTCTATATCTTTGTACATTGTCTTATAAATCCATGCTTTCGTCAATGCCTTTTCCTTGTAAATGAGAAAGAATTTTCCTTTTATAATCCAAAAATTCCTCTGAAAGTTGGAATTCTTTTGTTCTCGGTTTTGGCTCTTCAATTACAATCTCCTTTGTAATTTCACCAGGCTTTCCCGTCAGCAGATAAATGCGGTCCGACAACAAAATAGCCTCGTCCACATCATGTGTAATAAACAATGTAGATAGTTGTATTTTTTCCATGACATCCAGATACCATTCATGAATTACTTTTTTGGTCAACATATCTAATGCTGAAAACGGTTCATCCAAAAGGGCCACTTTTTTGGAAAACAAATATGCGCGCAACAATGCAGCTCTTTGTTTCATGCCTCCTGACAGTTGCGATGGATATTTCTTCTCGGTTCCTTCTAGTCCAAATTGAGAAAAATATGTTCTAGCCGCTTCTCTTGCTTCCCTTCTTTTCATCCCTCTAATTTTCAATGGCAATGCCACATTATCAAGAATATTAAAATACGGCAGTAATAGGTCTTTTTGCAACATATAACTGACATGCCCCGGTATACCTGTGACATCTTCACCGTCAATTAGTATGCTCCCCTCATCGGGACTGCTAACACCCGCAATCATGTTAAACAAAGTCGTTTTTCCGCCACCACTGGCTCCTAAAAGAGAAACAATTTCACCCTCGTGAAGTTGAATGGATACTTTATTTAAGATTGCCTCGCCATCAAAAGATTTTGAGACATTATTCACTTCTAAAACTGCCATAATTTCCTCCTGATTTAGGGCAAATACTCATTGGTAAATCCGACATTATTCGGAATTGCCGTTTCTACTAATCCCTTATTGTTTAGCCATTGATAAAAATTATTCCATCGAGTTTCATCAATATATCCCCATTTAGGTGCATCTGCCTGATACTTATCCGCCAAATATTTTTGACTCGCTTTTACCAATTCAATATCCAATCCATCCGTTGAATTACACAAAATATTCGCTGCTTCTTCCGGACTTTCCATAGCAAATTCATATCCCTTTGTCAATGCTGCTAGAAATGCCTTGGCAATCTCCGGTTTTTCCTTCAAAAATTCATTGTTTGCAACAATCACCGGTGTATAATAATCAAAGACAGGATCCACATCAGCAAAAGCAAAATAATCTGTATCCAACTCTTCCAATTCTGTCTTAACTCCGGCCCATGCGTAAAAAATCCATATAGCATCAGCGCTTTTGGTTTTTAGTGCAGATACCTCATCTGTAACCTTATTTGGTATTAACTCCACTTTTGAGAAATCTCCGCCTTCTTGTTCCACGACGTGCTCTAACATAGCCAACTCAATCGGTCCATTCCAAGTGGCATATTTGTGACCCATCATTCCCTTTGGATCATCCATTCCGTCTCCCTTTCTGGATATAATACCAGAAGTATTATGCTGAATTACAGAAGCAACTGCTGTAATCGGCAGTGGATTGTCTCCTACAAATGCCGGCGCCAGCGAGTCTTGGAAGGAAACTCCGAACTGGGCCTTTCCTGAAGCCACTAATACCTCTGCGCCGTCCTCTGGTGGCTGTACAATCTCTACTTCCAAACCCACTTCTTCAAAATATCCCTTTTCTTGTGCCACATAAAGACCTGTATGATTCGTGTTCGGTGTCCAGTCTAAAACAAAGGTAACCTTTTCCAAATTTTGATTTTCCCCACTCTTTTTGCATCCTGCCAACACAAATATCAATACGATTAATAGTATCCCAATATAAAATTTTCGTTTCATCATTCTTTCTCCTTTTCCCAAGGCATACATTTCTTCTGCAAGAAATCCACTGCTTTCATAAGCGCCAAACTAATAACCGATATTAAGAAAATAACAGCAAACATCTTATCAAACGAAAATGCCTGTTTTACTCGTGTCATATAGACACCTAGTCCTTGAAAACCGCCAAGCCATTCAGAAATTACTGCGCCTACAACTGCATACGAGGCTGAAATACGAAGTCCGGCAAAAAATTGAGACAATGCTCCCGGACATTTGATATAAGAAAAAATCTGCCACCTACTGGCGCCCATTGCCCGCAGAAGATTCATTTCATCCTTATCTGCTGTCTGAAATCCATTCAGCAATCCTACTGCTATCGGGAAAAAGGTGGTAAGAACAATTAAAATAATTTTCGGTGTCATTTCATATCCAAACCACAAAACCAAAAGCGGGGCAATTGCCACAGTCGGTATCGTTTGCGTCAGAACAATAAGTGGGTAAAATGCTTTATAAATCACGGTAAATTGATCCATAAGCACTGCCATGAAAAATCCCAGTAAAATACCGAATGCAAGACCTACAAATGCCTCGGTCAACGTCACAAAAGAATGTCCCATCAAGACAGGAAATTCCTGAATAAATGCTTTTCCTACTGAAAGTGGCGATGGCAACATGAAACTTTCCACTAACCCCACACTGCAGACAAGCTGCCAAATAATTAAAATAGATGCAATTGCAGAACACGACCAGATTTTACTGGTGGTGTTTGGTGACTTTCTTTTCAATGCTTAACACTTCTCCTTCCGGGCGATACGTAATTTTGACATAAGCAGAAACTGATTCTGCGCCCGCCTGTACTGCTACTTTTTGACATTCTTTGACAATGTCCATTAATTCATCATAATTTCCTTCTATGCTGGTTTCACATGGCCCAACATAATAGTTTAGTCCTGTGGATTTGATATAGTCAATGACTTCATCCACAATACGAATTAGTTCTTCGTCGTTGTCTGCCTTTGGCAGAACCTGAATTGCTACACTTGCGTTCATACACGTTTTCTCCTTTTCATCATTTGATTTTTGACTTGATTCCTGTTGAACATGTTCCTTATTTGGAAAATGTCATTGAAAACGGACAACATCGAAAGTGCTTGAGATAAGGAGCTCCAAATATATCTCTTCACAAAAAATACCTAGGCCAATGCCTAGGTATCATAATTTCGCTCTCGTTTTCCTACGCTGGCATTATCCAGATCAGGTTCTCGGGTTCATGATGACTACATCCTGTCTCAGCCGGCTGATTTACCAGCGCCCCTTCAATTGTCTTCTTTAGTCTACTACATGAATTTTTAAAAGTCAATATTTTCCTAATTCATATATCTCTTTATATCTTTTTATGCTATAATGCTTGAGAAAGGCAGACCCCTGCCTTACTTACATAAAGAAAGGAACGCAGCTTATGATTTTTAAACTATTTTTCACCTTTGCAAAAATCGGTCTCTTCACCTTTGGCGGTGGCTACGGCATGATTGCTATTGTTCATGATGAATGTGTAGAAAAAAGAGGTTGGATTACGGAAGACGAATTTACAACTGTACTTACCATTGCAGAATCCACACCGGGACCAATCGCCATTAACTGTGCAACCTATACCGGATACGCACAAGCAGGAATCCCTGGCTCTATTGCAGCCACCTTGGGAGTGGTCCTTCCGTCATTTATTATTATTTATTTAATCTCTTCATTATTTGATAATCTTTTAAGCATCCCACTCGTGGCAAATGCTTTTAAAGGTATTCAAGTAGGAGTCGGCATTATTATTGTACGCGCAGGATATAATCTCTATAAAAAAATGGACAAAAACAAGTTTTCATACATCATCCTTGCTTGTGCATGCCTAATTATGTTAGCAATAAACTTCTTTGCTTGGAATTTCTCAACCATTTATCTCTTGGTTCTATCAGGAATAGCCGGGGTGGTATTTTACCATATCCATAACATAAAAAGCCGAAAGAAGGTGGAATCATGATTTATTTAGAATTATTCTGGGGATTTTTAAAAGTAGGACTATTTTCTTTTGGAGGTGCTTACGGTGCCATTCCGGTAATTCGCGAAGTGGTCATGTCAAACGGTTGGATAACAGAAGATAAATTCGCACATCTTCTTGCAATCAGCGAAAGTACTCCTGGACCTATTATGGTCAATACGGCAACCTATATTGGAAATGAAGTAGCCGGAGTTTTCGGAGCTGCTTTGGCTACATTTACTGTATGTCTGCCAGCATTTGCAATTATCCTGCTTCTTTCCATGATATTAAAGAACTTTTTGAATAATCAATATGTAAAATCAGTGCTCGTAGGTATCAAACCTTGTATTATCGGAATTATCCTCGCAACTGGTGCTCATATGATAGTAGAAAACTGCATTTCTAAAGGTTGGAGTCCAATATACAACTGGCAAACTTGGTTGATTATGATTCTCCTCATAGGTGCCATGTACCTGTATAAAAAATTCCGCAACAAAAATATGTCACCGATTATGTTAATTGGCGTGGCCGCGTGTCTAGGTATGATATTATTTGCATTTTAAATTAAATATCGCAATATCCCGATGGGGATTTGGCTTGGCTAAACCAATCTTTATACCCTGTCCACGAATGATACTAAAGCTTTCCTGCAAAGTCTGGAAAGCTTTTTTCATTTCTTCCACAGACAAGTTTTTTCCTATAGTAGTATGAGGGAGCCACTGAAACGGTTTGTAGTAAGGGCTCACAACTATCTCCGGCACATTTTGAAGATTTTCATATACATTCTCTGCAATCTGCTGAAGATACTGATTTAACACAGGTGCAAGAAAAATAACATTAGGTAGAAATTCTCCTACGGACACCCATTCAATCTCTCCCATCCGCATTTCTTGTACCGCCTTTTCAAATGCGCGGATAGCCACCGAATCTTCTCTTGCTTCAAAAGCGGAAATAGTAATGTGAGGCGGAACTTTGCCATCAATCATAAACTTATTTTCTGTAGCCCTGGCCACTTTATCTATCAACCCTTGTATTTGTTTATTCGTTTTGTTATCAAAATAAATGGATATTAAGTACATGTTCCTTTTTCCCTTTGCAAATGTTTATTTCTTATTATATCAAAAAAGCCCTGCAATTTGAACCCTGCAGGGCCTTTCAGATTTATGACATTTTTATATCCTTATCAAATTCCGGATTACTGTAGTAGAAGTTTCTCGAATCTAACGAATCTTTGGTTCGTTCCAATGCTTCTCCAAATCTTTGGAAGTGCACGATTTCCCTAGCTCTTAAAAACCGAAGCGGATCTCGAACTTCAGGGTCTGTGATAACCCGAAGCAAATTGTCATATACGGTCCTTGCTTTCTGTTCTGCCGCCAGATTTTCCGTCAAGTCCGTAATGGCATCCCCTTTAGATTGAAATTCTTTCGCCGTAAATGGAACCCCGCCTGCAGCCTGTGGCCAGAGCGCAGTGGTGTGGTCAATATAGTAGGCATCAAATCCCGCCGTCTTTGCATCTTCTGGGGTCATATGCTTGGTTAACTGATAAACCATTGCACAAATAATTTCCATATGGGCCAACTCTTCTGTTCCGATGTCGGTAAGAAGACCGCCTACCCTTTTGTCCGGCATGGTATAACGTTGTGCCAAATATCGCATGGATGCTGATAATTCTCCGTCCGGACCGCCATATTGACTGATAATCAATTGAGCTGTTTTGGGACAAGTTTTGGTAATGTTTACCGGATACTGCAATCGTTTTTCATAAACCCACATTAACAATTCACCCCTTCCCAAGGAATGCGTCCTTCTGGCCAATGATAACATTCAGCTTCTGGATTTTCCTTATAAATACTTCCCATGCATACTTCTGCCAACGGGTAATACTTTGTCGCAAACTCGCGCATCAAACTCATCTTTTTCTGCAAGGTTTCCTTAAACAACTTAAGTGCCTCTTTATCTTCCGGATGTGTGTCCAAATAAAGCCTTAAATCATCTAGTACAAATCCACTTTTTTGGATCTGAAGAAGCATTGCCTGCTCTCCATCCAATTCCTGTTCTTCACTCAAACATTTTCCATCCAATAACGTCACATAAAATGGGCGATGAAGTTCTGGAAATATGGTTCCGTTTCGCAACGCCTGATCCTCGTCAAAAGTATGAGTCCATTCTTGAACGGGAACGGAGGCAATTGCGAGATGCTTTGTCTGTTCCATAAAAAAACTCCCTTCTGTATCAATTGTACCGAAGTTAGTATGCGTCATTTTCATAGATAATTTCGCCATTGATAATGGTATATAATGTAGTGGTAAATATTTCCAACGGATTGCCGGAGAAAATTGCAATATCCGCATCCTTCCCTTCTTTGATACTTCCCACTCTATCATCTACCCTGCAAATCCGTGCGGGATAAATAGTAATTGCTTTTAACGCCTCTTCCATATCCAAACCATATTTCACTGCAATCCCTGCACAAAGAGGCAAATATTGAATCAACGTCACCGGATGGTCTGTAATGATTGCAAACAAAACGCCTGCCTCACTCAAAATTTTATTTGTTTTAAAATTCAAGTTCTTTACTTCGATTTTAGACCTGGAGGTAAGATCTGGTCCCACGTTAACCGGAGCGCCAAACGACTTGATTTTATCCACGATTAAATGGCCTTCTGTTCCATGGTCAATCGTAATATCCACCTCAAACTCTTTTGCAATCCGAATAGCTGTAAGAATATCATCGGCTCTATGAGCATGTGCTTTCATTGGAATCTCACGCTTCAAAACCGGCAACCATGGCTCCATCTCAAAATCTAAATGCTCCAAAGTACCATTTTCTTTATCCATTTTATATTGCACCGCATCATATAAAGTTTTTCGCAGCAAAGCAGCTGTCCCCATTCTTGTGGAAGGACACATGCTTTGTTCTCCATAAGCGTTCTTTGGATTTTCTCCAAAAGCCACCTTCATAGCAGCCGGCTCTTTGACTACCATGTCATCCACACATCTACCTTGGGTTTTCATAAAAATAAATTGGCCGCCTACCACGTTAGAACTGCCAGGACCGGTCATAACAGACGTTATTCCTGCCTCTATTGCATCATGAAATGCAGGATCCATAGGATTGACAGCATCAATGGCACGCAAAGTCGGTGTAATGGGCATAGTTGCTTCATTACAATCATCTCCAATTGTTCCCCACTTTTCCTCTGTAATCCCAATATGAGCATGAGCTTCAATTAGCCCCGGAAGAACCCATGCTCCATGAACATCCAGAACCTCTTCATCTTGTCTCTCCACAAAAGATTTCATTTCCTCTACTTCTTCAATTAATTTCCCTCGAATCCTGACATAACCACACGCTATCATTTTATTTTCCATCGTAAAAATTTTTCCATTAATAATTACCATATTTATCCACTCCACTCCAAATTTGTTTCTAATATCTCCAGTTTCAATGAAAATATGTAGGGTTCAAATTGACACTTTTTACTATAAGCTATAAAATGAAATTACTTTATTACAAAGAGGAATGTATATGAAAAAGAAAAAAATTCTCTCACTAACCACCTCCCAGATTATCTTGTTGAGTTTTTTGTCGGCAATCCTAATCGGCAGTGTCCTTCTGTCCTTACCAATTAGTTCTGCAAGTGGAAAACCAATTTCATATGTGGATGCTTTATTTACTGCCACAACCGCAACTTGTGTGACTGGACTGGTAACTCTTCCGACAGTCACTACCTGGAGCGTTTTCGGTCAAGTAATCATCCTGATTTTAATACAAATAGGTGGACTGGGAATTATTACTATATTGTCAGGCATTATGGTTGCCTTACATCGAAAAATGGGAATCGGTGACCGACTCCTCATTCAAGACGCTTTTAATTTAAATACTATGTCTGGACTAATGGAATTCGTAAAAAAAGTGATTCTAGGTACTTTCCTTGTGGAAGGTATCGGCGCTCTTCTGTACATGTCGGTATTCATTCCGGAATACGGACTAAAAGGCATTTGGATATCCGTATTTAATTCCATTTCAGCCTTTTGCAATGCAGGAATTGATATTATATCCGAGAATAGTTTGTGCGACTACGCAACCAATCCTATTATCAATCTAGTCACTTGTGCCTTGATTATTCTTGGGGGACTCGGATATATCGTTTGGTGGGATGTACTTCGAGTTTGGAAAGAATATAAAGAACGAAAAAGGAAATTTTTCCAACACCTGACATTACACAGCAAAATCGCGATTGTTGCAACCTTGATTTTTATCTTAATCGGCGCCATTACTACTTTAATTTTCGAATATAACAATCCTTTGACACTGAAAGATTATTCCCTACTTGACAAGATTCAGCTGTCACTCTTTCAGTCAGTTACAACCAGAACCGCAGGATTTGCAACAATTCCTCAACAGAATTTAACAAATCCAACCTCTTTAGTTTCTTTGCTATTGATGTTCATCGGAGGCTCTCCGGTTGGAACAGCAGGTGGAATAAAGACAGTAACCTTGATTATTTTGATTCTTTCTGCCTTGTCTACCATTCAAAGCAAGAACGAAGTAACCATATTTAACCGAACCATTACAAAACATGCAATCAAAAAAGCAAATGCCGTTATCTTTATGTCTTTTACGATTACATTTATTTCAACGTTGCTACTCTCTATGGTTTCGAGTGCAGACATCCTAGACATACTTTATGAAACTGTAAGCGCAACAGCCACCGTCGGTTTGACAAGGAACTTGACACCTTCACTAAATGTGTTTGGAAAGTTAATTATAATTGCAACTATGTATTTAGGTAGAGTCGGACCAATATCACTTGCCATTGCTTTTAATTTGAAAACTGAAAATCAAAATATAATGAAAGATCCTACAGAAGAAGTTAGTGTAGGATAAAGGAAGGAGAATCTATGAGTATTCATCAAACATATGCCGTATTAGGACTCGGTCGCTATGGAAGAGCGGTCGCTGCAGAATTGGCAAAAAGCGGGACTGAAGTTCTTGCTGTAGACGCCAGAGAGGATATTGTAAACGAAGCCATTAATGAAATTCCTCTTTGCAAATGTGCTGACGTAACCGACCCTGAAGTCATCAAACAATTAGGTATTGCCAATATTGATATAGTGATTGTTGCGATGGGAGGAAACTTGGAATCAAGCGTGCTGGCAATTATGCTCTGTAAGGAAGCAGGTGTAGAGACAGTTATTGCAAAATGTTCCGACGCCATGCATCAGAAAATATTAAGTCGCGTAGGGGCGGATATTGTTGTATTCCCGGAAAAAGATTCCGGTACAAGATTAGCAAAAAACCTTTTAAGTTCTGGCTTTGTGGATATTATCGAGCTTTCTAAAAATGTTTCCATGATAGAATTAGATGTGAAAAAAGAGTGGATTGGAAAGAACCTACTGGAATTGAATCTTCGAAAAAAATATTCCATTAACGTAATCGCCATTCGCCAAAACGATGATGTGCGAATTGATGTAGACCCAAGCGAACTGTTGACTGCCGATATGAAGCTAATAGTGGTGGCAAACACCAACAAACTAAATAAACTGAAATAAAATAAAAAACCATGGTCTAGTTACTCCTACACCATGGTTTTTATTTAGTCTTCATCGTCTTCGATTTTGTGTTCCAAAATAAGCAATTTAGAAATTCGATGGTTATCATCCACATGTTTTACCATAATTGTAAACTGCTCATAATCAAACGAATCAAACGGTTGTGGCATAGCACCAATATTTTCGGTAGCCCAGCCTCCAACTGTCGCGCAATCCGTCTCTAACTCTTCATCATCCAAATCCAAGTTGTCGAAGAATTCACTTAAGTTCATATCTCCAACACATTCATAACGCATCTTGTCAATCTGCTGCCAATGATTTACGATGTCATCATTTTCATCCCAAATCTCGCCTACCAATTGTTCCAAAACATCTTCCATGGTTACGATACCCAGGATACCGCCATATTCATCTGCCACAACAGTCATGTGAGTTTGGTTTTTTCTGAATTCGTCCATGATGTCATGGAGACGCATGGTCTTTGGAATAAAGACTGGTTCTAATAATAACTCTTTGAGTTCCACATTCTTGTCTTTTGCCAACTCTTTGAGCAGGCTCTTTGCATACAAAATCCCCACCACATGGTCAATAGTACGCTCATAGACTGGGAATCTGGAAAATTGGGTCTCACCAATAACTTCCAAGATGTGTTCCATGCTGTCGTTAATTTCAAACCCGATAACATCTACTCGTGGTGTCAAGATGTCAGCCGCATCCAAATCTGTAAATTCCAAAGCGGACTGCAAGAGCTCTGTTTCGTCCTCATCGATCACGCCCTCATCTTCCGCTGTATCTAACAGATTTTCTAACTCTTCCTCTGTAATAGTTACTTCTTGCTCGTCTTTCTTTTTCCATAAGAGACTGCATAAATTCACAATACATGTGGTTAGCCATACAATCGGGAAGAATAAAACCATTAAAATCATCAATGGATACGCCGCAATGTTTGCAAATTTCTCATTGCATCGACGCGCAATCATCTTTGGTGTAATTTCTCCGACAATCAAAATGACAACTGTCATAACTACAGTTACAATACTAGAAGCCACATCATCTGTTATTTTTCCGTTCATGGACTCTGCCAAATTGAGGGCTATAACTGTCGCTACAGAAGTGGCTGCTATATTTACCAAATTGTTACCTACCAATACAGTAGATAACGCATATTCATAGTGATTATAGATGAAATTTACTAATTTTTCTAAATTGGTGAGCTTATCGCTCTCTTTTTTCATTTTTAACTTGCTCAAGGATGTGTATGCAATCTCTGTTCCAGAGAAAAATGCAGAGCCTAGGAGCAATAAAACGATACAAAAATATGCCATGTTCTTATCCTCCTACACTAACTGCAGACCTTCGCCTGCATCACTTTCATCCTGAATTTCACCAACAAGTTCCTCTAAAAGGTCTTCCATAGTAATCATGCCGACCTTCTTGTTTTTATCATCTACTAAAAATACCATATGCAATTTATTCAAACGCATTCTCTGAAGCAAATCAGAAATCTCTGTATTTTGGTCAAATACATATGGCTTCATGAGTAATTTTCTCAAATAAACCCTTTTTCCGCTTACATAATGAGTCAAAAATAAATTTACAGGTAATATACCTACAATCTTGTCCTTACTTCCCTCATAAACCGGCAAACGTGAATACGGTGAGGTCTGAATAATCTCTGCAAGTTCTTTTAAAGGCGTAGTGCTAGCCACAGAGATAACGTCAGCAATTGGAATCATAATATCCTTTGCAAGCTTGTCCCTAAATTCAATGGCTGAATTTACCAATGCCTGCTTTTCCGGTTCCAATACCCCTTCATCTTCAATAGTCTCAATAAGGCTTATCAATTCTTCTTTTGTCACAGTTTTAGATTCACTTGATGAAATAAAACGGGATAGTAAAGATGAGATACCTGAAAATATTGCAGAAACGGGTGTCAACAATTTTACCAAAAATACCATACTTGAAGCAAAAACAAGTGCAATACCTTCACTGCGTGCTTTTGCTAAACTTTTCGGTATCATTTCCGCAAATAAATAAACGATTAACGTAGTAACAATCGTTCCATACACAACATAAGCCTCTCCAAATTGGCGTACTACTAACAACGCCGATAGCGATGCACATGCAGCATGAAAAATGTTATTACCTATAAGAATTGTAGTTAATGTTTTATCAAATCGCTCACATACCCAAAGCGCTTTGACCGCTCTCTTATTCCCTTTGTCTGCCATGGTACGTAGTCGCACTTTGCTCACTGCGGTGTAAGCAGTCTCCATGCTGGCAAAATAAGATGAGCATAGTAAAAAGAATATGTATAATATACAACTGGCAGGGTCCACGAAAAAATCAACTCCTTCTTTCCTTATATTTTTTGCAATTCATAGGACTCTGAATTTCCAACTTATGACATAATACCATAAGGAATTGGTTCCGTCAAATATTAAAATCCTCGAAATTCCCATAAACTAGGTTTTTCGAGGATTTACATTTCATATTAATCTAACGTCTTCATCGTGGGGAACAACAACACATCTCTAATCGCTGCGCTGTCTGTCAACAACATACACATACGGTCAATACCGAATCCGATACCACCTGTCGGAGGCATACCGATTTCCAATGCATTAAGGAAATCTTCATCGGTAGTGTTTGCTTCTTCATCACCTTGAGCAAGCAATTCTTCCTGTGCTTTGAATCTTTCTCTCTGATCAATTGGGTCGTTCAATTCTGAATAAGCATTTGCCATTTCCCAACCATTCATAAAGAACTCAAAACGTTCTGTATATTCTGGATCTTCCGGTTTCTTCTTTGTAAGTGGAGAAATTTCAATCGGGTGATCAATTACAAATGTA
>JAZRND010000049.1:0-16884 GCA_045648005.1 Faecalimonas sp. | reverse complement strand
CGCTTTTTACCTGCTTCCATGCCTTTTACATCACCTTTTGCGGTTGCTTTCACCCAGTCAGCCCAGATTTTAGGAACTACATTAGAAAGTGCTCCTACTCCACCTGCTCCTCCGAGCTTATGGTTATCCAAGAATTGATGGTCGTATCCCGAGAACACTTCGAAATCCGGTCTCACTTTCAAAACTTGTCTCAAGATTTTTTCCGTGTGCCCAAAATCCAATATAGAATCCTTCATCCCTTTTATGTTCTTATAGCGCAAAGCCAAAGCAGCAATAGTATCCGCCTCGATGCTGCTTCCTGTTCTTGCAGGGAAGTTATAAATGTAAACATCCCCGTCGATATTTTCGGCCATAAAAGAATAATACTTGTAGAAATCATCCTGACTCATATTGAAATAAAATTCCGAAATAACAAGTACGCCCTTTACTCCTCTAGACAAAACATAATTGGAAAGGTCAATGGTCTCTTCATATCCAATTCCGCCAGTTCCTACCAAAAGTTCCATGCGTCCTTTGGCCGCTTGTATGTACTCATTCAAATATTGCTTTTTCTCTTTATTATCTTTAAAGAAAGGGAATTCACCGGTAGAACCAAGCGGCACTGCCCCATCAATGCCCGCATCCGCGAGCGCATTCATAAGTTTTATGTTTCCCTCAATATCAATTTTTCCATTATCTTTTTGAATTGTTACTGTAGGTGTAAAAATCTTTGATATCATAATTATTCTCCTAAATTAAATCTTTAAGACCGCACCCTCTGCACCAGAGGTGGCCAATTTAGAATAAATAGACAAATATCCTGTCTCGAACTTAGGCTTCGGAGCTTTCCATTCTTTTATTCTGCTTGCTATTTCTTCATCAGAAACATGAAGATCCACAATTCGTTTTTCAATATCAATTTCAATGGTATCTCCGTCGCGAACGATTGCTATAGGACCGCCTTCCTGCGCCTCCGGTGATATATGTCCTACGAAACATCCATTATTGGAACCGGAAAATCTACCGTCAGTAATCAAAGCTGTGCATCCGGCCAATCCGCGTCCGTCCAAATATTTCATAGCCTTATACATTTCTCGCATTCCCGGTCCGCCTTTTGGTCCTTCGTAGCGAATCACTACAACATGTCCTGCCTGAACCTTTTCTCCGCGGATTGCCTCTAACGCATCCTCTTCGCAGTCAAAGCATATAGCCTTTCCTACGAAATGCTTCACTTCATCCTTAATTGCTCCCGGTTTTGCAACACCTGTTTTCGGGCAAATGTTACCACGCATAATTGCAACTGCACCTGAATATCCAAACGGATTGTCTAGCGGACGAATGACATTTTCATTTGCAGGGAACTTATATTGATGATTGCTTAAATTTTCTTTCAAAGTACATCCACTTACAGTCATAACATCGGTATCTAAAATAGAGGACATATTGTCCATTACACGCGCGATGCCTCCGGCCATCCAGAAATCTTCCACATTATAATCATAGCAAGAAGGATTCACGCGAACAATGGTAGGGGTTGTGTATGAAAGTTGTTCAAAAGCATCTAGCACATCTAAATCTACCCCCGCCTCACGAGCGATGGCAATAAGATGCATTACCACATTGGTAGAGCCACCAGTGGCAATACAAACTTTAATGGCATTTAAAATCGCTTCTTTTGTCAAAATCTTATCGGCGCTAACATCCTCCTCCACTAATTTTACAATCTGCTTTCCCGTCTCAAATGCTAATCTTAAGCGGTCATTATGTACTGCCGGTATCAAAGCCGAACCTGTCATGCCTAGTCCCAATGCCTCTGCGATACAGTTCATAGAATTGGCTGTTCCAAGAAAAGAGCAAGAACCACAAGTTGGTCCGCAGGTATCCTCTAACATGGCCGCCTCTAATTCTGTGGATTCGCCGGCTTCTACTCTTGCCTTTGCTTCTATCCAAGAATTAATATCTGATTTTCTACCATTAAACATTGGGCCACCGAGCATTGGGCCACCGCCCAAGAAAATGGCAGGAATCTTCATTCGTGCCGCCGCCATTAACATCCCCGGAACAATTTTATCGCAAGATCCAAGTAGCACAACTGCATCCAAACGATGCGCTTCTACCATTAGTTCCACTGAATTGGCTATAATATCTCTGGAAGGTAACATATATTTCATACCCACATTCCCTTGACCAATACCGTCACAAGGTCCTATGGTACCAAATTCTATAGGAGTTCCACCAGCAGCATAAATACCAGCCTTTATCTTTTCTGCCAAATCTCTTAAGTTGCGACTTCCTGGTACGATTTCACTAAAAGAATTGGCAATTCCAATCTTTGGTTTTGCCATTTCATCATTGCTGTATCCCATTGCCTTCATCAATGAACGCCCTAGTCCATTTTCTTTTCCAACTAAATATTCTGCGCTTCTCATCTTGCTTCCTCTCTTTCCCATATTGTGGGACCTTGTTCTGTAATTTGAATAAAAAATATTACTTTCTAATTCACTACTCATTATAAGCAAAAAATTGGCCGAATACAAGAAAAATGTATTCGGCCTCATATTTTTACCTTATGGTGTTACTACAACTTTGATCAAATCTCCCGGATTTTCCGCAAGTTGTTTGAAATATTTCGGCGCCTCTTCTAATGAGATAACCGCACTTAAAATTTTAGATACGTCTACCTTGCCTTCGTTGATTAAACCAACTACTGTTTCAAAGTCCTTGATACTGAAAAGGAATGTACCTCTTACATTTAATTCGCGGGTTACAATCTGCTGCATATTGATTTCAATCATAGGCTTATTGTTTCCAATCCAAACCGCTGTTCCACCAAATGCAAGCGATTCCATAGCACCATTTACAGAGCCTGCTGCCCCAACTGCTTCAAAGGCTACATCGATATCTGTTACCTTTTCACCTTTTCCCGGATTAATTACGCGAGTCGCACCCATTTCCAATGCCAACTTAAGACGAGTGTCGCTAAAGTCAGACACGGTAATCGATGCCGGATTTTGCAATTTTACACATGCCATAGCAAGAAGTCCGATGGTACCTGCACCGACAATCAATACATGCTTGTCTTTTAAGCATTCTGCGTGAGCCACTGCTCGATATGCTACTGCCAATGGTTCCATCAAACTTGCAAGTTCGAAGCTAACACCATCTGCGATGTGGAAGCAAAGATGTGCTGGTACACAAAGGTACTCTGCAAATGCACCATCTTCTTCAAGTACTCCAAACTGTGAACGTTTTGAGCAAAGGTGGTGGAAACCATTCTTACATTTGTCGCAAACACCGCAGTAATCTTTTGGATATGGACAAACTCTGTCGCCAACCTTTAGGCTTGTAACGCCTTCGCCTAAAGCTGCAACTTCACCCACAAACTCATGTCCCATGGTCATCGGAGGTGTTCTTCTTCCTGTCAATCCCAAGTATCCGTGTACGTCGCTTCCACAAATACCGCAAGCCTTAATGCGAAGCATGACTTCTCCTACTTTTGGTGACGGAGTTGGCACTTCCATAACTTCTAATTGATTTGGTCCCAAATATCTTAAAGCTTTCATCTTGTTTATCCTTTTCTTATTTCTCTTTTCTTACTTCCACGCCTGTGATGTGTTCATAGAATTTCAAAATACCGCTATGGTCATCATTTCCACAACCGTTGTTGTGTAACCATTGCATCATTTCTTGCACGTGTGCTGTAAGAAGCATTGGTGTTCCTAAACCATGTCCTGTATCAAGAGCATTGTTCAAGTCTTTGATATGTAAATCGATACGGAATCCAGGTTTGAAGTTTCCGTCCATCATCATTGGAACTTTTGCTTCCATAACTGTGCTTCCTGCCAAACCGCCACGGATTGCGTTGAATACACATTCCGGATCTACGCCTGCCATGGTTGCAAGTGAGTATGCTTCTGCACAAGCAGCGATGTTTAATGCTACGATAATCTGGTTCGCTAATTTTACAGTGTTTCCTGAACCGTTGATTTCGCCACAGTGAACAACTGATGCACCCATAACTGCTAAAATGTCTTTGTATTTATCAAAAATATCTTTCGGACCGCCACACATGAATGACAATGTTCCGTCGATTGCTTTTGGTTCTCCACCAGATACTGGTGCGTCAATCATATGTACATCATGTTTTGCACATTCTTCTGCGATTGCTTTAGATTCCAATGGTGCGATAGAACTCATGTCGATAATAACAAGTCCCGGTTTTGCACCTTCTAAAACACCATTTGGACCTAAAACTGCTGCTCTTACGTGTGGTGAGTTTGGAACCATAGTAAATACCACATCACTGTTTGCCGCTACTTCTGCATTACTTCCCGCTACTTTTGCACCGCATGCTGCCACTTCTGCCATTGCATCATCACCATTTAAAGTGAATACAGTTACTTCATAACCTGCTTTCAATAAGTTTTTACACATTGGTTTTCCCATGATGCCAAGTCCGATAAATCCTAATTTCATATCTTTGTTCTCCTTTTGATTATGATTATAAATTATAAATATTTTCTACTGCTTTTACAATAGTTTCTGGTGTTAATCCGTAGTACTCTAATAACTCTTGGTAATTGTGTGCGCTACATCCAAAAGTATCTTGTACTCCGACAAATTCGATTGGCTTGCAAGATTTGCAAAGAGCCTCTGCAATTGCAGAACCAAGTCCGCCTTTCACGTTGTGTTCTTCTGCTGTTACAACGCCTTTTACATCTGCTGCAAGTTCTGCAATAACCTTTTCGTTTAAAGGTTTGATTGAACTTACGTTAATAACTTTCACACTGATTTTATCTTTCAAAGCCTCTGCTGCTTTTAACGCAACACCTACCATATAGCCTGTTGCAAAAACCGCCACGTCACTACCTTCGCGCATAACAGTTGGTTGTCCGATTACAAATGGCTTTCCTTCTTCTGTTACATTTTCATAATCGTTACGATTCAAGCGAATGTAACATGGTCCTTCGTGTTCTACCATTGCTTTTACGGCCCCTACGGTTTCATTTGCATCTGCAGGACAAATAACTGTCATATTCGGAATTGCACGGAAGATAGCCATATCTTCGATACACTGATGTGTTGCTCCATCACCAAAATCAGAAAGACCTGATGAAGAGCCACAAACTTTTACATTTAAGTTTCCAATAGCAATTGTTTGACGAATTTGGTCAAATGCGCGTCCACCTGAAAAAACTGCAAATGAACAGGTGAATGGAATCTTTCCGGTCTGTGCCAAACCTGCTGCCACAGATGTCATATTCGCTTCTGCGATACCCATTTCGAAATGGCGTTCCGGATAAGCTTGCTCAAATAATTTGCCCATTGTAGAACCGCACAAGTCTGCGTCAAGTACTACGATATTTTTATTTTCTTTTCCCAATTCAACTAGGGTATTGCCGAAGGCAACTCTTTGATTTGTATAACTCATACCTTCACCTTCCTCCTATGCTAATTCTTCCAATGCTTTTTCATATAATTCTTGTGTCAATACGCCGTTGTGGAAACCAACCACGTTTTCTGCAAAACTAACACCTTTACCCTTAACTGTATTTGCAAGAATAAGTGTTGGTTTGCCTTTGATGGTATCTGCTTCATCTAATGCCCAAAGAATTTCTTCCATGTTGTGTCCGTCGATTTCGAGCACATGCCATCCAAATGTCTCCCATTTAGACTTAAGATCTCCGGAATCAAATCTCTCTGCAACAGGTCCCATCGCCTGAAGTCTGTTTCTATCTACGATTGCAACAAGATTATCTGCTTTATGTACGGCTGCAGCCATGGATGCCTCCCAGATTTGTCCTTCTGCGATTTCTCCATCGCCACACAATACGTAAACTTTACGGTCAATACCGTCTAATTTCATTCCTAATGCCATACCAAGTCCAATTGACAAACCTTGTCCGAGAGAGCCTGTACCAGCTTCAATACCAGGGGTTTTCATAACATCCGGATGCCCTTGTAAATATGAATCCAATTTCTTTGTTATTTTCAAATCTTCTTCTGGGAAATATCCCGCAAGCGCAAGTGCTGAATACTGTAAAATCGCTACATGTCCCTTGCTCAAAAGAAAGCGGTCACGATCCTCCATTTTTGGATTTTTTGGATCATGCTTCATTTTATAAAAATACAAAGCAGTCACAATATCTGCGGATGAATTAGATCCACCCAAGTGTCCTGCCACACCAACTCCAATACACTTCACTACATTGCGACGTACCTTTTTCGCTTTTTCTAAAAGGTCATCAATCAGTTCTTTGTCGTATCCCACTTTACTACCTCCTACTGGCACTTTCGTGTATGCCTATATCACATGTTTCTTGGTTTTGAGTTGTATGTTGTATTACAACTGATGTCAGTATATCACTATACGAATTCCTTGTCAATATAATGACCCAATACATTTTATTGTTTTTTATAAATGAATATGATACTATTACTTACAGTAATCAAGTTTGAAAAGGATGTTTACATGGATATTAAACCAATTAAACGAACAAAATTAAATGAGGAAGTATTTCAACAACTAAAAGAGCTACTTATTAACGGAGCATGGAAACAAGGAGAGAAATTGCCGGGAGAAAATGATTTGGCTGAACAATTTGGAGTGAGTCGAATCACTATACGTCAAGCACTTCAGCGTCTCGCTTCTCTCGGACTGATTGAAACACGCGTCGGAAAAGGAAGTTTTGTATGTAATCCACAGTTGGGAAATGTAATGGAGCAACTCTCCCCACTGGTGTTTTTGGATGAAAATGCCATCTGGCAGGCAAATGAATTTCGCGAAATGCTAGATACTTGGTCAGCAAAACTGGCAGCCTCTCGAGCAAAAGAAAGCGACATTGACTCTTTAAAAAAGAATCATGCCGCTATGGTAGACTGTTCTAAAAAGAAAGATTGGGAGACCTTTGCAAAGTTAGATTTTGAATTTCATATTATGATAGGAGAAATCACGGGAAATCAATTAATTTCAAAAACCTATCAGATTTTATATAGTGTAATTCAAACTTCTGTATATCAAATGGTAGAACGCATGGGATTCCTCGCACTCGACTATCATTTGCAATTAATTGAAGCCATTGCTTCACATAATCCAGAAGAAGCAGAACGCATTGCCCGTGAACATGTCGAAAACAATCGCGGTTATATTGAACATTAAGCAAATTGGGGACGTAGTATAATTGAATTTTACTACGTCCCCAATTGAATTTAGCCCTGTCCCTTTTGGGATTTCAGGGTGTTCCTAAATGAATGTGTTTCTCCCCGAATAGCCCAAGTGCTTTGAAATCGCCAAGGATTTTTCTTTTAACTCTTTTTGAATCATGATTTCCTTTTCCTTTGTCATACGGTAAGTTGGGGTGGAAATGCTGACAGCATAAACCGCCCGTCCTTGGTGATCAAATATCGGACAAGCATAGCATATCAATTCTTTGCAATATTCCTCTTGGTCGCAAGCCATTCCCGCTTGACGAATATGCGTTAATTCTTCTTTTAACTCTTCTTTACCCCTCAAGGTATGTTCCGTAAATATTTCAAAAGAGTTGCTAAAATATGTATCTATATATGCTTCATCTTTGTAGGCAAGCATGACTTTTCCCAAACCTGTGGCATAAGCAGGAATCGCCGCTCCCATCATAGAATGTGTCTGAACTGGTTGCAAGCTTTCGGCCTTGCTTAAATAAATTGTATAACTCTTGTCCAGTTTCGCCAATTGGACCGTTTCATTAACCGTATCTCTCATTTGGACCATATACGGCTGTGCAATTTTTACAATCTGTACCGACTTCTTCGCCACTTCTCCATAACAAACCATACGTCTGCCCAAACGATATTTCTTGGTTTCTTCATCTTGTTCCAAAAAGTCCAATTCGCGCAACGTATTTACAATATTAAATACAGTACTCTTATTCAATCCACTTTCTGCAACAATATCGCTAAAACGCCATTCCGCATGTTCCAATGAAAACAAATCTAAAATTTCAGTAGCACGCTCCAATACCTGGATGCGCGAAGTGTTATCCTGTTTCATAATTCCTCTTTCTTTCAATTGTTCAATTGGGGACGTAGTAAAATTGATTTTGGCTACGTCCCCAATTGAATTGAGCCCTGTCCCTTTTTGAACATTTTATACCATTCCAGCCAAGATTGGAAGTCCCAAAGAAATAATTGGCACATAGGTGACCAAAAGAAGACCGGTTAAAATAGCCCCGTAGTAAAATAGCATATATGGCATAACCTCAGCCAGCGAAGTCTTCCCTACCTTAATAGAAACAAACAAAGTGTTTCCCACCGGAGGCGTAATATTTCCTATACATAAGTTATAAACCAAAATCAAACCGAACTGAATCGGATTCATTCCGAAAGTTTTTACAATTGGTAAAAATAGCGGTGTGAAAATCAGGATTGCCGGTGTAACATCCATAAACGTACCCGCAACCAACAAGATAACATTCATAATCAGCAAAATGATAATCGGGCTTTTCGTAATTCCCAAGAGTGCAGCTGAAATAGCTTGCGGAATCTGAGTAAATGCCATGACCCATCCCAGAATGTTGGAAACACCAATCAAGAATACAATCATACCACTCATTTTTGCACTGTCCACTATAATCTTCCAGAATGATCTCAAAGTAATACTCTTATAGCAAATTCCTAAAATCAGAGCGTAAATAACAGCAATTGCCGAGCCTTCTGTTGCAGTGAAAACACCTGCCACGATCCCTCCTATTACTACTACAATTAAGGAAAGAGACGGCAACGCGCGCAAACTAGCTTGTCCCAGATTTTTCCAATCAAATTTACCGGGTGTTCCGCGATATCCCTTTTTCCCTGCAATAAAAATTGCCATCAAAACACAACACAGAGCCCAGATAATACCCGGAACATATCCTGCCAAAAATAAGGCAGCCACTGATGTACCACCTGATACAAGAGAATAGGTAATCAACGCGTTTGATGGTGGGATTAACAACCCCGCCGGTGCGGATGCCGCATTAGTGGCGGCACAAACAGCCGAGTCATATCCTTGCTCCTCTTCTCCTTTTCGCACCATACTGCCCACTGCCGCAGCTGCTGCAGAAGCCGAACCGGAAATGGCGCCAAACAAAGCATTTGCTCCTACGTTGGTCACAAGCAAAGCTCCCGGCAATTTCCCTAATATGGCAAGCACGAAATCGACCAATCGCTTTGCAATACCACCTTGATTCATCAGGTTTCCTGCCAAAATAAAAAATGGAATGGCAGTCAAACTAAACTTGCTCATGCCCACAAAGGTTCTCTGGGCAGCGGTTAGCACGGAAACATCAAGTGGAACTACCAACAAAATCGCCGCCAGTGAGGAAATTCCGATAGCATAAGAAATAGGCACACCTACAATGAGTAACACTGTCAAAACAAGCAGTATAATAATCAACGCTTTTATTGCCATACTTATCCCTCACTTTCTACTATTTCTGAATCCGTGGCAATATCCACAATGTTCAAAACAGTATAGATAATATTAATAAATCCACTGATAGGAAGGATGATATAAAATACACCTATTGGTAATCCCAGAGAAGACGTCATTTGTCCCATGGCAAGACTTGTAATCTGTATTCCACCAAAAACCAAAATGACAGCCGCAAAGGCACCCGCTACAAGCTCCGAGAAAATGGCAAAAACCTTTCTCCATCTATCACTCATCCGTTCGACCACAATAGGAATATTCATATGGCCTCGTTCGCCCACTACAATGGAGGCACCCAAAAGTGACATCCAAGCAAACAAATAAGAAACCAATTCCTCCGACCAAGAAGAGGGATTTTGCAAGATATACCTTGTAAAAACTTGCCAACAGGTTAAGAACACCATGGCTAAAAAACTTATACCAGCCAAAATATTTAAACTACAATCCAAAAAATGTCTTACTTGTTTCATCCTGCCCTCCTACTCCGTCACAGCCGGATATCGCCTGTTGTACTCCTGAATCTGGTTATAAATTTCTTGAATATCAGGATTTTTAGAAAGTACATTTTGGTGTAATGGCATGCACGCCTCCATAAAAGGTTTGGTATCCGGATAAATAAACTGCACTTGTTGATCATCTTCAGCTTTTATCTTTGCAGCGTGTACCGCCTGAATCCATTCTTGCCGTTGCACTTGATTCACAATTTTATAACCATTTTCAAAAATATCCTCTTCCTCATCTGAAAGCCCCTCGATAAATGCGTGATTTCCGATTAAAATATCCGGAACCATTTGGTGCATATCATAAGAATAGTATTTGCAAACATCACCATGTCCGTTGTCCGTCAAAGCCATCTCATTATTTTCTGCACCATCAATGATATTAGATTGCAAAGCAGTATACACTTCACCAAATCCCATAGGCGCAGCTGAACCGCCGAGGAGTTTCATCATTTCTATATTAGTAGGCGACTGCTGCACTCGAATTTTCAACCCTTTCAAATCCGTAGGACTATGAATGGCCTTTCCCACTGTGTAAAAATTTCTAGTCCCTGCATCCAACCAGGTAACGGCTAAAAAGCCAGCCTTCTCTGTTGCTTCAAAAATTGGCTCCGTCACATCCGAATCATCCATGGCATGATGGTAGGCTTCTGTGCTTGCAAACAAATACGGCAGATTAAAAATCTCGTAATTCTTGCTAAAAGTCTCCAAAATAGCATTGCTTGCAACACAATAATCAATCGCCCCCGTTTGAGTCAGTTGCACCATGTCAGTTTGAGAGCCTAACAGCTCGTTAGGGTATACCTCTACAATATATTTGCCGCCCAAGTGTTCATTGATATAATCCCGAAATGCCACCAAGGCAATATGGGTGGGATGGTTGGTGGATTGGTTGTGACCGATGCGAATAATTCTCCTTTGCTCTGTCCCTTGGCATCCACACAGAAACAAAATACCCAGCACAAGCAACAAAGCCACACCAAGTTTTTTTCTCTTCATGAATCAGTACTCCTCCCTTCACCTACTAAATAGTTTATGCAAAATAGCAAAAAAAGTAGGCATAATAAGTATAAAACCTATTATGCCCATTTATTCACAAAGTAAGCAGGAGATGGGAAAATGCAATAAAAAAAGCGGGTGATGGGAATCGAACCCACGTATCCAGCTTGGAAGGCTGGTGTTCTACCATTGAACTACACCCGCATATAGATTATTTAATTGTAGTGCCCAGAGCCGGAATCGAACCAGCGACACAGGGATTTTCAGTCCCTTGCTCTACCGACTGAGCTATCTGGGCAGGTATCCTCTGCAACTGTTTCACCAGCACGGGTTTTATAATAGCACGCATTTTTATCCATGTCAACATTTTTTTGCAAAAAGAATGAGCACTTTTCACACAAAAATGCGCCCATAAAGGACGCATTTCTAATGTTATCTAAATTAACTTCTCTGCAAGTTCTTTCATGCAGTCCAAAGTCTCTTCTTTCATAGTCGACTTAATTGTCACAACCGGTTCCAAAATGGTAATCTCTTTCATTCCCTCTAATACTTCTCGCATTTTCTTGCCTGCCATCGGTGCCCAGCTTCCATTTTCCATCAAACCTATAACTCTCTTTTGATAGTTTTTTGCTTTCAAATGCATGAGGAAATCTTCCATACAAGGGAACAGTCCACCATCATAAGTGGCAGATGCCAAAACCAACTTGTCATGACGGAATGCATCTTCTACCGCTTCTGCCATATCATCTCTAGAAAGGTCTGCAATAGCTACTCTCTTTGCACCTTTTTCTTCCAACATGTTCGCCAATATTTTTGCTGCTTTTGCTGTGTTCCCATGAATAGATGCATAAGCAATAAACACACCCTCATCTTCCGGTTCGTATTTGCTCCAAATATCATATTTACCAATATAGTAGCCCAAATCTTCCGTGAGAATCGGGCCGTGAAGAGGACAAATTACTTGAATATCTAATGTGGCAGCTTTTTTGAGCAATGCCTGCACCTGTGCACCATATTTCCCAACAATATTAAAATAATAACGTCTGGCTTCGCAAGTCCATGCCTCATCTGTATCTAAAGCACCAAACTTGCCAAATCCATCTGCAGAAAAGAGAACCTTCTCTGTCTGCTCATAAGTAACCATAACTTCCGGCCAATGTACCATCGGCGCCATAAAAAACTGCAGTACATGTTTTCCTAAAGAAAGCGTTTCCCCTTCTTTTACAACAACGGAACGGTCAGAAAGGTCTATATCAAAAAATTGGGAAATCATTGCAAATGTCTTTGCATTTCCTACGATCTTTGCATTGGGATACATTTCAGCAAAGCGCTGAATATTCGAAGCATGGTCCGGCTCCATATGAGAAACCACCAAGTAACCTGGTTCCTGGTCTCCTAAAACTTGCTCCAAATTCGCAATCCATTCATCAGTCTTTCTTCCATCTACTGTATCCATAACTGCAATTTTTTCATCTATAATCACATATGAATTATAAGAAATTCCGTTTGGAACCACATATTGACTCTCAAATAAATCAATGGTTTTATCATCAACACCTACGTATAAAATAGAATCTGTAATCTTGATATCCTGCATGCCTGCTCCTCCTATGTATAATATCTTCCGATATTATAACATTTCTACTTCAAAATAAAACTGTCAAAAATAAACAATTCAAATTGTTCTTTTGCCTGTTCGTATTCTGCTTTGCTTTTAATAGTCCAAGCAACTGAAAGTGCACCTAGCATTCTGCAAACGCGTCTTGACAAGCCATCTGCATCCTGATGCTTGTAAGCGATAAAATCCGGTCGGGTCAAAAAATTTGTAAGCAAATTGGTCATCACCCATAAAATCAATTTCTTCTTGCCATGTCTTGCATAGTTCTCACTCAATTGTCCTCGCATAACATCCGGACGATTTTTGCGATACCACTGTACTGCCAATGGGTGAAATGATTCTATACAATACACGCCTTCATAATTCGTCAATAATTGATTTCCGAGTGCACACACCTTTTTATCTGCTCGATCCATTTTATACTCAATAATTAATGGTGCCTTGCTATCCACCACCTCAAGCACTTGTGCCAAAGTAGGTATCGTCTCTTGAGAACCAGCCAACTTCATGTTTTGCAATTCTTCCAAAGTGTATTCCCAAACATTTCCGTCTACACCGCACATGCGTTTCAAATTTGCATCATGAAATACAACCAGGATATCATCCTTGCTTAACTGTACATCAAATTCAATACCATATCCGGCTTCCACAGCTTTTCGTATGGCTTTCAAAGAATTTTCCGGTGCATCTGTTTCGTTGTCAAACAATCCTCTATGAGCGTAGTGCGCACCCAAAAACGGCTTTCTATCCGGTTTGTTCCACATGCGCGGAGCCACTAAAAACAAATATATTGCAATAATGATTAGTATTGCTACTAAAATACCCATGTTGTCACCTACTGCTTTTAATCATCTACATCTAAATTTTCTAAAACATCCTTTTTCTTCATCGGCTTTGAATCTCCGTGTTTTACCTGGCTCATAGTAATGAACGCAAGAACACTGAAAGTCACAGAGTAAGGGAACAACGTTTTATAAGAAACATGCTCCAATAGAGCTCCTGAAAGAATCGGCGTAATTACCTGCGCTGCCATAGAAAATGTATAGTAATAACCTGTATATTTACCAACATCTCCAACTTTACTCATTTCTACTACCATTGGGTATGAATTGACGCTGATTGCCGCCCACGCAAAGCCAATAATGGCAAAGAAAATAACCATAGTCCAATGATAAGTAGGATAAAGTCCTGCTGCCAAGAAACAAGAACCAAGAAGAACAATACCGATTAAGATTGTCTTCTTGCGTCCAATCTTACTCGAAATCGCACCAATCGGAATATAACTGATAATTGCTGCAACAGTGGCTATCATAAGACAGTCAGCATATCCGCCGCCTTCTAGCCCCCAAACTTCAGTTGCGTAGCGAGAAAATGCCGTAGTAACCGCATTATATGCAATAAACCAAAATGCGACAGAAATTAAAATAAACACCAAACTTCTCATAACCTCTTTCGGCAATTTTTCAGTTTTAGTACTTGCCAAATCTACGACTTCCTCTTCTTTTGCAGCTTCGCTCTCTACACCCACTTCTTTGCGCAACTGATTTTCTTTAATCGTAAAGAATAAAATTGCCACACCTACAATCATCAAAATACCCACCGCAAGGAATAATGGATAGTAATTGGGTCTATCACCTTTTCCTACAAGGAATTTAATCATAATAAGAGTATATACTCCACCAACTGCACCCATCAAATTAATAATCGCATTGGCTTTGCTGCGAAGTGGTTTCGGTGTTAAGTCCGGCATTAAGGCAACTGCCGGGGAACGATACACACCCATACTGATCAAAAGGAAAAACAATGCCACTACAAACAATGTCAGGTTTACAGTATTATCTGCAAATGGAAGTAGTAAAAGCAACACAAAAGCAGCACCTGTTCCCACCAAAATAAATGGCATTCTTCGACCAATCGGTGTTTTTACCTTGTCGGAAAAAGCCCCGAAAACCGGCAACAAAAATAATGCAAAGATGTTATCTACGGACATGATTGCACCTGTTACGGTTTCTTTCATACCAAATGTATTTTTTAAAATCAACGGTACTACGTTATCGTACATTTGCCAAAAGGCACTGATTGTCAAAAAAGCCAATCCTATTAATAGTGTTCTCTTGTAGTTTAATTTCATAAGTTCCTCCGATTAAATTGTTTTTTAAGTACTTTCCATTATAACATATTCCAATCAAAAATAAAGGGAAGTTAAAAATATAACAAAGTGGCAACACAAAAAAGGTTGTTACATATGTAACAACCTTAACCACATTAACACTTCTTCTAATTGCTCATCTTCTGCTTTGACATTCTGCATATCGAACCGCTGACTTTGCAGTAACTTCTCGATTCTGCTCGGCAATTCCACATCCAATGCATCGGAATACACTTTGCACTCTTCTATAAACAAATTTTTCAGTCTCATATGCACTTGGACTTCACCCCAGTCAAAACGCTTTTGACAAACAGTCTCGCACTCCGGCGATTTTCCATAGCGCCACTCCCAAGAAGCATATTGCTCATAGATTTCCTGGAATTTTCTGCCTGCCAAGGAGCAAATCTTGATGTTTCCACTACCACAAGAGCCCGCACAAGTACAAGCATCTGCCTCTTCCACAAGAGCAATACGTTCTGCCACGCCATATTCTTGTTGGAACGCTTCATGAATGGCCTGTCTCATGCCTGCTACCGTGACATTGGAATTCAGTTCCTTCAAGTTACACACTCGTGACGCCACAGACTTCACACCTTTAGATTTTAATTTGTCCTCTGACGGAGTCAAATAACGTTTAAGACTCTCCTTATCCACATCTATCATCAAGGTCCCATGTTGGATCTTGCATTGGTTTGTCACCGAAAAAGCATTCCCTGAAAACTTATATCCCTCTTTTGTTAGAATGTCATTTCGTCCGGAAAACTCTGTCTCAATCTCAAATGCTTGACATGCCTTTTGGATGACACGCATCTGACGTTCCAGATCATAACGCTCCGGCGAAGCAATAAAAGTGAAGCAAAGATTGCCCAAATCCTGATAAACCGCGCCTCCACCTGTGCTTCTTCTTGCCAAATAGCCACCTTCTGACTCCAAAAGTCCCGCTTTGCACTCACGAAGCGCATTCTGATTACGGCCAATAACAACTGTTTTTTCATTTTGCCACAAATAGAGTAATAAATCACCTGGCCGAATACTATCAGCCAGGTGTTTTTCTATCGCGAGATTTTTCCAAGGATTATATTCTTTACTTTCTACAAAATAATTCCTCATACAAATTCCCTTCGATTTCTTATAATACGATTACATTTGCCTCCTCTGCCTGTTTTACGAATTCTTCAGGCAGTTTTCCATCACTAATAATATAATCAACATCTTCTAATTTCCCAAACATATATGGGAAAATTTTTCCGCATTTTGAGCTGTCCATCAAAATAACCTTACGAGCTGCTTTTCGCATAATCAAGCGTTTTACTTGCATCTCATCTTCTTTTCCACAAGTAAATCCGCCATCCTGCGTGTATCCAGAAACCCCGATAAAAGCGGTTGCAATATTAATGTTTTCCAACATAGCCAATGTACTTGCACCTGAAACGGCTTGATTAGAACGATTTAACGTACCTCCGCACATATGAATAGTCGGTCGCATCAGACGAGACAATTCTACTGCAATATTTGGTGCTGTTGTGAAAATATTCAAATCAATGTCCGGCAGTGCTTGTGCCAATGCCATACAGGATGTTCCAGCGTCAAAGAACACTGCGCTATCTGTGTAAATCAGCTCCAATGCCTTACTTGCCATTTCGCGTTTTTCTACCACTTTGCTTTGCATTCTCGTCTCTAATTTTCCTTCGGCGACGCCATGATAATTAGTTGCCATGGCTCCCCCTCTGGTACGGATAATCAGTCGCTCCTCTTCCAGTTTTGCCAGGTCACGATGAATTGTCATGACGCTGACATCTGGAAATAAAGCGTTAATCTCTTTAATGGTTGCAGCACCTTTTTCTTGAATAAATTTTCGAATTCGTTCTCTTCGAATTTGATTCATTCTTATACACCCATTTTCAACTTTCTCATCTGCTCAACCGGTGTTACGTTTGTAAGCGGTTTGTAGCCTTCTAACGGCATAATCTTTTCGTTGATTGCATCCATGATCCATTCTTTTTGTGGGAAGAAGAATTCATCATACTCGAACGGAGGTGTAATCCAGTTTTGAGCTCCTACGATTACAGGAGGTGCATCTAAGTAATCAAATGCAAGTTCTGTAATGTTCTTAGCTACATCATCAAGGAATGAACCTCTTGCACAAGCATCAGAAGCCATAACCACTTTACCTGTCTTCTTAACAGATTCG
>JAZRND010000048.1:0-4664 GCA_045648005.1 Faecalimonas sp. | reverse complement strand
GTCAATTTCATTTAAAAGACGGATCACCCTATATACCCGACGAAATCGAAAGATTCTTCAGAATCTTGAGCCTTGAGTCGGTATATAGGGTGAGCCGTCTTTTTATTTTAATTGTGTTCTTTCTATTTATCTCTCCAAGTAATTCTTCCCTTTGAAAGATCATACGGAGATAATTCTAATGTTACTTTATCTCCCGGTAAGATTTTAATAAAGTTTGTACGTAATTTCCCACTAATATGAGCCAACACCTGATGTCCATTTTCCAATTCAACTTTGAACATTGCGTTTGGCAATTTTTCTACTACTGTTCCTTCAATTTCGATTACGTCAGCTTTTGACATTCTTTATTCCTCCCATTCCTTATCAAATAATTTCAGTATTCGTTTTATTCCTACATCGTCCAATCCAAACAGCTCATGCCTTCTACCTATCACTTGCACGTGCTTTATTTTTTTCTTCTTTGGGTTGTCTATCTTGCGGATTTTTCCATCTACCAGATATACATATGTGTCATCCACATCATATATCACATAAACATTTCCTTTATCATGACCTGCTTTTGATTTCGCAAGCATTCCGCGTTCTATCGTGTTTATCGCCATACTGCTTCCTCTTCTTATTTTGATAAGGTCAAAAGTTTCGGTCCGTCTGCTGTTACTAGCACTGTGTTTTCATAGTGTGCAGAGAGCGAACCATCTCTTGTTACAACAGTCCAATCATCGTCCAGCCAATTCACTTGCCATGTTCCAATATTAATCATCGGCTCAATAGCTAATGTCATTCCACTTCGAAGTCTTGGACCTTTTCTGTTCATTTCATAATTTGGTATTTCCGGTGCTTCGTGTAACTGGCTTCCAATGCCATGTCCACACAAATCTCTTACTACGCCATATCCTCTTTCATTGGCATATTTCCCAATCGCCGCTGAAATTTCAAACAGATAGTTTCCTTCTTTTGCATATTTTATACCTTCAAAGAAACATTCTTCTGTTACTTTGATCAAATCTTTTGCTGCTTGGCTGATTTCGCCAACTGCGTGTGTCCTTGCCGCATCCGAGTGATAACCCTTATAGATTACACCTGCATCTAGACTGACAATGTCACCTTCGCGGACAATGCGCTTATCTGTCGGTATGCCATGAACAACTTCGTCATTAATGGATACGCAAATTGAAGCAGGATATCCATTATAATTCAAAAAGGACGGGATACATCCGTAACTACGAATTACTTCCTCACCTATTCGATCGATGTCTTTTGTCGTCATACCCGGGCGCAAAGCCTTTTCAAGTTCATCATGAACAATTGCAAGAATTCTTCCCGCTTCTGTCATTAATTCAATTTCCCTTGATGATTTGATACTAATAGGCATAACCCTTACTCTCCCAAAATTTTCACAATTGCTGAAAATACATCTTCAATATCTTGTGTACCGTCAATGTTAACCAAAAGTTTCTTGTCCATATAATAATCAATTAATGGCTGTGTCTGCTTGTGATATACGTCTAAACGCTTTTGTACAGTTTTCGGTTTGTCATCATCTCTCAAGATCAAATTCCCATGACAATGGTCACAAACATCTTCTTTTGTCGGTGGCGCGAAATCAATATGATATGTTGCTCCACATTCAAGGCAGGCTCTACGGCCTGACATTCGTTTTACGATGTTTTGATCCGGAACTGATATATTAATTGCATAGTTAATAGACTGCTTTACTGCTGTCAAAGCATTGTCAAGAGCTTCTGCCTGTGGAATGGTTCTTGGAAATCCATCCAGTACATATCCCTTCTTACAATCCGCTTCTTTCAAACGATCTACCACCAAATCAACAACTAATTCGTCCGGAACCAAAAAACCTTGGTCTATATAGACTTTCGCCTTTTTACCAAGTTCTGTTTCCTTTTTCATGTTCGCTCTGAAAATATCACCTGTGGAAATGTGAGGAATGGAATATTTTTCTGATAGTTTAATTGCCTGCGTTCCTTTTCCCGCCCCCGGTGCGCCCAGCATAATGATCTTCATTGCATAGCCTCCATATATTACTTTAACCCGTTAAATTTCTCCTATTTCAAGTGTGAAATTTAACGGGCCAAAATTACTTTGATTATTTATTTTCCGTTATTTAAAAATCCTGTGTAATTACGAACAAGCATCTGTGATTCTATTTGTTGAATTGTTTCCAAAACAACACCAACGATGATGATGAGTGATGTTCCACCAAAGGATACCATCGCACTAAATACACCGTTAAAGAAGAATGGAATAACTTGTACAATTACAAGGCCTACAGCACCAATAAAAATGATGTATTTTAAAATCTTTGCTAAATAATCTACGGTTGGTTTTCCAGGACGGATACCAGGAACAAATCCACCGCTCTTCTTCATATTATTAGCAATTTCCAATGGATTAAATGTAATTGATGTATAGAAGTATGCAAATGCTACTGTCAATACAATATATACAACCAATCCCCATGTATAATGGAAATCATCTAATTTGAACCAGTTGTTTGAGTTTAAGCCATTTAAAATCTCATAACCGATTCCCTTACCGTTTTCCAAATCCTTTCCAAGGAAGGTTGCGATAAGAATTGGGAACTGCATCAAGGAAGATGCAAAGATTACCGGGATAACACCGGCTGTATTCACCTTCAAAGGAATAAATGATGACTGACCGCCAACTGATTTTCTTCCTTGTACTTTTTGTGAATACTGAACAGCAATCTTTCTTTGTCCTTCTTGTAAGTAGATTACAAATACAACAACTGCCAAGATCACAACAAGAATGATTACAGCTGCCAAAACAGCTTTCCACCATACTTTTTCACTCATGAATTGTACATATAATCTTGCGAAATCACTTGGTACACTAGAAAGAATGTTAATCAATAAAATGACTGAAATTCCATTTCCGATACCTTTTTCTGTGATTCTTTCACCTGCCCACATAAGGAATGCAGAACCTGCTGTCAAAGTTAATACAACAATTACCACGTTAACGAAATTGTATTTGATAAGTAATCCCTGATTTCCAAAACCTACAGCCATAGCTGTTGCCTGGATTAATGCAAGTCCTACTGTTACAAAACGTGTAATTGTATTGATTTTCTTTCTTCCGTCTTCACCATCTTTTTGCATTTCTTCCAATTTCGGAATTGCAATGGTAAGAAGTTGAACAATGATGGAAGATGTAATGTACGGGCTGATACTCAACGCGAAAATAGACATTTGTTCAAAGGAACCACCGGTGAAAGCGTTAAAGAAGTTAAACGCCCCACCTGTTACTTGTCCGAAGAACTGTTGAATAAATTCCGGATTGGTGCCCGGTGTTGGAATCTGAGATCCCAATCTGATAACTATAAGCATTAAAAATGTATAAAAGAGTTTCTTACGAATCTCATCAATTTTAAACGCGTTAAAGAACGTCTTTAGCATTAGATCACCTCAGCTTTTCCACCATTTGCTTCGATTTTAGCTACAGCACTTGCACTAAATGCATTTGCTTTCACTGTGAGTTTCTTTGTTAATTCACCGTTTCCAAGGATTTTAACACCATCTCTTGGATTTTTCACGATACCAACTTCGATAAGAGTTTCTACTGATACAACTGCATCGTTTTCAAATACTTCTAAAGCACTTAAGTTGATAGCAACGATTTCTTTTGTATTTCTATTTGTGAAACCTCTCTTCGGAATTCTTCTATATAATGGCATCTGTCCACCTTCGAAACCTGGTCTTGGTGCTCCTGAACGAGCCTTCTGACCTTTGTGTCCCTTACCAGCAGTCTTACCATTTCCAGAACCGTGTCCACGGCCTCTTCTGAAATTATCACTTTGTTTTGAACCTTCTGCAGGTCTTAAGTTCGATAAGTTCACTATTGCCACCTCGTTATTATGCTTCTTCTACTTTTACTAAATGTCTAACTTGCTCAACCATACCTCTTGTTGCTGCATTGTCTGGTAAAACTACTGTTTTGTTAAGTTTTTTAAGCCCCAATGCTTCAACTGTTTTTTTGTGTTTCGGTACAGCACCGATTGTAGACTTTACTAATGTTACTTTTAATTCTGCCATTTTCAATTTCCTCCTTAGCCTAAGATTTCTTCTACAGATTTACCGCGAAGCTTAGCTACTTCTTCTGGAGTCTTGATTTGACTAAGTCCATTAATTGTAGCAAGTACTACGTTTTGTTTATTGTTAGAACCTAATGATTTTGTACGGATATTCTTGATACCAGCAAGTTCAATTACCGCACGCGCAGGACCACCTGCGATAACACCGGTACCTTCTGGAGCTTTCTTCAATAATACTGAAGCGCTTCCGAATTTTCCGATCAAATCATGTGTAACACTTTCATTTTCATCCAATGAAACTGTGATAAGTTTTTTCATAGCATCTTCTTTTCCTTTGCGGATAGCTTCCGGAATTTCTGCTGCTTTTCCCAAACCTGCACCAACATGGCCATTTCCATCACCTACAACTACTAAAGCTGTGAATCTGAAGTTACGACCACCTTTAACAACTTTGGTTACACGTTTGATGGATACTACTTTTTCTGTCAATTCTAATTGACTAGCATCAATACGAACTTGTCTCATGTGTGTGTTCCTCCTAATTAAAATTCTAATCCAGCTTCTCTAGCTGCGTCTGCCAATGCTTTTACTT
>JAZRND010000047.1:0-5329 GCA_045648005.1 Faecalimonas sp. | reverse complement strand
TGACTTAATATAACTATTGTCAAGTTTTACATTCTTAATCATACCTGTAGGTTCTACTCTCGCAAATAGACCTACGCCATCAGTATGTTCAGCGGAAATATAAACTCCTTTAATTGTATTAAATCCACCATCAAAGGTTCCGGCAAATTTAGAAATGCCGCTGCCAATTGCAGTAAACTCATTTCCGTTTTCCGGCAATTCTTGTTCAGATATCCAGCCTGGATTTAAATCAATTGATTTTGTCAATTTAACTATATGCCCTTCAAATGAATCAACACCGAGGTTAACAAGTTTAGCGAATCCCATAAACTCTGCTGCATTTGCAATTTCAAATGTTGTATTTGCAGGAATTTCACCATCTACTTGCTTATTGTAGTACCAGTTTGTGTCTGGTCTCACAATGCCTTCAAAACTTTGTACAATCGTACTTGAAGTAGAAAATATTCTTAATTCTGGTCCTTCATTTGTCGCAACCCAAACTCCATTTGGATTTGTATTGCTCCAAAAATCAAGTTCTGTGCTAGCATACGCCTTTATACCACGCAACATATCATCCGATACTTTTGAAGTAGCACCTTTAATTACAGTTTTCTTGATTCTACCAAGCCCTGGATAACTATTATCTGTAGCATATGCTCCAGCATTTTCTACATTCTCTGTAGTATAAATATTTTCTAGTGTAACTACTTCTGCCTCATTCGCTTCTAATCCACCGATAACCGAACCAACAAATGTATTACGTGTCACAGATGTAACTTTACCTGTAGCTACACAGTTTTTAATAGTTACCTTGATAAATTCAGTTGAACCTGCAGCTGTTCCACCTAAAATTCCACCGATATCCCATGAGTGTCCGGTTACAGTACCAGTCATTAAACAGTTGTCGATAACACGATTATCTGATGCTTTTACAGCACCACCTACAATGCCACCACTAAAGCCTTGGTGCATATTAGATGAAACATCATCATGTTCTACATGACCATCAAACCATACTTCTGTAATGGTGCTAGAAGCAGGTCCTGTCATTCTTCCCACAATACCACCACAGTATGGCATATTACTCTTAACGATAACTCCATCTTTTACGTAGATATTGTTGATAGAGCCACCAAGCATATCACCTACAATACCACCTGTATTCCATCCATAGTTAGTTTCTTTTGAACTTGTAGATTGAATCAAACTGTTATCTAAAATAACATTCTTGATGCATCCACCTTCAAGTAGTTGGCTAAAGAGACCAACACCATCTTTTGCACCATCCTGGATGTAGATGCCTTTGATTACTCTATTATCACCGTCAAAAGTTCCGGCAAACTTATTAATTGAGAAGAATGGCACTTCCGGAGCAACATCTCCTGATGCTACCCAACCTGGATTCATATCAATGTCTTTACCAAGTTTGAATGTTTTTCCTTCCATTGTATCGGTAAGTACGACTTGATAGAATCCAAAAAATTCTTCTCTTGTATTAATGAGAAAAGAATCTTTTGTTTCATCATACCAACTAGTATCTATCATCTTTGCAACACTAGTTGTATCCATGAAATTCTTACCGAAGGATTTTAATACTGGTGTGCTATCTTGCACTGCGCCCCAATAATTATCAAAATCAAGCATGGTGTATTTATATGCACCAAGACCTGATAAACGTTCTGCATCGATGATTAACACGTCACCTTTAGTATTTGCACCTGAAAATCCACCGTGAGCAACCGGCGCCCCTGCAAAAGAAGCACTTTCTTTTGTTGCGTAACAGTTCTTAAATGTAACTACTGCGTTACCAGAACCTCTACCAACAAAAGCACTAGCATAGGTCTTATAAACAAGGTCAAAGGTACCTACGTTTATACAGTCTTCAAAAGTAATTGTAAATCCACTCCATACATAACCTACGATACCGCCAACGTACATAGCGCTATTGACTTGGTCGTAGCTTTTTATACCACTTTGAATCACACCACTGTTCAAACAGTTCTTGATTAAAACACGACAATCCAAACGTCCACTGCTATATGTAGCGTTACCAATGATACCACCTGCTCTACGAAGTGTTTCACCTGTCAAGAGACCATCAAATTGACAGTTGTTGATTGTCTGTACTGAAGCAAATGACGCGTCGCGGTATTCAGTAAATCCAATTACACCACCACAGTCAAATCCATCTGTTTTCACAATTGCATCTGTGTAGATTGTATCAACATTACCAAACGCTGCACCGATTACACCACCTGCAAATCTTAAATCTTTATTACCTGATGCATCGATAAATGTATTTGTTACTCTTAAATTTTTAACAATACTAGTCTGATCAGTTGCCCCAAATACACCTATATAATCATTATTCTTCTTAAGATAAACGCCACTAATCGTATGTCCTTGGCCATCAAATTCACCAGCAAAGGGAAAACAACCTGTTCCTATAGTAATCCATGGATTTGTAGGGATTTCCTGTCCATTATACCAATCTGTTGCATTCCCACTATTCACAACAATCTCTGTGTCTAATTTGACAACTTTCCCTGTAAAATCTATCGATTGAGAAAGTAATGCAAAACCATACATTTCTTTTAATGTTTTAAGAATATAAGTTTCGCTTTCCGGATTATACCAACTCGTATCAAAAGCTTTTTCAACACCAGTAAGGTCGACAAATTGCGAACTATGAGCAAATCTTCTTAATACCGGGGTTCCGTCTGCAATAGCCCCCCAGTAATTATTAAAATCAAGATTGGTCCAACGATAAGCATTAGATCCTGTTAATTCTTTTAGTTGCATTTCAATTGGACTTGTTGCAATACCAATATTACTACTATCAAACGCATTGCTTCTCGAAATCAATGAGGTTGCATATACATTTTCAAATGTGAAATTTGACTCTCCGCTTGGAAAATACCCGATAATAGAACTTCGAAAATTATCCCCTGATGAAGTTTGACCTGCACTGACACAATTTCGAAAAATTGTATTGATATCCTTTTTTTCTTCATCAGACTCAACATTAAAATATGTCGCTCCAGCAAAACCTCCGATACGAACACCGTATATTGTCGCATCATCCGCAATTTCTGATGTAATACTACCTGTCATTAAACAGTTGTCCATTGAACGTTCTCCCACAACTTGCTCAATACAGCCAGCAATTCCACCAACGTTACAAAAATTACTATACTGCTCATGTTCAACTATACCGTCAAACCAAACTTCTGAAATAGTGCTGTTTCCGGTCCATCTACCAACAATACCTCCACATTTTAACGTATTGCTTTTAACAACAACACTATCTTTCACATAAATACCGCTAATGGCTCCACCACAAAAATCACCAACAATAGAACCCGAATATTGACCCATGTCTGACTCTTGTGTGCCATTTGATCCAATATAGCTATTTTCTAAAACAAAGTTTTTTATAACGCTATTATCTTTGACAGTTCCGAACATTCCGACACTATCTACTCCATTGCATTGAGTATATATTCCGCGAATTGTTTTATCACAACCATCAAAAGTGCCCAAAAAAGCATCTTCTTCGTTTCCGATTGGTGTCCAAACATTACCATCTGTAGGGAATAATTCACCCACTACCCAGTCCGGGTTCAAATCATATACATCATCAGCCTTTGTCAGTTTAATTGTACACCCTTCGAAAGTAATACCTTGCTCATTTACTAAATGAGCGAGTGCTAATAATTCACTTTCTGTTGCTATCTCAAACTCTGTTCCCGGGACATTCTCTCCGTCCACTAATTTGCTTGTGTACCATTCATCTGAAATAGGTATTTGTCCACCCAATTTTTGTTGGGTAGACCTAATACCTACTGGAACTACAACAAAAAACAAAATAATTGATAACAAACTTACTATAAATTTGTTTATATTTTTCATTATCTTCGCCTCTTTATTCATGTGAATCATTGCCAACCAGCTAAATATCTCATAATCAATACCACGTCTTGACCATTGATTTCACCATCTTCATTCATATCAGCTGCTTCTGGGTAAATCTCAACATCCCAATCAGCCAAATATTGTAAAAGTAATGTAACATCTTTTCCATTGATAACGTCATCACCATTGACATCACCAAGTAAATAGTTGTTAACAACAATTGATGTGGATTCTGTAGCAAAGTATACATCTTCACGTGCTGAATTACATGCTTCGCTAAAAGAAATATCCACATTGTATGTTCCTGATAATGCGTCATCCAAAACACGGAACGTTAACATGGCAATGCAACCGCTCTCTGTGGTATCATTTGTACTTGCCCACAACAAAACTTGTGGGGTCGTTTCTATTGATTCACTAGGAAGGAATGAACCATTAAACAAGGATTGATTTTCAATTCCTATCAATTCCAAAGCACTTCTGTCATATCCTACTTTCAATTTCAAATATGAAAATCCAGAAGGATTGTTAATATATATTGGAACTTGAACAGTCTTTCCTACTGTAACTTCTTGCTCTTGCGAATATACATACATATCTGTAACCAAAACATCAAAATATGCAACTGCATCTCCATATGCAATTTCTACATTTGTAAAACCTAAAGAAGATGACTCAAAATTGGTAACCATATCTTCGGTAACTGTTATAACTTCATTGGTTCCATTATCATACCATACTTGTGCAGTTGCACCTGTAACATCTACGCTTGTTGCACCTTGTTTATAATATAGCTTTTGAGGCAATTCTAACACTTCCATGTAAGTTGCCTTCTTGGCTACAACATCTACATCAAAAGTAGCGTCATGTCCTTGATAGGTAACAGTAATATTTTGTGTGCCTATTACTGAATTATCAAAGCCTGAAATCATATCTAAAGTCAATGGTATCAACTCATTATAATTATCATCAGACTCAAACCAAACTTTTACATATCCGTCTGTTAAATCAAGTTCTTGACCTTCTATATAAGAAACTTTAGTCGGTGCTTCCACAGAAATATGTGTAAGCACTCTTGGATTTACAGTAATAATAAATCCGCCGCCAGCAACACCATTATAATCAAATGTAACAACAACTGTCCCAGTTTTGTTTTTATCATAATAATAGATAACGCCATCTAGTTCTGCTAAACTTACAGTTTCACTAAACCCATTCAAGTATTCTAACAAGACTTCGGCGCCTTCTACATCAAGAGATTGCCCTTGAACATAGGTAACTTTAGTTGGTTCTTGTGTCAAGGTTACATTTGTAAGTTTTCTTGAAAACATTGCAAGTTCCGGTCCATCGTCTGTTGCTAACCAAACACCATTTGCATTTGATGCACTCCAGAAATCTAACGATAATTTAGAAATTGCATTATTACCATTCAAAC
>JAZRND010000046.1:0-18693 GCA_045648005.1 Faecalimonas sp. | reverse complement strand
AGCGGCTGGAAGAATTGTTGATTGGTCAGTGAAAAAGAGAAACAAGCAGGGACTTTTGTATATTATTGATGGAGCAGTTGTATTTCGTGAAGATGGCAAAAAAGATAAGATAGCGATGGCAAACGACATTGTGTTATTACCAAAGGGAAAGAATTATACAATGGAGTATCTTGGTGAAAAAACTAGCTTTTATCTTATGAATTTTGATATGGCAACTTTACCAAATAAAGAGCAAAATTTAACGGAAAACATCGAGGTTATCATACATACAGTACATCCTGATTTTTTGATTGACTTATTTAACAAAATGCAAAAAAACCGCAATGGTGGAAATATTGCTGCTGTTTTCAAATTGAAGGAATATGCTTATCGTTTGCTGGCAGAATTGTTTAGTGACGGAAGATTATCTTTCTTACCTAATGTTCCGAAGTATTCTGTCTTGTTACCTGGTATACAGATGTTGCAGGAAACATATTTAGAAAATATTTCAACGAAACATTTCGCAAAGGCTTGTAATATCAGTGTCAGCAGTTTTAGGCAGCTTTTTGCAGAATATTATGGTATTTCCCCGATTCAGTTTAGGAATAATCTGCGTATTGAGCGTGCAGTGTCGCTATTGCAGGACGCAGAAATGAACGTGAAAGAAGTAGCGGAGGAGTGTGGCTTTTCAAACTCGGCATATTTTTGTCGTTACTATAAGAAAATGGTCGGAGAAACCCCGAGTGAAACAAGGAATGGAAAGTAAATTGGAATTTCGGAAAATCAAGGCAGGAGAGGATAATATGAGTATGAGGATTTTAGTGGGACAACAGAACGACACAGTGCAGTATGCGGCAGCAGAATTGAAGAAGTATATTACAATCCTTTCCAGAGGAAAAGTGAACCCTTCTGTGGTTTATACAAAACAAGCTTTAGAATTACCAATAACAGATGGTATTGTGCTTGGAACTCTGGAGGAATTATCCCTAGATTACAGTGATGTGGACGACTCCTTTATAGATGACGTCATTGATATTTCTATAGACAAAGGTGTGGGTTATATTGCCGGTAGTAATGCGCGCAGTATTTTAATGGGAGTTTATCGATATTGTACTTCGGCAGGGTGTCGGTTTATTCGGCCAGGTGCAGATGGGGATTATGTACCGCATATGGATATTCAAAATCATTCTTTTACCTATCGTAAAAAGGCAGATTATCCTTTTCGGGGACAGGCAATTGAAGGAGCAGTGAGCTACGAGCATGTACGCGATACCATATATTGGCTTCCTAAAATCGGAATGAATATGTATATGATAGAAGGTGTCGTGCCTGATAGCTATATGCATAAGTGGTATGGTCATGTGGGTAATACTAAATTGCGACAAAAAGGTCAACAAACCGATTACCAAATGCTTTTGGACTATGTAAGTCTTATGGAGCAAGATATTAAGAAAACAGGTATTCAATTACATAGTCTCGGCCATGGTTGGATGTTCCAAAAATTGGGAGAATATGGTAGTAATCAGCAGTTTGCCATAAAGGAGGAAGACAAAAAGTATTTAGCTTTGGTAAATGGCAAGCGTGATATTATGAAGGGTGACACATTTTACACACATTTTTGTTATTCCAACCCGGAAGCTAGAAAAATGTTGGTTGATATTTTAGTGGAATATGTGCAGAAAAAGCCATATATTGATTTCTTGCATGTATGGTTGGCGGATGCCAAGAACAACCAGTGTGAGTGTGAGGAGTGTCAGAAGATGCACCCGTCGGATTTCTACATTATGCTATTGAATGAAGTAGATGAGGCATTGCAAGAAATTGGTTGTGACATGCGTATTGTTTTGTCACAGTATATGGAAACCATTCGCCCGCCACAGATGTTGAAATTAAACAATCCAAGCAGATTTCTTATCACTTCGGGAATTGGACAATTTTATGAAAATGGTTATCCAACAGCGGAGTTTCAGGGAGAGTTGCCTCCATACAAGAGAAATCAATTTAAAATGGTAGAGCCGGAATTACGCATTAAATGGTGCAAAGAGTGGAAAGAATGGTGTGGGGGAATTCCGTGTTTTATTTTCGAATATCGATTCTGGACAGACATGTATTGTGATATGGGAAATATGCGTATTTCAAGGGAAACATATAGGGATATGAAAACCTTGAAAGAATTACAATTACAAGGATGCATGAGTGATCAAACTCATCGAATGTATATGCCAACAGCTTTACCCATTATTATGATGGGAGAGACGATGTTCGATACTCATTTGGATTATGAAGAGGTAGTAGAAAAATACTTTGAAGGTGCCTTTGGTAAGGACGGTAAAGAGTGTAGAATCTATCTAGAGACCCTTTCTGATTTATTATGTCCGGCAAATTTCCGAAAAGGCGGAAAGGGAGCTGTGGAAGAAGAAGGACTTGGTGATGCAGCAAGTAAAGAGCGCAGTTGGAGAAATAATGAATATGTTGCGGAGAAAGTTGCAAAGATTCCGGAAGTTATTGAAATGTTTGGAAGTATGATAAACAAAAATATTTCCAGTGCAGATAATGAAGCCCAACGCCAATCGTGGGTATATTTAAAATATCATGCAAAAATTTGCAGGTTGTTTTCTTATGTGTTATTGGCCGGAGCAGAAAACCGTATTGAGGATGCGCAAGCGCGATATTATGAAATGGAAGAGTATTTATCCGAGCACGAAATGGAATTTCACAATGCTTTTGACGTATTTTTGTTTCTACGAACAGTGCGCTCTAATATAGATCTGCCGGCAATACCGTATTATGATTAATTTGAGAACTGCATGAGGAGATAAAATCATGAATGATCAATGGCAGACAACAATGCAAGTATATGATGAATATGAGAAACGCTTTGCAGAGGCGCGTACCAAAAAAGAACTTCGGTTTTTTACAGACGCAGGAGTTCGAGAGCAAGTAATTGCTGAAACAAAAAAAATATTGGCTTATGATGAAGATTTGATTCCTCAAATAAGAAACATAGAAGAAATTTCCTATGAGGATTACCCGACATATCGAGTTACTGAATTGCGTTATGAGACTTGGGAGAATTTCTATGGTTCAGCCTCCTTATATGTGCCTTATACAGAAGAAAAACTACCATTAGTGTTTTTGTGCTGCGGGCACGGTGAATACGGGAGATTATCTTCAGGATATCGCGCCATGGGGCATCGATTAGCAAAGCTTGGAATGGCAGTAATGATACCTGATAATATCGGACAGGGAGATCGTACTCCGTTCGGTCATTGGGATGTCGTAGGACCGTTTTATTGTGGATTGACTCTGCAAGGAATGATTGTAATGGAAACCGTAGCCCTTATTCGTTATATGCAAAAGGATCCGAGATTTGATGCATCCCGTTTTGGCGCCTGTGGAAATTCAGGCGGGGGAACATTAACAATGTTTTTAGCAGCATTGGCACCGGAACTTGCAGTCATTAGTTCCAGTGGATATCCTTCGGAATTTTCTTATTTGTTTGAAAAAGAGAGAAAGCACTGCGCTTGCAACCTGCTTCCGGGTGTGGCTTATGGGCCGGAAATGTGGGAAATTTACAGTGTGTTTGCCCCAAAACCGATGCTTTTAGAGCATGGAATGTGGGATCATTTGATGCCTTATGATTTGGGAAAACGAAATGCTCGCAAGATACAAAACACTTATATACAGATGGGTGCGCAAGAACAATTCAGGGATGAATTTACTGAAACCAAGCATTCATGGGAAAAAGAGGATATGGATTTGATTAGTAGGTTCCTTGCAGAAGAACTACTAGGTGTCATGCCGGAAGAAATGAAGGAAGACGAAGTGGAGGATAACAGAGATAAAACGCCTTACCTAGTGCCAATGCCAAAAGACGCTGTTTCCACAGATGAGATAGCACAGAGATTATCCGGTATCTGCATGCCGGAAGGCACCGTACTTTCTGATATTTATAAGCCGACTTATCAAGGGAAGATTCTTAATAAGGATGACATTATTGAAGACATCGGCCGTGGTGATGTCATGAGAGTGTTGGCACAGATGGAGTGTGCTTTTTGGAAGACAGAATAAAAGGAGAGACATCATGTTAAAATGTGGATTTTATGAGGGTGATATCACATCGGATATTGGAGATATTATGCCAGGTGGTTTCGGTGGAAGATATGCTGAAATTGTGCGCGATAAATTATATGTATCTGCGTTTTCAGTGCAAGCTGAAGGAGATACAGCAATTGCGATTGTTTTAGATGCTTTAATGGTAGAAGAAAAAGAGGCAAATGCCATTAAACAAGGAATATTTGAGAAGACTGGGGTAGATGTAGGGAATATTAATGTAAGTGCAATCCATACTCATGGAGGCGGTCCGGTTGTAGATTTGTACAACGACGTAAAGGACCTTGAGTACTGCAACTTTATGGTGAGACGAGCTGTAGATGCTGGTATTATGGCATTTTATAATATGGCAGATGCAAGGATTGGTGCTGATAGTAAACAAGTAGAAGGCGTCTCTTTTACCAGACGTTATTTAGATGTGAATGGGAAGGTGCAGAACAATCCCCCACGAATGTCACCTGATATTGTGAAACCGCTGGATGATGTTGACCGTGAGCTGGGTGTTGTTCGTGTGGACTATGCAGATGGCACACCGATGGGAATGATTGTGAATTTTGCATTACACCCTGCACAGGCACATGCTTTAATACCAAATGGAATCACTGCAGACTTTCCAGGTATTATGCGAAAACATGTGAAAAGTAAATATGGCGAAGATATGGCTTTTATGTTTCTGCAAGGAGCATCGGGGAATGTAACTACCAACAATGCATTGGGTCCTAGAGAGGAAAAGAAACAATACCAAGAAGTTGGAATGATTTTGGCCGAAGAAGCAATGGGAATATTTGCAAATATTCAGCCAAAGGATACAGACGTTGTGTGTTGTGTGAATAAGAACTTTATAGGTCATACCAGCAGACCAACACTTGATATGTTAGAAGGATTATCGGTATCTGAAAATACGGAAAATGAAATTCGTAAAGCAGTGAACCTTCCAAATGAGGACGTAAAGGTGGAAATTTCATCCGTACGAATAGGAGATATCCTGTTGCATTTCCTTCCGGGAGAATATTTCAGTTATTATTCTCTATATCTGAAAGAGAAGAGCGATTTTCCACACACGTTCATTTGTGAACTCTCTAATAAAAAAATAGGTTACATTGCTACACCGGAAGCACGGGCAATGGGTGGATATGACGCAATCCCATCTACTTATATTATAATGAGTGGAGAGACAGGGGATTCTGTGCTAAAGGTTGCGATGGAGAACACAAAAACGCTTTGGGGGCGTGGAGATTGTGCAAATTAAACTAAATGAGTTCAAATCTCTTCATCTATGTTGAAAAAAGTATTATAATAAATGTAAGTTATCAATATAAGGGAAATTAGAAGGAGGAAAGATATGCCACATTACGTAGTGTTGCAAGTAACGTTAAAAGAAAAGTTAATTGGAACTACTTCCAAAAATCTTGGTGAGTTAGAAAATGTAATTAATGATCAGGCAGCAAAAGGATATAGACTTCATACTATATCAACTGCGTCTGCTCATAGTAGTGGATTCGGTGGAGGAGACAGAATTCAAGCAACAATGGTATTTGAAAAACTCTAATTACAAAAGGATTTCAGTGCCATCAGTAAGGTGTTAAAATTAAGATTCCCAGAAAAGCACTTCGAGAAATCTAGAGGTGCTTTTTTAGTGCGTTGACTAACGGATTGGCTAATATCTTTTTGTTATGCCTCTAAAGCAGGTTGGCGTCGACAGAAAAATACATATAAACTATAATACGACTAATTAATAAGGTGGTGTACAAGATTTGTATAGAATATAAAGGAGAGTGTATAAGAATGGAACTAAATTTACTCATTGTTCGGCAGATTTTTCTATGTTTTTGATGCTATTAGTCGGTGCTGCTTTAGTGAAATTTCGTATTGTGGAACAAAAAGCAGGAAGTTCTCTTTCCAAAATTGTTTTATTTGTAGTGTTACCATATCCGATGAAAAGATTATTGGAATTGACGACTATAGAGCAGGCTTCTTGGTCTTATCTTAACTGCGGTGAGATTCACATTCCTTTAGTTGTAGTTGTATTGTCATTTGATTTGAGGGAGATATTTAGAGAAAGTTCCTTGCAATTCATATAAATGAGAACTATAATTAGAATAGTAAATAATGATAAGAAACAAGCTAGCTACTTGTAGCCATAGTTCAACAAGATTATTAATACAAAAACACCGTGTATCTTATAAAATGTTTTATAAACTAGAATATTACTTTAGAGCAGGAGGGATAAAATGAAAAATGTACAAAGAATTATTTCGGGAATATTAGTTTGGGTTTTGATCTGCTCATTTTCACCTACAAGAACAGTTGCTTTAGTTAATGAAATTACGGGAGGAACAGCAGAAACAATTAATGCTGAATCTGTGGAAGAAATTAACAGTGAAGTATTGCCAGCCGGTATGGAAGAAATAACTTTTTGTGATTTTGGGATCGAAGATGGAAGCTATTCCAACACTTTCAATGGAAGTTATGCGGGAACAACAATGGATAAGACGTTGTTCAGCGGAAAACTCACATTTTCAACAACCGGTGAAACCCACTTCATGTACGGTGGTACAAAATCCTGGGGTGGTTTCATTCTGACAGATGTTCTAGACCCGGCAACAAATGAATATTATTTGCGTCTGTATGATAGTAATGCAGACAAAGATAATGGTGGGACAAAGAAATTTAACGATGTTAAGTTTTATGCCGATAAAGCAGGTGTCGATACGTTTGTAGGAAAAGAAATCGAGTTAAATTACACAATTGAGTATGTTAATAACGATAACGGTACAAGTAAGAATGACTTAAAACTTGGTGTATGGTTTAACAAAACATTATATGACAACCAATATATCTACATTAATGACTATGTGGATAACGGTCATAGTATCGGTAATACAATGACAGTATGGAATCGCAATGGTGCAACAATTGGAATTAAGTCATGTAACTATCAGTTACCGAAAAATATGACTGAAATCAGTTTCCGTGATTTCGGTATTGCAGATGGCGAATATACAAAGTGGAAAGGTCAAACCTATGCAGGAGACACAATGAATAACACATTGTTTGGTGGTACGATTACTTTCCCGGAAGTGGTAGGAGCACAACTTTCTTATGCTGGCAAGGAAAATTACACTGGTTTGGAGTTAGTTGTGGCACAGGATTCAACTACCAATGAGTGGTATTTGAGATTACGTGAAAGTAAGAATCAGGCTTTTAAAGAGATTAAGTTATGTTCAACTGTAGCGGGTGTTGAACTTGTCGGCGCACCGTTGGACTTAAATATCAGTATTGAATATGTAAATATCGATGAAGGCAACACCCATAATGATGTAAAACTTGGCATATGGTTTGACGGAAATCTCTATAACGATGAGTACATATACATTGCAAACTTCGTAGATGCGCCGAATGCAATCGGAAATTGGTTGACATATATTCCAAAAACAAACGGTCCTATTTATGTAAAATCAACGGATATTACATTGCCAAAAGATATGCAACCTCTCACTTTCCGTGATTTTGGATATGTGGATGGAAATGTTACTAGATACCCGGATGGACAATACGACGGAGACAATTTAGATAACACCTTGTTTAGTGGGAAAATCACTTATCCTAAAACTGCAAATGCATTCTTGTTATATGGTGGAAAAGTAGCAGGAGGTGGTCTTGCTCTAGGAACGATGTATGACGAGACTAATGATGAATGGTGTCTGAGATTGTTCAATGCAAAAAAAGAGACAAATGAAACAAATTTTCTAGAGCAAAGATTCTATTCAGATGTTGCCAATGTGAACACATTGGTTGGAGAAGAAATCACACTTAACATTACTGTTTTGTTTATGGAACATGATGGAGATGGTGCAAAGAATGATGTAAAACTTGGTGTATGGTTCAATGAACAGTTATATAACAACACCTACATCTATTTGGATAATTATGCAGATGCGACTTATAGCATGGGGACATATTTATCGTTTAATGTTGGAAATACATCAGTAGATATTAAATCAGTCGGAGAAATCAACTGGAAACCGATGCCGGAAGGAATGACAGAGATTACCTTCCATGATTTTGGATATATGGACGGGAATGTTACGGGGTATCCGGATAAGCAATACGACGGAGACACTTTAGACAACACATTATTTAGTGGAAAAATCACGTTCCCTAAAACTGAAAATATATTCCTTATGTATGGTGGAAAAATCAGCATGGGTGGTTTTTGCTTCGGGACTATGCAAGATACAAACACAGGAGAATGGTCTTTAAGACTTTTTGACAGCAATGCAGATAGAAGTGGTCAAAAGTTTACTGAAATTCGCTTTTATTCTGAAGTAGCCGGCGTGCCACTGGTAGGAGAAGAATTGGAATTGTCATTCAGTCTTCAATATATAGACCACAATAAGGATGGCATACAAAATGATATAAAGCTTGGCGTATGGTTTGGTGGAAAACTTTATAACAACAACTACATCTATCTTGATAACTTTGTAGATACCGGACACAGTATGGGGACCCATTTGTCATTCTATGTTGGAAAGCAATCGTTAGATATTAGATCTGTTGGAGAAATCAACTGGGAACCGATGCCGGAAGGGTTAACAGAGCTTACATTCCGTGATTTTGGGTATGAAGATGGTGATTTGCCAGGAAATTCGGCTGGCGAATGTGCAGTGGAAACCATGAATGATACACTATTTATTGGAAAAATCACGTTCCCTAAAGCTATAGGTGTAAGCCTATTGTATGGCGGGAAAAAGGACTTTGGTGGTTTTGGTTTCGGGACTATGCAAAATGCGAGTACAGGCGAATGGTATTTAAAATTTATTACTAACAGTGGAGATAATAGTGATTTCAAATTTAATGGTGAAAGTGTTTTCTATTCGGAAGAAGCTGGCATGCCATTGGTAGGAGAAGCAGTGGATTTGTCAATTAGTCTTCAATATGTAGACCACGATCAGGATGGCATACAAGATGATGTAAAACTCGGTGTATGGTTTGGTGGCAAACTTTATTGTAACAGATATATTTATATGGATAATTATGTAGATACCGAACTTAGTATTGGTGCCTGGATGTCTTATTACTCTATGGATTCCTCCATTTCTGCGAATGTAAAATCTGTTACTTTAAATCAAACGACAACGAATAATAAAACACTCGAAAAAATCGAAATTTTGAAAATGCCAGAGAAAACAAGTTATAATCTAGGTGATACAGAATTAGATATAGCTGGTGGGAGAATTGCTTTATATTATAATAATAATACGATGGCGATCAGAAGATTAGGGCACGCTATGATTACCGGTTTCAACACAGATTCATCTGGAAAAAAGGAACTGCTTGTAACATATCAAGGGAAAACGACCTCATTTACAATCGTAGTTGAAGGTATTATTGGAGACGTGTCAGGTGATGGAATAATTAATGGAAAAGACGTTGTCTTGCTTATGCAATATCTTTCGAATTGGGATGTTAAAATTGATCTGAACGCATCGGATGTAAATGTTGATGGTATAGTTGATGGAAAAGATACAGTGCTTTTGATGCAATATTTGGCGGAATGGGATGTTATGCTTGGATAAAAGAGTAATGCTGTTATGATTTATCTAGGTGATTAGAATGTTCATTAGAATTGGTTTACAGCAAAAGGTAATAATTAAAGAGATTGCATTATCTAGAAATTTTGGATAGTGCAATCTCTTTTTATAACAAGGAATGTGGGAGTATGATTTTTCTATGCACTTTACTTTGTTGAATTAAAGTGATAGAATTTAAAGTGCCAAACTAATTGAATGTAACTATAAAGCATTATGAACCAAGGGAAGCGTTTCTCTTGGTGTAATTGATATTGTATCTAACATGATGAATTTGATAAAAATACAGATTCCAGCAATGTTAGGTACATATAGTGCGGTTACTTCAGTAGCCGTATCTTTTGTTTATCTGAAAAGGAGGAAGTATATTGTGCCGAAAAAACATCATATTGTTCTAATATGTTCTCTTGGCGTTTTGCTAATAGCAATGGTTGCTCGTTTGTGTATATCGTTTTCCGCAAATCCGACAATAAGCACGGTTGAACCAACATGCACAAAAAACGGCTATACAGTGTATACCTATAAGGATCGAACAGAAATTAAAGATATTGTTCCGGCGCTTGGGCATACGTTCGGTGAATGGAATATTATTTCCACTCCTGCCGAAACAGTTCCGGGAACAAGAAATCATACTTGTACCGTATGTGGTATGTTTGAAGAGGTACGGTACTATTCCGAAAGAAGTACAGCGCGCTTGTTGCTATACGGCAGCCTTGACGGAATAGGAAAAAAAGCACAGGTTGAATTGTCATCGATACTCGAGTACGACGACCTCTCATTTAGAGGCCTTGCTAAATTAAAGCATCAAGGACACAGCTCTTTGGCATTTGACAAAAAGAATTTTACAATCAAATTTTATGATGAACAGGGCAAAAAAGCCTACTTCGAGTTTTTCGACTGGAACAGCGAAACCAAATATGTTCTGAAAGCTAATTACACTGACACCTCTCGTTCTCGCAACCTAATCTCGGCAGATGTTTGGAGTCAGATAGTATCGACAAGAGACGTTGTGCATCCGCGACTTGAAGAAACCTCGAATTTTGGTGCGGTTGACGGATTCCCTATTCAGGTTTATCACAATGACACCTTTATAGGAATATACAATTTAACTTTACATAAGGATGACGGCCTTTTCGGAATGAAAGAAAATTCGAAGGACGGCATCATTATCAGCAACGAGAACCTGACCGCCTCTACGCTTTTCAAGGAGTGTGTTAATTGGGAAGGCGACGAGGAATGGGAAATAGAATATTCCGGCATAGAGGATGACACTTGGCTGAAAGAAAAAACAAATGAAATCATAAGTTTCGTAATAAATAGCAGCGATGAAGAATTTAAAAACCATCTAAAAAATTATGTCGATGTAGATTCGCTTATAGACTACCTGATAGCAATGTACGCTCTCGGACTTAATGAGCATTATTATCACGACATTCTTTTTGTTACTTATGATGGCGGACCGTTTATCGCCTCACTCTTTGATATGGAGAGCGCGTTCGGACTATCAGAAAGCGAGAAAGCTTTTGTATCCGCAAAACTTGGTTTACCAATAGTAAACGGTAAGGATTATTCCTCCGGCACAGACAGTCTTTTGTGGCACAGACTTATTTCACTTTTCTCACAGAAGATCATAAACCGATATGCAGTACTTCGAGATTCAGTTTTATCAATAGAAAACGTTAACGCGATCATCTCATCCCGATGCGATTCTATCCCTGAATCACTTAATAGCGCCGACTTGCTTCTTTATTCAGGCCAGCCCCTTAAAGACACTGACCACAAGGAGCAAATGCAGTCTTATTTCAGTGAAAGAATTTTACTTCTTGATAATATTTTCAACTATAAAGGAGAATTACAATGACAAAGTTAAAAACACTGTTTGATAAAATAGTATCAATTGCCTTATCTGTAATTGTGTTGTTTAGTTCCGTTTCGATTGTGATGCTACACTCTGTCTCTGCATGGGATGGATCAGCTGCGAGTTCTTTTGCATCCGGAAGCGGTACGGAATCCTCTCCATATGTGATTGACACTGAAATGCAGATGGGGTATTTTATGAATCGCTTGAATGCCGGCATCACTTATGAAGGAAAGTATATTAAGTTGAATGCCAATTTGGATATGACTGGAGGAAAGTGGAGCGTGGACAGCAGCACAGTCTTTGCCGGCACTTTCCTCGGTAATAACAAAACGCTTACCATGGATAGCAACTTTCTGGGTACCATCGCCGAGACGGGCAAAGTGGATTGGCTGAATTTGGAAGGATCAGGCACTTTGAGTACTTCATTGCTGTGTTGTTGTAATAATGGCACCATTCAGAATTGTCGTGTTCAAGGGAATGTGTATAGGGACAGTTATGGAGTAGCAGGTCTTCTATGTTTGATAAATAACAAAACTGGCGTAGTTGTTAATAGTTGCGGTTTTGGTTCTGTGTATGGCAGCGGCGATGATAGCGATTGCTCTGTTGGCTGGATCGGCGAAAGCGAGGGCGCGATAGAGAGCTGTTATGTTGTAGTTACCGTCAGCGGTAGCGCTCCTGGCAGATATAATAGCCTGTATCAGGGAGAAATTGTCGGTAAGGGTAGTTATGAAAACTGCCATAGCGGCACCCAAGTTGTTAAGAACGATGCATCTTTTGTGTCGCTATTGAATAAGTCTTCGGCAGTGCCGGGCTATATCTGGGCAGTTGATAGCAGTAATGTTAATGACGGATACCCTGTTATCAAGTCATGCTTGTCCGCGATGACTAATCTTTCAAATTCAACGGATGATATGTTTGTGTTCCATAGTCCGACCTTTTCTGTCAGTCTTTCTTCTTCAGAAACCGGTTGCACTATTTACTACACACTGGATGGCACTGATCCAATCACATCCGCTACCCGTAAAACTTATAGCCAGGCGTTTACCATCAGTGATGATACGGTTATCACTTCTGTTGCATATAAAAACGGCAGTTATGGTTTGCCTACATGCCAGTATTTGATTCAACTATTAGGCTCCGGAACATCAGCGTCTCCGTATATCGTTTCCACCAACAAGCAATTTTACGCAATCCGTCTTGAGCCGGAGAAGATTTACGAGTTGTCACGTGATCTTGATTTCACCAATGAGCCTAAGATTTATCAGGGGGAGAATTGGGTAAGCATTCCCTTATTCTCCGGTGAATTGCGCGGTGCTGGTCATAGCATTACCGGTCTATCCTCTATAACGGGCGGTATTATTGACAACAACAGAGGTGTGATTCAAGAATTGAGACTGATTGATCATCAGCTATGCCTTTCAACTGTTGACTATAATCCCGACCACTTTGGCGCCATTGCCAATCACAACAGTGGAACCATCACTCGTTGCTATGCAGGAACGGATCCCGACGTTATCAGATCTACTAGTGTTCAAACCAACTATGTAGGCGGCATTGCGGGTTACAATGGTGGAACTATCAGTTATTGTAGTTCCTCCGGCACCCTTAAATTGACATCACGTGACAATTACTCATGGTACCGTTTGGGTGGTATTGCCGGTTACAGTTACGGAATCATTCAGAGTTGTTACAGCGATATGAATCTTTACGGAGCGCGTACTTCCCACGATCTAGGTTCCTACATCAGTGGTATTTCGTTTGGAGATACTGTGTACGACAGCCGTTTTGACGGACATTATAGTGTCAATAGCGCAACAATCAGTTTGGGTGTTGGTGGAGGCGCGGCGCATGGTGGTAGAGGATCGTCATATCGCATATATAATGGTGGAGCAACGCTCGGCACTACAAGTCTTAATTGTCGAGTGTATTACACCCAAGAAACCGATCTTTACAGTTACAGTGGTCTTAAGGAATCGAGTTATCCTGCTTTTGATTTTGACATGGTTTGGATGATGACTTCCAACGGTCCTATGCCTCAAGGCATTATGAGAGCTGACGGTCGTTGCATGGCAAAATATTCATATACAGAGCCGACCTGTACTGCTACTGGAAGTGCCGTTTCTTACGATATGTTGAATACTTCCTATCGCAAGACAGAGACACTTTCTATGGTGTCCCATAGCTACAGTGAAACAGTGGAATCCTGCCTGGGAATTAAGACGTTTACATGTACTTGCGGTGATACCTATACCGAGATAATACCTGTAAAGCACTATGTCAACGTCGGCTACATAGAGAACTCTACCTCGTATCCGTATACACTTTCAAATGGTAAATATACTTCTACCAATAAGGCCGCATCTTCATCTTCCGACTTCTACATCAGAGTGCAGCGTGATTGTACACTTACAATTAAATACGGTGTTTCCAGTGAAAGTAGTTGCGATTGGTTGACGATATATCACAATAGTTCCCAGAAGGACCGCATTTCAGGAGAGGTTTCGGAAAAAACAACAACAATATCCTTGGTAGCAGGCGATTATATCAAAATCACTTACTCAAAAGATGGTAGCATAGATTATGGAAGCAATAATGGGTGGTTCTCAATCATTGCCGGTGAACAGGTGCAAATGGACTCTATTATCAGCAATCCGGTGACCTGTACGAACAACGTTGCTTGTGACGTATGCGGTGTTGTGACTGATCATGCATGGGACAATGGTGTAATCACCGTCCAACCGAGCCACACAACCGAGGGTGTCAAGATCTTTGCCTGTGCTTGTGGGGTGACCAAGAGCGAATCGGTGGCAAAACTTGCCGAACACGAATGGGATGGTGTTATCACTACAGAGCCAACTTGTGAGGAGAAAGGAATCAGAACCTTCACATGTCCTTGTGGAGAAACATATACTGAAGAGGTCAATGAACTGGGACATAATTATGCGAGTGTTCTAACTGCCCCAACATGTACAGAACAAGGTTATACGACATATAGTTGTTCGGGCTGTGGTGATACATATGTAACGAATTATACTGAAGCTTTAGGGCATAAAAAGCAGGACATATCAACTGACCATTTTGAACCAACCTGCGAAGAAGGTGTTATATGTGATATTTGTAGTGAAGTTATTAAACCGGCAATAGGGCATAATTATTACGGAACCATAACCAATCCGACATGTGGAGCAGAAGGATATACAACTTATAGTTGCGAAAACTGTGGTCATGAGTATAGGGATGATTTAACAGAACCAACGTATATGCATATCTATGATCATGCTTGTGATGAAAGTTGTAATGTGTGCGGAGCACATCGTGAGATCGAACATGGCTATGACACAGTAATAACAGAGCCTACATGTACAGGTGATGGGTACGCAACCCATACATGTAATGTTTGTGGACACACATATACAGATGATTATAAGGAAGCATTTGGTCATGCCTTTGATCATGCATGTGATACAGAGTGTAATGTTTGTGGGTATGAACGTAGCATAATGCATAATTACCACCAGGTAGTAACAGAACCAACATGTACAGAACAGGGTTATACTACATATAGTTGTTCGGTTTGTGGTGATACATATGTATCAAACTATACAGAAGCTTTAGGACATAAAATACAGTTTGCAACGATGACAGATTCAAATAGTTACATAGCTTTGACTAATTCAAATGAGTATCCATTTGTTTTAAATGGAGATGTATATAGTTCAACAAATAAAAGCAATAATTCTACGTCAATATTTATGATTACAGCGTTGATGGATTGTAAGTTGCAGATACAATATAAAACTTCAACGGAAACTAATTACGATAAGCTCATCATTACTCACAACTCTACCGTGGAAGTTACTGTGTCAGGCATAGATGCGACATGGAAAACTATCACATTTGATTTGACACAGGGTGATACAGTATATATCCAGTATTCCAAAGATGTATCTGTTTCTAATGGTGATGATGCAGTGTATTTCCAGTTGATTATGCAGACTATGTCAACTGACGATTGTGACCCAACCTGCGAAGAGAGTGTTATATGTGATGTTTGTAATGAGGTTGTTAAACCGGCAATAGGCCATAATTATTATGGTATTATAACCAATCCGACATGTGGAACAGAAGGATATACAACTTATAGTTGCGAAAACTGTGGACATGCATATACAGATGATTATAAGGAAGCATTTGGTCATTCTTTTGATCACGCATGTGATACCGAGTGTAATGTTTGTGGGGATGAACGTAGCATAACTCACAATTACCACCAGGTAGTTACAGAACCAACATGTACACAACAAGGTTATACCACATATAGTTGTTCAGTTTGTGGTGATACATATGCATCAAACTATACAGAAGCTTTAGGACATAAAAAACAGGTGGTTTCCTTGACTAATTCAACCACGACCCCGTTTGTTTTAAATGGAGACATATATAGTTCAACAAACAACAGTGCCAACTCTACGTCAATATTTATACTCACAGCATTGATGGATTATGAATTGGAAATACAATATAAAACATCAACGGAAGCTGGTTATGATAAACTTACAATTACACAGAATTCTACAGTGAAAGTTACCGCATCCGGAACAGATGCAATTTGGAAAACAATCATACTTGATTTAAAACAGGGTGACAAAGTTTATATTAAATATTCCAAAGATGGAAGTGTGAACACTGGTAATGATACAATTTATTTTAAATTAGCAACACAGACTGTATTAGCAGATCATTGTGAACCGACTTGCGAAGAAAGTGTAATATGTGATGTTTGTAATGAAGTTGTTAAACCAGCAACAGGTCACAATTATAATGGGTCAGTAACCAACCCGACATGTGGTACGGGAGGATATACAACTTATAGTTGCGAAAACTGTAGCAATGAGTATACGGGTGATTTTACAGAACCTACATATATGCATACTTATGAGCATGCTTGTGACACCAGTTGTAATATCTGTGGGGAAAACCGTGTTATACAGCATGAATATGAAACAGAAGTAATCATACCTACATGCACTGAAGATGGTTGTACAACTCACATATGTACCGTTTGTGGCAACACATATTTCAGTGACGAGATTCCAGCTTTGGGGCATGAGTATACTTACGTTGTGAAGGAAGCAATCTGTATAGAGGAAGGTTATACTACATATACCTGCGAAAACTGTGGTCATACATATGTTGACAATTATACGGATGCAACAGGTGTCCATATTTATGAAAACGGTATTTGTACAGAGTGCAATTCATATTTGGAATCTGACCACGATTACACAGATTCCCTTGATAAAACATGGATGATTTATCACCAGGGTGCAGGAAGAATTACCATCACTTTCTCGGCTGAAACATTTGTTGAGGATGGTTGGGACTTCATTTACATATATGATGCAAATGATGACGAGATTGGTAAGTACACAGGTGCCCAATTAGCATCACAATCTATTATTATATCTGGTGATACTGCAAAAATCAGGCTTCAAACTGATCGAATGGGGACAGCTTATGGTTTTGCCGTAACAGATATATCTGTCGCATACAATATAGGTGACGTTAATCACGATGGTGATATTAATGGATTAGACATAATGATTATTAATAGATATCTTGTCGAATGGGAAGGATACTCAGCAGATATGTATGATATGAATGCTGCAGATGTAAATGCAGATGGTGTGGTAAATGGTAAAGATGTTATACGCTTGATGCAATATGTGGCAGGATGGGATGTTGTGCTAGGATAATGTTAAGAAAGAGTCGCTAAAATAGCGACTTTTTCTGTAAAGCTTAATGGTACATTATTAATGAATAAAGTAATTTATTTGCCACATAATAATTGTGAGGTGGCAAAATGAAAGATAAACAAGAAAAGAAAGACTAACATCACAACGTCAGAAAAGAAGGCGTGGATAGAGTAGGATCTTATATTTGCGAAAAAGCACAGCAAAGAGGGTGGGAAGTTGAAATTTGCGAGCAGAAGGTTTCTGGAAACGCCATTTGCATTACTATGAATCAAAAGGCTGAAAAAGCTCCAATCTGTTTTTCTGGACATATGGACACAGTTCATCCAGTTGGCTTTTTTGGAGAAAATCCTGTGACAATGGATGAACAGAAGATATATGGACCAGGTGTGGCAGATTGTAAAGGTGGTATTGCGTCGTCTCTCCTTGCAATGGCAGCATTAGAGGATTGTGGGTACAAAGACAGACCAATTCGTTTGATTCTTCAAAGTGATGAGGAAACCAGTAGCCAAGGAAGTCAAAAAGAAACCCTTCGATTTATGTGTGAAAAGGCCAAGGGAAGTATAGCGTTTCTCAATGCGGAGCCTCGTTCTACCGAACGGATCGTCATTGGACGAAAAGGAATTTTGCACTATAAGGTGGAAGTGACCGGGAAAGCAATGCATGCGGCAAATTGCCATATGGGTGCAAGTGCAATCTGCCAGGCTGCACATCTAATTACGGAAATGGAAAAGATGAAGGACGGGGACGGAATTACCTGTAACTGTGGCATTATAAACGGAGGAACCACCTCCAATACAGTTCCGGAATCCTGCACTTTTTATGCAGACGTAAGATTTGCATCGAAAGAACAAATGGAAGAGGCAAAAAAGCGAGTAGAGGAAATTACAAGCAAAGTATATGTGGAAGGTACGCACACAAAGTTAATATTAGAAAATGATCGTATTGCAATGGAAAGGTCAGACAAGAATATAGCCTTGTTTGATAAGATGAATCAACTTTTTGCGGAGAATGGATTGCCAGTATTTGATTCTCTCTTTGCAGGTGGTGGAGCAGATTCTGCTTATACTACTGAAGCCGGCATTCCGACACTTTGTTCTATGGGTGTTCATGGTGGTAATTTCCACAGTCGCGATGAGTTTGCGTATTTATTTTCCTTTGCATTGTCAGCAAAGATGCTTGCAATGGCAATATGTTTGGAAGAAAATTGACAATCTTATAAAGTTAGAGACAAATAAAAGCACTTCGAGAAATCTGATATGTACCCAGAATCCTGGACACATTGATTTATGAACTAGGCACACATGGATGCTTTCCTGTATTTTACAGGAGGCATCCATTTTGTTTTTGCCTGAATTCTCTCGTTGTTATAATAGTGTATATATTCTTCAACCGC
>JAZRND010000045.1:0-9911 GCA_045648005.1 Faecalimonas sp. | reverse complement strand
TTTTTACTAGCCTCAATTGGAGAAATCAAACCATCAACGATTTCTTTACCAATGGCCACGCGTTGTTCTTTAGGAATCATAAATAGCACCTCCTGTGTAACAAGAAATATAACTGTTTATTACATTATACCACTTGTCTACCTATTTTTGGGTGGTGTCTACTTTTAGCTTATCACTTCAAATAGGTATAATCTACCCAAAACACTTTATTGAAATGGGCGTCAGTACTACATGCAGTACACTGACGCCCAAAAGAATATTCCACACGTCTTCACAGAAAAGTCAAGAAGATAAAGGATTGCCAACTTTATAACATCGAAATCATTTCCCCTGCATCTTGAAGAACCAAGTGCGGTTTCTCTTCAGAAGCATTTAAAATTTCCTCTGTCGTTTCACCACTCAAGACCAATATAGTATAAGTCCCTGCGTTTAAGCCACTTTTTATATCAGTATATATTCGGTCTCCAACAACCACTGTTTCTTCTTTATGATAGCCAAACTTTTGCATAGCCAGTTCCGGCATTAATGCTGCAGGCTTTCCAATAACAAGTGGACGCTGTTTTGTCGCATTGTATATCATATCACAGACACTGCCACAATCCGGGACACTACCAAACTCTGTCGGACATACATAATCCGGATTAGTCGCGATATATAGTATATTCTCTCTTGTGAGCAATAATTTGCTCACGTCTTCTAATTTTTTAAAAGTCAATTCAGTATCAAACCCCATGACAATACAATCTACATCTTCTAATTTCTCTGTAATTATAAAACCGTTTTTTCGAAGTTCTTCCTTTAAGGAATTTGTTCCGCATACATAAAGCCTTTGGCCCTCATGATGCATTTTCAAATAATATGCTGTTGCCTGGGAAGATGTTAAAAAATCTTCTTCGGTCGCTTCAATACCTAACTTTTCTAACTTCTTCACATAATCTGCAACACTTTTTGAAGAGTTATTCGTCATAAACAAGTATCTCTTTCCTTTAGTGCGAATAGTTGCAAGAAGTTCTTTTGTGAAATCATATAATTGGTTCCCTAAATAAAGGGTTCCATCCATATCAAATAAAAATAAGTTATATTTGCCTAACATTTTTCTCCTCCTTGCTATTCCTTTTAAAAAATATCACACTTTTCTATTCTTTTCAATTAAGAATTTAACAAAGGCTGTGAACTTCCATTCACAGCCTTTCCTTTTTAAATAATAATACAAACCATACCACCATTACTGTCATTGACAATCTTCTGCATCGTATCTTGCAATTTCATTTGACTCTCATCATTGATGGTCATGATTTTATTTTTCATGCCGTCCATAAGAAGTTCTTCAATGGATTTTCCAAAGATATTAGTACTCCAGATTCCCTCTTCGCTTTTACTATTCTCTTTGATATATTGAATCAAATCATTGGCCTGCTGTTCACTTCCTACAATTGGGGCAATCTCGGTCTCGATATTGGCACGGATCATATGAATTGAAGGAGCTTCTGAACGAATTTTTACTCCAAACTTATTTCCTTGCTTGATTATAATAGGCTCATCCACATGAATTTCTTCTTTTCTCGGATTTACAACACCATAACCCTTCATTTTCACGGACATCATGGCATCCTGTACATCTTCATACTCTCTTTTCATTTGAGACAGGTCTTTCATCATGCGAACCAACTCGTACTCATTGGTAATGTCTGTACCTATAAGTTCAGTCAGCATTTCATAATAATGCTTTTCAGCCACTTGAATGCGCACTGTAACACATCCTGTGTCCATAGCTATCTCATCAATTCTCACATCCTCAATACAACTGTTTTCCGGTTTTGTAATTCCTCTTACAGCATCCTTGATTACATGCATTTCATTTAGAAGATATCTGACATAAGATAAAATCTCTTGCTTGATTTTATGGTCACGGGATAACATTTCCACCCACTTTGGTATGTAGAACTGTACTTCGGAAATCGGGAATTCAAACAACACTTTTTCCATAATGTGATGAATGTCGTCTTCTCTCAATTGTTCGCAATTGACTGACATTACTGCAACTCCATGACGCGTTTTCAATTCTTCTACCAGCTGTTTGGTTTCCTGACTGTATGGTCTTTGAGAGTTAACTAGCACAATAAACGGTTTTCCGAGACTCTTTAACTCTTGTATGGTCTTTTCTTCTGCAGACAAATAGTTGGCTCTGGGCAACTCCCCGAAACTGCCATCTGTAGTTACTACCACACCAATGGTTGCATGGTCATGAATCACTTTCTGTGTTCCTACGGTAGCAGCCTTTGTAAATGGAATCTCCTGTTCAAACCAAGGAGTTTTAACTTTGCGTTCTTCACCGTTTTCCATGTGACCGGTTGCTCCATCTACCATATAGCCAACGCAGTCAACCAAACAAACTTTGACTTTTACATCCTCCATAAGACAGATTTCTGCAGCTTCTTTTGGTACAAACTTCGGTTCCGCTGTCATAACTGTTTTCCCGGACGCAGACTGCGGAAGTTCGTCCCTTGCCCGTTCTCTAGCCGGCTCATCTTCCATTTTTGGCAATACCATCAAATCCATAAACCGCTTAATAAAAGTAGACTTCCCTGTTCTTACAGGCCCTACTACACCCAAATATACAGCTCCACCGGTGCGTGCTTGTATATCTTTATAGACATCAAATACTTCCATACAAATCCCTCCATATTTCTTGTATAATCTATGAAGTGACTATTTGAAATATGACAAAACAAAAAGAAAGTAAATCAATGCAATTTACTTTCTTTTGATTTTTCAATAGCTTTATACACTTGTCCGTAACTATGCCACGAAAAGAAGGCTAACGGGAACTTGTGTTCATCAGAAGAAATTCCAATGGTTTTTCGATTTCTCAACAACAAAAACAAGGCTGTCCTAGGACAGCCTCATCTTATGAAATTTTAAGTGTTTCTCCTGGTTCAATTGAATACGGTTTTCGATCCACTTCAAACCAAATTTTCTTCAATGTAGGATTATAGGCAATTGTCTCATCTGCACTAAATACTAATGACTGATATGCTTCTACATATTCATAAATCTCAATATTCGTTGCATACCAAATATCGTCTTTATTAGCAAGTTTCTCACAAATAGTCTCCCAATGTTGCCAGTCATCATTGTCCCCAAATTCGTAAGTGTGTCCCCACATATAGAACAATTTCGGCAAAGATTGCGCAACAAACATGCTGCTACTTGTGTAATCAATTGCCAAAAACTTATCAATATACTCATATACTTTTGGATTTTTATTATGTACTGTCGGCATCCACTCCAGGAAATCCTGTGGCAACTCAAATCTGTCATTGTCACCACGTAGTGTGCGCGCATATACAATTCCCAAGTCTTTAAGATAATTTTTCACTTGTTCCTTGGTAGTTCCATTATGAAATTTAGTAATGCCGGAATCTGGAAATGCCATTCCCCTGATAATGCAACCAAATTCATTCTCTAATGCAAGTCTGCAGTTGAGTGCATCTCGAATTCCCACAACAGAAGATACACTGCCTGACGCAATATGTTGATCTCCGTGTATCGCCACCTCATGCCCTGCATCCAAAATATATTTCTGGACTTCAGATGCCATCATTCGTCTGCTGGCTTCATGTTGTCCCATCATACCACTATTGATGTTGTAGGTACATTTCATGCCGTAGCAATTCAAAGTTTCCGCATGTCGGATGTCGTGTCGCATTCCATCATCATAGCTAAAAGTTACTGCTTTGGGTTTCCCATCGGGAAATCGCAAAAAACGATATCTCATATTTGGCTTCTCCTCTACGGTTCTACGTTTTCTTTTTTACCGATTTTAAACACGTTAATTTTATTTTCAGTTCCTTTAACTAATCGTACAATATTTGCACGATGCCTCCAAATAGCCAATAATGCTAGCACAATGGTTATAACATAAAACTCTGTCAGTTCTGTAGGTCCCAACTGAAATCCTCCTTGTTGGCCATACAAAACCACTTGAACCACAAACAATATCATAATAACAATAGAACCCACAGAAACATATTGTGTGCAAAGCAAAATTGCAATAAATACCACTGCTGTAATGATAAACATCAATGGATTAATAGCCAAAATTAATCCTACTGTAGACGCAATACCTTTTCCACCTTTAAATTTTAAATAGAACGGATAATTATGTCCGAGCACCGCACCTGTCGCCGCATATAGCGCAAGCAATTCCTTGCTGCCATGGTCTGCAAATATAAATCGTGCAACACATACGGCCAAAATACATTTCAAACAGTCACCGATAAAGGTAATCACTGCGGCCTTCCACCCAAGTGTACGCAATGCATTTGTGGTGCCGGCATTGCCGCTTCCGTGCTTTCGTATATCAATATGATTCATCTTCCCGTAAATGTAACCTGTTTGAAACAATCCAAACACATATCCGATTACTATACAAATCAAACGTTCCATTATTGTTCCTTTTCCTTCCTTTCGCGGATAAAGAATTTTAGTGAAGTCCCTCTAAAACCAAAAGCCTCACGGATTTTATTTTCCAAATATCTAGTATAAGAAAAATGCATCAACTCTTTGTCGTTTACAAAGATAACAAAGGTCGGTGGTTTTACAGATACTTGTGTAATGTAATAAAGTTTTAATCTCTTACCTTTGTCTGAAGGTGGTTGTTGTAATGCCACAGCCTCCGCCATAATTTCATTTAACACACCAGTAGCTACACGAAGGGTTTGATTTTCCATAACCATGTCAATCATATCGTACAGCTTACTTAAGCGTTGCCCGGTTGCTGCCGAAACATACATAATTTCAGCATATGGCATATAAGCCAAGGTCTGACGTATCTGTGCTTCAAATTCATTCATGGTCTTATCATTCTTTTCAATGGCATCCCATTTATTGACTACAATGATAATACCTTTTCCTCTTTCATGAGCAATTCCTGCAATCTTTGCATCTTGTTCGGTCACACCTTCAGTAGCATCAATCACCATCAAGACCACATCTGCTCTTTCCACTGCGGTAACAGTACGAATAATACTGTATCGTTCTAATTCTTCTTTAATTTTATTCTTTCTTCGAAGTCCGGCAGTGTCAATAAATACATACTCTTTGCCATTATGCTTAATGGCTGTATCAATCGCATCACGGGTTGTTCCTGCAATATCTGATACAATCACACGATTCTTTCCGAGTAATTTATTTACTATCGATGATTTTCCTACGTTTGGTTTTCCTACAATAGCTATACGCGGTCTTTCATCCTCTACCTCTTCCCCGCTTCCTTCTGGGAAATGTTTAGTCACTTCATCTAGCATATCGCCGATTCCCAGTCTGGAAGCTGCGGATATCGGCATCGGGTCACCAATTCCAAGGTTGTAAAACTCATAAACATCAGACATAAATTTATCAAAACTATCCACTTTGTTTACTACTAAAACAACCGGCTTTCCGGAACGGCGAAGCATGTCTGCCACTTTGGAATCAGAATCCACAAGACCTTGTCTTACATCGGTAAGAAAAATGATAACATCAGCTGTATCAATGGCAATCTGTGCCTGTTCTCTCATTTGAGATAAAATAATGTCCTTGCTGTCAGGCTCAATACCACCTGTGTCAATTAATGTGAATTCCTTGTTTAACCAAGTAATTTCTGCATATATTCTATCTCTTGTAACCCCCGGCGTATCCTTTACAATAGAAATCATTTCTCCTGCCAAGGCGTTAAATAATGTGGACTTGCCAACATTTGGTCTTCCCACAATTGCTACAATTGGTTTACTCATAATCTTCTCCTAAAATTGCTTCTATAAAATCTTGTCCGCTTGATTTTACAATATCTACCTGCACTTGTAAAGTTTCTTTCACGTCAGACAGCGTTACATCATCCAGAAAAACTTCTTCTCCGCTTCGGAACATATTGCAAGGCAATAAAAGTCTTTTTCCCAAAGGTTTTCCCTTTAACTGTGCAATTAAATCCTGTCCGGTGATTAAACCAGAAATCGTGATTTTGTCTCCAAAGAAATCATTGCGTATTTTATACAAATGTACTTTGACGTTTGGATATTTTTCTTCTAGCTTTGTAATCATATGTTTTAAATAAGGGTATGCTAGTGCTCCTGTGGCAACTGAAATCTCAACAGCACGTTCGTCTCCTGTTAGCTTCTGATAGGTTTCTTCAAACTCATTGAGAAGCAATCGCATCATGCCTACCCCATTCTCTAATTGCAGGTATCCATCATAGCGTTCTTCCTCTGGCATCCCTTTTTCTGCAAGAATATACCACTCATCTCCGGCATGAATAAAGTGTGTGCCTTGCTCTTGATAAAGCTTGACCTGCCATCCTTCAATCGTTTCTAATACCTTAACAGCATCCTCTTTTGTAAATGGTTCTAACGGATAAAGTCCATCTCGATATTTGGTAAGCCCTACCGGCACAACAGAAACACTCTGGAGATATGGAAGATATCGAGATAAATCATTTATGCTGCGCTCCAACTCTTCCCCGTCATTAATGCCTTTGCAAAGAACGATCTGTCCATTCATTTGAATGCCTGCTTGATACAATTTTTCTACCTTTTTCAGGGCTTCTCCTGCAAAACGATTATGAAGCATCTCACATCGAAGCTCCGGATTAGTCGTGTGGAACGAAATATTAATTGGTTCCAGATGATACTTGATAATACGGTCAATATCATGGTCACTCATATTTGTAAGAGTAATATAATTTCCCTGCAAAAATGACAATCTGGAATCATCATCTTTAAAATATAGCGTATCTCTCATACCCTTTGGCATTTGATCAATAAAGCAAAAGATGCACTTATTTCTACAAGAACGATACTCATCCATTAGTCCTTGCTCAAAGGTGATTCCAAGGTCTTCTTCATAGTCTTTCTCGATTTCCAATTCCCATTCTTCACCATCTGACTTTTCAATCAATAAAACGAGTTCTTCATCATTGACATAATAATGATAATCAAAAACATCTTCTATTTCGTTATCATTGATACTTATTAACTTATCGCCCGGTTCAATTCCCATCTCTTCTGCAATACTTCCAGGCACTACCATCTTCACAATGTGTTCATGTTTCATAAGCATTTCCTCAATTTATACATTACTCCCTTACCTTTAAAAGAAAAAGGAAGGGAGCAATTATTATTTCTTATTTGCGTTGTGTTTTTCTAATAATTTATGAATCTTATCAGATGGATCTAATACTTTTCCGATTGTAGTATCATGATTCATGGAATCAATAATAAGCGCAATAAACTTACTCATGTCTGCACATGAGAAATATGGTCTTTCTAACAATGCAGGTGGCAAATAAGTCAAGTTCGTAGTGATGATACGGTCGATAAAGCCCTTCTCATAATACTCATCAAATTTTGCCAAGCCTTCTGTGAATAATCCAAATGTTGTAAATACAAACACACGATTTGCGCCGCGTTCTTTTATTTGTTTCGCAACATCCAGCATACTTTCGCCGGAAGAAATCATATCATCCACAATAATCGCATTCTTGCCTTTGAGGTCATCACCCAAGAATTCATGTGCTACAATTGGGTTCTTTCCGTTTACAACTACTGAATAGTCGCGGCGTTTGTAGAACATACCCATATCTACACCAAGAACGTTTGAAAGGTACACTGCACGGTGCATAGCACCTTCATCCGGACTGATAATCATTAAATGATCTTTATCTACATTCAAATCAGGCTCTGCACGAAGAAGAGCTTTCATAAACTGATAATTTGGCGAGAAATTGTCAAAACCTTTTAACGGAATTGCATTCTGTACACGTGGGTCATGTGCATCAAAAGTAATAATATTTGAAACACCCATTGCAACTAATTCTTCTAATGCAAGTGCACAGTCAAGTGACTCTCTCTTTGTGCGCTTATGCTGACGGCTCTCATACAAGAACGGCATAATAACATTAATTCTACGCGCCTTTCCTGTTGCCGCTGAAATAATACGTTTTAAATCCTGATAATGGTCATCAGGTGACATATGATTTAAATGGCCATTTACGGTATATGTCATACTATAATTGCAAACATCAACCATGATAAATAAATCTTTTCCTCGGATAGACTCTTTCAACATTCCCTTTGCTTCACCAGAACCAAAACGTGGACACGCATTTTCCACCAAGTAATTATCCAAATTGTAATTTGCGATACTTGCCAATTCAGGATAATCTTCTGTTGCAGATTGTCTGAAAGATACGATATAATCGTTGACTTTCTGTCCTAATTCCTTACAACTATCTAATACTGCAATCTTTAACGGTGCAGTTGGAAGTGTCTTTTCTAATTGTGTAATATTTGCCATGGTTTCCTCCAAATATATAATTTGTCTTTAACACAAGTATTTTACCAAATTTTCGAATTAGGTTCAACAGTTACTTTCCGCTCTTTGGAACAAATTCTAAATTTGAAACCATACAAATCAGAAAAGAACCGCTAATTTAGCGGTTCTTTCTTAATATTATCCAAGTATAACATCCCATCCAGCCAAATATTGCATCAAATGTGTAACATCTTTACCATTGATTTCACCATCTGCATTTGTATCAGCTGCTTCTTCAATAATCTCAACACCACAATCAGCCAAATATTGTAAAAGCAATGTAGCGTCTTTGCCATTGACAACATCGTCACCATTTACATCACCAATCATATAATCATTCACTACAATTGTAGTAGATTCTGTGGCAAAGTATATATCCTCATTTGCAGAATTATATGCTTCACTAAAGGAAATGTCCACATTGTATGTGCCTGGCAAAGTTTCATCTAAAACACGGAACGTCAATACTGCAATGCATCCACTGTCCGTAGTATCGCTTGCTCCAGCCCACAACAGAACTTGTGGGTTAGTCTCTAATGATTCACTAGGAAGGAATGAACCATTAAACAAGGATTGATTTTCAATTCCTACCAATTCCAATGCACTTCTGTCATACTCTACTTTCAATTTCAAATATGAGAATCCAGAAGGATTGTTAATATAAATTGGAACTTGAACAGTCTTTCCTACCATAACCTCTTGCTCTTGCGAGTATACATACATATCTGTAACCAAAACATCAAAATATGCAACTGCATCTCCATATGTAATTTCAACATATGTAAAGCCTACAGAGGATGAATCAAAATTAGTGACCATATCTTCGGTAACTGTTATAACTTCATTAGTTCCATTATCATACCAAACTTGTGCAGTGGTACCTGTAACATCTACGCTTGTTGCACCTTGTTTATAATATAACTTGTGAGGCAATTCTAACACTTCCATGTGAGTTGCCTTCTTCGCTGTAACCTCTACTTCAAAGGTAGCTTCATGTCCTTGATAGGTAACAGTAATATTTTGTGTGCCTATTACTGAATTATCAAAGCCTGAAATCATATCTGAAGTCAATGGTATCAACTCACTATAGTTATCATCAGACTCAAACCAAACTGTTACGTACCCGCCAGTCAAATCTAGTTCTTGACCTTCTATGTAGGAAACCTTTGTCGGTTCTTCCACTGCAATCTGTGTGACCACTCTTGGATTTACAGTAATAAGAAATCCACCGCCAGCAAAACCATTATAATCAAATGTAACAACAACCGTCCCAGTTTTGTTTTTATCATAATTATAGATAACACCATCTAGTTCCGATAAACTTACAGTTTCACTAAACCCTCCCAAGTATTCTAACAAGACTTCGGCGCCTTCTACATCAAGAGATTGACCTTGAACATAGGTAACTTTAGTTGGTTCTCGTGTCAAGGTTACATTTGTAAGTTTTCTTGAAAACATTGCAAGTTCCGGTCCATCGTCTGTTGCTAACCAAACACCATTTGCATTTGATGCACTCCAGAAATCTAACGATAATTTAGAAATTGCATTATTACCATTCAAAC
>JAZRND010000044.1:0-92376 GCA_045648005.1 Faecalimonas sp. | reverse complement strand
CGCTGAACATACTGATGGCGTAGGTCTATTTGCGAGAGTAGAACCTACAGGTATGATTAAGAATGTAAAACTTGACAATAGTTATATTAAGTCATACGGATATAACAAAACTGGCGATGATTATAATAAGTTTGGATGGTACACAGGTGCTATTGTTGGTTTGATGAAAGGTTCAATGGATTCATGCTATACATCACCAAGTGTAATTGTAACAAGTAACAAGTCAGCTATTGGTGGTTTGGTTGGTATGTTTGAATCAGATACAAATCAGATTAAGAATAGCTGGTCCGAATCGACAGTTATTGCGTATTACGGTGCAGAAGGCGATGTAAGCGCAGGACGTTTGCTCGGTGGTCTTGTAGGTTATGTGAAGACAGTTCCACAAGACAAAGCAATGATTAAGGATTGCTTGTATACTGGAAATATTTATTCACCAGACTTCATTGCAGGTGGTTTGATTGGTCAAATTAGCGCAGCTGGTGTGAAGATTCAAGATACTGTAAGTAATGGTACTATTTATGCAGCACATGGCGGAAGACTAGGTGTTATCGCAGCTTATCTTACAGGCGAAACAGGATCTATTATCATGGATAATGTATATTCAGCAACAAGACTTACAAAGCTGGATGGAAGTTCTGATAGAACAGACAATATGCAATGTACCGATCAGCATCCAATTGCTGAACGTGTAACAGGTGGATATACACCTCTTACAAAAGCAGAGTTACAAGGTAAAAAAGCATATGAAAATACAGGACTTGATTTCTGGAGTTCACAAAATGCAAACGGAACTTGGGTTGCAGTTAAAGGGTCAAGTCTTGAAATTAAAAAGTTATCTACAGCACAAAATGTAATCAATGATTTTACAGGAGCTGTTAGACTTGACTATTCATGGTATGAAGATGTAGTTGATGCAAATCCAGGTGTTGAGAATTTAACATTTGAAATTGCTAACATTTCACAATTAGTTTCATTTGCTAAATTAGTAAATGGTGGAACTGACGATTTCGAAGGTGATATTGTTAAATTAACTTCAGCTAATTATGATTTAAATCCAGGATGGACTGTTGGAGAAGCGTTGCCTGAAGAGGGTAATATTTGGACACCAGTAGGTCAGGTATATCCAACTGTATTCAAAGGAACCTTTACTGGTGAGTATGAAACAGGTAAGTCAGCAACAATCAGAGGAATCTATGTGGATTCAAATATTCAAGCTACAGGATTCTTTGGAGACTTGTTTGGTACTGCAAGAAACTTGAAATTTGAAAACAGTTATATTAGTAGTTCTGCTATTATGCTAGGTACTGTAGCAGGAAGAGTTGCCGGATGGACAGATAATGCACCAGATAAAGGTAGCATTTATAATATTTATGTATCCGATACTGTTAAAGTTGTTTCTACAGCATCAGAGAGTGTAGCAGGTGGTATTGTTGGACGTTTCTCAAGCCAGATGAATGATCAAAACGATCAAAGAATGATTTTAAGAGCACACGCCCTTGAGAATTGTTGGTTCAATGGTACAGTTGAAGGAACAAAGAGAGTCGGAGGACTTGTAGGTCAAGTGTTCTGGAATTCATCAGATCAAGTTCTTGTAGAGGATTGTTTATTTACAGGTAAAATAATAGCAAGTGTACAAAGTGCCGGTGGTATTTTGGGACATGATTGGGATTCCGCTATCTTTAAAAATACTTTAAGTAATGGTACTATATGCTGTGACACAAGCACCAATCTCGGACCGGCAGTTGGTGAGGGAACTGCTTCTGCAGCAAATAATACATATGCAGTAGCTAATGTTTATAAACTTGATGGAACAACGGAAAATACTATTTCAAATGCAAGTGGATATGTAGCAATTGAAAAAACTCAATTAGAAGGAGTCGTTGGTTATCAGAAAACAAGATTTGACTTCTATCACCAAGACAATCCAACAGGTGTTTGGGTAGCTATTGAAGATGCAGCACCAGAACTTAAGATGTTCTCTACATCAGATAAGATCATTGTTGAACTTCCAGTTCCGGAAGATAATTGGTATACAAATAAATTAAATCCGGATGGAACAATTCCTGCAAATACAACATTTGAAATCGCTACAGTTGAAGAATTAATAGAATTTGCAACATTAGTAGATACAGGTGTTTCATTTGAAGGAAGTACAGTTAAATTGGTAAGTCAAGAATATGACTTAAATCCAGGTTGGGATGCTTCAACAAAGACAGCGCCAACTGGTGAAAATGCAGTTATTTGGAATCCAATTGGTGATACTTCAAATCAATTTAAGGGAACCTTTGACGGTGGCATGAGCACAATTAAAGGTGTGTATGTTAATTCTGAAAACACAGATGGCGTAGGTTTCTTTGCTATGGTTTCGCCTAATGGTGTTGTTAAAAACGTGAAACTTGACAATAGTTATATTCAATCTAAAGGACGTAACAAAGTGCCTGATGACTATAACTCTGCTGGTTGGTATACAGGTGCTATTGTCGGTTTGTTAAAGGGTACACTTGAATCATGTTACACATCATCAAGTGTTGTTGTTACAAGTAACAAATCAGCTATTGGTGGTTTGGTTGGTATGTTTGACTCAAGTGTAGGTCAAATCAGCAATTGTTGGTCAGAATCAACAGTTGTTGCATATTACGCTGAAAACGGCGATGAATACGCAGGGCGCTTAATCGGTGGACTTGTTGGTTATGTGAAGACTGTTCCACAAGATAAAGCAACGATTGATAACTGTTTATATACTGGAGATATTTATTCAATAGATTTCATTGCAGGTGGTTTGATTGGTCAACTCAGTGGTGCCGGTGTGAGAGTTCAGAATTCTATAAGTAATGGTACTATTTATGCTGGGCATGGCGGAAGATTAGGTGTTATCGCAGGATATATCACAGGTGAATCTGGTTCAATAATTTTGAATAGTGTTTATTCAGTTACAAAACTTACCGACATGGCTGGTAATGCTAACAAGCCAGATAATATGCAATGCACTAATGAAGTGGCAATTGCTGATCGTGTAACAGGTGCATATGCAGTTATTACACAGGCAGAGTTAGAAGGCAAAAAAGCGTATGAAAATACAGCTCTTGATTTCTGGAGTGCACAAAACACAGATGGAATTTGGGTAGCTATTGAAAGTGGAACACCAGAACTCAAGCAATTCTCCACAGCAACGGATATTGTGGACGATTTCGCAGGTCTTCAACAACCAGAAAAACCAGCAGAACCAATTACACCAACTGATGAATGGTTTACAAGCAAAGTGCAAGGTGGTGCAGTTGTACCAGGTACTGTATTTGAAATTGCAACAGTAAGTGACTTATTGGCTCTACCAGGTATAGTAAATAATAAAAACATTACTTTTGAAGGATGTACTGTAAAATTAACAAGTGAAGTGTATGACCTCAACCCAGGTTGGGTAGCAGGTCAACCACTTCCAAGTAGTGGTAACTTTTGGACACCAATTGGAATTCATCAAGATCAAGTTATGTTTAAGGGTATATTTACTGGTGAATATGAATCTGGAAAATCTGCAACTATTAAAGGTTTGTATATGAGTTACTCGGGTGGTAATGCAAGCGGTTTCTTTGGAGATTTCCAAGGTACAGCTAGAAACTTGAAATTCGAAAATAGTTATTTTAGTAGCTCTGCTATGATGTTAGGAACTGTAACAGGAAGACTTGTTGGTGGAGCAAATAATGAAGCTGAAAAAGGCAGTGTTTACAATATTTATGTTTCCGATTCAGTTCAAGTTGTTTGTACATCAGAAAATGGTGTAGTAGGAGGTATTGTAGGACGTTTCTCTAGTCAAATACAACCAGAAGGTCAATCAAAAATTATTTTGAGAGCACATGCTCTTAAGAATTGTTGGTTCGATGGTACAGTTCAAGGTGTTATTAGAACTGGCGGACTTGTAGGCCAAGTATTCTGGAATTCATCGGATAAAGTGCTTACGGATGATTGTTTGTTTACGGGTAAAGTTATAGCAACTTCCAAAGGTGCTGGAGGTATTTTAGGACACGACTGGGATTCGGCGATCTTAAAAAATACTATAAGTAACGGTAAAGTATGTTGTAATGCAGACGCTCAAGTAGGACCGGCTGTAGGTGAAGGTACTCCAACAACTGCAAATAACACATATGCAGTAGCAAAAGTTTATAAACAAGATGGTACAACTGAAAATACTATCTCAAATACAAACGGATACAGTGCAAAAACAGAAGGACAATTAAAAGCTTGCGAAGGCTTAACATTGGATTTCTGGAGCGCATCCAATGCAAATGGTATTTGGGTTGCAACAGCAAATGGACCAGAACTCAAGATGTTCTCAACAACTGCTGTAGCGAGCAATGCTCCTCAACAAACACTTTTAGCAAAAATAAAAACATTTTTTACTAGTATTTTCTAGATAAAAAATTTAGAGGCAAAGTGAAAACTTTGCCTCTTTTTTTGTATTTTACTTGAAATTTTCTACGCAATTCATTATGATAAGAGAAGTATTAGAATTTGTATTAGGAGGCGCATCATGTATAAGATTACAAAAGCAGAAAAATTAGCAGATAAGATTTATCTCATGGATGTAGAAGCACCGCGTGTTGCAAAACATTGTGAACCGGGGCAATTTGTAATTGTAAAATTAGATGAAAAGGGAGAAAGAGTTCCACTTACCATTTGTGATTATGATAGAGAGGCGGGTACAGTTACTATTGTACTTCAGACGATTGGGGCATCGACAGAAAAGATGTCATATTTGAAAGAAGGAGATTATTTTAGAGATTTTGTGGGACCGTTAGGATGCCCTTCAGAATTTGTAAATGAAGACCCGGAAGAATTAAAGAAAAAGAAAATTTTATTCGTTGCAGGTGGCGTTGGTGCGGCACCAGTTTATCCACAAGTAAAATGGTTACATAACCACGGTGTAGAGGCTGACGTTATCGTTGGATCTAAAACCAAAGATTTGTTGATTTTAGAAGAAGAAATGAAAGCGGTTGCAGGTAATTACTATCCATGTACAGATGACGGCTCTTATGGATTTGGTGGTTTAGTTACAGCTAAAATTGAACAGCTTGTGAATGAAGAAGGAAAAAAATATGATCTTTGTGTTGCAATTGGTCCAATGATCATGATGAAGTTTGCTTGTCTTACTACGAAAAAACTTAACATTCCTACTATTGTAAGTATGAATCCTATTATGGTTGATGGCACAGGTATGTGTGGTGCATGCCGCCTTCAAGTAGGCAATGAAGTGAAATTTGCATGCGTAGATGGACCTGAATTTGATGGACATTTGGTTGATTTTGACCAAGCAATGAAAAGACAACAAATGTACAAAACATCTGAAGGTCGTGCATTGCTAAAAGTACAAGAAGGTGACACACACCATGGTGGTTGTGGTCATTGCGGAGGTGACAAATAATGGCTGATGTATTAAAAAAGGTACCTGTTAGAGAACAAGACCCAGCAGCTCGTGCAAAGAACTTTGACGAGGTTTGCTATGGTTATAATAAAGAAGAGGCAATGGAAGAAGCTTCTAGATGTATTAATTGTAAAAATGCAAAATGTATCGAGGGATGCCCGGTTTCTATCAATATTCCTGCATTCATTCATGAAGTAAAAGAAGGGAATTTTGAAGAGGCTTATAAGATTATCGGTAAATCTTCAGCACTTCCGGCAGTTTGTGGACGTGTTTGCCCACAGGAATCACAGTGCGAAGGTAAATGTATTCGTGGAATCAAAGGCGAACCAGTTTCTATTGGTAAATTAGAGAGATTTGTTGCAGATTATGCGTTAGAAAACGATATCAAGCCAGAAAAGGCTGATTCTACAAATGGACACAAAGTTGCTGTGATTGGTTCTGGCCCTGCAGGACTTACCTGCGCAGGAGATTTGGCAAAATTAGGCTATGATGTGACTGTATTTGAAGCATTGCATGAATTAGGTGGCGTTTTGGTATATGGTATTCCGGAATTTCGTTTGCCAAAGCAAAAAGTAGTTGCAAAAGAAATCGATAAGGTAAAAGAACTTGGCGTTAAATTTGAAACAAATGTTGTTATCGGTAAGTCTACAACCATCGACCAACTGATTGAAGATGAAGGTTTTGAAGCTGTATTTATCGGTTCTGGTGCAGGACTTCCAAAATTCATGGGAATTCCAGGTGAAAATGCCAATGGTGTATTTTCAGCGAATGAATATTTGACACGTAATAACCTTATGAAAGCATTTGATGCTTCTTACGACACACCAATCGCTGCAGGTACAAAAGTAGCTGTAGTTGGTGGCGGAAATGTAGCAATGGATGCTGCAAGAACAGCGCTTCGTCTTGGTGCAGATGTACATATCGTATATCGTCGTAGCGAAGAAGAATTACCAGCCAGAGTAGAAGAAGTTCACCATGCGAAAGAAGAAGGAGTTATATTTGATTTACTCACAAATCCAACAGAAATCTTGGTGGATGAAAATGGTTATGTAAAAGGAATGAAATGCGTAAAAATGGAACTTGGTGAACCGGATGCATCAGGAAGAAGACGCCCTGTTGTGGTAGAAGGTTCAGAGTTTAAAATGGAACTAGATACAGTTATCATGTCACTTGGAACATCACCAAATCCACTCATTTCTTCAACTACAGAAGGTTTGGAAGTAAACAAATGGAAATGTATTGTTGCAGACGAAGCAAACGGTAAAACAACAAAAGAAGGTGTTTATGCCGGTGGAGATGCTGTGACAGGCGCAGCAACAGTTATTCTTGCCATGGGCGCAGGAAAAGCCGGTGCAAAAGGCATTCACGAGTATTTAAGCAATAAATAGTATGTAATTGAGGATGTAGTAAAGGGATCTTGCTACATCCTCATTTTTGTAATATTGTTTTTAGAGATATGAAAGATATGTGTAACAAAGACAGGAAAATATGATATAATATTATAACGAGATTTTTTACTGGAGGTTTACATATGCAATTAGCAATGTTGACAGCTCTTGGCGTAGGTGGAGCAACAATTTTTGGGGTTTTATTAGGCTTTCTATTTCAGAAAGTGCCGCATAAATTTAATGATGCAATATTAGGCTTTGCAGGCGGAATTATGCTTGCTGCAGCTGTTTTAGGACTGATCGTTCCTTCGTTAGAAGAAGGAAATATATGGATTACTTGTATTGGTATTTTGACAGGCGCCATTTTTTTGAATTTAGCGGATAAAGTGACACCTCATTTACATCGTATAACGGGGATGGATCAAGAAGCACATTCAAATAGTCAAAATTCAATTAATAAAGTGATGTTATTTGTAATGGCAATCGCCATTCATAATTTACCAGAAGGAATTGCGGCGGGAGTAGGATTTGGAAGCGAAAACATTAGTAATGCTATTACAGTTGCGGTAGGTATTGCACTGCAAAATATTCCGGAAGGAATGGTAATAGTGACACCGCTTATTATGGCAGGTGTCTCAAAGTGGCGTGTATTTTTAATTGCAAGTTTTACGGGATTAGTAGAGATTGTAGGTACATTACTTGGATTTACGGCAGTTTCTGTTGCAACAACTATATTACCATTTGCCCTTGCGTTTGCAGGTGGAACAATGATTTACGTTGTGAGTGATGAAATGATACCGGAAACTCACAGCCATGGATACGAGAGAATGGCAACGTATTCTTTAATATTTGGGTTTATAACCATGTTGATTATGGACTTTTATATTGGATAAATGAGGATGATATGAAGATTACAATTATTACTGTTGGAAAAATTAAAGAGAAATACTTAAAAGATGCTATTGGTGAGTACAGCAAACGTTTAAGCAAATATTGTAAACTTGAGATTATAGAAGTGGCGGATGAAAAGATTCCTGACAATGCAAGTGAGGTGGTTGAGGATGCAATCCGTAGCAAAGAAGCGGAGCGCATCCTGAAGCATATAAAAGATGATGCATATGTGATTACTTTAGAGATAAATGGCAAGCAATTATCATCCGAAGAATTGGCAGATAAAGTGGACAAGTTAGGAGTTCAAGGAGTGAGTCATATTGCATTTGTTATAGGAGGCTCTATAGGGCTTGGCAAAGAAGTTTTGCAGAAATCAGATTTTGCTTTAAGTTTTTCCAAGATGACGTTTCCGCATCAGTTGATGAGAGTGATTTTATTAGAACAAATTTATCGAAGTTATAGGATTATAAATGGAGAACCGTATCATAAATAAAGGAGATTAAACATATAGGAGAACAACTATGTCAAAACAATACGCAGTTATTACAGGTGCCAGTTCCGGCATAGGTGCAGAGTTTGCAAAAAGACTTGCAAAGGAAGGATACAGCTTAATACTCATTGCCAGACGCAAAGATAGACTAGAAGAATTAGCGAAAACATTATCGGCGGAATGTGTACTTTTGAGTGTGGACTTGACAGATATGAATGCTTGTCAAGAGTTGATGCAAGAATTGAAAAAATATGACATTCATGTTTTTGTTAACAATGCCGGTTTCGGATATTGTGGAGAAACTATCAATATCGATACAGATACAGAATTAAATATGATAGATTTAAATGTGAAAACCATGCATCTGTTTAGCAAGTTTGCAATCAAACAAATGACAGAAAAGAACAGAGGTTATATCTTAAATGTGGCATCATCCGCAGGACTATTGCCAGCTGGACCGTACATGTCCACTTATTATGCGACAAAAGCATATGTAACCAGTTTTACAAGAGGTTTAGCAGAAGAGTTGAGACGAGCAAATTCGAAAGTTTATATTGGTTGCCTTTGCCCAGGACCTGTAGATACAGAATTCAACAAAGTGGCAAATGTAGAATTTGCCCTCAAAGGTATTAGCGCATATGATTGTGCAAACTATGCAATTACGCAAATGTTTAGAAAGAAGATAACCATTGTTCCAGCATTTAAAATGAAGGTGCTAGTTGTGCTAGCTAGATTTATTCCAACAAAACTTTATATACGAATTGCAGCAAAGCAGCAACGTAAGAAAATATACAAATAAAGGAGAACATTATGTTTACAAAAGGATTACCAGTTTGGATTGACAACAGAGAACGTGAAATGAATGTACATGCTGTATTCAGCGCAGAAATTTCAACAGATGAAATGACAAAACTACATATTGCGGGAACCGCGTTTTATCGTGCTTTTGCAGATGATAACTTTTTGGCATCCGGTCCGGCACGTACAGCGAAAGGATATGTAAGGGAAGATGTTTTAGACCTTCCGGAAGGAACTAAAAAGGTTACGATTGAGGCGGTAGGATATTATTGTCACAGTATTTCTACCGTATGGCAACCGTCCTTTATTATGGCTGAAATTACTGCTGGAGAGAAAGCGCTCGCATACACAGGAAAAGACTTTGAAGGCTTCTGTCCGGGGACAAAGATTCAAAAGACAGAACGTTATTCCGTACAACGCCATTTCACAGAAATTTGGGACTATAGAAGTAACAAATCAATGACAGATGATACATATAAGGCCGAGGTTACACCGGTAGATGTAAAGCCTATCGTATTAGACAGAAAGGCAGCATATCCAATTTATGAAAATATAGAGTTAGACGTTGCAAGAAGTCGAGGAGACTTCATCTATGATGAAGAACGTCCATATAAACCAATTCGATATTCATGGGCAACTGTTCCAAAGGAATGGGGAATTTTTGATTGGGAAGAAATTCCATATCATCCATATACCTGGATTCAACGTCACAACCAAGTGATTACAGAAATGAATGCAAAGCTTCCTTTGGAAATGAAAAAGGGCGAGTATGCTATTTTTGATTTAAAGAAGATAGAAGCCGGATTTGTGAAAGCTGTAATCGAAACCTCGGAAGAAAGTGATGTGGTTATTGGATTTACAGAGTTTTATGATGGAGAAGAGTTTGTATTCCAAAACATGAACGTACATAATGTTGTGGAATTCTTCTTACCTAAAAATGACAAACGAGAAATGCAAAGTTTCGAACCTTACACTTATCGATTTGTTATTTTGGCAGTGAAAGAAGGTTCTATCAAACTTCATTCATTAGGCGTTAAAACGTTCATTTTGCCAACCAATGAATTTCCATTGGTGACATGCGATGATGAAGTCATTAATGCTATTTATCGTGCTGCAGTGCGCAATTATTCTCATAACGCAGTTGACTTGTATATGGATTGTCCTTCAAGAGAACGCGCAGGTTGGATAGGCGACACTTATTTTACTTCACAAGGTGAATATGCAATTACCGGTGCGACGAGAACAGAAGACGCCTTTTTAGAAAATTATCGATTGTATCAAAATGAAGGCGAATATGTAGAAGGTGCAATTCCAGAATGTTATCCGTCAGATGACCCACAGAACGGAACATTTATTCCACAATTTACGATGCTCTTTATTTTACAGGTAGACGGATATATCAACCAGCGTGGTCATAAGGATATGGCAGAGGCATTTAGAGAAAAGATTTATGGTCTTCTAAACTTTTACCGCAAATATGAAAATGAGGATGGGTTATTGGAACAACTTCCTTCTTGGAATTTCGTAGAATGGGGAACTGCAAATGATTGGATTCAAGACGTAAGTTATCCAACTAATTTTCTATATTCAAAAGTATTAAAAGCAATTGGTAACCTGTATCAAGATGAGGAATGTTTAAGACGTTCTGCAGAAGTAAGAAAGGTAGCCATCGAACAATCCTTTAATGGAACTTACTTTATGGATCATTCTAAACGTAATGAGGAAGGCAAACTTGTGTTGCAAGATCATGCATCTGAAGTAGGACAGTACTATGCAGTTCTTTTTGGTGAATTAGATATCCATTCTGAAAAATATGCCGGATTAAAAGATTTAATCTTAAATGTATTTGCCCCGGATAGACAAGGTAAAATGCCGGAAATCCTTGAGTTCAATATGATTATGGGTGCTTATATGCGTCTGGAATTATTGGCAAAGATGGGAGAGTACGACTTGTTGTTGCATGATATTAAAGGCATGTTTGGTCAAATGGAAGAATATACAGGAACTCTTTGGGAATATAGAATTCGCAAAGGTAGTTATGACCACGGTATCTGTGCATATGCCGCATGTGCTATCCAAAATGCTTTGAACGGGAAGAAGGGTGAATAATATGAGTATAACAATAGAAAAGAGTGCTTATGCGCAAAAAGCAATGGCTTTATTCAAAGAAGGTTATAATTGCGCCCAAGCGGTGTTTTTAGCTTTTGCAGATTTATACCAAATAGAACACAAAACAGCCTTGCGATTGAGTTCCTCATTTGGTGGAGGAATGGGGCGCTTAAGAGAAGTTTGTGGCGCGGTATCAGGAATGTTTATGGTGGCTGGGATATTATATGGATATGACGACGTTGAGGATCCAAAAGAAAAGGCTGATCACTATGCCAGAATTCAATTTTTGGCAAAGGAATTTGAAAACATCCATTCATCCATTATTTGTAGAAAGTTACTTGGTTTGGGTGAGGGAAGCGACGTGCCGATACCAGAAAAGAGAACAGAAGGTTATTATCAAAAGAGACCCTGTGTAGAAATAGTGGGAACTGCAGCCGCTATTATGGAACAATATATTAATGAACATCCATATTAAGTCAGAATTAAAAGACCATATCAAAGAGTAAATTGATATGGTCTTTGTTATATAATTTTGTTATTCTGTTATGTCGTCCAGTTTATGTATGCCAAGTTTATTGAAAAATCTTACAACTCGTTCTCGCGGGAACAAGTAGTTGATTAAGATAGAAACTATCACACCGATTGCAGTATCAATTATACGATTCATAGAATAAGAAATGTATGTTTCCACAGGTGTGTTAAATAAAATGATGCAAAGTACAACACCACCTGGTTGAATGGCACCTGGCCAACGGAAAAATAGGCTAGTAAGTACTAATACAATGATTCCTGCAAATAAAAAAAGTAATAACAATAGATGAGTTTCTCCATCTGGATAAAAAAGACAATATACAGGGAATAAAAGCATTCCTATAACACCACCAAAAATAGTTCCAAACAAACGGTTTCCACCATTTAATTTAGAGTCTGCATTATCACTTCCCATACCAAAGACCGCACCGATGCAGGCAAATGTTGGATTTCTATCAATTAAAAAGTATGCGAATGCACATAATGTTGCAGAAATTGCTGTTTTCATATTACGCATTCCAATATGTAGTCGAAATTTGGATTGTTGGTCTTGCATATCATTCCTCCAATGTAATTATTACTACGTTATTATAAACATAGGATTTTGTAAATACAAGTGTTTTATCTTCCTTTTTTTGTAAAACTGTGTTAAAATATAGAATATTATAAGTGAAAACGGAGGATATAAACATGGTAAATCATATCGTTATGTGGAAATTCAAACCTGAAATAGAAGAATCACAAAAAGAAGCCTTAAAGAAAGATATGGAAGAAAATTTGAAAGGATTAGTTGGAAAAGTACCAGGATTATTAAGTGTGGAATTTATTGCAAATCCGATACCTTCAAGTACGCATGATATGGCACTAGTGACCACTCTTGAAAAAGCAGAAGATATCGCTGTATATGGCAAGCATCCGGAACATGTAAAAGTAGCGGACACTTATGTGCGTCCATTTGTTACAGAAAGAGCTTGTTTAGATTATTAAATAAAAAGGAAGATAACTCTTCCTTTTTTTTATTTGGTATGCTATAATATTTTTTGCGTTGACGCGTTAAAGTGTAAAAATGTAGAAAGAGGTACAAATATGCCGATTACAGAGATTTTAGAACGAAATTGTAAATTATATGGAGATGAAGTTTGTCTCGTTGAAGTGAATCCGGAAATCAAGGATACCAGACGAGTTACTTGGAAGGAATATGAATTAATTGAAGCAAACTCACCTTCTTACTATAGACGCGAAATTACTTGGAATGTTTTCAATGAAAAGGCTAATCGCTTTGCTAATTTGTTAATTCAAAGAGGAATCAAAAAAGGAGATAAGGTTGCCATCCTTTTAATGAACTGTTTGGAGTGGTTACCGATCTATTTTGGTATTTTAAAAACAGGAGCACTTGCTGTGCCTTTAAACTTCCGTTATTCTGCAGATGAAATTAAGTATTGTGTGGAACTTGCAGAAGCAGATGTTTTAGTATTTGGACCAGAATTTATCGGACGTGTGGAAGAAATTGCAGATGAGATTATTACCAATCGCTTACTTTTCTTTGTTGGAGAAAATACACCAATTTATGCGGAGGATTATCTCTCGCAGACCATGAATTGTTCAAGCCAATCTCCGATGATTCGTTTGACTGATGAGGATGATGCAGCGATTTATTTTTCGTCTGGAACAACAGGATTTCCAAAAGCAATTTTACATAATCACACAAGTCTTATGCATGCTTGTAAGGTGGAGCAAAATCACCACAGCACGCGTAAAGAGGATGTGTTCTTGTGTATCCCACCGTTATATCATACTGGTGCAAAGATGCATTGGTTTGGAAGCTTTTTAGAAGGTGGAAAAGCAGTACTCTTGAAAGGTACAAGCCCTGAAGTTATTATAAGAACCGCTTCAGAAGAAAAATGTACCATTGTATGGCTTTTAGTTCCGTGGGCTCAAGATATTTTGGATGCATTGGACAGAGGCGACATCAAATTAGAAGATTATGAATTGAAACAATGGAGATTAATGCATATTGGTGCACAGCCTGTACCACCAAGTTTGATTCGTCGTTGGCAGGCGTATTTCCCGCATCATCAATACGATACCAATTATGGATTAAGTGAATCTATTGGACCTGGATGCGTACATCTCGGTGTTGAAAATATTCACAAAGTAGGTGCAATTGGAAAAGCTGGTTATGGTTGGAAGACGAAGATCGTAGATGAAAGAAGAAATGAAGTAGAAAAAGGCGAAGTGGGCGAGCTTGCCGTATTTGGACCTGGCGTTATGACTTGTTACTATAGAGACCCACAGGCAACTGCAGATGTTATGGATGAAACAGGTTGGCTGTATACAGGTGATATGGCTCAAGAAGATGAAGAAGGTTTTATTTATCTGGTCGACCGAAAGAAAGATGTTATTATCAGTGGTGGTGAGAACCTCTATCCGGTACAGATTGAAGACTTTATCCGTGAATATAATGCAGTAAAAGATGTTGCAGTAATTGGTTTGCCTGACAAGAGATTAGGAGAAATCGCAGCGGCCATTATAGAAATTAAAGATGGTTTTGAATGTACAGAAGAAGATGTGGAAAAGTTCTGTATGAAACTTCCTCGATACAAGAGACCAAAGAAAATTATTTTTGCCGATATTCCGCGTAATCCGACTGGAAAAATTGAAAAACCAAAACTTCGCAAAATTTATTGCGGAGAAAGCTTGGTAGCTGCACAAAACAAAGGATAATCATAAAAATGCAAGGGAGAAAACCCTTGCATTTTCTTTATTTCTTTATAATTGGAAGCGCGTTTTTGATTTTTGTCACACCGTCATTAATAATCGCATTTGTACGATCAAGAGAAGCATGCACGTCATCTGTGATATTAAGGGTTGCAGCTTCCTTTATCAATTTATCTGGCTTATCAAGTGGCATAATATAATACTGTGGATTGCCTTCATCAGGTTCATTTGGTGTCCGATATACCCAAGTAGGTATAATGTCAATATTTTTTAATGCGACTGGTGAATTTTCAATTTTTTCTAATTCTAATCGAACCATCAAACCGTCTTCCGTATGTCCGGTAGGACAGGAATCCATTCGTTCTTGATATTGATTAGACAAGTGATTTCCAAGAGAATAAATACATACCATTTGATGAGTACCATCTGTGCTTGTTAGCAAATCAACAGGTTGAATTACATGTGGATGGCCACCAATTAAGGCGTCAATTCCTAAATCACAAAGCTTTGCAGCAATTTTCCGTTGTGTGCTATTTTCCTTTGTTTGATATTCGTCGCCCCAATGAATATAGGCAATCGTATATTCGACACCGGCAGTTTTCATTTCTGCCATAGAATTTTCAATGTCGTCATATAACCCTTGCAAATTCCCGTAATTGAAAGTGTTGATAAGAGGTGATACAGCATTATCCACAGCAATGGAATTGATGGATACATTTTGACCGTTTTTTGCACCTGTGTTATAGACGTAATTTAAAAATCCGACTTTAATGCCATTAATGTCTTGAATCGTATATGTCTTTTCCTCGAAAGTCTTACGAACGCCCATGCACATTAGATTGTGTTGTGAGACGGTCTCGACGGTGTTTCGGAAGCCTTTTTCTAGATTATCATAAATATGATTGTTTGCCAGCATACAAGCATTTACATGATTGTTAGCCATAGCCGATACGATAGCAGCGGGAGCACGGAAATTTGGATAACCCTTATAATTTCCATCAGAGATTGTTGATTCTAAATTTAATACTGTAAAATCTGCCGCACCATAATCAGCACGAATATAGTCAAATAAGGAATTGTAATCATAGGTCCCATCTGACTGCTTGTAATAGTTCGAAGTGAGTAGTGGATCATGCATAATAATGTCACCGGCAGATAGGATGGTTGCTGTAATTGGCTCTGGTTCCGGTTCAGGAGTCTCATTATTCTCTATTTCTGACACAACATCTTGAACATTATTCCCTTTCGAAGTGTTTGGCTTTTTTGTTAGAATTATAATGACAGTACCAATTATGATAAGAGGTAATATCAATATTGCAACGCGGGTCATACGACGTAGCAAGCGTTTTATTTTTCGTTTTCTTTTGTAATTACCCATTTGTAAAACTCTCCTTATATTATGGAAAAATTTTACAAAATAGTTTAAGGAATGTCAAACAAAAACTGCAGGGGAGTTGGCCCTGCAGTTTTGCTATTTCAAAATTGATTTAATAGCTTCTGTTTTAATATATACATTCATATAGCCAGTTGCACCATTTAGTTCATAGCGTAAATCACAATATTCATATTGGCCTCTATGATTATAGTTGAGAAAATCACCTGGGATCATATACGGTTTTAATGCTTTTAGTTGCTCGGTATCACTAATGTATTGTGGGAGATTATTTTCATATTTACCATCATATATCTCCATGTTTACAGGAATGAAGTTTGGATTATCTGCAAAACTGGTTAGCGAATACTGTTTTAGGAAATCCAATGTTTTTGTAAAACTTGTATAAACAGGACAAGAAGCTTCCAAATTATATTCATATCCATCTCGTGGGAGTCCAAAAATCAACTCATATACTGCCGCTTCAGATGAAGTTTTCTTAAAAGAAGAGGAGGTAAGTTCTGACAAATAGATATCTCGCAATTCTTTTAATTTGTTTTCATCCTTTAAATTCAATGGAGTAGTTTCAAGCCCGTTATGAATCTTAACACCTGCAATCTCCTTTGCATCATAGTGATACAGCAAATAATAATCATCTTTAAATTCTTCGGTGCTATATAGAGCGTCAAGGGTATCAGAAATTTCGTTAGAATAATAGACATAATTCCGCATGTGCGTGATACCGCTTTTTAGTTCATAAATTACGGTAAAACTAGCTATATACATAGTATCAGGGATATCTGAATTTATATCATCTTTTTCTCTGATTTCTTGAATAGCTAGAAGAGCATCATCAATATATTCACCTTGAATTCCATCTTTTTGAATCAACTCATCGTATTTGTCATTTTCAAAGAGATGTGAATTGATAATGATGGATTTCACATTTTCTGCTTTTGGCATGTAATTATCGTACTGGAATAAATCAATCCAAAAGATAAAGACAAATGCAAGGCAGAAGAGTGCTGTGAATGCAAATTGACGTTTTTTGGAAAAGAGCGCCTTAATATCAAAATTGAAAATACATTCTATAATACCATGTACTAGAAAGCCAACAAAAAGAATGCCGAATATAAACCATACACCACTTCCAAAAGAAGCTAGTTCACTTAAAAACAAGCCGGCGTATAAGGAAAGCGGTATTACAACAAGTATACGAATTACGGAGTTGGCTTTTTCAAATGCCATAGCACGACCTGCTGCTTCAGATGGTCGTTTCACAAAAAGGAGAAAAGCAATGAGGCTAATTGCAATAGCAAATACAAAACAACCTAGTAAATAAGTCCAATGCTCCTTAATATTCCATAATCTCCAGTTATAAGAAGCTTTATATACAAGTGAAGCAGGAGAGAGATAATTTAAAGCATCGCTTACGTTGTATACATAGGTTTCAAAAAACTTTGATGCAAATGTAGGAAATAAGTAATTAATGATTATTGGGAAATAGGACGAAAATGCAGCTACACCTAATGCGGCAATCACGGTATGTCCAGTCATAATCATTGTAAGAGCAGTGGTTGCCCAGCCTGCTAAAAATGCGCCAAACACACAAAGCATGTTCCAAAGCATGTTTTGTATCATAGCAGTGGTTCCTAAACCGGTTCCATACAAGATACCAATCTCAATACCTGTCGTTAAGACGCAAGGAATTACAAAGCAAGTAAATGAAGAAAGGAATAGTACGAAAAAGTGCATTTCTTTCTTGACTGGCATAGATTCAAACAAATCCACCTGTCTTTTCGAATGTAGATACTTGAAAAAATCAAAAGCCAAATATCCACCTAAAAACAGCCCGATTAGAGCATTTAATAAGGTAGGCGCGCTCATTTCTGTCAATTGTTCTATAATATGTTCCATATTTGATGCAACAATGTCAGGTAGCAATGAATCGCCGACTACTTGCAGATCCAAAGTATTTTGAACAATCAAAAAGAATGAGATTATATGAATTACAAAAGTTAAAATGGTAATAAATACGGCAGCTGTATGCCGACGCAATGTTTCTAAAAATAATTTAGGAAATGAGACTCTTGATGTCATATCCGGCCACCTCCGTTTCGCTGATAAAGATTTCTTCTAAAGTTAAAGGAACTGCTTCGCAGTAAACAGGACTTAAAGATTGGAGATAGGCCAATACTTTATCTGTTTCCCCTCGTACAGTCATGGTTAACAATTTTCCGTGTCGTTGCATTTTTAAAACTAGCAATGCGTCTTGTATTTGACGGTCAAATTCTTCAGATAATACACATTGTACTTTGGCTAAATTGCATTTCATGGTTTCTAAATCTTGTGATAGAAGCACACCGCCCTTATGCAGTAGACCAATGTGGTCACTAATATCCTCTAATTCACGTAAATTGTGCGAAGCAATAATAGGTGTAAAACTGCGTTCTTCCATTTCCTGAATAAAAATAGCTTTAATAGCCTGTCGCATAACAGGATCTAGACCATCAAATGTTTCATCACAGAATAAATATTTGGTACCGGAACAAACACCTATTAAAATAGAAAGTTGTTTTTTCATTCCCTTTGAAAAAGTACGAATTTTCCTGTCTTTAGGAAGGTCTATCTTGTCTAGCAGGGAAAGAAAACGTTCAGTGTCAAATTTTGGGAAATAAGTATTATAAAATGCACCAAATTCTTTTGGCGTTGAATTTGGGAAATAGTATTGGTCATCTGAAATATAAAAGAAAAGTTCCTTTGCTTTTGGATTATTATAGACAGATTGGCCGTCAATCTTTACATCTCCTTCATCTGGTTTTAAAACTCCGGACATGAGACGTAGAAGAGTACTTTTACCGGCACCATTAGTACCTAGAAGACCCATAACAATTCCTTCTTTCATAGTTAAACTAATATGGTCCACGGCTTTTATGTCCCCAAATGACTTACTTATATTTATTATTTCAATCATTTTTTCACCTCCTGAAATATTTCTTGTATGCATGCTTGGATCTCATGGCTCTCAATTCCGGATTCTTTGCAAACCTTTAATTGAAGTCGAAGGTCTTCGAGAATCTTTTGTTGTTGTTCTTTTACAACACTTTTTTGAGCAGAAACAAAATTTCCACGTCCTTTTACAGAATAGATAAGTCCTCTGCGTTCCAATTCGCCATAAGCACGTTGTATAGTGTTGGCGTTAATTGACAACTCAACAGCTAGAGAACGCACAGATGGAAGCTGTGTATCAGGTTCAAGTGCACCATTGAGTATTAACAGCTGAAAACGCTCAATAATTTGTTCATAAATGGGACGTTTATCATGATAATCAATTACAATCATCACATCACTCCTTTCAAGTGTACTAACTGTACTAGTACACTTATTGTTGCATCAAAATAGAAATATGTCAATATATTTAAAAAAAATTTTAAAAGCATTGACTTTTATTTATAAAAGTGGTAGGGTAAACAAAACTACATAACGACAGGTGAAATTATTAGGGGAATGGCATAGCCTACCGAAGGAGTAAAACTCTCAGGTGTCCAGTTATTGGATGAGGACTAATAATGGATGTGGCTCTGGAGAATCTCAAATATGAGTACCGAAGGTGCAAGGCGATATCGCTGAATCTCTCAGGTAAAAGGACAGAGTGTATATCATAGTAATAACAACTATGTATGTATGCGTATATATTCTTCGGAGCAGTTAATTTCAACTGTTCCGTTTTTTAATTTAAGGAGGAAATGAAATATGATTCAACAAATTGAAAATGCACTATTACCAATCGTGCAAACAGTTAATGAGTATTTGTCTAGCTACATACTTATTATCTTACTTATAGGAGTAGGTCTTTGGTATACCATCAAGACAAAATTCGTACAGGTACGTTATTTTGGAAAAGGTATGAAAAAAGTATTTGGTAACCTTTCTTTAAAAGGTGGGGCTCAAGAGCAAGGAATGAGCTCTTTCCAAGCACTTGCAACAGCGATTGCAGCGCAAGTAGGAACTGGTAATATCGTAGGTGCGTCAGGTGCTATCTTAACCGGTGGACCAGGAGCTATTTTCTGGATGTGGGTAATTGCATTCCTTGGTATGGCTACCATTTATGCAGAAGCAACATTGGCACAAAAGACACGTGTGGTAGACAAAGATGGCGAAGTACATGGAGGACCGGTTTATTACATTACTACAGCATTTAAAGGAAAATTCGGGAAGTTTCTTGCAGGTTTCTTTGCGGTAGCAAGCGTATTAGCACTTGGTTTTATGGGTAGCATGGTACAATCAAACTCAATCGGTTCTACCATCAACACTGCATTTGGAATTCCAACTTGGGTAGCAGGTCTTGTTTTGGTAGCTATTTGCGCATTAATCTTTTTAGGCGGAACAAAACGTCTTGCAGCTGTATGTGAAAAGATTGTTCCAGTTATGGCAGGACTTTTCTTGCTGGGCGGTCTTATAGTTCTTGCAATTCGTATTGAAGTAGTACCGGCAACTTTTGCGATGATTTTTAAATATGCCTTCCAACCACAGGCCATTTTAGGTGGTGCATTTGGTGCAGGTATTAAAGCGGCAATCAGTCAAGGTGCAAAACGTGGTTTGTTCTCAAATGAAGCAGGTATGGGTTCTACACCACACGCACATGCACAGGCAAATGTAGAGCATCCACATGACCAAGGTATTGTAGCTATGATTGGTGTGTTTATAGATACATTTATAGTTCTTACATTAAATGCTTTAGTTATCATCGCTACACTTTATACACCAGGTGGCGAATTGGCAGGTGTAGGCGCAGCGGCAGCAAGCGAAACAATTACAAAAGCAAACCTTGCGCAGACAGCTTTCGGTTCTGTATTTGGCTCTAGTATCGGTGCTATGTTTGTTGCAATATGCTTGTTCTTCTTTGCATTTTCAACCATCCTTGGTTGGAACATGTTTGGTAAAATCAATGCCGTATATTTGTTCGGAAAGAAGAATCCAAAAGTTTGCACAACAATCTACACACTTATCGCATTGGTATTTGTATTTGTTGGTACATTAGTATCAAATGATTTAGTTTGGGAACTTACCGATGCATTTAATTACTTAATGGTACTTCCAAATGCAATAGCATTGTTTGCAATGACCAAAGTAGTAACAACTTCTTTGAAAGAAATTGAAAGTAAAAAAAATAAAAAATAGGATGCTATTTGTAAGCCCATGCGTTATAATGTATGCATGGGCTTATTTTATAAGTGATTCTATTGATAAAAAGGAGAAAAAACCTATGAAGAAATTTTTTGACGAATTTAAAACATTTATTAGCCGTGGTAATGTCATGGATATGGCAGTCGGTGTTATCATCGGTGCTTCTTTTAAAGCAATCGTTGATTCTTTAGTAGCAGATATTATTAATCCGTTACTTGGTCTTTTTGGAGGAATGAACTTTTCCGAATATAGTATTAAATTATTTGGTACAGCCACTTTAAATTACGGTAATTTCATTACAGCAATCATTAATTTCTTGATTATGGCATTTATTATTTTCTGTATTGTGAAATTCATGAATACGGTATCTTCTAAATTTACCAAGAAAAAAGAAGAAGAGCCGGCAGCACCAATAACCAAGAAATGCCCGTTCTGTAAGACAGAAATTGCAATTGATGCAACAAGATGTCCACACTGCACATCGGAATTAACAGAATAAGATAATAAAAAAGGACTTTTCAGTCCTTTTTTTCTTTGCATTCTTTGTAGTATAATGTTTTGGCAGGCATATTTTCTCTTTGGGCTAGAAAGTTTTTTTCTTCTTTCATTTCAATTGCTTCATTCAAACTTTTTTTTATGTCTTCATAGAATCCCATTTTTATTCCTCCTTTAAGACAGTTACAAGTTTTTTTAACATTTTCTTTTCTTTTGGCGACAAATCCGTTTTTTCATTTTTTGCATAAACATTTAATAGATAAATGCATTCCTTAACCTCGATGTCAATATAAATAACTCGACACCCACCTCGTTTGCCAATATTGTCAATAGGAATACGCAATTTTCGTATTCCACCGGTTCCTTCAATGGCATCACCAATTTTAGGATCTTTTAACAAAATGTTTTCTAAAATAAGTAAATCATTATCAGTGAGCCCCAAGGATTGCCACTTTTTCGTAAAAGTTGGCACTTCTTTAAATGTTCTATTCATATTATATGTAGACTTCTATCGGCTACTATTATAATAGAACAAATTGATTGTCACGTCAATGTTCGCATGATAAAATAAGATAAATATATAGAGAAAAGAGATACTGAAAAATGTCTAAAGAATTAGAAGCATATTACAACAAATTTTGTGAGGACAAACGATTAACCAGACGACATGGCAATGTAGAATATGTGACCTCGATGAAATATATACATAAATACCTTGAGACCATGCCGAGAGACGCCAAAATACTAGATGTAGGTGCCGGAACTGGACGCTATTCAGTGGCATTGGCAGAAGAGGGCTATGATGTGACAGCTGTGGAATTAGTAAAATACAATCTTGGTATTTTAAAGCAAAAAGGAAGCTCTGTAAAAGCCTACCAGGGAACTGCATTGAACCTTAAACGCTTTGAAGACAATAGTTTTGATATGACGCTAGTGTTTGGACCTATGTATCATCTCTACACGCTGGAAGACAAACAGCAAGCATTGAAAGAGGCTGTAAGAGTCACAAAACGAGGTGGTGTCATATTGGTGGCATATTGCATGAATGAATACAGTATTATAACTCATGGATTTAAAGATAATTACATAAAAGAATGTATAGCAACTGGAAAGGTGAATGAAGCTTTTCGGGTAACCCCGAAACCAGAGGACTTATATGATTATATGAGACTAGAAGATATTGACGAAGTTAATCAAGCTGCTAATGTGATACGTTTACAACTCGTGGCTGCAGATGGACCGGCAAACTATATGCGCCAAACTTTAAATGCTATGGATGATGAGACATACGAACTATTCATTAAGTATCACTTGTCAACTTGTGAAAGACCTGAACTTCTAGGTGCAAGTGCACATACATTAGATATTTTACAAAAACAATAGAAGGAAAAAACTATGAAACGAAACGTAGACATGAATGAAATTTCAGATGGAAATCTATATACACTCAATGACTTGGTAAAGGCCGATTGTAATGATTGTAAAGGATGTTCTGCCTGTTGCCAGGGCATGGGACAATCCATTCAGCTTGATCCATTAGATATCTACAATCTAACCACAAATCTGCATGTGAGCTTCGAAGAATTATTAGCTGGTGCGATTGAGTTAAATGTAGTGGACGGCGTGATTTTACCAAATATAAATATGAGTGGAGATAAAGAATGTTGTCACTTTTTGAATGAAGAAGGTCGTTGTTCTATCCATGCCTTTCGACCTGGTATCTGTAGATTGTTTCCACTTGGAAGATATTATGAAGGTCAAGATTTCAAATATTTTTTACAAGTGAATGAATGCAAACATCCAAATAAAACAAAGGTAAAGGTAAAAAAATGGATTGACACACCTGATTTAGCTCAAAATCACCAGTATATAATCGATTGGCACTATTTCATTGATGATGTACAGAATAGATTCAGACACATCCAAGATGAGGAATTGATAAAGAAGATAGATTTATTTGTTTTGCAACACTTTTTTATAGAACGTTATACTGAAGACGAGAATTTTTACGAACAATTTAAAGCACGTCTTGAAAAAGCAAAGAAGGTCATAGAAACACTGACAAAAGAAACATTGGAGAATTAGTATGAAGTATTATTTGGCGCCTTTAGAAGGAATTACAACTTATGTGTACCGAAATGCATATCATAAGCATTTTCGCAAGATGGACAAATATTTTACGCCTTTTATTGTGCCTCACATAGACAAAAAATTTAATGCCAGAGAATTGAAGGAACTTTCAAAAGAACACAATGAAGGACTGATGGTCGTACCTCAATTATTGACAAATAATGCTGATGCATTTTTAAAGACAGGCAATGATATTTATGCAATGGGGTACAATGAAATTAATTTAAATCTTGGTTGTCCGTCTAAAACCGTAGTGACCAAGAATAAAGGTTCCGGATTTCTCGCCTATCCGGAAGAATTAGAACGCTTTTTAGATGAAATTTTTTCAAAAGCAACCTACAAAATCTCTATTAAAACTAGAATCGGAAGAGATAGCGCAAAAGAGTTTGAAAGATTACTTGAAATTTACAATAAATATCCCATAGAGGAGCTGACCATTCATCCGAGGATACAGACTGATTATTATAACAATTCACCAAATTGGGGTATGTTTGAATACGCATATGTGAACAGCAAAAATCCTATATGTTATAATGGCAATATTCATTCCAAAGAAACTTATGAGAAATTTCTGTTACGTTTTTCTGATGTAGAAGCAGTTATGTTTGGGCGTGGTGTGATAACAAGACCAAGTTTGGTAGGAGAAATAGAAGGTGATGATATACCGTCAAAAGCAATTTTAAGAGCATTTCATGATGACATATTAGAGGAATATATTAAGATTAGTTCCGGAGAACGAAATGTTTTATTTAAAATGAAAGAACTTTGGTTTTATATGATAAACATGTTTGAAGATACAGATAAGTTCTTAAAGAAAATAAAAAAAACAGAGCGATTGAAAGATTATACGCAGATAATCAATGGACTATTTATAACATGTGACTTACGAAAGGATTAAAATGATTAAAGATTATGTAGCCTTTGACTTGGAGACAACAGGCCTAAAAGCGGAAACAGATTATATCATTGAAATAGGAGCTTTAAAAGTGCGAAACGGAAAGGTTTGCGAACGTTTCATGGAATTTGTAAAACCACCTATAAGCATTTCGCCAATGATTACAAATATCACAGGGATTACGAATGAAATGGTAACAAGTGCGAGGAATACGAAGGACATTATTCGTGATTTTGTGACTTTTTGCGAAGATGATATTTTAGTTGGACACAACATTATGTTTGATTTTACATTCACAAAAAGATATGTAAATGAATATGGTTATTCTTTTGAAAAGGAAGGAATTGATACACTTCGTATCGCCAAAAAGGTGCTAAAAGAATTAGAGTCAAGAAGCCTTGGCACATTGTGTGATTATTATCACATTACCAATCAAGCAGCCCACAGAGCATATCATGATGCGCTTGCGACTGCAAAACTATATCATATCTTGGCGCATGAGTTTGAAGAAAAGGAACCAGATATTTTCAGACCACAAGTTTTGCAGTTCAAGGCAAAAAAGATTCAACCTTGCACGACAAAACAAATCAAATATTTAAGAATGCTATGTGAACATCACGGGCTTTCTATGGAAGTAGATATAGAATCATTAACAAGAAGCGAAGCTTCAAAGCGAATAGACAGCATTATATCCCAATATGGCATGATGAAGTCAGAATAAATGTAATAGGAAAAGGACATGGATAAGAAACATTTAGTAGTAGGAATTCTTGCACATGTAGACGCAGGAAAGACCACATTGGCAGAAAGTTTATTATATATGAGCGGGAAGTTACGAACGTTAGGGCGAGTGGATCATAAAGACGCCTTTTTGGACAACTTTGAATTAGAACGTTCTCGCGGAATCACTATTTTTTCCAAACAGGCAGAGTTTGAATGGAAAGACACGGCATTTACTTTGTTAGACACTCCGGGACATGTTGACTTTTCGGCTGAAATGGAGCGAACTTTACAGGTCTTAGATTATGCTATTTTGTTAGTCAGCGGTGCAGATGGCGTACAGGGGCATGTGCAGACCTTATGGAGACTGTTAGACAGATATCATATACCAACATTCATTTTCGTCAATAAGATGGATCAACCAGGTACAGACAAAACCGCTATTATGACGGAATTGCAAAAAAGATTGGATAAAAACTGTGTGGATTTTTCAGAAACAGATCACATTGATACTTTCATGGAAAGCATTGCTGAATGTAATGAAAGTTTATTGGAAAAATATCTAGATGGAAAAGAAATTATAGACAAAGATATACAAACAACTATTTCCAACAGGGATATTTTTCCTTGTTTCTTTGGCTCTGCCTTAAAAATGCAGGGAGTAGAGGAATTTTTACAGGCTTTTGTAAAATACAGTTCAATTCCTCAATATTCCAATGATTTTGGAGCCAAAGTTTATAAAATATCCAGAGACAAACAAGGAACGAGACTAACCCATCTAAAAATTACAGGTGGTTCTTTACGCGTAAAAACACCTTTAACAGAGGATGAAAAGGTAGACCAAATTCGTATTTATTCTGGTGAGAATTATAAGTTGGTGAATGAAATAGAGGCAGGAAGTATTTGTGCAATAACAGGCTTTCATAGTTCTAAAGTAGGCGATACACTAGGTACAAGCGAAGACGTGTTTTCACCTATGTTAGAACCTGTATTAACATATCAGATACAGTTACCGATGGATGTAGATGTACACACTGCTTTTATGAACCTAAAGGAGTTAGAAGAAGAACAACCGGAATTACACATTGTATGGAATGAAGCACTGGGTGAAATTCATGTACAGGTAATGGGTGATGTGCAGATAGAGATATTGCAACACTTAATCAAAGAACGATTTCATTCAGATGTTACCTTTGGCGAAGGACAGATACTATACAAAGAAACTATAGCAGAACCCGTGGAAGGTGCAGGTCACTATGAACCTTTGCGACATTACGCAGAGGTACGCCTTTTATTAGAACCGGGAGAACCGGGCTCTGGTCTTGTGTTTGATACTTGCGTAAGCGAAGATGTGCTAGACCGAAATTGGCAGAGACTCATCTTAACGCATCTGGCAGAGAAAATGCATAAAGGTGTTTTAATTGGCGCTGAAATAACCGATATGAAGATTACACTTGTGAATGGGCGAGCACATTTGAAACATACCGAAGGTGGAGATTTCAGAGAGTCTACCTATCGTGCCGTTAGACAAGGTCTAAAGAAAGCCAAATGTGTATTATTAGAACCTTTCTATGAATTTCAACTAGAAGTTCCAACAGAAATGATTGGACGTGCAATGTCTGATATTCAAAAAATGCAAGGGGATTTTCTGCCTCCGGAAACGGATGGTGAATTTTGCATTTTAAAGGGTAGCGCACCAGTCAAAGAAATGCGTAATTACCAAAGAGAAGTTTTAGCCTATACAAAAGGGCATGGCAGATTCTTTTGCACTTTAAAAGGATATGAGCCATGTCATAACGCAGAAGATGTGATTGCTGAAATTGGATACGATTCAGAGACAGATATAGCAAATCCAACAGGCTCTGTTTTCTGTAGTCATGGTGCCGGATTTGTAGTTCCTTGGCATGAAGTAGAACAATATATGCATACGGAAAGCTATGAAAAGCAGCGAATGCATAAGCAACAACTTAAAGAAGTAGAAGTTGCAACGCGTGCGCAGACACACATTGATGACGAAGAGATAGAAGCGATTTTTCAACGAACTTTTGGAGCGAATAAGAAAGAACAACAAAGTTCTAGAACTATTTATTCTGAAACATCGCAACCTAAAAAGGTAAAGAAGCAAGAACAGTTACCAGAAGTCTTATTGGTGGATGGGTATAATATTATCTTTGCATGGGATGACCTCAAAGATTTGGCAGAATTAAATATAGAGGGTGCAAGAGGCAAGTTAATGGATGTCCTTTGTAATTTCCAAGGATACCGTAAAAACATAGTTATTTTGGTATTTGATGGATATAAAGTGCCTGGAAATCCAGGCGAGGTAATCAAATATCATAATATCTATGTAGTATATACCAAAGAGGCAGAAACTGCTGACCAATATATTGAAAAGACAGTGCAAGACATAGGCAGAAAGTATGACGTCAAGGTGGCTACATCGGATGCATTAGAGCAGATGATTATATTGGGGCAAGGGGCGAGACGTATGTCTGCAACGGAATTACTGGAAGAAATCAAAATCGTGCAACATGAAATCAGAGAAAATCATATGAACCAAAGAAAAAAGACAAATCAATATTTGTTTGAAGGGCTTTCCGAAGAGATGGCGGATTTTATGGATGATGTACGTTTGGGACGCCGAGAATTTAGTGATATCAAAGATTTAAAAGAGGGTGAATAAAGTATGAGCATGTATGATTTGATCATGAAAAAGAAAGAAGGAATGGAATTAACCGAAGAAGAAATTCGATTTATAATTGATGGATACACAGATGGCTCTATTCCTGATTATCAGATGTCTGCTATGACTATGGCCATTTGCTTTCAGGGTATGACCCCGGAAGAAACCAAAAACCTGACTCTGGCCATGGCAGAAAGCGGTGATATGTTGGATTTATCCGAAATTAAAGGAATTAAGGTAGATAAGCACAGCACAGGTGGGGTTGGTGATAAGACTTCCCTTGTGTTAGCGCCTATGGTGGCAACACTAGGTGTTCCAGTGGCGAAAATGTCAGGACGCGGGCTTGGTCATACCGGTGGAACCCTTGATAAATTAGAAACCTTTCCAGGCTTTACTAGCGCGTTGTCAAAAGATCAATTTGTTAAAAATGTAAATCAAATTCATATTGCTATTGCAGGACAAACAGCAGACCTTGCGCCCGCAGACAAGAAGCTTTATGCTCTTCGTGACGTGACTGGCACCGTGAATGAAATGTCCCTAATTGCAAGTAGTATTATGAGTAAAAAATTAGCTTCCGGAGCAGACGCCATTATATTAGACGTAAAAACCGGTGACGGCGCTTTTATGAAAACACAAGAGGATTCGGTGAAGCTGGCAGAAGCGATGGTTTCTATAGGAAAGTTGGCGGGAAAAGATGTTGTGGCATTGATATCTGATATGGACCAGCCACTTGGAAATGCCGTTGGAAATATCTTGGAAGTGCTAGAAGCGATGGACACCTTACAAGGAAAAGGACCAAAAGATTTGGAAGAACTTGTACTGACATTAGGTTCATATATGGTTGTAGCAGCGAAAAAGGCAAAAGATTATGAAGAGGCCAGACAAATGCTGCAGCAAACAATCATCGATGGTTCAGCCTTTGAAACTTTTAAAAAATTCATTATTGCACAAGGTGGATGTGAAGAAGATGTCATGCATCCGGAACGCTTACCAAAGGCGCAGTATATCGAACCTGTCTATAGTCAAACTTCTGGCTACGTAAAGAAGATTCAAACAGAAGAAATCGGACGTATCTCTTTACTACTTGGAGGAGGTCGTGAAACCAAGGAAAGTGAGATTGATTTAACTGTCGGTCTGGTACTTCATAAGAAGCACGGAGATGCAGTGGAAGAAGGAGATATCCTTGCAGTTATCCATGCAAATGACAAGGAAAAATTAGAGCAGGCAAAAGAGAGAGTTTTAAATGCATATGAGATAAGTGATGAGAGAGTTGAAAGGGAATCATTAATTAAAAAAATTATTGAGTAATCATCAAACCCTCAAGCCACACATATACTTCTATAAAAGTGTATGTGTGGCATTTTTATGGACAAAAAAGACCTAAAAGCACGGATTGCAGATGCTTCCGGCGTGCCAAAAGATGTAGTGCTAGGGGTTCCGCTTGTAACCGTAATAGGACAAAATGAAGTCTGTGTAGAAAATTATCGCGGTATACTGGAATACACTGACAAACTCATTCGCATACAGACAAAGCTTGGAAAGATACATGTATTAGGGAGAGCATTACAGATTCAGTATTACAACAATGATGAAATGAAAATCACAGGACATATTGCGACAATAGAATATTATGAAGGAGGCTAATTTGTGCTTGTTTCGCTGTTTCGTTATCTATTAGGCTACTTAAGAATACGCGTTACCGGATATTCCCCGGAACGCTTTTTAAATTTGTGCAAAAATAAAAAGATTGACGTGTGGGGGTTGGAAGCACGCCCAAATGCATATGACATGTATATGCTGGTATCGGGATTTCGAAAGTTAAAACCTATTTTAAAGAAAACAAATACAAAAGTCACTATCCTAGAGCGATTTGGTATACCATTTTTCTTTTACAAATATCGTAAACGAAGGCTCTTTTTTGCAGGTGTTATTGTAGCTGTTATACTAGTTTATTTTATGACATTCTTTGTATGGGATATTCAGATTGAGGGAAACCAAAGAATTACAAATGAAACTTTGCTGGAATACCTGAAAGAACAAAATATTTCAAACGGTATGCGAAAACACAAAATAAAATGCGAAGAAATTGTTAAAAATATCCGTAAAGATTTTGACGATATTATCTGGGTTTCCGTATTTACGGAAGGAACCAAACTTCATATCCATGTTAAGGAAAATACTGATACATTTCAGATAAATACTGACGAAGTAAGCCCTTGTGATATTGTGGCAGAAAAAGCAGGAATCGTAAAAAGTATTGTAACCAGAAGTGGTGTGCCTCAAGTCAAGGTAGGAGATGAGGTTACGGAAGGAATGGTTTTGGTTTCGGGAACCATAGATGTCTTAAATGATGCAAAAGAGGTGGTATCCCAGCGTCATGTAGAATCAGATGCAGATATTTTGATGGAAACAGCAGTGCATTACAAAGAAGTTTTATCTAAAAAATATGATGTGAAAGAGTATACCAAGAAAAAACGAAAACTTTATTCTTTAGAAATAGGGGGATATGAATTGGAACTTGGTTGGAAGAAAAATAAGTTTCAGCATTATGAAGTACACACACAGGAAAATCAATTAAAACTAGGAGATAGTTTCTATTTACCAATCTTTTTTGGAGGAAAAACATTAATAGAATACAAAGTGGTGAAGAATGAATATAGCCAAGAAGAAATGAAACGCATTTTGAATAAAAATTTTGAGTATTTTTGTCAACAACAAGAAGTAAAAGGAACTGAAATTCTAGAGAAAAACTTGCATATTACATACAACAATACGGAGGCGATTGCAGAAACAACTCTTATGCTGCTAGAAAGCGTAGGAATTCACAGGAAAATCGTTGATTTCCAATAATTGTGTGTGGTAAAATATAAAGGATTATGAGACGAAGAAAGGAATCATTCATGAGTATTCTGGAAGAGATAATTGAAATACCGGCAGAGCATGAAAGTAACATATTTGGTCAATTTGATGCGTATGCGAAGAAAATAGAACGTACACTTCACGTTACTCTTATTGCAAGAGATGGAGATGTGAAGATTTTGGGTGAAGCAATTCGAGTAAATCAGGCGAAACGTGTAATGGAGCAATTGGTCGCGTTGTCTATGCGAGGCAATACCATTTCAGAGCAGAATGTAGACTATGCACTTTCGTTAGTATTTGAAGATAACGAAAAAGAATTGGTTGAAATCGACAAAGATATTATTTGTCACACTTTACAAGGAAAGCCTATTAAGCCAAAAACTGTGGGGCAAAAGAAGTACGTAGATGCCATTCGCAATCGAATGATTGTATTTGGACTTGGACCGGCAGGAACAGGTAAGACGTATCTTGCCATGGCTATGGCAATTACTGCATTTAAGAACAATGAGGTGGGAAGAATTATTTTGACTCGACCAGCCATTGAAGCCGGAGAAAAGTTAGGATTCTTACCTGGTGATTTACAGAGTAAAATCGATCCATATTTGCGTCCTCTTTATGACGCACTGTATCAGATTATGGGAGCGGAAAGTTTTATCAAAAATTCAGAAAAGGGTCTCATAGAAGTGGCACCGCTTGCTTATATGAGAGGGCGTACTTTGGATAATGCTTTCATCATTCTTGATGAAGCGCAGAACACCACACCTGCTCAAATGAAGATGTTTTTGACGCGTATAGGATTTGGGTCAAAGGTTGTGATTACCGGAGATGCCACACAGAAAGACCTCCCGGCAGGAACAGTTTCCGGTTTGGATGTGGCTACCAAGGTTGTGAAGAACATTGATGATATTGAAATTTGCAATCTAACAAGCAAAGATGTTGTTCGTCATCCGCTTGTACAAAAGATTGTAAAAGCTTACGAGGAGTTTGAGCGAAAGCAAGACCGTTCCAAAGACAGAAGGGGAAGAAAATAATGACAGTACTTTTTGAGGAAGAAGGAACTTTAAAGTTAGAGTTACCATGTCAAGAATTAGCAGAAAAAGTCATTGAGGCTGCATTGGATTACGAAGATTGTCCTTATGAGGCAGAAGTGAATTTACTGCTTACTATGAATGATGAAATTCAGGAAATGAACCGAAATTTCCGACAGATTGACAGAGCAACGGATGTTTTATCGTTTCCGATGGTAGATTATGAAGAGGCCGGAGAGTTTGATTTCTTGGAAGAAGCACCAGAGTGCTTTCATCCAGAAACAGGAGAACTAATGCTTGGAGATATTGTAATTTCAAAAGAAAAGGTTATTTCTCAAGCAGAAGAGTATGGACACTCCATAGAACGTGAATATGCTTTTTTAATCGCCCACAGTATGTTGCATTTATTTGGCTATGATCACATGGAAGAAAATGAGCGTCTAGTCATGGAATTAAAACAAAAAGAGATTTTAGAGCAACTTGGAATTTTAAGATAGAGGTTACTTATGAGCGGAGAACAAAAGAAAGGAAGCAGTAGTTTCCTAATGCAGGGGATGATTCTTGCCTTTGCAGGAATTATAACTAGATTGATTGGAATTGCATATCGTATACCAGTGAACAATATCCTTGGCGACGAAGGTCAAGGCTTTTATGGTTGCGCTTTTTCTATCTATAACATTGCTCTTTTGCTGACTTCCTACAGTCTTCCTTTGGCTGTGTCAAAGCTTGTATCCGCACGAGTTGCAAAAGGAGAACACAAGAACGCCCAGCGTATCATGAAGGGTGCTTTACTCTTTGCAGTCCTTGCAGGGGCAACAGTGGGAGTTGTTGTATTTGTATTTTCTGACTTCATAGCAGGAAATATTATGTCTTTAAAATTGAGTGCATACGCTTTACGTGTTCTTGCACCTGGACTTTTTGTAGTAGCAGTCATGGGCGTTTTCCGTGGATATTTTCAAGGAATGGGAACAATGGTGCCGACTGCACTTTCCCAGATATTAGAGCAGATTGTCAATGCGATTGTGAGTATTATCGGAGCAACATATTTGCTTGAAATGTGTAAAAAGACAGCAGAAGCACAGAAGAATCCTTCCTTACCATATGCTTATGGTGCGGCGGGCGGAACACTTGGAACACTTTCGGGTGCTGTGTTTGGCTTAATCTTTTTGATGATCTTAATGAAGCTGTATTATCCGAAAGTAAAACGTCGAATGACCCAGGATGTATCCGAGAATTTAGAAGGGTATAAGGCAATTTACAGCGTTTTATTCCTAACCATTGCGCCGGTTATTTTAAGCACTGCTATTTATAACATTAGTGAAACTTTGGATCAGGGGATTTTCAGTACCGTTATGGTAGCTCAAGGCCATACAGAAAAGCAGGCAGCAGAGTTTTTGGGTATGTTTACTGGGAAATACAATACACTCATTAATATTCCATTAGCGGTTGCAAACTCGCTTGGGGCTTCCTTAATACCAAGCCTGACTGCCACTGTAACCAATGGTACCCAGAAGGAAATCCGTGCGAAAATCAGTATGGTAGTTAGATTTGTTATGTTAATTGCCATTCCAAGTTGCGTAGCTTTCATGGTAATGCCAGAACAGATTTTATCATTGCTGTATGTAGGTAATATTGATATTCCTGCAAAATTATTAAGATTAGGGGCTATCACCGTTGTATTTTATTGCTTGTCAACTGTGACAAACTCTATTTTACAAGGTTTAAATAAGATGACTACTCCGGTAAAACATGGAGCTATTTCATTAGTGATTCATCTAATTGCGTTATTCTTTATGCTAGTAGTTTGCAAATGGGGTATTTATTCATTAGTTGCCGGAAATATTGTTTTCTCATTAAGTATGTGCCTATTAAATGCTTTTGCCTTGAGAAAGGCGGCAGGCTATCATCAGGAAGTGAAAAAGACGTTTTTCATCCCAATTGGTGCAGCTGTTTTCATGGGCATTGCAATTATAATTGCTTGGAATGGATTTGTAATCTTTATGCCAAGAGCTGTCGCTACAGTTCTGACAGTCATCATAGCGGCTGGAGTTTACGGAGTGGCCCTTTTAAAAATGGGTGGATTATCAGGGCAAGAAATCAAAGCATTACCAAAAGGGACAAGCCTGTTAAAGTTGTTACAGAAATTTCATTTAGTTCGCAAGGAGTCATAATATGAAACCAATGAAAAAGGTGGCATTGCTACATAGTCTATGTAGCGTTGGAAAAGCCTCTCTTACTAATATGATACCTATTATCAGCGCCATGGGGATAGAAGTGTGCCCGATTCCGACCATGCTTTTATCTACTCATACGGGTGGATACGGAATGCCAGAAATTCAGCCCGTAACCCCGGAATATATTCGTGGCTGCGCAGACCATTATGCAGAGCAGAACGTCATATTTGACATGATTTTTATAGGATATCTTGGAACCGTAGATATGGTATCTGCAGTTTTGTATTTTATAGAAAAATTTCAAGATGCAATCATTGTTCTTGATCCGATTTTAGGGGATCACGGCAAATATTACAGCAATTTAAATGCTGATTATTGCAAAGCTTTTCACAAGCTTTTGCCATATACAGACATGATTTTGCCAAATCTTACAGAAGCTTGTTTCTTAACAGATAAGTCGTATAGTGATTTACCGGATAAAGAACAGATATTTAGTATCTCTACGTCACTTCATAAGTTAGGGGCAAAAAATATCATCATTACAAGTGTAGAAGATGACGATGAAACCATCGGAGTGCATTTATCCACAGCATTCGAAGCGAATCATTTTAAATTTCATAAGGAAAAGGTAAATTTCCACGGTTCCGGTGATGCTTTTGATGCCGTATTTATTGCATCGATTTTACAGCGTCATTCTATTGAAAGTAGCATAAGAAACGCTCACTCATTTGTCAGCAAATGTATTTGCCAAAGTGCGCAACTTAAATACCCGGAAGAAGAAGGCTTAATGATAGAACTAATGTTGTCAGAACTTGTATAAATTTCAAAGAAATAGCCAATACTGTATGAAAAAAGGAGTGCCTTTATGAATAGAAAATACAGTATTGGTTTTATGATAGGTGCAATTTTAGTAATTGCACTTTTTCTAATTGCATTTGCCATTAGCTACAATCAAACTTCGCAGAGAAATGAGGAACTGACAAAGAAAGAAGCTCAAGCTGATGAACCAATGGAATTTTGCTATTATATTAGCGAACAAGATGGATTTGTTACCGTTTTTGAATCAGATATGGAAACAGTCTATGAATATACCTCCATTCCAATCACAGATTTGCCAAAAGCATTACAAGAGGATGTGTTAAGCGGACTTAAGGTAACATCTTTACAGCAGGTATATGCATTTTTAGAGAATTATTCCAGTTAAAAGTTATGGACGAATGTACAGTTATAGTGTAAGATAAGAGAAGATTTCAGGAAGGACAAAGGATTATGACAGAGGAAAAGATTCAGAGAATCAATGAATTGTATAACAAGGCGAAAACAGAAGGGTTGACAGAAGAAGAGAAAAAAGAACAACAAGTACTTCGCAAACAATTCATTGATGATTTTAAAAGAAATTTACGTGGTCAGTTAGATAATATTTCTGTTCGAGAAGCAGATGGAAGTATTACAAGTTTAGGTGAAAAGCATGGAATTAAAGAAGGACATTAGAAAACGTGTTCTTGCAAAACGTAATGAAATCACAGATAAAGAGTGGGAGGAGAACAGTTACCGTATTTTTAAAAAGGTAGTGGCTCATCCTTTCTTTTTGAATGCAGATACTATTTTTTGCTACGTGGATTACCGCAGAGAAGTAGGAACGCGCAACATCATAGAAACAGCTTGGAAATTAGGTAAAAAAGTAGCTGTTCCGAAGGTAGAAGGCTCGGAAATGGAATTTTATTATATTCAAAGTTTCGATGATCTGTCTTTTGGATACAAAGGAATATTAGAGCCAGATACGAAGGAGCCTGCAAATGAAGAGCGTGGGCTTGTGATTTTTCCCGGTGCAGCCTTTGACAGCCATTGCAATCGCATTGGTTATGGCGGCGGATTCTATGACAAATATATGGATTTGCATAAAGAATTACATAGCTTGGCTATAGCTTTTGAGTGCCAGGTGGTGGATTGGATTCCAACAGAGGAACACGATATTTGCCCTGATATTTTAATTACGGAGGAGCATATTTATGTCAAATAGTTTACCAAAAGATCCGATGCTATGTTTGAGTGTTGTCAATACAAAGTTAAGGGATTATTATTCGAACCTAGATTCTCTATGCGAAGATATGAATGTCGAAAAAGAGAGCTTAATAGAACAGTTAAAAGTAATAGATTATCTTTATGATGAAGAGCAAAATCAGTTTGTTTAGAAAGGATGAAAAACATGAATCAAATACCGGTTACAGAACCTGAACGCCAGTATTATTACATAGAAAAAGCAAAAGAGTATGTCGCACAGGCCTCCAAAGAAGCAGGTCGGGCGCTGACCTACTGTGTAACAACCTTTGGTTGTCAGATGAATGCCCGTGATTCTGAAAAATTAGTTGGTATTTTAGAAAAGATTGGATACGTGGAAGAGGTCGATGAAGACAAGGCAGACTTTGTCATTTATAACACTTGTACAGTACGCGAAAACGCAAATATGCGTGTCTACGGTCGCTTGGGACAACTTAAGAATGCCAAAAAGAAAAATCCTCACATGATGATTGGTCTTTGCGGTTGCATGATGCAGGAGCCTCACGTTGTTGAAAAGTTAAAGACAAGTTATCGTTTTGTAGATTTAATATTTGGAACTCACAATATTTATAAATTTGCAGAACTTATCGCCACTCGTTTTGAATCTCAAAGAATGGTGATTGATATTTGGGAAGACACCGACAAGATTGTGGAAGATTTGCCAAGTGAACGTAAATTTGCCTTCAAATCCGGTGTGAATATTATGTTTGGCTGCAACAATTTCTGCAGCTATTGTATTGTTCCATATGTGCGTGGCAGGGAGCGAAGCCGTAATCCAAAGGATATTATCCGAGAGATTGAGCGCTTGGTGGCAGATGGTGTAGTGGAAATCATGCTGCTTGGACAAAATGTAAATTCATACGGTAAAAACTTGGAAGCCCCAATATCATTTGCCAAGCTTTTAGAGGAGATTGAACAGATTGAGGGTCTGGAACGTATTCGTTTTATGACATCACATCCAAAAGATTTATCAGATGAATTAATCGAAGTAATGAGTAAATCCAAGAAAATATGTAAGCATTTGCATCTTCCTGTACAATCCGGTAGTACCGAGATTTTAAAGAAGATGAATCGTCGCTACACAAAGGAACAATATTTGGAATTAGTTGATAAAATCAAGACGGCTATTCCGGATATCTCCCTTACTACAGATATCATTGTCGGTTTCCCCGGAGAGACCGAAGAAGACTTTTCGGAAACTATGGATGTAGTGCGAAAAGTGCGTTACGATAGTGCATTTACGTTTATTTATTCCAAACGAACAGGAACGCCTGCTGCCGTTATGGAAAATCAGATTCCAGAAGATGTTGTGAAAGATCGTTTTGACCGCTTACTTGCAGAGGTTCAAAACATCTCTGGGGAAGTTTGTAAAGTGCATGAAGGCACCACACAGGCAGTCCTTGTCGAGTCTTTAAATGACCACGACAGCTCTTTGGTTACCGGTCGAATGAGCAACAACCTATTAGTACATTTCCCGGGAAATGAAACCTTGATTGGAAAGATTGTAAATGTCAATTTGAAAGAATGTAAAGGTTTCTATTATCTTGGTGAAATGGAGTGATTTTCATCAATAAATTTTAAAAGAACGTCCAAACTATGTAGTAAATGCATGGGGAGGACGTTTTTATGTTTTATAAAAGACTGTTAGAATATGGATTTCTATGGACTTTAGGTGGCACAACCTATTATTCATTAGAAAAAATATGTAGAGGCTTTTCGCATTGGAGCATGTTTGTTCTTGGGGGTTTTTGCATGATGTTTTTTGCCTTTCAGGGACGAGCGAGTCAGTGGAAAGAAGCTCTGTGGAAACAAGTAATTCGATGCGTGATTTTTGTGACAGCAGGAGAGTTTATCACTGGACTAATTGTAAATAAATGGTATCAATTAGAAGTGTGGGATTATAGTGACCAGCCTTTCCAACTGTTTGGTCAGATCTGTCTTCCTTTTGCCGTTTTGTTTTCGGGATTATGTGCAATTGGCATTGTGGCATCAGGTTATCTTTTGCATTGGATTTTCGGAGAAGAAAAACCTCGATATCATGTGCTTTAAATCATAGAAAAGAATTGTTTTTTTTGCGAAATTGAGCTATACTTTACTCTGTATAATTATGAATTGACAAAGGAGAAGTGACGTGGCTGAATTAACACCGATGATGCAGCAATATATGGAAACAAAAGCTCAATATAAAGACTGCATTTTGTTTTATAGATTAGGTGATTTTTATGAAATGTTCTTTGATGATGCAATTACCGTAACCAAGGAACTAGACATCACCTTAACCGGAAAAAATTGTGGCTTGGAAGAGCGTGCACCAATGTGTGGCGTTCCTTATCATGCTGTAGAAGGATATTTGAATCGTCTGGTTCAAAAAGGTTATAAAGTTGCCATTTGCGAACAGGTAGAAGATCCAAAGTTGGCAAAGGGTATCGTGAAACGAGAAGTAGTTCGCATTGTCACCCCTGGAACAAACCTGAATATGCAGGCGCTTGATGAATCCAAAAACAATTATATTATGTGTATTGTTTACATAGGAGACCACTACGGGCTATCTGTTGCAGATGTTACTACCGGAGATTATTTCGTGACAGAACTTGATAGCACCAGAAAGCTTCTGGATGAAGTGTCCAAATTTGCGCCGTCTGAAATTATTTGTAACGAATCCATGTATGTCAGTGGTGTGGATTTGGAAGATTTGAAAAATCGTCTTGGAATTGCCGTATATGCATTGGATACATGGTATTTTGATGATGCTATGTGTGAAAAGACATTAAAAGAACATTTTAAAATTTCTTCTTTAGAAGGATTGGGGCTTTCTGATTATAACTGTGGACAGATTGCGGCAGGGGCTTTGTTGCAATATTTGTATGAAACACAGAAAAATTCATTAGCTCACTTATCTCATATCAACTGTTATGCCACAGGTAAGTACATGTTGTTAGATAGTTCTTCTAGAAGAAACTTGGAACTTTGTGAGACTTTACGTGAAAAACAGAAAAGAGGTTCTTTGCTATGGGTGCTTGATAAAACCAAGACTGCAATGGGGGCTCGTATGCTTCGCAGCTTTGTGGAACAGCCACTCATTGACAAAGATGAAATTATAAAGCGTTTAGATGCCCTAGGTGAGTTAAAGGATAATGCTATCTGCAGAGAAGAAATTCGCGAGTATTTGGGACCGGTTTATGACTTGGAACGCCTCATCAGTAAGGTGACATACCAGTCTGCAAATCCGAGAGATTTGATTGCTTTTCGTAGCTCCTTGGAAATGTTACCGCATATCAAATATATTCTTGGAGATATGGAAACGCCACTTTTAAAAGAACTTCATGGGCAACTAGATACATTGGAAGAATTGTGTACTTTAATTACTGTTTCCATCCAGGAAGAACCGCCATTAGCTATGAAGGAAGGCGGTATCATAAGAGAAGGATACAATGAGACCGTGGACCAACTACGAAATGCGAAAGTTGAAGGAAAAACTTGGCTCGCAGAGTTAGAAGCGCAAGAGCGTGAAAAAACAGGTATCAAAAATCTTCGCATTAAGTACAATAAGGTGTTTGGTTATTATTTAGAGGTTACGAATTCTTATCAGGATTTAGTGCCGGACTATTATTCCAGAAAGCAAACATTGGCTAATGCCGAACGATATAGCATTCCACGCCTTAAAGAGTTGGAAGATATGATTTTAGGCGCAGAAGACAAACTTTTCGCTTTGGAATATGAACTTTACTGCGAGGTTAGAGAACGCATTGCAGCAGAGATGCTTCGCATACAGCAGACTGCGAAAGCCATTGCGCAGATTGATGTTTTAGCATCTTTGGCATTAGTTGCAGAACGAAATAATTATGTACGTCCTAACATCAATGAGAAGGGTGTTATCGATATCAAAAACGGACGTCATCCGGTTGTGGAAAAAATGATACCGAATGACATGTTTATTGCAAATGATACTTATTTGGACGATAAGAAAAATCGCATTTCCATTATCACCGGACCAAATATGGCGGGTAAATCCACTTATATGCGTCAGACCGCTCTGATAGTACTACTTGCGCAAATCGGTTCATTTGTACCTGCAGAAAGCGCAAATATAGGTTTAGTAGACCGTATTTTCACTCGTGTAGGGGCATCCGATGACCTAGCCTCCGGTCAGAGTACCTTTATGGTAGAAATGACAGAGGTTGCAAACATTCTTCGAAATGCAACAAATAAGAGTCTTTTGATTTTAGATGAAATCGGTCGTGGAACCAGTACCTTTGACGGATTGAGTATTGCATGGGCTGTAGTAGAACACATCAGCAATAAACGCTTGTTAGGTGCCAAGACTTTGTTTGCCACACATTATCACGAATTAACGGAATTGGAAGGGAAAATTGAAAGTGTAAACAATTACTGTATCGCTGTTAAAGAAAAAGGCGATGATATTGTATTCCTACGAAAGATTGTGAAAGGCGGAGCAGACAAGAGCTATGGTATTCAAGTTGCAAAACTTGCCGGAGTTCCGGAATCTGTCATTACAAGAGCCAAAGAGATTGTGAATGAATTGGTAGATGTCGATATTACAAATCGCATTCGTGATATTTCCATTCAAACTGCCGAAACAGGAAAGAAACCAAAGCGATATGACGAAGTAGATTTAGCTCAAATGTCACTCTTTGATACTGTAAAAGATGATGATGTTTTGGAGGAATTAAAGGAAATCGATGTCAGCAACCTGACACCGATGGATGCATTAAACACTATTTACCGTTTGCAAAATAAGTTAAAAAACAGATGGTAGAATAAAGGAGTATTATGAATAATATTCAGCTTTTAGATCAGATTACAATTGATAAGATTGCAGCAGGTGAAGTGATTGAACGTCCTGCCTCTGTGGTAAAAGAGTTGGTAGAAAATGCGATTGACGCCGGTGCTACTGCAGTGACAGTAGAAATCCGCGACGGAGGCATTTCTTTCATTCGTATCACAGATAATGGGTGCGGAATCCCAAAAGAAGAAGTGGCATTAGCGTTCTTACGTCATTCTACAAGCAAAATCCGCACTGTTGAGGATTTGACTAGTGTTGCCTCTTTAGGGTTTCGTGGTGAGGCATTATCCAGCATTGCAGCAGTAGCTCAAGTAGAGTTGTTGACAAAGACAAAAGATGCTTTACTTGGAACACGTTATGTGATTGAAGGCGGTGTGGAAAAGAAATTAGAAGAAGCAGGCGCAAAAGATGGTTCTACTTTTTTGATTCGAAACATCTTTTTCAACACGCCGGCACGTAGAAAATTTTTAAAGACTACCATGACGGAAGCTAGTCATATACAAGAATTGATGGTTCGACTTGCTTTGTCTCACCCGGAAGTTTCTTTTGAATTTATTACAAATAATCAGTCTAAATTACATACTTCAGGGAATGGAAAATTAAAGGATGTTATATATCAGGTGTTCGGACGTGAAATCACAATGAATTTGCTTGAAATTGATGAGGCGGCAATAGGATTAAAAGTAACTGGTTTTGTAGGGAAACCTTTGATTTCCAGAGGAAATCGAAATTATGAGAATTACTATATCAATGGTCGATATGTAAAGAGCAACACAATTGCCAAAGCCATTGAAGATGCTTACAAAGATTTTACCATGCAACATAAATATCCATTCACAGTGCTACATTTCACTATGAATGGCAATGACTTGGACGTAAATGTACATCCAACTAAGATGGAGTTAAGATTCAGCAATCAGCAAGATGTTTACAACTTTGTTTATCAGGCAGTAAAGAATGCCATTTCTGAAAAAGAATTGATTCCAAGAGTAGAATTGCCGCAAGCAAAATCAGAAGAAAAACCAGAAGCAAGACCAATGCCAAGTCCGGTAGTGAAACCAGTTGAGAAAAACTTGGATTATTTCATGGAGCGCATGAAAGAAAGAGTGGCTTCTTATCATAATCAGGAATCCCAGGCAGAGGTTAAAAATGTACATGAAATAGAAAGACCGCAAAAGCAACATGACCGTATACGGGAAGCAGTGTCTTATAACAAGGAGCCTCGCGAAGAACAATTAAACTTATTCGAGGAGAATTTGTTAAGCAAAGAAGCAACTGCAGAACATAAAATTATTGGTCAATTATTTGATACTTATTGGTTGGTAGAATTCCGTGACCAACTTTATATTATTGATCAACATGCTGCCCACGAAAGAGTTTTGTACGAGAAAACTTTACATGGCATGAAGGAACGAGACTTTACTTCCCAATATTTGAGCCCGCCGATTATTTTAAATCTATCCATGCAGGAAGCAAATATTCTAAAGGAACACATGGATATTTTCACGAATATTGGATTTGAGATTGAGGCTTTTGGTGGAGACTCATACGCAGTTCGTGCAGTACCGGACAATTTGTTTAGTATTGCAAAGAAAGAATTATTTATTGAAATGCTAGACAATCTGGCAGATGGAATTCACGCATCAGTGGCACCGGATTTGATTGCAGAAAAGATTGCATCCATGTCTTGTAAGGCTGCAGTAAAGGGAAATGCCAGACTTTCCGCAAAGGAAGTAGAAGTTTTGATTCGGGAACTTTTAGAATTGGACAACCCATATCATTGTCCACATGGCAGACCTACGATTATTGCCATGACAAAACGCGAGTTAGAAAAGAAATTCAAGAGAATCATTTAGGAGCACTATGAAGAAACCAATTATCATTTTGACCGGTCCCACAGCCGTAGGAAAAACAAAAGCATCCATTGCTTTGGCAAAGGCGCTAAACGGAGAAATTATTTCGGCAGATTCTATGCAGGTTTATCGTCACATGGATATCGGTTCTGCAAAAATTAAACCGGAAGAAATGCAAGGCATAAAACATTATTTGGTAGATGTTTTGGAACCGGACGAAGAATTTCATGTAGTTCGTTTTCAAGAGATGGCAAAACAAGCCATGAAAGAAATATATGCTAAGGGCAAGGTGCCAATTGTAGTAGGTGGTACTGGATTTTATATTCAAGCACTGCTTTACGATATCGATTTCACAGAAAGTAATGAAGACACTCAATATCGCACGGAATTGGAAGAATTGGCGGCTCAACACGGCCCTCAATATTTGCATGAACTGTTAAAAGAAAAAGACCCAAAGGCAGCGGCAACCATCCATGAAAATAATGTCAAACGAGTTATTCGCGCTTTGGAGTTTTATAAGCAAACAGGCAAAAAGATTTCGGAGCACAATGAGGGAGAACGGCAAAAAGAATCGCCATATGATTTTTGCTACTTTGTTTTAAATGATGAAAGAAGTCACCTATATGAACGCATCAATCTGCGCATTGATCAGATGTTGGAAGAAGGATTAGTGTCGGAAGTAGAGTTTTTAAAGAAGCAAGGCTATACCAGAGACATGGTATCCATGCAAGGATTAGGTTACAAAGAAATCTTGGATTATTTAAACGGAGAATGTTCATTGGAGGAAGCAATTTACATTCTTAAGCGAGACACCAGACATTTTGCAAAACGTCAATTGACATGGTTTCGCAGAGAACGAGATGTAATCTGGTTGAATAAACAGGATTATGGCTATGATGAAGAAAAAATATTAGACGTGATGTTAAATTACGTTCGGGAAAGGACAACAATCAAATGTTAGATACAAAATCTATGTATGAAGAGCTCGGAATTTCGAAGGAAGTATATGATTTTGGAGAAAAAATCGCACAAGATTTATCAGAACGCTTCACAGAAATTGACCGAGTTGCAGAATTCAATCAATTGAAAGTCATTAAAGCGATGCAAGAGTGCAGAGTCAACGAAGGCTGTTTTAATTATGCAAGTGGCTATGGTTACAACGATCAAGGAAGAGACACGTTAGAAGAAGTATATGCCAAAACTTTTCATACAGAGGCTGCGTTAGTACGACCGCAAATTACATGTGGTACTCATGCGTTGGCGCTTGCTTTGAGCGCAAATTTAAGACCGGGAGATGAGCTCTTATCACCGGTAGGAAAACCATATGACACATTAGAAGAAGTAATTGGAATTCGTCCATCAAAAGGTTCGCTTGCAGAATATAGTGTTTCTTATAGGCAGGTTGATTTGTTAGAAGACGGAACTTTTGACTATGAAAATATTAAAAAAGCAATCAATGAGAAGACCAAGTTAGTCACTATTCAACGTTCTAAAGGATATCAGACACGCCCAAGTTTTTCTGTAGGTCAAATAGGAGAATTGATTGCATTTGTAAAAAATATTAAACCGGATGTAATCTGCATGGTAGATAACTGCTATGGTGAATTTGTAGAGACAATAGAGCCCAGTGATGTGGGAGCAGATATGGTTGTCGGCTCTCTTATCAAAAACCCAGGTGGCGGGCTTGCTCCAATAGGCGGATATATTGCAGGGAAAGAAAGTTGTATTGAAAACTGCGCATATCGACTTACTTCTCCTGGACTTGGAAAAGAAGTAGGAGCTTCATTAGGTGTTATGCAATCCTTTTATCAAGGCTTCTTCCTTTCTCCGACCGTGGTTGCGGGAGCATTAAAAGGAGCAATTTTTGCAGCAAATATTTATGAAAAATTACGATTTTCGGTAATACCAAATGGTAGTGAAAGCCGTCATGATATTATTCAAGCTGTAACACTCGGTTCTACGGAAGCTGTTATTGCATTTTGTAAAGGCATTCAGGCGGCAGCGCCGGTAGACAGTTATGTTTCACCGGAACCATGGGCAATGCCTGGCTATGACAGTGAAGTTATTATGGCAGCAGGAGCATTTGTACAAGGTTCTTCTATCGAGTTGAGTGCTGATGGTCCTATTAAGCCGCCATATGCTGTTTATTTCCAAGGTGGGCTTACTTGGGCTCATGCGAAACTTGGAATTTTAAGATCATTGGAAGAGTTGGTTCGTAGAGGATTAGTAACATTATGAAACAAAAACATGTCATCATTGTAGGTGGTGGTGCCTCCGGTATGATTGCAGCCATTTCGGCGGCAAGAGAAGGGGCCAAGGTCACCTTGATTGAGCAAAAAGAACGTCTTGGTAAGAAAATATTATCTACCGGTAACGGACGTTGTAATTTCACAAATGCATATATGAATGAAAACTGTTTTCGAGGAGATGAATTGTCCATTGTTGAACGTGTTCTATCTCAATTTTCGCACACGGACACATTGAAGTTTTTCAATGAATTAGGTGTGTTATACAAAGAACGACAGGGATATTTTTATCCACAATCAGACCAAGCAAGCACTATATGTGATGTGCTTACTATGGAAATTGCGAGATTAGGGATTGCTGTGTTTACTGATGAAAAGGTAGTGGATATTTCACGAAATGAGCAAGGATTTTTTGTAAAAACTACAAAGCAAAGAATTCATGGAGATGCATTGATTTTAGCTGTAGGTGGAAAGGCTGCACCGGTGTTAGGATCTGATGGATGTGGTTATGATTTTGCGAAAGCTTTTGGCCACCACTTGTCACCGGTTGTTCCTGCCCTTGTTCAATTACATGGCAAAAGCGGTATATTCAAAAAAGTGGCGGGTGTGCGTACACAGGCCAAAGTAACTTTGTATGTAGATGATGAATATGTTGCTGAAGATACCGGCGAACTTCAATTAACTGACTATGGAATTTCTGGCATACCGGTATTTCAGATTAGTCGTTATGCTGCAAAGGGATTGTATTACCAACAGAACGTATTAGCAGAAATTGATTTTCTACCGGAAATGTCAAATGAAATGTTTGTAGATTTCTTTGCAAAGCGAATGGCTTCGCAAGGAGATAAAAAAGCTGCCGATTTTTTAGTGGGAATGTTCCACCAAAAACTAATTTCTATGTTTTTATCAATTGCAAAAATTTCACCTGAAACGCGCATGAATGATGTAGAGAAAAAGCAACTTCATATATTACAACAATTGTGCAAATGCTTTAAAGTGGAAATACATCAGACAAATGATTTTGCCCATGCACAGATTTGTGCAGGCGGAGTAAAAACAATAGAGCTTAATCCAGATACATTAGAGTCCAATCTTGTTAATGGTCTTTATATGACCGGAGAACTTTTAGACGTAGATGGAATCTGCGGTGGATACAACTTGCAATGGGCATGGTCCACTGGATATATTGCGGGTAAGCATGCTGTGAAAGGAAATTAATATGATTCGTATCGGACAATTAACTTTACTTCCAAATCATACAGAATCGGACTTGCTTCAAAAGATTGCAAAGACCTTGCGTGTGTCTAAAGAAGAGATTTTGCATTATGAGATACGAAAGCAGTCAATTGACGCAAGAAAAAAGCCTGATTTAAAATATGTATATACAGTAGATGTAGAAGTAGTCCATGAGCGGACAGTTTTAAAGAGACAAAAGGGAAACCAAGCGGTTCTTGTCAATGAAAAGCCCTACCAATTTCCAAAGTCGGGAGAAAATAAATTGTCACATAGACCTGTTATTATTGGCACTGGACCTGCGGGTTTGTTCTGCGCATATCTATTGGCAAAGCATGGATATCAACCGCGCGTCTTTGAGCGTGGAGCCAATGTTGAGGAACGTGCAAAAGATATTGAACATTTTTGGAAAACCGGTGTATTAAATACGGACTCAAATGTTCAGTTTGGAGAAGGCGGCGCCGGAACTTTTTCTGATGGTAAACTAAACACCTTGGTAAAAGATACATTTGGGCGAAATCGCAAAGTCTTGGAGATTTTTGTGGAAAATGGAGCCCCGAAAGATATTTTGTATGTTAATAAACCTCACATTGGAACCGATATTTTAATGCGAGTTGTAAAAAACATGCGTGAAAAAATAATCGCTTGGGGTGGTGACATACAATTTCATAGTCAATTCACAGATTTTACATTAAAAGATGGTAAGATCAATGCGGTGACGATCTCGCATGGAGGAGAAGATGCAATCTATGAAACAGACACCTTGATATTGGCAATTGGACATAGTGCAAGAGATACTTTTTCAATGCTTTACAAGAAAGAGTTGCCAATGGTTGCAAAAGCATTCGCAGTAGGTGTTCGTGTGGAACATTCACAGCAAATGATAAATGATACACAGTACGGTAAAAACACACCGTATAAATTACCAAGCGCCTCTTACAAGGTGACAGCAAATCTTGAAAACGGAAGAGGAGTTTACTCATTTTGCATGTGTCCTGGTGGGTATGTTGTCAATGCATCGTCTGAAGAAGGACATTTAGCTGTCAACGGAATGAGTTATCATGATCGAGCAGGTGAAAATGCTAATAGTGCAATTATAGTTACTGTAACGCCTGAAGACTTTGGCTCCAATCATCCTTTGGCAGGAATTGATTTTCAAAGAACGTTAGAGCAGAAAGCATTCGAAATAGGAAATGGAGCTGTTCCGATACAACGATTTGAAGATTTCTGCAATGCCAAAAAGTCTGATCATTTGGGTAGTATTAAGCCACAAATAAAAGGACGTTATACTTTGTCGAATATCAGAGATGTTTTCCCAAAAGAAATCGGGGATTCTATAGAACACGGCATAAAATCGTTCGACAGACAGATTCATGGTTTTGCAAATCCTGACACCTTACTTTCGGGTGTGGAAAGTAGGACCTCTTCACCAATTCGTATTACTCGAAATGAAGAGTTACAAATAGAAAACACGGGAATTTTCCCATGTGGAGAAGGTGCCGGTTATGCAGGTGGTATTACTTCAGCGGCTATGGATGGAATCAAAGTGGCGGAAATGATTGCAAAATCTTATACCTCGTTCTCTTGATTTCGACAAGTGGAGAACAGATTTTTTTGACAACCTCACCTATACACGATTTTCAAATTATGATAAAATGAATTATGTTTGTGAAAATGTATTTGCCTAGAGTCCAACCAAATTATGATACAAAATATTTTACAAACAGAACAACCTTATGAAAAGTGCCTACACAAAGGTGTGAGCGCATTGTCAGACACAGAACTTTTGGCGGTTTTACTGCGGACAGGCACAAAGGGAACTAGTGTTATGGAGCTGGCCATGCATATTCTTGGCCCTCAATGTGGTGAGGATGGAATTTTGAATCTTCACCGTTTAACATTAGACAAGTTAATGGAAATTAAAGGAATAGGCGAAGTAAAAGGCATTCAACTCATATGTCTTTCTGAACTGGCAAAACGCATGGCTAAAGCAAGTGCTAAAGAGGGGTTACTACTCAATCATCCATCTACAATTGCTGACTATTACATGGAAGATATGAGACATTTAGAACAAGAAGAGTTGAAACTTTTGATGTTAAACACAAAATCGCGATTATTGGGTGAAGCTGATGTGTTCAAAGGAACAGTAAACGCTTCCTTAATTTCACCCAGAGAATTATTTATTACAGCTTTGGAAAAACACGCTGTGGGCATTATTTTATTACATAATCATCCAAGCGGAGACCCCACACCAAGCACCAGTGATATTCTTTTGACAAAAAGAATAAAGGAAGCAGGTTCTCTTCTTGGAATTGAATTGTTAGATCACATTATTATTGGAAATAATTGTTATATGAGTTTTGTAGAACAAAAATTAATATAACTCTGAAAGGATAAAACATGTTTGGAAACGTCTATGGCCTAGATCTTGGTACTTACGAGATTAAGGTTTATGATAAAAAGAACAACACCATATGGAGAGAAAAAAATGCAGTTGCCATTGCAAATAAGAAAACTGTTTTTTCGGTAGGAGATGATGCTTACGCCATGTATGAAAAGGCGCCTCAAAATATTGAAGTACAGTTTCCTATGAAAGAGGGCGTTATCTCGCATTTTTACAACATGCAATATCTGTTGAGTGATATCATAAAAAGAGAACATCGTTTTGCACGTGGTTCTAAATATATTATTGCCATCCCGATGGATGTGACCGAAGTGGAAAAGCGCGCATTCTTCGATTTGGTAGTTCATTCAACTGCTAAAGCAAAAGAAGTGCGCATTGTAGAGCGTGGAATAGCAGATGCTATCGGATTAGGGTTGGATATTCAAAATCTTCCGGGAATTTTTATTGTAAATATGGGGGCGGAAACTACGGAACTATCAATCTTGTCTCAAGGCGGAGTCGTGCTAAACAAACTTTTAAAGATAGGTGGCACTACCATTGATATGGCAATTGTGAGTGCTGTCAGATATAATCAAGAGTTCCTTATTGGGCGATTGACAGCAGAAGAACTGCGAAAGAATTATGGCGTAGATTCCAAAATTGAAGTGGATTTGATGGCGGTAGCAGGTCGGAATCTTCGCACTCGTGTACCGGAGCAGAAGAAAGTGTCCAGAGCGTTGGTTCGCGCAGCAATGAAAGAACCGATTACTACTTGCACACACGAAATACTCGCCATGCTAGAGCGTACACCACCGGAAGTACAGCGTACTATTCGTAACAACGGAATTTATTTAGTGGGAGGCACCGCAGGCTTAAAGGGCATTAAAACATATATGGAAAATGCACTTGGCATTAAGATACATACCATGGATCAGCCAGAATTATGCGCTGTTAATGGTTTGAAGAAGATTATTGAATCGAAAGATTTAATGAATAAAACATACTCAATGTTAGATGAAAATTATAGGTGGATGAGATAGGATGAGAAAACAAAATCAAAATTCGTTTTCAAGTAAATATGTATTATTGATTTTAAGTATTATTTGTGTATTGTTAATGGGATTATCATTAATCACAGATAAGATAAACGGCCCATTGCGAACTGTTGCAAATTATACCATTGTGCCAATGCAAAAGGGAATCAATACCATTGGATTATGGATGAGCGATTTAACTCAAAACATGGATACTTTAAAGGAAATGCGTGCAAAAAATCAAGCTTTACAGAAAGAAATCGACGACCTGACGGTAAAAAACAATTTATTGCAACAAGAAAAGCATGAATTAGACCGTTTAAGAGAATTGTATGCATTAGACCAACAGTATGCGGATTACAAAAAAGTAGGTGCAAGAGTTACAGCAAATGATACAGGGAATTGGTTTAGTTCCTTCGTCATTGATAAAGGTTCTAATGACAATATTAAAGTTGATATGAATGTCATGGCAAAAACCGGGTTAGTGGGGATTGTCACAGAAGTCGGACCAAATTGGGCCCGTGTTCGTTCCATTATAGACGATTCCAGTAACGTCAGTGCAGTAGTCCTTTCTACTTCCGACCTTTGCATTGTAAATGGTGATCTGAAGCTTATGCAGAATGGCCGCATCCGTTTCGAACAACTGCCAAATAATGAAACGGAAATCCCTTCTGGAGAACCGGTAGTAACGTCGCACATTAGTAGCAAATACCTTCCTGGTATTTTAATTGGTTATATCAACGAGGTCCACACAGATGCCAATAACCTGACCCGCTCCGGTTATCTGACACCAACAGTTGATTTTCAACATTTACAGGAAGTGTTAGTAATTACAACAACCAAGGCTGATTTATTGGAGGAATAATTTTGAAACGAAAGATAGTTACGGTTTGTATTATCCTTGTTTGCTTTCTGCTTCAATGCACTTTGTTTCAAGGCTTAAAACTTGGTTCAGTGGCGCCGAATCTCCTTATTATCGTCACCTCTTCTTTTGGATTTATGCGTGGTAAAAAAGAGGGTATGATAGTTGGATTTATATCCGGCCTACTGATCGATATTATGTTTAATGATTTAATTGGTTTTTATGCCCTTATTTTCACCTTGTTAGGCTATGCAAACGGATTATTTAGAAGAATTTTCTATGATGATGACATTAAATTACCGCTGATTTTAATTGCGGCGAGTGATTTTATATACGGACACGTAGTATGCATTTTTATGTTTATCATGCGGAGCCGTTTTGGTTATTTTTATTATTTAAAAACTATTATCATACCAGAATTGATATACACCATTTTAATCACCTTGCTTGTATATCAACTAATACGTATTATTAATCGTAAACTGGAATTAGAAGAACAAAGGAGTGCAAGTAAATTTGTTTAACAATATAAAAGAATTTTTGGCAAACATATTTAAATCAAGATTAAATGTACTGATTGCATTATTTTGCATTCTTTCTTTTGTTGTGCTCCAAAAACTTTTTGTGCTTCAAATTGTAAATGGTGAAAATTATTTAGAAAATTACACCTTGTCTATCCGAAAGGCAAAAGTAATTCAAGGTACTCGTGGAAACATTTACGATAGAGATGGCGAAATTCTGGCAACAAATCGCTTGGCATATTCTGTACAGATTGAAGATAATGGCTCTTATGATAATCGTGAAGAAAAGAATCAATTTATTAATGAAACCATCAATACTGTGATAGAAATGGTAGAAAAAAACGGCGATACAGTAGTAAATGATTTTGGGATTGTATTAGGAAAAGACGGGCAGTATCAGTTTCTACATGCAGAAGGCACAAGACGTTTACGTTTCCTCGCCGATGTTTATGGTTATAAAACGATTGATGAATTGAAGAAAAATAAGTTGGATAATTCTACTGCACAAGAAGTTATGGATTTTTTGTGTGCCAACAAGCGCAAAAGTGATTATGGATTCGGTATCAATCAATCTGCATATAATAAAGCAAGAGTTTTACAATTGGTGACTATACGTTATGGTATGCACTTGAATAGTTTCCAGAAATACATTGAAACAACCATTGCTTCTGATGTCAGTCAAGAAACAGTAGCTGCGATTAAGGAGAATATGTATAAACTTCAGGGTATTAGTATAGGAGAGGAGTCTTTACGAGAGTATCCGGATAGTCAATATTTTGCTGCCATTTTAGGATATACTGGGAAAATTTCACAGGAAGAATACGATGAATTGTCAAAAGAGCAACAAAAGAAATATTCTCTTACAGATATTGTCGGTAAAGCAGGGATTGAACAGGTGATGGACGAATACCTGCAGGGCACAAAAGGGGAAGAAATTGTCTATGTAAACAATGTCGGAAAAGTTATTGACACTGAAAAGACAGTCGCTCCGAAAGCAGGAAATGACGTGTATTTGACAATTGATAAGGATTTACAGATTACGGCATACAAGTTGATCGAAGAGAAACTTGCCGGTATCATTTTACGTAAAATGTATCCAATGCTGGATTATACAAGAGATCCAAATGGTAAATCTGCAAATGTCATTATTCCTATCGGCGATATTTATTATTCTTTCATCGGAAATGAAATATTGGATGTATCTCAATTCGCAGAAGAAGATGCAACTGCTACGGAAAAACAAGTATACAATCTTTATAATAATCGATTAGAGAGCTCTATTGCGAAAATTGTGCAGAATATGGAGTCTTCGAAGTCGCCAACATATAAAAATTCACCAAAAGAAATGCAAGCATATTTGAATTATATTGCAGATACTTTATTGCCAAACGCAGGGATACTGAAGAAAACGGACATTAATACAAAGGACTCCGTTTATACTGCATGGCAAAATGAAACAATTAATTTAAATCAATATTTAACACATGCAATTTCAAAGAATTGGATTGATGCATCTTTAATTCAAGATTACATCAGTTCAAAAGAAGAGTATTCGGATTCTAATGAGTTATATCGAGGTATTCTCAATTATATCGCCGATGAGTTAAAGACAGACCTTAATTTTGAGAAGTTAGTGTATCGCTATATGATCAAAGACGGCACACTTTCTGGCAATATGATTTGTATATTACTATATGATCAGGAAGTGCTTCAATATGACCAAACACAATATAATCAGTTGTTAAGTGGCGCCAGTGCTTATAACTTTATACGTGCCAAGATTGAATCATTAGAAATCACGCCGGGACAATTAGGTGTTGAACCATCTACAGGTTCTTGCGTAATGACCGAAACTGGAACTGGAAAAACACTAGTTTGTGTTTCTTATCCGGGATATGATAATAACCGATTGGCAAATTCTATGGATGTAAATTACTACAACCAACTTTACGCCAACACATCATTGCCATTTTACAATAAAGCAACACAAGAATTGACTGCACCAGGTTCTACATTTAAACCTTTAACTAGCATTGCCGGTCTGTCAGAAGGTGTCATTTCCGGTGGCTCAATGATAGGTTGTGCAGGTCCATATAAGAATATTACACCAAGCCCTACCTGTTGGATTCATCCAGGTGGTCATGGCAGCTTGGATGTAGTAGGTGCCATCGCGCATTCTTGCAATAACTTCTTTTATGAAGTTGGTTTTAGATTAGGACTAAATGATAAGAAGAATTATTCCTCTAACCAGGGACTACAAAATATATCAAAATATGCGACTATGTTTGGACTTTCTGAAACATCCGGATTAGAACTACCAGAAAGAACACCAAACATCAGTACTGAAGATGCCGTGCGTTCCGCAATTGGACAAGGTACCAACGTGTATTCTACCAGCCAATTGACAAAATATATTGCAGGTGTTGCAAACAAAGGAACCGTCTATGACTTAACCTTGTTAAATAAAGTTGTGGATAAAAACGAAAAAGTCATAAAGGAGTATAAACCAAAACTTTATAACACGGTGACAGAAGTTAGTGACAATACGTACAATCTTGTACATCAGGGCATGGTAAACATGGTTGCCAGAGATACACGTTTTCAACGTGTTAGAAACGGCGGCATTACAATGGCAGGAAAAACAGGAACTGCGCAGCAAAGTAATGCACATGCAGACCATGTACTATTTGTAGGTTTTGCACCAAGCACGCAACCGGAAATCGCCTTAAGTGTTCGTATTGCAAACGGATACAGTTCTGGTTATCCTACAGAAATTGCAAGAGATGTAGTTCTAAAGTATTACAATTTGGCTAGTGATGAAGAACTCATTATGGGTAGTGCAGGGGTACTTGGAACAGAAACACACACAGACTAATGCTAAAATACAAAAGCAAACGCCAGAATAACCTACATGAAATCATCATAAAAAGGAGGACTTTTAACATGGGCGAAGTGATAGTAATCACATCCGGAAAGGGAGGCGTTGGCAAGACTACTACAACCGCAAATATTGGAGCAGGGCTTGCTACATTAGGGAAAAAAGTTGTTGTCATTGATACAGATTTGGGATTGAGAAATCTCGATGTTGTCATGGGACTTGAAAATCGTATCGTTTACAATTTGGTAGATGTAATCGAAGGAAATTGTCGTATGAAACAAGCGCTTATCAAGGATAAACGTTATGAGAATTTATATTTGCTTCCTTCCGCACAAACGAAAGACAAAACAGCCGTTTCGCCGGAACAGGTACGAAAGCTAACAGAAGAATTAGCAGAAGATTTTGATTATGTTTTATTAGATTGTCCTGCAGGTATTGAACAAGGTTTTCAAAATGCAATTGCAGGTGCTACGCGTGCAATTGTGGTTACAACTCCTGAAGTTTCCGCGATTCGAGATGCAGACAGAATCATTGGCTTGCTACAAAAAAGCGGAATGAAAAAATTAGATTTAGTTATAAATCGTATTCGTATGGACATGGTGAAAAGAGGAGATATGATGTCCATCGATGATGTGACTGAAATTTTGGCCATTGACCTACTAGGCGCTATTCCTGATGATGAGCAAGTAGTTGTGGCAACAAACCAAGGCGAAACCGTGATTGAAATGAATGCTCTTTCGGGAAAAGCATATCTTAATATCTGCAAACGCCTTATAGGGGAAGAAGTTCCTTTTCTCAATTTAGATGTAAAAACGAGTTTGTTTGGGAAACTCTCTAAAATATTCAAAGGATAATTAGGGAGGTGTTGATAATGAACGTATTTGAAACGAAGAGAAAGAATTGCTCTGTTTCTGTTGCAAAAGACAGACTGAAATCATTACTTGTTTCAGACCGCGTAAATTGTACACCAGATACCTTTGATAAAATACATATGGAATTGTACAAAACAATTTCAAAATATATAGAAGTGATTCCGGAGGAATTTGATGTCAAACTGACTCATTCCTACATTCACATAAAACTTACAGGAGAAGATTCGTGAATTTTTTAAAAAAGTATCAACTAAAGAATTTTAATTATATACTTGTCATAGCTGTATTAGCTCTTTCAATTATAGGGATACTCGCTGTAGGCAGTGCATCGCCGTCCTCGCAATCGAAACAAATTATCGGGGTAATATTGGGAATTATTGCCATGCTTGTGATTTCTGTGATTGATTTTGAATGGATATTAAATTTTTATTGGGTGATATATGGTTTTAATATATTTTTGCTGCTATGTGTAAAATTTTTCGGCGTAAATTATAATGGTGCCCAGCGATGGATTGATTTAAAATTCACCACATTACAGCCATCTGATTTGACAAAAATATTTTTAATATTATTCTTTGCCAAATTTTTAATGAATCATGAATATCGAATGAAAGACCCTAAAACCATCATCAAATGTGTGTTATTGATAGTTCCATCGCTATACTTGATTGTAACGCAACCGAATTTGTCTAATACCATTTGTATTACAGCGGTATTTTGTGTACTCATGTATTTGGGTGGATTGAGCTATAAATTCATCGGCACAGTATTGGCTATAGCAATTCCAACAGTGGTTATCTTTTTTAGCATTGCTGTAATGCCTAACCAACCGTTTTTGGAAGATTATCAGCAAGAGCGTATTCTCGCTTGGTTGTATCCAGAAGAATATGCTTCTGATACAGGATATCAACAGCAAAATTCAATTATGGCAATTGGTTCCGGACAATTAAAAGGGAAAGGATTAAACAATAACACTACAACGTCCGTAAAGAACGGAAACTTTTTATTAGAATCCGAAACAGATTTTATTTTTGCAATTATTGGCGAAGAACTTGGTTTCGTAGGATGCTGTTTGGTGGTATTTTTACTATTGTTAATCATAATCCAATGTATTATAATTGGTATGAGGGCGCAAAGTCTGTCTGGGCAGATTATTTGCGGCGGGGTGGCAGCGCTGATAGGCTTTCAAAGCTTTATCAATATGGGTGTGGCAACAGGAATTCTACCAAACACTGGCTTGTCATTGCCGTTTGTAAGCGCCGGCCTGACCTCCATTGTTTGTTTTTATATGGGAATTGGATTTGTTTTAAATGTTGGCCTACAGCCTAAAAAATATTAAAGGAGTCTGAATAAATGAATATCGGATTAATTGCTCATGATTCAAAAAAGACATTAATGCAAAATTTCTGTATAGCATACGAAGGTATACTGTCAAAACATACTTTGTTTGCAACAGGAACAACAGGACGTTTGATTGAAGAAGTTACAAATCTGTCTATTCACAAATATTTAGCAGGACCTCTTGGTGGAACACAGCAATTGGGTAGCCAAATTGCGCAAAATGACATGGATGCTTTGATATTTTTGCGCGACCCAATGGAACCGAAACCACATGAACCAAATGTGAATGATGTGGTACGCTTATGTGATGTTTATAACATTCCAATGGCTACAAATTTAGCCACCGCAGAATTAATAGTATTGGCCCTTGATAGAGGAGATTTAGATTGGCGTGAAATGTACAAATAGAAATAATCGAGTGTTTCGAAAAAAAAGAAAAAGAAATAGAAAAAGACAATTACAGTTTCGATTGATCGGTGGCTTTACTATATTGTTTCTTGTAATTACAGGATGCCTTCTCATATTAGGCTCTCGTAATGTGGTGGAAAAATACGAATCGTCCACCTATAACAAGCCAATATACCAAGCGAATTTGTTTGCAGACGATTTGTGCGTCACAAATGAAGAAGTAGAATTTGAAGAATTTTATCGTCACGACAAATTCCATGGAGCATTACTTTTTAATGTCGAAGACAATGAGGTTTTGTATTCAGAAAAAGTGCACGACAAATTATATCCGGCAAGTACTACAAAAATCATGACCACTTATGTAGCTTTAAAATATGGTGACTTGGAATCAACAGCCACGGTCAGCAAAAACACAGTATCTGTTCCGTCCGATTCGTCGTCAGCAGGTTTAAGATTAGGTGACCGTCTGACTTTACAGGATTTATTGTATGGCTTGATGCTTCCATCCGGTAATGACAGCGCAATTGCAATTGCAGAACAAGTTTCGGGAAGTGTAGAAGAGTTTGTAGAACTAATGAATGTGGAGGCCAAAAAACTAGGAGCCACAAATACACATTTTGTGAACCCGCATGGTTATCATGATAAGGAACACTACACAACAGCCTATGATTTATATTTGATGTTGAATGCATGTATTCAGGATGAACGTTTTGTTGATATCATTTCAGCAAAGCATTGGAGTACAGTGATTACACAAAAGGATGGCTCTCAAAGAGAAGTGACTTGGAATCAGTCGAATCGCTTTATCAATGGTGTCAGGGAAACTCCAAACGGTATCACCATGATCGGCGGAAAAACCGGTACTACATACGAAGCAGGCTATTGTTTGATGCAATATGGAAAGGATTCTAAAGACACGCCATACATATCTATGATCATGGGTGCAACTTCAAGCCGTAATCTATATGACAACATGACTTTTTTGTGGGCTGCAATACCAGATTAAAGTATTAGAATAAATAAAAAAGGGTTCTTCAGGGAACCCTTTTCTCGTATATCTACTACATCATTCTGTCATTGATACGTCCATATAAAGTGATCAAATACAAACCGCATAATCCTACGAGAGTATAAACAATTCTGGAGAGAAGAGTCATGTTTCCCAGTAGGAAAGCTACAAGGTCAAAACGGAAAATACCAATTAAGAGCCAGTTAAGAGCACCGACAATTACAAGGGTCAAACTGATGTTATCCAACCATTTCATTTATGTTTCCTCCTTAATTTTTAAGTATCTACTAGGAGTATGGGCAATTCATAAAAAAATATACTAAAAGAAAGAAAATAATCTATGTTAGAAGAAAATTTATATCGTAAATATTCCGAATATTTGTATGAAAAATATGGTGAAAAAGTTTACAAACTACCAATCAATTTGCCTATTACATGCCCCAATCGCTTGAATGGCAAAGGTTGTAGTTTTTGTGCAGAAGTTGGGACCGGTTTTGAAGCGGCAGATGCCACCATTTCCGTGTCAGAGCAATTGAATCTCACCAAAGAATTAATTGAAAAGAAATATAAGGCTAAAAAATATATTGCTTATTTTCAAAATTATACAAATACTTTCATGCCAATAGAACAATTTCGCGCCTATATAACAGAGGCAGCAATCCAAGAGAATGTAGTAGAAATTTCTATTTCAACACGACCGGACTGCATTCGCGATTCTTATTTAGAAGTTTTGAAATCCATCAAAGAAAATTATGGGGTGGATATAAACATTGAATTAGGATTACAAACTGTCAATTATCATACATTAGATGCTATTGACCGCGGACATGGATTGGCCGAATTTATAGATGCTGTACTGCGTATGAAAGCTTATGATTTTACAGTATGCTGTCATATTATTTTAAACTTGCCACAAGATACTATGAGAGATGCAATTGAAACGGCAAAAATTGTATCAGCGTTGCATATTGATATTGTCAAATTACATTCCTTGTATATCGCCAAGAATACTAAGTTGTCGAAGCAATACAAAGATGGTATAATATCAATATGTTCAAAAGAAGAATACATCAATCGTGTGATTGCATTTTTAGAACATCTATCACCGGATACTATTGTGGAACGCTTGTTTAGCAGAATTCCGGAAGAAGATGCTGATTTTTCCAACTGGAACACAAGCTGGTGGAAATTACAGGATGAATTAGTCCAAAAAATGAGGGGAGAAAATCACTTCCAGGGGAAAAAGTATAATTATTTAAATGGGAGAGCGTTGGATTTATTATGAATGAAAATCAAGAAGATGCAAAGGTCGTAAAATATCCAAAATCAAGACAACTGAATATTGGAACTATTATTTTTGGTATTATTCTAATTTATTTATTGGCAACAATCGTAATGTATATAACGGCACCGCGTATCAGTGTTTATGAAGTTCGACAAGGCTCCATTCTGAAAGATAACGCTTACACTGGCTTGGCTTTGCGAGATGAAACTGTGATCTATAGCGACGCAACAGGATATGCAAATTACTATGCCGAAAACAACTCTAAAGTGCGTGTAGGCACAAAGGTCTACACTGTGACAGATGAGAAGCTGGTTTTTGAAGACAATGCAAATTCTGACCATAAGTTGACCGCGGAAGAAAATCGTGCCAATATCCGAAAGATTCAATCCTATAATAATCAATTTCAGAAAAGTTCTTTCGGTGAGACATATCAGCTGAAAAATGATTTGCAAAATTCTCTGAATTCTATTGCCAGCATTAGCAAATTTGACCAGTTGAATTCTATCTTATCCAGTGAAGAATATTCTGATTTGACAGTTTACACTTCGCCAAAAGATGGCATTGTCGTATATTCTATAGATGGAATGGAAGAGCTGACATGCGATACAATTTCAATGAAGCAACTCCAGAAATCTGATTATAAAAAGAAAGAGCTTACTAGCAATACAAAAACCAAAGCCGGACAAGCTGTATATAAAATAATCACATCGGATAATTGGAAATTGCTGATACCAATCTCCGAAGATACTAGAACAGCTCTCGGAGACAAAACAACGGTTAAGGTGAATTTTAAAAAAGATAACGAGGAGTTGTGGGGAAATATATCGTATTTAGAGCAGGAAACAAAACCGGTACTTTGTCTTTCTTTTAATAAATCTATGATTCGTTATATCAATGAACGATATTTAGATGTGGAGTTGATTTTAGAAGACGAATCAGGTTTGAAAATTCCGAAATCTGCAGAAACAACAAAAGATTTTTATGTCGTACCTAAATCTTTTGTGACGCAAGGTGCTAACAGTAACAATGACGGTGTCATGAGACAAACTACAAATGAGGAAGGACAAAAGATTGCAGAGTTTTTACAAGTGACAGTTTATTTTGAAGAAGATGAATTCGTATATTTAGATCCAAACGCATTTAACAAGGGGGATGTGCTTTTAAAGACAGAGTCCAATGAAACTCTACCTTTAAAAGAAAAAAAATCACTAAAGGGAGTCTATTCCATCAATAAGGGTTATGCCGTATTCAAACAAATTCATATCCTTTGTGAAAGTGATGAGTATTACATCATAGAAGAAGGCAACAGTTTTGGACTTTCTAATTATGACCATATTGCGTTAGATAGTAAGAGTATTAAGGAAAATGATGTAGTATTTTAAAAATTGGTTGACATCACAGAGAAAAACATTGATAATATTTATGTTAAGTATTATGTTTTTGAAAACAGATACAAAATAGGGGAGAATAGGAGATAATTATGAGTATTTTAGACAAGTTTTTATCATTTATGAAATTAGATGATGAAGAAGAATATGAGGATGATCTTTTCGGCGAAGAAGAGGAATTTGAAGAAAGAAAACCACCAAAGAAACCATTTAAAAAACCAAGAAAATTTTTGTTTGGTGATGATGATGACGACGAAATCGAGGAAGAACCTTTCGTTGATAGAAATAATGTTACGCCTATACGTCCGCCTGTACGAAGAGGAGCAGGCATGGAGGTTTGCGTAATTAAGCCAATTAAAGTAGATGACGCAAGAGAAATTTCAGAAACTTTATTAAGTGGCCGTACAGTGATTTTGAATTTAGAAGGATTGGACCTTGAAATCGCGCAAAGAATCATTGACTTTACATCAGGCGCTACTTTTGCTATTAACGGAAACTTACAAAAAATTTCCAATTATATCTTTTTGGTAACACCTACAAACGTAGATATTTCTGGTGATTTGCAAGATTTGTTGAATACATCTTTTGATGTACCATCCATCAGAACTTCGTATTAATTGAGTTTATGGTAAAAGAGGAACAGTTATTACAAAAAAGATTGATTGAGCTTTCAAGAATTGCTTATCAACGAGGAATTATTACATATTCAGATTTTTTGAATTTGAATGAATTAAATATTCTTCATATAACACCGAAGCAAGATTTAGATACTTGCTATGAGACTTTTGGTGGATATGATTTATCAGAGCGTCAGATGGTTGCATTTCTACCTGATGCTCTTTGTTATGAAAAAAACTATCCTATATGCGCATTAAAAATTGAACCACTCCAAAAGAAGTTTAGTGAACCTTTGAGCCACAGAGATTATTTGGGTTCCATTTTAAACCTAGGAATAGAACGTTCAAAATTAGGAGACATATTAGTAAAAGATGGCTACGCAATATTATTTGCACATAAAACTCTGAAAGATTTTTTAAGCGATGAGTTAACCCGTATAAGACATACATCAGTGGTGGTCACGGAAATAAATTTTGAAGAGATTTCTTACCAAGCGGAAACAAAAGAAATAAAAGGGACCGTATCTTCGCTACGATTAGATAGTCTTTTAGCACTGGCCTTTGGTTCTTCAAGAAGTAAACTGGTTGCTTATATTGAAGGCGGAAAAGTATTTGTCAATGGAAAGCTCATTACTTCTAATGGATATCAAATCAAAGAAGATGATATTGTTTCAGTTCGCGGATTAGGACGTTTCCAATACAAAAAAACCATTTCGCAGACCAAAAAAGGGCGATTTTATGTAACTATCCACTTGTATATATAACAAAAAGGAGATTTTTCATGTTTTATGTGATTAGTTTATTAGCAATAGCAATTGGTGTTGCTTTTGATCAATACACAAAATATCTTGCAACTACACATTTGATTGACCATCCTGTTGTACTGATTGATGGTGTTTTTGAATTGCATTATCTCGAAAACAGGGGAGCAGCCTTTGGATTATTTCAGAATCAACAATTATTTTTTCTGATTGTCACAAGCATTACTTTATTGCTAATTGCATATATCTATATTCGTTTACCACAGAAAAAGCATTATTTGCTTCTGCGAATTTCTCTTTTAGCCATTGTGGCTGGAGCTATCGGCAATATGATAGATAGAATTCGCCAACAATACGTGGTAGACTTTTTCTATTTTAAACTGATAGATTTTCCAATTTTTAACGTAGCAGATATTTATGCAACCGTTGCCACATTTGCACTCATTATTTTGTTCCTTTTTTATTACAAAGACGAAGATTTTGATGTGATTTTTAAACTATTTTTATTTAAGAAAGGTAAAAAAACGGTATAGTTAATGTCTATAACATTTGTGATTGATGAAGAACAGTCTGGGATTCGTATTGATAAATTCCTTGCAGAAACAATGCCGGATTTATCCAGATCTTACATTCAAAAATTAATAAAAGAAGGTCAAGTGATGGTAAATCAAGTACCACAAAAGGCAAATTATAAAATTGGGGCAGGAGATTTTCTTTCATTAGAAGAGCCAGAACTGAAAGAACCAGATATTTTGGCTGAAAATATACCTTTGGATATCCTTTATGAAGACAAGGATTTACTCATTGTAAACAAACCAAAAGGTATGGTTGTGCATCCTTCTGCCGGCCATTATTCTGGAACCTTGGTAAATGCACTTATGTATTATTGTAAAGAGGATTTGTCGGGAATCAATGGTGTAATGCGTCCGGGCATCGTACATCGCATTGATATGGATACAACCGGTTCTTTAATTGTGTGCAAAAATGACTATACTCACAATCACATTGCAGAACAGTTAAAGGTGCATTCCATTCACCGAATTTATCATGCAATTGTTCACGGTGTATTAAAAGAGGATGAAGGTACGATAGACGCACCTATTGGGAGACATCCAGTAGAACGAAAGAAGATGAGTATCAATCATCAAAATGGAAAGGAAGCTGTGACACATTATAAGGTACTGCAGCGTTTTCAAAACCATACTTATGTTGAATGTCAATTAGAAACGGGACGTACTCATCAAATACGAGTTCATATGGCGAGTATTCATCACCCATTATTAGGAGATGCCGTTTATGGTCCACAAAAAACATCTTCTAAATTGCAAGGGCAGACTTTACATGCAAAAACCATTGGTATCACACACCCTAGAACCGGAGAGCATCTAGAAATAGACGCACCTTTACCAGAATATTTTAAAGAATTGATTAAAAAATTAGAAAATAATATACAATTCAAATAATTTACTGTATAATACTTATATACAAGTATTAAGGGGCGTGATTATATGACAAATAATAAAACAATTATCACTATTGGAAGACAATATGGAAGTGGCGGACATGAGATTGGTGCAACGATTGCACACGATTTAGGAATTAAATTATATGACAAAGAAATGATGAAACGTGCTGCAAAGGAAAGTGGGTTGTGTGAAGAATTATTTGAAACACATGACGAAAAACCTACTAGCAGTTTCCTTTATTCTTTGGTAATGGATACATATTCATTAGGCTATTCAGCAAGTAATTATTCTGATATGCCAATTAATCACAAGCTTTTCTTGGCACAGTTTGATGCAATTAAAAAAATTGCGGATGAAGGACCATGTGTTATGGTTGGTCGTTGTGCGGATTATGCATTAGAAGATTATGACAATGTAGTAAATGTCTTTGTTTATGCAGATTTAGAAGCGCGAATCCGTCGTGTTGCCAGAATTTATGATTTAACTGATGCAAAAGCAAAAGATATCATTATTAAGACTGACAAAAAACGTGCAAGTTATTATAACTATTATACAAACAAAACTTGGGGCGAAGCACAGGGATATGATTTATGTGTCAATAGCGCAAAGCTAGGTATCGGTGGAACCGCAAAGGCGATTATCGACTATGTTAATTTGAAAAATAAAATTGAAAAAGTAAGACTTTAATACAAAAAAATGGTATCGGGAGTTTTCCTGATACCATTTTTTATTATATTTCCGGCCAACCTTGGATCTTACCGTTTAATATTGCAGTAAACATACGATTTCTCGCTCCTGGATGTTCCGAGTTTAACTGTTTCACTAAATCTTTGGCATATTCACGTTTTGTAAGCCCATCTATTGGACATCTACTTTTTGCAACCGGTAAATTATATTTATGTTGAAAGCCGATTACGTCCATTTCATCTACATACATCATAGGTCGGATTACAGTTAAATCCATACGGTCCAAATAGGTCTTTGGCGAGAAAGAATGAAAGCGTCCCTCAAATATAAGAGAGAGCAACATTGTTTCAATAATGTCGTCCTTATGATGAGCGTAAGCTACTTTATTGCAGCCCATTTCCTTCACAGCGTCATTAAGCGCGCCTTTGCGCATTTTTGCACACAGGGAGCAAGGGTTGGTTTCTTGACGTTCTTCAAATAAAATTTTTGCAATGTCTGTTTTTACTACTGTATATGGAACTTCTAATTCCTCGCAGAGAGCGCGTAAAGGCTCTGTGTCGAACTTTTCATATCCCAGGTCAATTGTAATAGCACTGATTGTGAATTTCTTTGGATAGAAGCGTTTTAAACCGTGTAAAGCATAAAGAAGCGTTAAACTATCTTTTCCTCCGGAAATTCCTATTGCGATATGATCACCTTCGTCAATCATTTGATAATCGTCCACAGCTTTACGTGTATAACTTAACAATTGTTGTAATTTCATGTATGTAATCCTTTCTGTATTCTTTGCTTATAGTATCTTATTTTCGTGGAAAATACAAGTAAGAATAAGTTGAGCACATGCATAGGATATGATAAAATAAGAAAAAAGTGTCGAAGGAGTACTATTATGAACAGAACAAAACTGTCTTCAAAATTTTGGATAGCACTTACCATTTTCAGTTTAATAGGTCAAGTTGCATGGGTAGTTGAAAACATGTACTTCAACGTATTTATATACAAAATGTTTCATGCCAGTGCAGAACAAATCTCTATGATGGTATCTGCCAGCGCCATTGCAGCTACAGTAACCACCATTCTAATAGGTGCATTGTCTGATAAGATTGGTAAACGTAAATTATTTATTTGTAGCGGTTACATATTATGGGGTATTTCAATTTGGAGTTTTTCACTGATACGAATTGATGTGATCAATAAATTATTTCCGATGACGGTATCAGCAGCTTCCGTGGGTGTCTCATTAGTTATTATTATGGATTGTGTTATGACATTCTTTGGCTCTGCTGCAAATGACGCTTGTTTTAATGCTTGGCTCACTGATGTCACAGACGATACAAATAGGGGAGCAGCAGAGGGAATCAATTCCATGATGCCGTTGGTCGCTATTTTGGTAGTATTTGGCGGATTTATGAGTTTTGACCTAAACAAGGCAGAGAGTTGGACAACCATTTATCAGATCATTGGTATTGTTGTATTTGTTCTAGGTCTTCTTGGAATTTTGCTAATCAAAGACGTTCCGGTAGACACTACAAATAATCAAAACTATTTTGGAAATATTTTTTATGGGTTCAAACCTTCTGTGATGAAGCAGAACAAACTCTTTTACATAATTTTAATCGCATTTGCGACATTCTGTATTTCCATTCAGATTTTTATGCCGTATTTAATACTATATTATAATGTTTCATTAGGCATGGACAATTACGTCTTAATCATGGCACCGGCAGTAATTTTAGCTGCCATAGCCACCGCGTTTTATGGCAGAATATATGATCGTTTTCGATTTAAGGTGGCTGTTATGCCAGCTATCGGCATTTTGATGCTAGGATACGTTCTTTTGTATTTTTTCCAAACTACTTGGTTGGTATTTTTCGGATCTCTATTTATGATGAGCGGGTACTTAATGGGAATGGCGGTTTTTGGAGCTATGATTCGTGATTATACACCGGAAAATCGCGCGGGCATGTTCCAGGGGCTTCGAATCGTCGGACAAGTATTAATTCCCGGAATTGTAGGACCTTGGATTGGTGCTAAAGTGCTTAAAAATGCAGAAACAATTGTAAATGATGATGGAACACACTCATTTATACCAAACCACAACATATTTCTTGCTGCATTCGTGGCTGCATGTGTTATTTGGCTTGTATTAGCCGTTATTTTCAAATTATTAAAGAAAGCCAAGGAGAATTAATATTGTTATGAAATTTGTAATTCAGCGCGTTTTAGAAGCTTCTGTGACAGTTGATAAAGAAATCATCGGTCAAATAGAAAAAGGATTTCTGGTATTCATCGGAGTTGGTCAAAATGACACGAAGGAGATTGCTGACAAATTGATAAAAAAATTAATTGGTCTCCGTATTTTTGAAGATGAAAACGGAAAAACGAATTTGGCTTTAGCTGATGTCAATGGTCAACTATTATTGGTATCTCAATTTACTCTATATGCGAATTGTAAGAAGGGAAACAGGCCAAGCTTTACCGATTCCGGTTCTCCTGATTTAGCAGAAAAGTTATATGAATACATTATTAAACGATGTAAGGAACAAGTATCTATTGTAGAAACCGGAAGTTTTGGTGCAGATATGAAAGTTGCCTTAATAAATGACGGTCCGTTTACCGTAATATTAGATTCTGATCAATTGTAAAAAGTACCAGAAAGGATAAAGTCTATGAATCAGACCAATATTTATGTTTTGATTTCCCGTACACAAACTAACTTCGCCCGTTGTATTCGCGCATTAGGAAAAGTTCAATACAATCATTCATCTGTTGCATTAGATGAAAATTTTGAAAAATTATACGCATTTTCAAGGCCTCAACATAGATCTATTTTTCTTGGGCGTCTAGTACGCGAAACATTAGACCGTTATCTTCTAAATAAAAATTTCGCCATACCCGTAGTGGTATTTAAAATACCTGTATCTACGGAAAAATATGACGAAATTCGTGCTTATATGAATGAGATTATGGGTGATAATGAGTATATGTATAATTTATTTTCAGTGATGACTTATCCGATCACACATGGTTTTTCTGTGTATAAAACCTTTAATTGTACGGAATTTGCCGCATATATACTCCAAAAAATCGGTTTGGAACTAAAAAAACCGCTTCATCAATACAAACCCGATGATTTCTTAACTATATTAGCACCATACAACTTCTATGAAGGTGATTTGAAAGAATATATGGTTTGTAAAGATTTGGACGCTCAATATTTTGAACCATACAATTGGAACTTAATCAAGCGTAATTTCATAGGATTACTTCGCATTTTTCGACGTACATATATTGAAAAACACTAACTATGATTCCCTTAATTTGACTGCAGATGCGGCCTTTCTGCGTCGGTCTTCATCTATCGCAGCATAATGCTTTCTTGTGGTATTTACGTCTTTGTGGCCTAATACGTCAGCAACAAGATAAATATCACCTGTTTCTTTATATAAATTAGTACCATACGTGCTTCGAAGCTTATGTGGCGTGATTTTTTTGTTCGGTGTGACTTGTCGGGCATATTTTTTTACCATATTTTCTACGGCTTGTACGCCCATGCGTTTACGCTGTGTAGATAAAAAGAGTGCGTTTTCATGTTCGGGCAGGGGAGTAGTGGCAGCTCTGGAAGTCTCTAAATACAGTTCCAAAGCATCACGAACTTCATCACCAAAATATACAACCATTTGATTTCCGCCTTTTCGCGTAACGGTAATTCCGTTGTTTTTAAAATCCACATCATTAATATCTAAACCAACACATTCTGAAACACGGATGCCGGTGCCTAATAATAATGTCAAAATTGCCAGATCACGAATCTTTGTTTTCTCATAATAAACCTTTTTCTGACCGGATAATTGATTGCCACAAGATTCCACATAATCGAGAAGCATAACAACCTCATCCACATCCAATCGAATAATGGCTTTGTCGTGGATCTTTGGTTTGTCCACAAATTCAGTTGGATTTTGAGTGATATTTTTGTGTTTATAAAGATATCTGTAAAGACTGCACAACGCGGAAAACTTTCGCGCCAAACCGCGTTCTGTGTTCGTAATCTGTTTATCATCAGCAGTTTTATATACCTTTAAATAATCCAGATATTCTTCAATATCAATCGCCTCAATGCGTTCTAAATCACGTAAAGTGAACTGGGCAGTTGTATAATCACGAAATACAGGATTATTATCGATCAAGAAGTTAAAAAAAACGCGCAAATCGTAAGCATAAGATATTCGCGTTTTTGATGATGTTGCAGGTTCGATCGCGCGGAAGTAATCCCTGACAAACGAAGGCAACGTGGAAAGAATTTCTCGCAAACGAAGTGTATTATCAATATAAACTTGTTCGTGATAGGTTTTAATATCTTTGGCCATGAGAGTGGTTCCTTTCTGATATATTATATATAGTATAACTTATATCTTGGATTTTGTCTACATCTTTTGGAAAAATCGGTATTTGTCGTATAGATGTATTGCAGGGAGAAAAGGTTACAACAGCGGCACGACCTACTATTGCAACCTTGGAATGAGCATATTTCACACCTTTAACGTATCTCTGTATCATAATATACTATCAATAAATGTTGTCCTTCATGGATAGTCTCTGATGATAATCCATTAATCTGTTTCACTTCATCGATGTATTCTTGTGCTGATTTATATGCGTCTGTACGATACTCATTAGCAATACTCCAGAGAGAATCCCCTTGTTCGATTGTAATACTTTTATAATACTTATATTGTGGTATATCTGTTGCCGGATCCTTTGCTGTTGAAAATATAGTTCCATATGCGATACTTCCAATGGTGATTACCAACGTAATTGCCAACAATAACATCATCTTCTGCTTTGCAACCTGTTTTTTTCGTTTTGCTCTTAACCGTTCTCTTTTCTCTTGTGTGGTCATATATTTATCCTCCATTATAATTGTCATCCAAACACTCGTTCCGAACAGTTGTTCTGTTCATGTTTTTACTTTAACACACGAACAAATGTTTGTCAACACAAAAATCGAACATATTTTCTAAACATTTGTTTGCTTTTTTGTTTTTTATGTGTTACTATACATATATAGATAAGATTTTAGGAGGTCTCATCATGGCACAAGGTAAAATTAGTAAGAAACAATTAGAAATTCTTGAATACATAAAATCAGAAATTTTAAGAATCGGTTATCCACCGGCTGTACGTGAAATTTGTGAAGCAGTTAACTTACGCTCTACTTCTTCCGTCCATGCACACTTGGAATCTTTAGAGAAAAACGGATATATTAGACGTGACCCAACAAAACCACGCGCAATTGAAATTATTGATGATACATTCAACTTAACAAGACGTGAAATGGTAAATGTTCCTATGGTTGGTCATGTTGCTGCAGGAGAACCAATATTGGCAGAGCAAAACATCACGAACTACTTCCCTATTCCAATGGAATTTATGCCAAATAATGATACCTTTATGTTGACAGTAAGAGGCGAAAGCATGATTAATGTGGGGATTTATGATGGCGACTATGTTTTAGTAGAAAAACGTCAGACTGCTTCTAACGGAGAGATTGTTGTTGCTCTTGTTGAAGACAGCGCAACCGTAAAGACATTTTATAAGGAAGAAGGCTATTATCGTCTTCAGCCTGAAAATGATGATATGGATCCAATTATTGTAATGAATTGCGAAATTCTCGGTAAAGTAATCGGCGTGTTCCGTTTCTTGTAAAATCATATAACAAAACAAAAGGAAGTTATACAAAACAAATTGTTATAACTTCCTTTTTTATTATAAATCATCTACATCAATATATTTTCCGTCTCTCCAGATTCGTTCTAAATCATAAAAGAGTCGGTTTTCTTTATCAAAGACATGTACAATAATATTTCCAAAGTCTAAAAGCACCCAACTTCCAAGACCATATCCCTCACGTTGTTTTGGTTCAAAGCCTTCTTTGCTTAACATCTCTTCTACATTTTCAACCAAAGCTCTTACCTGACTGTCATTATTACCATTTGCAATTATAAAATAGTCGGCGAGAACGGAAATTCCAGAAATATCAATAACTTTGATATCCTCTCCCATTTTTTCATCTAATGCTTGATAAGCAAGTTTTGCCATTTCCCTTGATTGTTCCATAATACTACTCCTTCTTCTGTTCCATTTTTAAATAATACTGATAGGTTTGTTCTGTCATCGGGTCAATATCTACATTATTACTTTGTAAATATGCCAAGGTAGCCTTTAAAATGCGTCGAAGACATTCGTCTAGGTCCTCAAACGCTAATTGTCTTAAAACGTCCAAATTCGGCGCTACTTGACGGTTTGGTTCAATATAATCAGCCACAAAAATAATCTTATCCAACAACGTCATATTTGGACGGCCTGTTGTATGATAACTAATAGCATTTATAATATAAGAATCGTCTATCCCATATTGTTCTCTTGCCAATTCAGCTCCTTTTTTAGCATGTCCCAAATCGGTAGATATAGGCTTTGCCGAGTCATGTAATAAAGCAGCTAAATATGCTTTATCTTGGTCTTCTCCATAGTGTTTAGCTAATTTTACTGCCGTCTCTATTACCCCTTCTGTATGTGTATATCGCTTTTGGGTAAGACTGCTTTTTAAATCTTCTTGTATTAACTTTATATCATGCTGTTTCATACCAGATCACCCTTAAACAAATCATGTTCCTTAATGTATGAATAAACCTTCGCCGGAATTAAATCTTGAATAGACTTTTTCTCTTTTATACGACTTTTAATTTCGCTAGATGAAATATCAACATCGGGTGTATTTAACAACCTTACATCGGCATCATATTTTTCGTTTAGATACCGAATTTGATTTTGCATTTCATCGGTTGTTTTTCCGTCCCGATATGCTGCGAGTATAATACAAGTTTTTAGTAGGCGTTCCGGAGATTTCCACTTATCAATATTAAATAAGGAATCTGCTCCGACAATAAAATAAAATTCATGTTGCGGATACTCTTTACAAAAGTATTCCATAGTCATATAGGAATAATTTACGTCTTTTCGATTCACTTCGTATAATTGTAAAGCGAAACCTTCTTCCTCTTCTATAGCGAGACGGACCATCTCTACCCTGTGTTGTGTCATCGTTTCAATGCTGTCATCGCTTTTATGAGGCGGATTTCCATTTGGCATATACCATATTTTAGCCAGCCCATATAACTCTTTCGCATATTTCCCTAACATTAGATGTCCGTTATGAATTGGGTCAAAAGTACCACCCATAATTCCGATTTTCATAAAATCACCTCAATTATATTATGGCAATACAATCTTCTTTTTATCGTCTTTTCCTTCTTTATATAAAACAATCTTTTTCCCAATTACTTGTACCACTTGTGAACGTGTACGTTCTGCAAGCGTAACAGCAATTTCTTTTGGATCGTCTACACAATTTTGTAATACATTAATTTTAATCAACTCACGTGCTTCCAAGGCTTCGTTAATTGCTTGAGTGAACTCTGGTGTTAAACTTGATTTTCCAATTTGAAAAATAGGGTCCATTACCATGGCCAAACTTTTTAAATAAGCTCTTTGCTTTGAAGTCATCTTTGTTTCTCCTTTTCTATTTGTAATAATCAAACTGAAGACCGTACATACGAACAGTGTCGCCTTCTTGAATTCCCTTTGCCTCTAATTCCTCCAAGATACCGGAATCTTTCAAGAATTTGTTAAAGAAAGCAAATCCCTTCTCGGAATCCAGATTTGTATAACCGAGCATTTTTTCGATTTTAGGTCCCTCTACAACATACATTCCATCTTCGATTTCCACTGTATACGGTAAATCAATATGGATTAATTCGTCTTCCGGGAAGTACTCCTGCTCGAAAACAATCGGTTTAGAATCTAATGTTTTTAATTGTTCGTTGACATAGTAAAGTAATTCTTTAATTCCCTCACCTGACACACCGGATATTGGGAATACTTTGATACCTTGCGGTTCAAATTCAGCTCGAATCTTTTCTACTGGATCTTCATCTTCCGTATAAATCAAATCCGTTTTATTTGCTGCAATAACTTGTGGTCGCATTGCAATTCCTTCATTATATGCCTTTAATTCTGCGTTGATTTTGTAAATATCATCAATTGGATCTCTTCCTTCTGAAGAAGCTGCATCCACCACATGAATCATCATTTTGGTACGTTCTATATGACGTAAAAACTCATGTCCAAGGCCAACACCTTGAGATGCACCTTCGATTAATCCAGGTATATCTGCAATTACAAAACCTTCGCTTCCTTCTAAATCAACCACACCCAAGTTCGGATTCAGTGTTGTAAAATGATAGTTTGCAATCTTTGGATTTGCATTTGTGACACGCGATAATAATGTAGACTTCCCTACATTTGGGAATCCTACAAGTCCTACATCTGCGATTACTTTCAATTCCAGTAAAATATTTAATTCTTGAGCCGGTTGTCCCGGTTGGGCATATTTCGGAATTTGCATGGTAGATGTGGCAAAATGCTGATTGCCAAGCCCACCTTTTCCGCCTTTTAATATAATCTGTCTACGATTGTCACCTGACATATCTGCAATTACTTTCCCAGTTTCAGCTTCTTTAATAACCGTTCCTTCCGGTACGCGTAAAATAATGTCATCTGCATCCGCACCATGGCATTTTCTTTTACCACCCTGCTCACCGTCTTTTGCAACATATTTTCTTACGTGTCTATAATCAACTAATGTGTTCAATCCTTCGTCCACTTCGAAGATAACATCTCCTCCTCTTCCGCCGTCTCCACCATCCGGGCCTCCGTTTGGCACATATAATTCACGACGGAAACTCACATGACCATCGCCACCTTTTCCTGAACGAATATAGATTTTAGCTCTATCTGCAAACATACCTCTCACCTACTTTTCTGATATATAAATAGTATATATAAGTCTGTAACAAAAAACAAGGCTTCAAACCTAATGATTTGAAGCCAATTTTGATGCTTATTCAGCTACTGGATAGATAGAAACTTGTTTCTTGTCTCTTCCTTTTCTTTCGAATCTTACTACACCGTCAACTAAAGCAAATAATGTATCATCACCGCCACGTCCTACGTTAGTACCTGGGTGAATTTTAGTTCCACGTTGTCTGTAAAGAATATTTCCAGCTTTTACAAATTGTCCGTCAGCTCTTTTCGCACCTAATCTTTTAGATTCAGAGTCTCTACCGTTCTTTGTAGAACCAACTCCCTTTTTATGAGCGAAAAATTGAAGGTTTAATTTCATCATGGTTGTTACACCTCCTCAAATTTTAAATCGATATATTCTGCGTAGTTTTCGTCTTCAACCATATTGCTTAATCCCAAGCACATAGTTTCTAACAACAGTGTTGTTTCTTTTGTAGGTTTGTCTAATACTTTGTATCTAATCAATCCTTGTTCTTCATCCGTTTCCAAAGAAACCGAAACATCTGTAAATGTATCAATTGCATTGATTGTATTAATAGTTAATACTGAAATCGCCGCACAAACGATGTCTTCGCCTTCTTCCGCATATCCGGCATGTCCGAACACTTGAAATCCAACACATTCATTTTTTACATTCTTGTAAATGGTTACCTTTGTCATAACATCAAATTAAGCGTTGATTTTTTCAATCTTAACAGCTGTGTATTGTTGTCTGTGACCGTTTTTCTTATGGTATCCAGTTTTTCTCTTATACTTGTAAACGATTACTTTTTTCGCTTTTCCATCGCCAATTACAGAAGCTGTAACTGTTGCGCCTTCTACTGTTGGATTACCAACTTTTAATTCAGAATCGCTAACTGCAAGTACTTGGTCAAATGTAAAAGTTTCTCCAGCTTCTACACCAAGTTTTTCTACTTTAATGATATCGCCTTCGGCTACTTTGTACTGTTTACCACCTGTTGCTATAATTGCGTACATATGGCACCTCCTATTATCATTACTCGCCAGTTGTGGTGTTATATGTATATTTTCATATAAACTTGTAAACCTCACTGTGCGGCATACTCAAGTATTATATCACGCATAGTGAGGTTCGTCAACAAAAATTTTAATTAAAAATTCGTCTAACTCCCATTAAGGAAGTAGCTCTATCCCAGCTTTCGTAAAAGCTCACATCTTGGATTAAAGTATCATATTTTGTGCTTAAAGCATGTATTAATTGGCCATTTCCTAAATAAATAGCTACATGGCTAGGACCGGCTCCTTCTGTATATATAAGCAAATCACCTGGTTTCCATAAACTCGGATCATTCTTGCTAATTGCCTTTCCTTGTCTTGCCTGCTCTGCTGCTGTTCTTCCCAGAGCAATTCCAAAATGATTTTGAAATACCCATTGTGTGAAGCCACTACAATCCCAGCCAGACAGAGACGCGCCTCCCCAAACATACTGCACTTTAGTCTTTCCTGTAGTATATTTTGTCAATTGTGCAAGCTCGTCCGGGATACCTTCCACACTATAAACAATCGTTACTTCTTTTTCATAAACATTGGAATAGGAACCATATACTTTCTTGCCTTCTATTTCAAGAAACGGCCTGATTTTATAATAATATACCGACTTCTTCTCAAGGTTAGTTTCTGACCAACTTGTTTCATCCGTTCTATCAAAAGTCTGAATTAACTGATAATTCTTCGTGGAATTTTTACTGCGGTATATTTCATATCCATCTGCGCCATCAGAAACGTCCCAGCTCAACATCACTGTCCTATCATCATTTGTAGTAGCGCCGCTTAATCGCACATAGTTCGGCAAGGTGGTAACAGACTTTATTTCAGATGCTTCTCCATAAATATTTTCCGCATTTACCAATTGAATTGCTTTTACATAATAAGAATACGGAACCCCACACTCACAAGTATCATCCTTGTAAATAGTTCTGTTTCCATCCATGATCTCCGCAATACATTGATATTCACCTTTTTCAGCTTCTTTTCTGAAAATTTGATATCCTACTGCTCCATCCACTTTTTCCCATTGCAACTGGTTTGTGTTATAAGAAAGGTTTTTCAGTGATTTTATTACTGGCGTTGCCAGTGGCGTGTATTGTGTTACTGGTTCTGAAGGCAGACTCTCGAAACTTTCATCATTCACTACAATCTTCGCAGTTACATAGTACATATATGTTGCATTTAATTGCACATTTACGTCACGAAATAATAAAGTCTCACCTTGCTTTGTTTCATGCACTAGTTGATAATTTACGCCCCCATCATCACAGCGATAAACGCAATAGCTGTCTGCCCCGACTATATCCTGCCATGTGACATCAATTTCCTGACGAGATGGTTGCGCCACAACTACTCCTTGTACTTGTGCAGGTTGTATTTTGAAAACTTTTTGTAATACTCTTGTGCCATGAAATCCCTTAACTGAAACTTCTACGTTAGCATAACCACATTCAATATTGTTGATATATTTCTGAACAAAAATATCTTTTTGTGTCTTGGTTATACTCTTGCCATCTTCATCTTCAAAAGTAATTTCTGTAATAGACGGTTTGATTTCTTGACCTGTATATGCACACGTAGTTTCGTTGCTTTTGAATGACACTAATGCCACTTGATTAATATCCGGTAAAATTTGCGCTAATAATTCATTGGTTCCAATAAGTCCTACCGTACACACAACTACTGCTGTTACAGCTAGCACGAATTTAAAATGTTCTTTTATAAAAGTTTTCATTTGTACTCCTTTTAATACGCTACCGCTTTAAATGTCTGTGCAATATACTTTTGCAATTCCAAACCATTATCTGCCAAGACGATATTGACACCGACACTATGCATGCGATTCCACTGCTCTGGGGTTTCATTTCCGCCTTCCATAGACTGATTCATCGTAACAATGGACATTTTCCCTTTTGCCTTTACTAGGTCATCTTTAAAATGATTTATGAAGTTATCATCTTTTACCAAGTAATTCCAGAAACCAATCGCATAAATTCCTGTTTCATCATATGGCGCCGGATTTGTCGGCCAATCAACAAAGGAATATATTTTGGCACCGTTTCCATCTCGGACAACTGTTGCTGTAATCTCTTTCTGTTTATCAAGACTCATACTAAATGGTAGCACACAAGTATCCCATGCGGCGTGTTTCTTGACAAGCGGATAAATATGGGTATCCCAATCCCATTCTTCCGGTTTGTCCAACCAAATTTTAACTTTACCTTTACAAACTTTTATTACCTCTTCTAATGTAGGAATGATATAGTTTGTGTCGGTGCCGTCATATCTTACGCGCAGTTGCTTTATTTGGGCATAAGTCCAATCACTAACATTCAAACTTCTTGGCAATCCATTCTTTCCACATTTGAATGCTGCATCTGTGTGACCCGAAAGAGATGCATCATGAAGGAGTATCGGTACACCGTCTTTCGTGACACGCACATCAACTTCTATAAAATCTGCACCCATTTTGATAGCGCTTATGACTGCCTCCAACGTATTTTCCGTATAATAAGTAAATTCACATCTGTGAAATGCCGACATCATACGACTACCCGGCTTATTTAAAGCAGCCTCTTTTTCTTTTGGATTCGTCATCCAACCAGGTACATCAAAATCCAAAGCCCAATTACAAAGGAATTTCGATTGATCCGCAAGATAATCTTGTCTTGTATTTGGCCCATCATATGAAAAACTGATATTCTTACTTACAAGAGATTCTACTGATTTATTTTCTTTTTGCATCAATGTCTTAATAGCATTCACTATCGCTGCGTCATTTCCACCTGCAATAATCAATTTTTCCCCTTGCACTTTCACTTGATAATCATGCTCGCCTAAACTGTTGTGTACCGCTTGAGACTCCGAACGATTCGTATTTCCTACAAGAATCTCATAAGTTCCTGATTCACGAGTATCTGTGTCGGATTGCATTGCAAGATTTCCTTCCAAATAGGATTTTAGACGTTCGCATGCTGCCACACTATGCTTATTCAAATTTGAAGCATAAATAATTTTATAGGTTTTGTTTTCCGGTTGAACCTGCGTTTCAACGTTCGGTGCCTCGTTATCATCAGACTCATTTTTATCAGTTGTTATGTCTGTAGATGGTTTGTTCTGTTCTTTTTTATTATCAACTAATTCTTTGTCCGCATTACCAAATATTAAAATAAGTACAATTGAAAGAAGAGATACAAATAATAACGCACCACTCGCAATAATCCATATCTTTTTATCTTTCCAATAAAACTTCTTTTCCATTGTGTACCTCATACATTAAATTCTTGTAGTTACAAAAATGTCATACAATGCACGAATTGCGTTTTCAAAATCGTGATTTCTTACACCTACAACAATATTTAATTCGCTGGAACCTTGGTCAATCATTTTAACATTTACATGAGCGTGTGCAAGGGCCGAGAATACGCGTCCAGATGTACCACGTTTCGCTTTCATGCCACGACCTACGATGGCGATAAGTGCCAAATCAGATTCCAATTCCACGGTATCTGGTTGCACTGCTTGATGAATACCTGCAATAACTTTCTGTTCCTTTTCTTCGAAATCTGATTGATGTACAAACACCGTCATAGTATCAATTCCTGATGGCATATGTTCAATAGAAATATCGTTATCTTCAAACACTTGAAGAACTCTGCGACAGAAGCCGATTTCTGAATTCATCATTGCTTTTTCAATTGTAATTGATGCAAATCCTTGCTTTCCGGCAATACCTGTAATGGTATATTTTGGATGTCTGCAAGTTGCTTCTACAATTAATGTTCCCGGTTCCTCCGGTGCATTGGTATTGCGAATATTTATCGGAATTCCTTCTTTTCGAATTGGGAAAATAGCATCTTCATGAAGCACAGTTGCCCCCATGTAAGAAAGCTCTCGAAGTTCTTTGTATGTAATTGCTTCAATTGTCTTTGGATTGTTGATGATACGTGGATCTGCAATCATAAATCCAGATACATCTGTCCAGTTCTCGTACATATCAACTTGTGCTGCTTTTGCTACAATAGAACCAGTTAAGTCAGAACCGCCTCGTGAAAAAGTCTTAATAGTTCCATCTGGCATAGCCCCATAAAATCCAGGAACAACCGCGCATTTAACGTTTTCCAAACGTTCTGATAAGACTTTGTTGGTTTTCTTGTCATCAAACTTGCCATTCTTATCAAATAAAATCACTTCTGCTGCGTCAATGAATTCATAGCCCAAATATTCTGCCATAATGATACCATTTAAATATTCACCACGGGATGCTGCGTAATCGTTCCCCGCTTTCTTTGCAAAATTTTCTTCGATTACTTTAAATTCATCTTCCAAAGAAAGTTTTAATTCTAATCCCTCTATAATTTCATCATATCTTGCTTTGATTGCTTTTAATTGCTCTTTAAAATCTTTTCCTGCTTCTGCTTTTGCATAGCATTGATATAACATATCTGTTACTTTTGTATCTTCAGAAAAACGTTTTCCAGGTGCAGACGGAACCACATATCTTCTGCTCTTTTCTACTCGAATGATATCTCCAACCTTTTTGAACTGTTCTGCACTGGCAAGAGAACTTCCGCCAAATTTCACTACTTTTTTCATGTTATCCTCCTTAAGCGTATGTCAAATACGTTTTCTATTGTATACCCGAATGTTCAGGTTTTTCAATCTTTTTTTGAGAGAAAGTTTCATGGAACGGTTTGCGAACTTTTTTCCTTGTCACTTCCACTAACTGAAGTTTTGTAACATCAACCAACGTGGTCTCGATGCGATCCTTCTTTAATTCACTCGCAAAAACTTGTAACAATCGCTCCATATACTCCGTTTTTTCAAGATTGATAAAATCTATCAAAATAATTCCGGATAAGTTTCGCAATCGAATCTGTTTTGCCGCCTCTTTTGCTGCTTCTTTATTGATTTTCAAATATGTTTCATCATCTTTTTTCTTGCTGATACACTTCCCTGTATTAACATCAATTACAGTAAGAGCTTCCGTAGGTTGAATCACAAGATATGCACCTGATTTCAACCACACATACTCCTTTAATGCGTTGGAAATGTGCTTTTCTAAACTATATAATTTATAAAGTGGAAGCAATTTATCTTGATAGAGACGAAGTTTTTCCAAATCTTCCGGCTGTTCTTTTTCCAAATACTCTTTGATTTCTTCATAAATATCCGCATCTTCCACAATAATTTCAGAAGTGCCGTCCTGATACATATTTCTCAAATCCTCGATGTACTGTTTAGATGCTCTTTTTAGGCAAGTATAGCACACTCTCGTATTCGCCTTATTCATTAAGTCCTTGTACTGTTCAATAAGATGCTCTATTTCCTGTTTTAAAATAGTTTCTTCAACATCTTTGGCATTAGTACGCAAAATAATCCCATAACTGTTTGACATATACGCCTTTGCTATTTCTTGAAGTCGTTCCTTGTCCGCTGGTTTTAATTTAGCAGAAACACCGATTCTGGTATCTTCGCTGGTTATTACTGCATATTTGCCTGTAAAATTTAAGTTTGTGCTTACTGTTGGTACCTTTGTTTTTACAGCTTCTCTTGAAACCTGAACAAGCAATTCATCCCCGACACGTAAAGTTATATTCGCTTCTAACGGATAATAACATTCAACGCCTTTTTCGATTTCTATGAAAGCCGCATTGATATTGCGCACAATATTTTTTACTTTTCCCACATAAATATTTCCAAGAATAGAATCATTTTCATTGCAATGCAACTCTGCAATATCATCATTTTCAAATAAGGCTGTAATAATTCTTTCTTCGAATCTTGTAATTATCAGTTTTCGATTCATTATGACACCTGGTCCAAACTTACAAATTTCTTATCTTCCTCTGTTCCTACATTGGCATATACTTCCAAACGATGATGGGCAAATACAACACTGTCCTTTTCAACATCTAGATAGGAACACAATGCCTGCATAACAAGCTCTGGTTTCAGGTTTTCCACACTACCTGTAGCCACTTGCATATACACACTGTCTTCTCTTACCTCTAATTGATAAATCATCGGTTTAATGTCGACTTCTTTTTCGCTTTTCTTTGTCCTTTTTACAACATAGATAGATGGCTGTTCAACAAAAGAAGTAACTCGTTCCTTCCAATTTATCGGAAATGCGCCCGACTTGATACTAGAGAGATAATCCGCTGCCGCCACAATAGACATGCCTGTCTGTTTTTTATCATCTGATATTGGCACCATATTTACTACATCAATGCCTTCCACCATAACTTGATTCATCCTTTTAACAGCTTCAAGCATATCAATCTCTTTTGCTAATTCAATGTCAAAATACTCGCCATCACTTGTAAGCCCCACTCCCAATGGATTTGCAAAAGACATAATCATATGAGGACTGTATCCTCCGGTAAATGCAATCGGAATGTCAGCCCTTCTCATAACCTTTTGAAAAAAACGCATAATATCTAAATGCCCGATGAATTTCATAACACCATATTTACGAAACTTAATTCTTGCCTTCAAAGCATACACCTCCTCCGTAAATTGCCGCACCACAGCCTGCACAGTTTGCACGGCAGTTCGGTGTTACTTTTTCTTCTAACGCCATTTGCCATTCTTTCTTTAAGAAAGCTTTGGAAACTCCTATATTAATGAAATCCCATGGCAGTTTTTCATCTAAATCACGCTCTCTCAAATTGTAGAAAGCAATATCTACACCTGTATTTTCAAATGCTTGCATCCATAAATCATATCTAAAATGTTCGCCCCAAGAATCATAGATGCATCCTAGCTTATATGCTTCTAATAATGCTTTCCCAACACGTCTGTCACCACGGGCAAATACACCTTCCAATACCGTTACATCTGCCTCATGCCAATTATATTTCAGGCTCTTATGATTGAGCTGCGCTTTCATTTCATGATTAACTACATTGGCTTTTGCAATATAATCTTCCTTATTCAACATAGTTGCCCATTGGAATGGGGTAAATGGCTTTGGAATAAAAAATGAAGTGCTTGCTACAATCTGACACTTGCCGTTTCGTTGATCTTTTGGTATTTCATAGTAACGTCTTGCAATTTTGTCAGCCAAATGAGCAATCTCTTTCATGTCTTCTTCAGTTTCAGTTGGTAATCCCAACATGAAGTAGAGTTTTACTCTTGTCCATCCGCCTTCAAAAGCCTGACCTGCACCCTCTAAAATAATCTCCTCTGTCAAACCTTTATTAATGACATTTCGAAGTCTTTGAGAACCTGCTTCTGGAGCAAAGGTAAGACTACTCTTTCGGATATCTTGAACCTTACTCATAACATCTAAAGAAAATGCATCTATACGTAATGAAGGCAAGGAAATATTAATTCCTTTTCCTCTAAATTCTTCTATTAAAAAGGTTACCAATTCTTGCAACTGTGAATAGTCGCTGGAACTCAAGGAACTCAAAGAGATTTCTTCATGACCTGTGCTCTGCAACATCTTGTAAGCATATTCTTTCAACACTTCTACATCTCGTTCTCTGGTAGGACGATACAACATACCTGCCTGACAGAATCGGCAACCACGAATGCAGCCACGTTGAATTTCCAGTACCACTCTGTCTTGAGTTGCTTTTATAAATGGTACTACCGGTTTTTCTGGATAATAAGTGTTTGAAACATCCAAAACCATTTGTTTTTCTATTGTTGGTTTTGCATGTGAATTGTTTGGTTCAAAAGTAGCAATCGTTCCATCTTCATGATAGGTAACATCATAAAACACCGGCACATAAAGTCCCGGTATTTCTGCTGCCATTTCTAAAAATTCTTTTCTCGATTTTCCTGAAGCTTTCCATTCTTTATATCGGTCCATCAGCTCATAATATACAGTTTCACCTTCCCCGATATAGAAAATATCAAAGAAGTCAGCTAATGGTTCCGGATTATAAGTACATGGTCCGCCGCCGATTACAATCGGATGTTCCTCGGTTCTATCTTTTGCAAACAAAGGAATCTGTGCCAAATCTAACACCTGCAAAATGTTGGTATAGCACATTTCATATTGAATGGTAATTCCGATAAAATCAAAATCTTTTATTGGATCTTGTGATTCCAAAGCAAAGAGAGGAATGTGTTTCTCTCTCATGATTTTGTCCAAATCAGTCCATGGAGAATATACTCTTTCGCACCAAATATCATCTCTGCGATTGAACATATCGTAAAGTATCTGAATCCCCAGATGAGACATGCCAATTTCATACACATCAGGAAAGACAAATGCAAATCTAATATCTACTTCATCTTTGTTCTTCATAACGGAATTTACTTCATTTCCAATGTATCTCGCCGGCTTATCTATTTGTAATAAAATATCATCGCTTAAAGCTAATTTTCTCAAAGAATCAACCTCTATTTTTCTAATGTTTTTCTAATCTCTTTAATAAAATCTTCTGAATTTAACACTGTTACATTATCCAATGTAGTAATCAGTGCTAAATCTTTGGTCATTTTTCCACTTTCAATCGTGTCTAAAGTGGCTTCTTCTAACCGGTCTGCAAAATCCATAAGTTCTGGGTTGTTATCTAATTCCCCACGCTTGCGCAGCGCACCTGTCCATGCAAAAATAGTGGCCACAGAGTTTGTCGAGGTCTCTTCACCTTTTAAATGTTTATAATAGTGACGTTGTACTGTTCCATGAGCTGCCTCATATTCATAGTATCCATGCGGAGAAACCAATACAGAAGTCATCATTGCCAATGAACCAAACGCTGAAGAAACCATATCACTCATAACATCTCCATCATAATTCTTACATGCCCAGATAAATCCACCTTCTGCTTTCATTACGCGCGCTACGGCATCGTCTATTAAGGTATAGAAGTAAGTAATACCCGCTTTAGCAAAAGCTTCTTTATATTCCTTTTCAAACACTTCTTCAAAAACATCCTTAAAAGTATGGTCATACTTTTTAGAAATAGTATCTTTTGTAGCAAACCATAAATCTTGTTTGGTATCAAGCGCATAGTTGAAGCAACTGCGAGCAAAACTTTCAATGGAGTCATTCAAGTTGTGCATTCCCTGTGCAACACCTGCATTTTTATAGTTGTGAACTAACTCTCTTGTCTCTGTTCCATCTTCTGCCGTATAAACAAGTTCCACTTTTCCAGGTCCCGGAATAATCATTTCTGCATTTTTGTAGACATCACCATAAGCATGTCTTGCAATTGTAATTGGTTTCTTCCAGCTTTTTACCGCTGGTTCAATACCTTTTACAACAATTGGTGCGCGAAATACAGTTCCATCTAACATGGCGCGAATGGTTCCGTTCGGACTCTTCCACATTTCTTTTAAGTTATATTCTGTCATACGCGCAGCATTCGGTGTGATGGTTGCGCATTTTACTGCCACACCATATTTTTTAGTGGCATTGGCAGAATCTATAGTCACTTGATCATTGGTTCTGTTTCTTTCTTCCAAACCAAGATCATAATATTCTGTTTTTAAATCAACATATGGACATAACAATTCTTCTTTAATCATCTTCCAAAGAATTCTTGTCATTTCATCTCCGTCCATTTCCACCAATGGTGTATTCATCTGTATTTTATTCATGGAACCCATCTCCTAATCTCTCATATTTAAGTATTTCATAACGTTCATCATATGCTCGTTGGCCAAAGTTTCTGCCCTATCAGCATCTTTACTTTTAATAGCATCTAGAATTGCCTTGTGTTCTTCAATTGATTTCTCTGCCCGCATATGATTAGTTACGGATGTTTTTCGTGCTAGCCGTACATATTTATGAAAATCAGACAAAACATGTCTTAAAATGCGGCTATTAGATGCTCGATAGAGAACCTCGTGAAATTTTCCATCTAATTCAGTCACTTGCTGTGGTTGTTCCTTACTTTCACGATTTAAGTGGAATTCTGCCAGTAAAATGACTTCTTCTAATTCAGAAATCTGTTCATCTGTTATATGTTCTGTTGCCCATCGAGCGCAGAGACCTTCTAACATAGAACGTGTCATGTAGATATCTCTCACGTCCTTTTCGGTAATACCGGTTACACATGCCCCTTTATTTGGAACAATTTTTACCAGACCTTCCAATTCTAATTGTCTTAAAGCCTCACGTACCGGCGTTCTGCTGACACCCAATTCTTTTGCAATGGTATTTTCACGTAATTCCTCATTTTCTTCATAAACACCATTCAAAATATTTTCTCTAATGCTTTGAAACACCCTGCCTCGCAATGAATACTCTTGATATTCTTCCATTTCTTCCTCCGTTAAGAACAGCACCTATCGTCTTTTTTCGTACTTTTCAATTGTCTGAAAATACTGAATTAATGCATGGTAACGAACCTCTCTGGAGCCTCCGTTTTCCACAAAATCATGGCTGTGCGCAATAATTTCTAACAAATCTTCTGTAATACACTCTTTTTTCAACTCCAAATATCTGATTTTTTCGGATGCAGTTTCCAAATCCAAAAATTCCATGATTGAAAATTCTTCATTTTGTTTTTGCAACTGAAAACGGTATTCCTGACTGATATCTGGATATTTTTTTCGGTCCACTTTGCTCACAAACATTTCCAATGGTCTGGCATATACCTTATCACCTTCCAGTTCTTTATATATGACCATTTCTTCCATAGTTTCTGTATGTGTTGCAATAGTTAAGACCTCATAGCAATTCCCCTTAAAATGCCTATAAATGTTGCCCTTTTCAGGTCTTTTATACTCCATGTGAAACTCCTTTCGGTCAAAAACCTTTGTTTCTAATATAATTTTGCACTGATACTCTTTGGCTTGTATCCATTATCTTCCAGGGCTTTCAAAATTTCTCTCTTATGTTCTGTCCCAAAAGACTCCAACGTGATACGAAGTTCCACTGCCGCATTACGATTTGTACTTACAAACTGATTATGTTCCAACTTAATAACATTACCTTGGGCTTTTGCAATTGTATCAGCAACGCGCACCAATTCACCCGGTTTATCCGGTAATAGCACAGATACCGAAAAGATACGGTCTCTCTGGATCAAGCCATGTTGAACAATAGATGACATAGTAATTACATCCATGTTTCCGCCACTCAAAATAGCAACCGCTTTTTTATCTTTTAAATCTAGTTGCTTCAAAGCTGCGACTGTTAATAAACCAGAGTTTTCGATAACCATTTTGTGATTTTCAACCATATCCAAGAAAACACCGATTAACTCATCATCTTCCACAGTTAGCATCTGATCTACGTTAGCTTTCACGCATTCCAATGCATTTTTTCCAACAGTTTTAACTGCAGTACCATCTGCAATCGTATCTGCACTTTCTAATGTGACAACTTGTCCTTCTTCTAAAGAAGCTGACATTCCGGCCGCCTCAATTGGCTCCACGCCGATGATTTGGATCTTTGGATTCAACATTTTCGCCAATGTTGCCACACCACTGATTAAGCCGCCACCTCCAACCGGTGCTAAAATATAGTCTACCGTTGGCAGTTCTTGGATAATCTCCATAGTGATAGTTCCTTGTCCGGTAATAACGTCAAAATCATCAAATGGATGCACATATGTATATCCATATTGTTCTGCCAATTCCTGTGCCTTTGCACATGCATCATCATACAAATCGCCGTAAAGGACTACTTCTGCTCCATAGCTCTTGGTTCTATTTACCTTGATAAGAGGTGTAATAGTTGGCATAACAATAACAGCCTTACAACCAAATTCTTTCGCCGCATAAGCAACACCTTGTGCATGGTTACCAGCAGATGCTGTAATAATCCCTTTTTCGCGTTCTTCCTTTGTAAGAGTGCTGATTTTATAATACGCGCCACGAAGCTTGTAGGAGCCTGTGTGTTGCATATTTTCCGGTTTCAAATAAATTTTACCACCAGTTTGTTGACTCAAATATTCACTGTATACTAACTTGGTTGGTTTTGTAACTTTTTTTACAACTTCGCTAGCTGTTTCAAATTTCTCTAATGTTAACATGGTAACCTCCATTGTTCCTATTCTTCTGTTGCAAACAATGCATTGACAAACTCATCGGAATTGAACTTTTGTAAATCATCAATACTTTCGCCTACACCAATATATTTAACCGGAATGCCAAGTTCTGCCTGAATTGCCACTGCGATACCTCCCTTTGCAGTTCCGTCCATTTTGGTAAGTACAATCCCTGTAATATCTGTCACTTCGCTGAATTCTTTTGCTTGTGCCAAAGCGTTCTGACCCGTTGTTCCATCTAAAACAACCAAAGTCTCGCGAAATGCATCCGGATATTCACGCTCTAACACACGATTGATTTTTCGAAGTTCTTCCATGAGATTCTTTTTGTTGTGCAAACGACCCGCCGTATCCACAAGCAACACATCTGCTTTTCGTGCTTTTGCAGAAGCTACAGCATCATATACTACAGCGGCTGGATCTGAACCTTCTTGTCCGCCTATCAAGTCTGCCTGTGCTCGATGAGCCCATTCTGTCAGTTGTTCTCCGGCAGCTGCACGGAAAGTATCTGCAGCAGCTAGAACTACCTTTTTATTTTGGTCTCTTAACTTGCCAGCCAACTTTCCTATAGTGGTAGTTTTTCCCACACCATTTACACCGATTACTAGCACCACGGAAGTCTTGTTTTCAAATTCATAGGCTGCTTCCCCAACATCCATCTGTTCTTTGATGCTGTCTATCAGTAGTTGTTTACAATCTACTGGCTCTTTGATATGATTCTTTTTCACCTTGTCTTTTAGGTCTTCAATGATGTCCATAGTTGCACGAACACCCAAATCGCCCATAATCAAAATTTCTTCTAATTCTTCATAAAATTCATCATCAATATTAGAAAATCCATGAAAGATACTATCAATACCAGAAACAATATTTTCTCTTGTTTTTGCCAAACCGGAAACTAATCTACTCCATAAGCCTTTCTTTTCTTCCGCCATAATGCCTCCTACTGTTCTAATTCATGTTCCAATAAGTCCACCGAAACAAGTGCAGATACACCCTTTTCCTGCATAGTGATACCATACAAACGGTCTGCAGCAGTCATAGTTCCTTTTCTGTGTGTAATAACAATAAACTGGGTATGTTTTGTCAGTTTATGTAAATATCTTGCGAAACGATCTACATTGGAATCATCCAATGCAGCTTCAATTTCATCTAACAAACAGAATGGTGATGGTTTCAAGTTCTGAATTGCAAATAATAATGAAATAGCTGTCAGAGCCTTTTCACCACCGGAAAGTTGCATCATGTTCTGCAGTTTCTTTCCTGGCGGTTGCGCAATTACGCGAATTCCGGCCTCTAAAATATCTTCTTCTTCGTTTAATTCCAATGTGCCTTTTCCGCCACCAAAAAGTTGCTTAAATACTTTGTCAAACTCGATATTAATTTGTTCAAAGCTTTCTTTGAATTGTTTGCGCATTGCCACATCCAATTCTTCGATAATTTTCACTAATGTAGCTTCCGCTTCAGTTAAATCATCATGCTGTTTTTTCAAGAATTCATAACGTTCGGAAACATTTTTGTAATCTTCAATTGCATTGACATTGACAGAGCCAAGCCCTTTGATTTCGTTTTTCAAGGTTTGAATCTGTTTCTTCATAAATGCCAAGTCAGTCAAAGTTTCATCGCGCAGCTTCATGGAATCACTATATGTAAGTTCATACTCTTCCCACATATATTCAATTTGCTTTTCTGAAGCCTCTTCATAGGATTCCTTGCGACTAGTCAATCGGAATAATTCCTTGTCTAATTCTGCAATTTTCTTTGACAAATCTTCTCGTTTCGTAATAAATTCTTTGTGTTTCTTATTTAACTCTTCCTTTTCAGAAACATATTTCGAAATTTCTTTTTCAATTTCATCAAACAACTCTTTGGAATCCGTAATTGTCTGTCTGATGTTTATAATCTCTGCCTCTTTCTTTTTGATTTCTTCAGAAGCATCTCCTTTGCTTTCATCTAATTGGGACAATTCCGCTTTAAATTTCTCGGATTCTTCCAAAATACGGTTTTCATTTTCAAGAACAAATTGCATTTTCTGTTCCAAAGAAGCATAGAACAAGTGCACTTTTTCTGTTTCTTGCAATTGTTTTGACTCTTGCTCTCTGGTTTCTTCCAATTCCTTCTGCCAATTTTCCGAATTAGAATTAAGTTCTTGTTCTAACTTTTCTGAAACCTCTAATTCTACCTGAATAGATTCGTGGTTGTCGCGGATATCCGAGATTTGCTTATCTAATTCTACGCCTTCCTCATGAATCTGTGCCACCAAAACCTTTACTTCTGCTCTCTTGGCTGTCATTTGGTCCATATTCATTTTGGCAGTATTTTGAATAACATATGCCTTCTGTAACTCTTCTTTTATGATTTCTATCTTTCCATAATATCCTGTACGTTCGTCTTTACATGCTTCAATAGCTTGTTCTTCTGACTGCATTTGTTTTTGCAAACGAAGTACTTCTTTATCTAGTTCTTCAATTTCGCGTCTACGGCTTAACAGGTTACTTGCATTTTTAAATGCACCACCGGTCATAGCTCCACCTGGATTAATCAATTCACCTTCTAAAGTTACGATGCGCAATGATTGCTTGTATTTCTTTGCCAAAGCAATGCCGTCATCAATATGTTTCACAACCAAGGTGCGACCTAATAGATGCTCTGCTAATTTTTCGTATTTAGCATCTACTTTTACTAATGTACTAGCTACACCAACAACACCTTTTTCGCCAAGTGCCTCTTTTTCTTTTGATGAGTTAGGTGCACTAATTGTAGTTAATGGAAGGAAGGTTGCTCGTCCAAATTTGTTGTTTTTCAAATATTGAATCATTGCCTTGGCTGTTGCTTCATCTTCTGTAACAATATTTTGAATACTTCCTCCAAGAGCTGTTTCTATAGCAATCTCATATGCTTTGTCTACTTTAACAATATCTGCAACGACGCCTAAAATCCCCTTGGTTTCCTCTTTTTTCTCCATGACTTTACGAATACTATTGCCATAGCCATCATAGCGTTCTGTCATGTTTTTCAAAGACTCAAGACGAGAAGATTCTCGGTGATATGATGTTTGTGTCAAACGAAGCTTTTCAGTAAGTTCTTGTATCTCTGCTTGCAGCCTTTCAATTTCACCCTCATACTTCTTGTTCTCATCTGTATAATCAATGATTGTAGATGAAATGTCTTTTAACTCTGTCTCGAACTTATCAATCTGCTCACCATACTCTACTGCTTCACTTTCTGCTGTAATCAATCGTTGATTCAATTCTGCCTTGCGTACTTGAATCTGTTCCAACATGGTGTCATATTTTTGAATCTGTGCACGGGTAGATGAACGATTATTCAAAAGTTCAATCAAATTGTTTTTGCCATCTTCAACCGCACCTGCCAGTTCAGCGATACGTGTTTGCACACGTAATAAACTGTCCTGAACCACAGTCTGTTCAGAAGCAGCCTTTGTAATCTGTTCTTGCAAACGTTCTTTTTCTGCAGAAAGTTCGCTCAATTGACGTTCTCTCTCTTCTAATTCATTAACAATCGCAATAGAACGTTGAGCCAAATGTTCGTCATTCATACGAGCTGTATTAATCTGCTCTTTTAAAACTTCGATTTGGCCTTCCAATTGTTGTTTCAACAACGTAGTCTCGTTCAATTGACGTTTTGCCATTTCAAGTGCTGCTTCAATTTCGTCTGCCTGAACCTCAATAGCCTCATACTCTGTCTTTGTATTATCATACTGTACATTTGTACTGTCCAAGTCGTCCTGCACAATCTTAATCTTTTCATCTAAAGATGTTATTTCTGCTTTTAAACGCAATGTTTCAAGCAAGAACATATTGATGTCGTACTTCTTGAGTTCTTCTTTCTTCTTTAAATATTCTTTTGCAACTTCAGACTGTTTCTGCAATGGTCCAATTTGCTTTTCTAATTCCGAAAGAATATCTGTCACGCGAAGTAAGTTCTGACGTTCTTCTTCTAATTTCTTAACAGACATGTTTTTACGTCTTTTGAACTTAACAATACCTGCGGCCTCATCAAATAATTCACGTCTTTCTTCAGGTTTTCCACTCAAAATACGGTCAATCTGACCTTGCCCAATGATGGAATAACCTTCCTTACCAATACCTGTATCATAGAAAAGTTCATTGACATCTTTCAGACGACATACACTTCCATTAATTAAGTATTCACTTTCCCCGGAACGATATAGTTTTCTGGAAATAGTTACTTCCTTGTAATCAATCGGTAAATGATGATCGGTATTGTCCATGGTAATTGATACTGTTGCGTAACTTAATGGCTTACGAAGTTCTGTACCTGCGAAAATAACATCCTGCATGTTTCCACCACGCAATTGTTTTACACGTTGTTCACCCAAAACCCAGCGCACTGCATCCGCTACGTTACTCTTTCCACTACCATTCGGTCCTACAATACCTGTAATCCCATTATGAAAATCAAATACAATTTTGTTTGCAAAGGATTTAAACCCTTGTACTTCAATACTTTTTAAATACATCTTACACCTACTCTAATTCTTCTCTCGTAATTTCAAAATAGTTTTATATGCCGCTTCCTGTTCTGCCGCTTTTTTCGTCTTTCCAACGCCGGTACCGTATACTTTATCATCAATAAGCGCCTCTACATAAAAGGTCTTATTATGATCCGGTCCTTCTTCATTCAACAGACGGTATGTGAGAGTTCCTATACGGCTTCCCTGAACCATCTCCTGAAGGATAGTCTTGCTATCATAAAAGAGTTGTTTGTTTTCTAAATCTTTAAACACAAACTTGTGGATAAATTCTTTTGCACTAGCAAAACCACCATCTAAATAAATAGCGCCTATGAGCGCTTCAAAAGCATCCGAAATAATAGAATCTCGTTCACGTCCACCTGTCAAATCTTCCCCTTTGCCCATGCGCAAATAACTTCCAAGTTGAATATCTCTTGCGCACATAGCCAATGAAGGTTCGCAAACTATGCTGGCACGTAATTTTGTAAGTTTGCCTTCAGGCATTTCCGGATGTTCATTAATTAAAAACTCGCTACTCACAAGTTCTAATACCGCATCCCCCAAAAATTCAAATCGTTCATTGCATTTGCTTTTAGGAAGATTCCTTTCATGTAAATATGAACTGTGTGTAAGAGCTGTGATTAAGAGTTCGAAATCACTAAAATGATATTCTATTTTTCGTTGTAAACCTTCAAATTTCTGTTGCATCTTTTCCTCGCTTACATTTCTTAACAAAGCGAAAAAGCCCTTTTGGGCTTTTTCGTAATATAATTAATTTACTGCACTCTTAATCTGTTCTACTGCATCTCCAACAGTAATGATTTTTTCTGCATCTTCATTTTCGATTTCAATATCGAATGCTTCTTCAATTCCCATAATGATTTGGAAAATGTCTAATGAATCAGCTCCAAGATCGTCCACAAATGTAGTCTCCATTTTGATGTCCTCATCTGACACGTTTAATACGTCAATAATAATCTCTTTTAATTTTTCAAATTCCATCTTTGTTTCTCCTTTTTGGATATTATTCTTTTATCTGGATACATTCTCGAATTTTATCATTGATTTTCTGTTCTTTGAATGTAACACACTGGATAATTGAATTCGACACTTCGATCGCTTTTGAACTTCCGTGTGTCTTGACAACTAATCCATTGAGACCAAGCAAAGGTGCTCCGCCATGTTCACCGGTATCAAATGATTTCAACGTGTCCTTTAATGCCGGTTTTACCAGAAATGCACCTATTTTACTTCGTAGCGAAGTGAGCATTCCTTTTTTGATTTTACTCATCAGAACTGATGCCAGTCCTTCGTACAGTTTCAGGATTACATTACCCACAAAAGCTTCGCAAACAATCACGTCCGCTTCGCCTTTCGGAATGTCTCGCGCCTCAACACTGCCAATAAAGTTGATATCTTCACATTCTTTGAGTAGTGGGAATGTTTCTTTTACCAAAGCATTTCCCTTCTCTTCCTCTGCGCCGATATTGACAATCGCTACTTTCGGATTTGGTATGCCAACAATGTTTTCCATATAAATAGAACCCAATTTTGCAAACTGTACCAAATGAGAAGACCTTGCATCTACATTTGCACCACAGTCAATCAAAAGGGAGACCCCCTTCGCTGTTGGTATAAGTGGCGCTAATGGTGCTCTGTCAATGCCTTTAATACGTCCGACAATCAATTGTCCACCGACCAAAATGGCACCGGAGCTACCTGCTGAAACGAAGGCGTCTGCTTCACCTTTTTTCACTAGGTTCATGGCAACGACAATAGACGAATCTTTTTTTCTTCGAATGGCATTTACCGGTGGTTCGGCTGTCTCAATCACTTCTGATGCATGGACCACTTCTACTTGTTCCTCATCATATGTATATTGAGCAAGTTCCTTTTTTACCACATCTTCTTGGCCAACCAGTAGTACTTTGATGTCTTTTCTCTTATTTACCGCATCAATTGCCCCTTTGACAATTTCAACTGGTGCATTATCGCCTCCCATGGCATCTAATGCAACTCTTGTAATTTGTGACATGCTGTTACCTCCTGCACTGCTAACGTAATTTTACTAAACATCTATATAAAAATCAATCATTATTTGAAAAAAAAGACGTAAAAGCATGTGCTTTTACGTCTTCCTGACTGATTAAAATTAATCTACAGCTACGATTTCTTTTTTGTTGTAAGAACCGCAAGCTTTGCATACTCTGTGTGGCATCATTAATTCTCCACATTTGCTGCATTTCACTAAATTTGGAGCACTCATTTTCCAATTTGCTCTTCTCTTATCTCTTCTTGCTTTAGAAGATTTATTCTTTGGACAGATTGACATAGGTTACACCTCCTTAAAATTCTTAAACACATCGCGGATAACTGACATTCTAGGGTCAAGACT
>JAZRND010000043.1:0-66013 GCA_045648005.1 Faecalimonas sp. | reverse complement strand
GTTACCTTTTGGTTACCCAAATCTTAGGTACTGTCTTTGCTCCAAAATATCTTTGGCATCTGTCAGATTTGCTCCACCATAATAGTTGCTCATTGCAACCTGTGGTGAGTTGCCAAAGAGGGAAGAAGCCATAACCATATTTCCGTTTGTTGCATTTGCAACATCTGTAATCGCATTTCTTCGAAACGAATGAGGGCCCCGAATCAAATCTTTTGATATTGGAAGTCCAAGTTTATCACATACCCTTCGATATACTCCATATACAGCATAATTTGTAATGGTTCCGTTTTTGGTATCTGCCGGAAATAAGAAGTTACTATTTGGATAATACTTGTCATGCATTTCTTTTATGCGTTCTAATAGGTTTTGCAAATCTGCTGTCATTGGGAATCTGCGTTTGCGATAGTTCTTTGTATGACCTACTATGTAAAAGTCATTTTCGTGGCTAATTTGCGATTGTGTTATACGAATGCCGTCTTTATCCACATCATTCCATGTCAAAGGTGGTAATTCACCTCTACGAGTTCCTGTTATGATTTGAAATTCCATTGCGAAAAAGGAACTGCACTTCGGATACTGCTTCTGTTTAAGATGTAACTCATTCAATATGAGAATCAGTTCTTCCTGAGAGTGCATTCGGTCTTCAATTGGAACATCATCAACAATCATATCAGAGAACTTGTGAAAGTTGATACGTTGGTAGATGTTATCGGCAATCCAGTATTCGCTAAAAGCAAGGTCAAATACGGATTTCAAAATACCACGTAGTCCGGCAAATGCTTTTTTACGCAAATCATAGCGTTTGAGATTCTTCATGCAGATTGATTCAATATCCTTTTTGGAAATCATATCAATGTATTTGTCTTCGAAATCTGTTTCTTCAAAGAAACGGCGATAATCGGAGCGAGTGCGAATGATTGTGTTTTTAACACTTAATCGCTTTTCTTTCGATTTCACATATTCAAGTTTCTGAGATTGCACAATCTCAAATACATCGCGGAAAGTCTTTCGAACGGTTCCTTTGATTCTTTTTTCGTATTGATACACCTTTTCTTTTAGGTCATCCAAAGTTTTGGACTTGAACTGACGGCGACCGGATTTTACAGTTGAATCTTTTACATAGATATGGTAATAGCCATCGCTACTTGGTTTTGTTGGAAAAGTGTAGGATTTAATTATTTCTTCTCGTTCTATCATTTCATACATTTTCCGTGCATCCTCGCATGACAGATTACCATGATTTATTTCATTTAACAAGAGTTCATTCATTAGGCATCATTCTTTCTGCAAGTTGGGATAAAAGATACTTGCATTAATAAGATGATAGATTTGGAGATTTTTGGGTTCAAACGATGAATCGTGACATTTTAGTGAAAAGTAACAAAGATTGTTTAAGAGTGGAAAAAAGTGTAAAAAAGTGTTTACAAATGAAAATGAGTGTATTATTATAGTTATACCCTATGAGATAGGGCAAAATAAAAGAAGGAGGAGGAGAATATGAGTGTGTAGATTTTCGGTTTATTGTGACCCAGATGGTATGGAAGAACTTTGCAGTTATTCGCCATATAATTTAAAAAAAGATTTAAAGGATATCGAACAAGATGAGTTAGACACTATAATGGAAAATGTTGCCAACGAGTTGTATCATGGACCACATCGTCCTCCAGTGTCTAGTATGATGTATTGGGGAAAAGAAAGAAAAGCGGCATATGGAAAAATCAGAGTTGTCGATATAAAAAACGATTCAGGAAAGTCAAGTGGATATAGATGCGTTGTGTTAGTAGATATGAAAAATTACAGAGGATTTATTTTACATATTTACAAACATGGGAAGAAAAAGGATGATGATATTAGCAGAGAAGAAAGAAAACAATTAAGAGAGTTAGTAGATGAATATGTGGATTCTTTAAAAGTAGAGTAGAAAAAGTAATATTTTAATTCGCAGAAACATATAATAGTAGGAGAACTAATATCACAAAGAGAGGCTAATGATATGATAAATATAGAAAAACTGTTAGAGGCTAAAAGAGTAGAGATATCCTTTGTTAATACGGATATTGATAAAGATTTTGTAAAAACTTTTAGAAAAGAACACAAGTTAACTCAAGTTGCACTTGCAAATATATTAGGAGTTACCAAAAAAGCAATTGAAAAATGGGAGCAAGGAGTAAATAAAGTTAACGGAAGTAGCGCTGTTTTATTGAGGCTTTTACAGGATAATCCTGAATTATTGCATCAGGTTTATTGTGTAAAATATGGAGTTGAAGGTGCCCCAGAGAAAGAAAATTATAAAGTAATAGCAACAAAAACGGTTACTAATGTACAAAAAACATATAAAACATCTATGGTGGCAAAATTACCGTTTGTTGCTATGTTTTAAGAGGAGGATGACATGAATAATACAGAATGTAAAATCCAAATGCTGGATTTATACTTTTCAAAATATAGTTTTTCACAGGAACGTAATAAGAAAATAGAGGAAGAATATAGCACATCATTTAACATAAATTATGCGGAAAATAATGATGATGATTCAAAAATTAAAGTAACAATTGATACATCGGTAAGTGATAAAGGAGGAGAACTTGCTCTCGAATTGCAGGCAGTAGGGATTTTTGATATTGAGAAGGAAAACACAGAAAAATCCATCTATGAACATTTAGTTCAGGTTAACACAGTGGCTATCATGTTTCCGTTTATAAGAAGTCAAATTTCATTGCTTACCACGCAACCGGGAATCAAACCTATTATGCTTCCACCTATTAATCTAAATGCACTTATTGATTCAAATAATAATGAAGAATAAATACATACGCAGGATTTCAGCGCAGCTGGAATCCTGCTTCTCTTTTACCAAATCTCATTCACATAGTGCGACAATTCTGCCAGACTTCTTTCTTCACCATGTCCCAAGATACGATTAACATATCTAACACTTTCACTTTTCGTATGATTCTCACGATACAAGTCATAACTTCTCTGCGCCCAGTCTTTGCGAAGTGCATGATTCAAATTCCCTTTGTATTTTTCTAATTCTAATGCTTTTAATGCACGGTTAAATGACTTCGAAATGCTTTTCTTTTCCAAAGGTTGATTTCCGATTTTGGATTTCTGAACAATGAAGTCATTACCGGCTTTGCCGGCACAGAGTAATTTTAATGCTTCTAATTGTTCTTTTGTTTGAATCGGAATGATTCTCGGGCGGTTGCCTTTTGCACCGTCGCCCTTGCCAATTTCTACGAATCCAAAAGGATAATCTTTACACGGTTCTAAATGAAAACGATTTGCACGAGCATTTACGGTTTCTTCTACACGCATACCTAACAATCTTGATAATTCTAAAGAACGATATGCTTCCGAATGAGTTCCCGGACGAGTCATATAATCAATTACCTTCTGAGAAGTAGCCCAATCCATAGGTTTATCCTTTGTAATACCAATATTGTTTGCACTAATAGGAACAACCAACTCTTTCGTATTCCAGTCAATCTTCTTGCTCGAGTATGTACATTTGCAACACAGTTCCAATTTGGCTAAATGACTTACTGTTTTGAGTAATGTCTTTTCGTTGCAGGTTTCGGCTTTGTGTTCCAAGTATGCAGCCAACTGTTTATAATCAATCTCATAAACAGTTCTAGTTCCAAAGTTCTCTTTTATGAATTTAGTAAAATCTTTTGCAGTTGAATGCAAAGCATCCTTGTGGGCGTAACTGTAAATTTTGTTATCTGTTTCACCATGTAATTGAAATTTGGCGGAACGTTTGCTTTCGCCCGGACAAAAGTTTTCCTGGATAGCGTGGTTGAGCGTATAACCTAATGTTCTAACTTTTGACATAATATCAAACTCCTTTCTGAAAAATATTTATAACTATATTATGTATCTTCAGTAGATTTTTGGGTCCAAATAAAATCCTAAGGAAAACGACTGAAGAGATAATGAAAAATTACGCAGACGGAAAAGATCTAACTTTTCCGCCTGCGCAGAGAAAGAGAGATTGTTTTCTAATAATTTCAGTTGTTTTTCTGATGTGATTGGAAGTTTTTGAAATAGAAAGAATAATTTTTGATTAGCAAAGTGTAGTATTTTGCTTAAATGGAATAGTTTTCTGCGAAAATTAGAAGTTTTCAAAAACCGCACATCGTCAGTAACTCGGAACAAAATAGGTTTTGTCCCTCGTTACTGACGACGTGAAGAAAAAGTTGGCAAGAACTTTTGTACAGTACAAAAAGAGCATTTGCTCCAAAGAATCATATTCCCAAGTATTTTCTTCAATATGATTCGCGTGTCGATGGTTGCATTCTCAGACAGTGCCACCGAACCAAGACGGATATCGTTTGACTATTTCGTCACCCATGCATCAGCCGATATCAATCCAAACTAGAATCCTCCAATTAGAGAACAACTGCATGTAAAAGCCATTTCTTCAATGGACAAAACCTACACCCTCATATGAGGGATTTAACCTCCTTCCTACTTTCAATGTATTACAATTACAGTATGAATTTTGGGGTGGGTGGATAACATTGACTTGATAAGGAGTACGGGGTAAAATATGATATAGGTAGTATTTTTGAGGTGAAGTCATGTCAAACGCAAAAGAGGAAAAAAGCAGAACTGAAAATATAGTGGTTTTTAAGGAATGGAGAAAGCAAGTTTCTAGTTATTTCATTATTGAAATTATCATGGTTGTGATATGCTTTTTGCTCTTTCCTAGTGATTTAATATTGGGATTAATCGCATCACTTTTTGTTATTATAGTAATGACTGTTGTAGGTGGTGTGGGTATTTGTGTTCAATATAGATTAATGACGAAAGTGCAAATGAATGGTGAATTTATAAGGTCCTATTTATTGAGAAGACAGTTATGTGTTATAGACAAGCAAGAACAAATTTATTACGTAAAGTTCGAAGGAAGGATATCGAGGACTTTAAGTAGAGAATTTATAATCATATCCAACGAACCGTTTGTATATTACAAAGAACCTGTAATGCGGATGCTTCCTAACTATACGGATTTATATGACCGTGCATGCAAGTGGACAAGAAGAGCATTGTTGTATGGATACAATACAAAGAAACAAATATTGCTCCCTTATAATGAAAAAACAAAGAATTTATTTGAGTGTGAAAAATGGGTACTACAAGAAGAATGCAATAAATAGATTTTTTATCAAAGTTAGGGTGGCTGGATAAAATGTGATAGGAAGACAGATAAAGGATTAAAGGATGAGACCAACTTATTCTTGACGTTTATTGTTTTAATCACATTGGTATGATAATATGATAATCAGAAGAAATGGTTTTCTTGAAAAACAGAAGAGAGGTATCTGCTCGATGAAAGTAAAATTTTGTCTTTCCGTGATTTGTGGCATAATGTTTGCAGTCCCATTTTATTTCATTTTTTTGCTGGTTTTGCCAGAAGAGGCATTTGTGAGTGCCCTAATGTGTGGACTTATATTTACGATTCTGTTATTTCCTGTGTTGATTTTTGAAGGCAAGAGGGTAGATAAAAAATATGCGATATTTGAAAAAGAAATACAATCTGCTATTTTTTATAAAGCGAATGGGAATTTTAATTTAGGGAAGAAAGTTCGTAACGGGAATATATATTTTTGTGAAGAAGGTATTGTCTTCGCATCGTTAGATGGAAAACCTTTGGCAGTAGAAGAAATATTATTGCCACTTATAGAGAAATATGAGTTTGACGATTTTCATATGAATATATATACGAAAGATGAGCGAAAATTTTTAATTACGACATCTCAAGCAAAAGAGATATTAGAAATATTAAAGGAAAAACACTGGATAGAAGGTTGAGAGAATGAAAATATTTGCTTTTGTAAACTATATCCTGTTGGAGACAGGAAGTAAATGCTAGCGCCAAGAGGATACCTTGTTTTTGGTTACCCTTTGGTTACCTACAAAATTTGAGGATGCACGGAACTCCTTTCTTTACTAGGTTTTTCGTGCTTTCTTTTATGGGTTTCGAATCCCCGATGCTTCATTAGCGAGAACATCATACGTAGAGTATGGTGTTTTTTGTTTGTTTTGCTCAATGACATATGGTGTCTTACACAGGGATTTCACAAACCTTGAAATCACGATAAAAGGGTGATAAAATGGGACAATACAATGAGTCATCTACGGAGGGTAATAAAATGAAAGAAGTATGCGTAATAACGGGAGCATCCAGTGGCATTGGAAAGGAATTCTTTCTCAATATTTCAAAGGATTTAGATTTTAAATTTGACGAAATATGGGTAATTGCAAGAAGAGAAGACAGACTGAAGGAGCTGGGAGAGTTATGCGATATTCCCGTAAAAGTAATACCATTAGACCTGACGAAGAAAAGTGCTTACCAAGAATACGAAACAGTGCTTGAAAAAGAAACACCAACAATTACGTTGTTAATAAATTGTTCGGGATTTGGAAAGTTTGAATCTACACAGAATATAGGGTGTGATGTGTCGTTAAATATGATAGATTTAAATGTTAGCGCTACTGTGGCAATGAACATAATTTCATTGAAATATATGAAAGCGGGAAGCGGGATTATCAATATTGCTTCTGTTGCTGCATATCAGCCGATACCTTACATTAATGTATATGGCGCAACAAAGGCTTTTGTACTTAACTTTACAAGAGCACTTTCTGTGGAGGTTAAGAAAAAAGGCATAAAAGTCATGGCGGTTTGCCCGTTCTGGACAAAAACAGAGTTCTTTGACAGAGCTGTTAAACCAGACGAAGACCCAGTTGTAAAGACATACATTGCAATGTACGAGCCGAAGGATATAGTGAGTCGAGCGTTGAGAGATTATAAAAAGGGAAAAACAGTTTCTCTTTTTGGAGCAATGACCAAACTGCAATTATTAGCAGTCAAATTGATGCCGGTACCGCTGACAATGTGGTATTGGATGACACAACAAAAATTGTGGAAAAGAAATCAAAGATAATTCTTTAGGTTGTAACTGTGGTACTACTATAAACAGAAAAAGGCAAGAAAAAAGAGAAACAACTCTCAATTTTCTTGCCTTTTGTAATATAAAGCATATTTTTATTCAAATAAAGGTGTAGAAAAATAGCGCTCTGCAGTATCTGGTAAAACTGTAACAATTCGTTTTCCTTTACCAAGAATCTTTGCCATTTTAATAGCTGCTGCAACATTTGTTCCACTACTTATACCACACATAATGCCTTCTTTTGCAGCCAAATCTTTGGATGTTTGAAGAGCTTCTTCATCTTTAATAATGCATACGTCATCATAGATGTTCTGATTTAAAATAGGTGGAATGATTCCATCGCCGATTCCCATTTGTATATGAGTTCCGATAGAGCCGCCGGAAAGAATAGCGGCATCTTCCGGTTCCACAGCCCAGATGGTCATATCTGGATTATATTCTTTTAAGACTTCGCCAATACCTGTAATAGTGCCACCAGTGCCTATTCCGGAGCAGAATCCATGGATAGGACCGTTTACTTGATTTAGAATCTCTACAGCCGTGCTACTTCTTTGAATGGCAGGGTTTGCCGGATTTTCGAATTGCTGTGGTACGAAAACATTCGGGTTTTCTTTTTGCATTTTTAATGCAAGATTTAAGCATTCTTCAATACAAAGGCCAATGTTTCCATCGTCATGGACTAAAATTACTTCTGCACCGTAATGTTCTACTAGTTTTCGGCGTTCCTCGCTGACAGAGTCAGGCATAATAATTTTTACTTGATAGCCACGAACCGCACCTACAAGAGCCAAACCGATTCCCTGATTTCCGCTGGTAGGTTCTACGATAATGGTACTAGAATTTATAAGTCCCTTTTGTTCTGCATCTTGAATCATGTTAAAGGCAGTACGGGTCTTTATAGAACCGCCGACATTTAATCCCTCGAATTTAACCAAGATTTCAGCATCGTTTGGACCGGTCATATGTTGAAGTTTAATGATTGGCGTGTTGCCCATTGCGTCTAATATTGTTTCACAAATCATGTTGTCTCACCTTTCTTATAGTTCCACTTTTCTATATTACAATATGAAAGCAACAAAAACAAGTTAAAGGTTCCTCAAATCATACAAATTTACACATCAATTCCCAAGAATCTTTTTGCTAAAATACCTACTACAAAAGAAATCACAGCCACAGAGATACTGATCACAGCCATTTCTAAAAATCTGGATTTAAAAGGTTGGTCTTGTGCGACTGATGTATAGTATGTAAATCCGGCAATGATGAAAATAACAATTAAGAGCATGCATATTAGTGCCGGAATAAAATTCGCGCTGCTAAACAGTAAATAAGGTGCAATCAGAAGAATAACTGTAATTAAATATGCAACTCCGGTATAAGAGCAAGACTTTAGTGCATCGTCTCGGCCCTCACTTCGAGCAGCAAGAAATTCGCTGGAAGCCATGGAAAAGGTTGCTGAAATTCCGATAATTAACCCGGAAAGAGCAATTAAGCGAGTGTTTTGCAATGCAAATGTAAATCCAGCCAAAGAACCGGTGAGTTCTACTAAAGCATCATTGAGACCCAGAACCATACTGCCCACATACTGTAGACTTTCTTCGTCCAACATGTTTAAAAGGGCGGTTTCGTGTTCTTTCTCTTGTTGATGAATTTGGGTACTTTCCGGAATTTCTTCGGCAATCAAGCCGTATTCTTCTTGCGCTGTTTCTTCTCCCCGCTCCATTAGTTTAACGGCAAAGGTAAAGCCAAGAATTCTTGCAATAAGTTTATAGCGAAAAATCTTACATTTTTGAGGTTTCATTTCTATGCCAGTATAAGATTTCCATATTTCATAATGAGCAAGTTCTTCTTTGGATAAGCGAAGAAGCGTTTCTTTGTTGTCTTCCCCTCTAGCAAATTTTGAAATTTCTTCATAAATATAACTTTCTGTCAGTTCATTTTGTTGCATTTTTTTAATAATAGAAAATGCAGATTCAGATACATTCTTTCGCATAAGATATCTCCTTAAACAACGATGTTTTTATAAGAATTATATATTGTTTTCCAAAATCTAACAAGATGTGATAGAATAGTTCTGTATGAAAAAGTTTCAATTGAGGAGACTATATGGATTTAAATAAAGTTTTGCGACCATTTAAAAGGAAATTATTGTTTGAAACTGTGATAAACGCAGTTTTGCTTGCCACAACTAGCAGTTTTTTTGTTGTTTTCTTAATTTCTCTCGTGTACCACATTTTAGTTAAGGAAACTCCAATGACAAGCACCTATATGATAGGAATTATTATATTTGTCATTGCATTTTTAATTGGATTGGTATTGGGATACCCGACAAGAAAGAGAGTAGCGATTCGATTAGACGCAGTGGGGCTACAGGAACGAATAAGCACCATGATTGCACTAGAAAGTGAAAATACAAAAATCGCGGAAATTCAGCGAAAAGATGCAATTGCGCAGATAAATCAGATGACTCCTAGAAGTTTGAAAATGCATGTGGCGAAAAAGAGTTTGATCGTATGTGCCATCAGCATTTTTTTGGCAGCAGCTATACTATTTCTTCCCTATAATATATTTGCTTTTGGCGTAACAGAGGATTTGGCACAGGAAGAGAAGGAGCAGATTGTAAAAGACTTAATAGAGGAGTTACGCGAGGAAGTAAAACAGGCAGAACTTGATAAAGAGTTAAAAGATGCTTTGGACGAAATGATAGAGGAGCTGGAGGAAAAGTTAGAAGATACAGAAAGCGAGCTTGAGCAGGTAGCAAAGATAGAAGAAGCGAAAGAGAAAATGAAAGAGCTGCTGGAGAAAGCTCTTACGAAACAGCAAATCGGTGAGGCTTTGCAAAAATATGAGCTCACCCGTGCATTGGGTGAGGCTATTAGTAGCGGTGATGGAAGCAAGGTTTCAGAGGCATTAGGAGCATTAGAGAAGACCTTGTCCGAGGACAAAATAAAGGTCTTGGAGTTGGCAACAACTTTAAAAACTGCATTGGAGGAAACAGAGGTAGAGGCGGACTCCTTGTATGAGGCATTAGAGACGTTTTCCCTCACCTTATCAACAGTCAATGTGGATAAAGAAACCTTTTTGACCGAACTTGAGGAGGCTTTTGATGAAGTGGAAAAGGCCATTTTGGAAGCTTTGAAAAAGCAGGATGAAATTGAAGAAGAAAAGGATAAATTAGAAGAGACCTTGGAGGACGCAAAAGACAAAACATTGGGCAACGAAAAAGAGGAAGAGCCTGATGAAGAATCCAAAGAAGAGGAATCTGATAAAGATGCAGACAAAAATGATGGCGAACAGTCGGATAAGGAGCAACAGGAAGCAAATCCGCCAAACGGCCAATCATCGCAGGGAAATGGTAATGAAAGACCTCCGGAAGGACCGGGAGAAGGAAATACCATGACAGAGGGGATTTTTGATCCGGTTTTGGGCAATGTACCTTATGGCAAGGTGTTTGCTGCGTATTATGCAAAATACTTGGAAGCCCTTAAAGAAGGAGAAGTGCCGAAGGATTTACAGGAAATCATGGATAAATATTTTTCATCATTGAATTAGATAAAGGAGTAAAAAGTTATGGTTACAGAAAAAGATATTCTCTTTTTTGCAGAAAAGAGCAAAAAAATTTTAGACGAAATCAGCAAGGACATGGTTGGTCAGCAAGATGTGGTTGAAGAAGCAGTCATGGCTATGATTGCGGGAGGAAATGTATTGTTGGAAGGAGTTCCGGGTGTTGGAAAGACCCGTTTGGTTCGTTCCATGGGTAGAGTGTTCTCTTTGCCATTTTCTCGTATACAATTTACCCCGGATTTGATGCCGGCTGATGTTACGGGAACCAATATTATTGAAAAAGATGAAAACGGACAGAATGTATTGAAATTTCAAAAGGGACCGATTTTTAGTAGTATTGTTTTAGCAGATGAAATTAACCGCGCAACGCCGAAAACCCAATCCGCACTTTTGGAAGCCATGCAGGAACATACGGTGACAGTGGGAGGAGAAACATTTCATTTAGAGGATCCGTTTTTTGTATTGGCAACGCAAAATCCAATCGAGCAGGACGGAACTTACCCTTTGCCGGAAGCCCAGATGGATCGTTTTATGTTTAAGTTGGTAGTTGGATTTCCGAATATGGAAGAGTTGGCGTCTATTGTTAACATGACTCAAAAAACCATGGAAGAGCAGGCAAATGCCGTTCTTACAGGGGAAGAACTTCTTACAATGCGCGAAACCGCAAAACAAATTCCTGTTATCGACGAGGTTTTTGAATATGCTATGAAGCTTGTTACCGCGACACATCCGGAAGTAGAGGGTGTCTCTGATTTTACAAAACAATATATTCGTTTTGGCGCCAGTCCACGTGCAGGACAGGCATTGATTACCGCAGGAAAGGTGCGAGCGCTGATGGCAGGAAGATTTAATGTTTCCTACGAGGATATTGACGCCTTGGCTTATCCGGTGCTTCGACACAGAGTCAAACCGAGTTTTAATGCAATTACTGAAAAAATGACAACGGATGAATTGATTGCACAGTTGCTACTTGAATTAAAGGGAAAGAGAAAAAAATAAGCACGGAGTTTTATCGGAGGCTTAATGATGAGACAAGTTATTGACGGAGGCTTTATAGCTATGCTTGAAGCCCATGATTTACATATAAATAATCCCATGAATGGTTTGTTTGGCGGAAATAGACGCTCTCGCGCCCATGGAAATTCTGCGGAATTTGCGGATTTCCGAGAATATGCGCCGGGGGATGATTTGCGCCGCATTGACTGGAATTTATACGCACGTTTTGAAAAACTGTTTTTTAAATTGTTTGTGGATGAACGCCAATTGCATCATAAAATCTATTTGGACGCATCTGCATCTATGAATTGGGGTGAGCCAAACAAGGGTGATTTGGCACTGAAGTTGGCAGCTGCCATAGGATATTTGTCAGTTCAGGCTATGGACAGAGTGTCTTTTTATGCAATTCATGAGAATAAATGTGAAAATTTGTGCCGAACAGTTATTGGACGAGAAGGGTTTTATAATGCAGCAAACATTTTAAACGAAGTTTCTTTTTATGGTGAAGGAGATATGGGAACTGCAATTAACGGAATCGAAAATCCAGGAAATGGCGGCGGACTATCCATTATTATTTCGGATTTCTTTACAGACAGTGATTGGAAGAGTGCGGTAGATTATTTGGTTTACCATAATCGGGAGGTGCATTTGATTCAAGTGGTTTCCCGGGATGAGATAACGCCGAACTTGAGTGGAAAGATTCTGATGTTAGATTCCGAGGCTTTAGGCGAGGATGATTCTCGGAATTATAGAGGAGAAATTACCCGCACATCTTTAAAAGCATATGAAAAAGCATTTTTGTATCACTATAATGATATAAAAAGTTTTTGTGCTGCTCGAAATGTGGGCTTTATGACTGTTTGTAGCGACGAGAGTATAGAGGAAATGTTATTTAAGAAAGCAACGGAGGTAGGACTGATACGATGAAATTTTTAAACCCAGCCGGCCTGTGGCTTTTGCTTGGAGTGCCACTTCTTATTATCATATATTTGATTAAATCACGCCATGAGGAGAGAGCAGTTTCCAGCACATATATTTGGCGTATGAGTAAGCGCTTTATGAAAAAGCGGATACCTACGCAAAAAATTAATAAAATACTGCTATTTGCATTGCAATTAATTGCAATTCTTACCGTTTCATTTATTGCAGCCCGCCCAGCTATTGTGGAAGGGGAGGCTTGTGATTATATTGCCATTATTGATGGCTCGGGAAGTATGCAAACAAAAGATGAAAAGGGTGAAAGTCGTTTTGAAGCGGCTGTTTTGCAAGTGGAGAAGCTTGCAGAAGAAATATCGCGAGGGCATTCTTTGAGTGTAATTGTTGCGTCTGATAAAGCAACAGACCTCGTTCAAGGAGCAGAATCAACGACAGAGGCCAAAATAGCACTTGAAAACGCCAAGTGTTCCTATGGGGAATGCAACATAGAGGAAGCCATAACCATGGCACAGCTTATGTGCGAACGAAGTGACAATGCTAAAGTCTTGTTTTATACAGACCAACTTTATACGGCCGAGAATATCCAGGTTGTCAATATGGACAGACAAGAGTGGAACGTGTCGGTGAATTCGCTCGTAGGAGTGGCAGACGGACAGAGCATGGTTTTTAAAGGCACAGTAACCAGTCGCCACAGAGAAACTGCGGTTACAGTAGGGCTTAAAATCAATGGCGCAGTGCTGGATGCTCAAAATTTTGACTGTAAAGCAGATGAAGAAACCGAAGTGGCATTTACAGTAGAGGAGTTATCTTCTTATGATACCGCAGAAATATTTATAGAGACCTTGGATGGCCTAGAAGCAGATAATAGCTATGCAATTTGCAAAAAAAGAGAGAAGACTTATAACGTATGCATTGTGAGCACATCTCCATTGTATTTTAGAAATGCTTTGCAAGCACTTGGAAACTACAATGTGACGGTAACGGCATCTACAAAAGCAGAAGATTTGAAGGGACAGGACTTATATATTTTTGATGGAATAATCCCGAAAGAATATCCGACGGATGGTTCCATATTAGTGCTTGGAGTGGAAGATTTGCCGGAAGGATTATCTGCTGGTGAAGCGGTCAAAAAACCGATGGAATTACAGATTGGAACTGCGGAAGATCAGAATCTTTACAAAGGGCTATCTTTGAAAGAAGTTGCGGTTACGAACTTTTCGCCCTTGAATGGAAATTCTGCTTGGGAAACGCTTCTGCTCTGTGCCGAAGCGCCGGTTCTTGTAAATAAGAAAATCGACAACGGAAGAAATTTTGCAGTCATGTCATTTGATTTACACGATTCTAATTTGCCAATGCAAACTAGTTTTTTAGTGTTGATGCGCAATTTGGTAGAATATTTAGCGCCCGCATTTTTGAAAGAAACAGAGTATGTTGTGGGTGACGTTGCAGAGATTGCAGTGATGCCTAAAGCAAAAAATCTTTATGTGGAATGCCCAAATGATGAGGTCAAGGAGCTTTCCCTTGCAAATGACTTTGCAAATCTTGTTGTAGACAAAGTGGGAGTTTATACCGCAGTTATGACCACGGAGGAAGGCGGGGAATACGTGGATTTCTTTGTACGACTTCCAGAAAGCGAGACTCTATCTGATAGTGGAAAAATGCTACAATTAGAAATCAACCAAGACAAAACCAAGGAAGGAAAAGAAGCTGTGTCTGAAATGTGGTTTTGGATTACTTTGGTATGCCTAATTATTATATTGACGGAATGGGGGTGGTATTGTCGTGAGCAATATTGAGATTGTTTTCGAAAATCCATGGTTGCTACTTGCAGCAATTCCGACCCTGGCATTGATTGTTGTGCCATTTGTTTTACTTCCTAAAAGAGTTAGGTTGACGGCAAAAAGGATTACATCTTTCGTGTTGCATTTGATGGTGGCAGTTTTGTTAGTTTTGATATTGTCCGGTGTTACTATTGTAAAAACATCAGATGAGCAGGCAGTTTTACTTCTGGTAGATTTTTCGGACAGTACAAAAACAGTGAAGACGGAAATCCAGTCCCATGCGGAGGAAATCCTTCGATTAATTGACAAAAAGACACCAACAGGAGTCATTGCTTTTGGCGATGAACAGTTATACTCTGTAAAGTTCAAGGATAGCAAGAAAAAATTCAAGGTAGATGAGCTTTCGACAGATGCGACCAACATAGATGAGGCATTGGAGTATGCGTCCACACTGTTTCCAAAGGACAGGGCAGGCCGTATTATTCTGTTGACTGATGGAAAGGAAACTTGCGGGGATGCAAGTAAGACTGCTCATTATCTTGCAACGCAAGGCATTCGACTGGATGCAGTATATTTTGATACCACAAATCTTTCTACACAGGAGATACAAATCAGCAGTTTTGTTGCTCCGGAGGGTGCATTTGTGGGGGACGAAGTTTCCTTTGAGGTGGAAATTCAGAGCAATGTGGATAAGAACGTCAGAATAGAATTGTATGAAGGAGAGACATTAGTTCTTACGCAAGAAGTAGAGATAGGGGTAGGAAGTACGAATACGGTTTTAAAAACCCCTGTGAAAGATGTCGGAATCCACACATATCGTGCAAAGCTTCTATTAGCAGTGGATACCCTTACTCAAAATAATGAAAGTTATGCGTTTGTAAAAGTGGAGGAAAAGAAATCCGTGTTAATAATCGCAGATGCCCTGACAAATGCATGGCCGTTAGAGAAACTCTTGGGAGAAAAAAAAGAAGTTAAAATTACAACTGCCGAGCATGCTCCGGCGACTATTGTGGATCTTTGTAATTATGATGAAATTATTTTGTCTAATGCAAATTATTCTCACTTTCCGGAAGGGTATGACAAACTTTTGGAGACTTATGTGAAGGAGTATGGGAGAAGTCTTTTTGCTGTTGGTGGTTCGGAAACATTTATGTATGGCGACATGGAAGAGACGGCACTGGAAGAAATGCTTCCGGTAGACTTTTCATTTACTGAGAGTTCGGAGGGAAGGACCGTAGCATTGATGTTGGTTTTGGATTGTTCTTCCAGCATGAGCCAAAGAGCTGCGTATCTATCGGTTGCAAAACAAGGAGCAATTAAGTGCGTGGAAGCAATGAGCGACAGAGACTATGCTGGAGTTGTTTCTTTCAATACGAAGGCTTATTTGAATTCCGAATTGATTCAAGCTACTGCTGCAAACAAGGAAAGATTAAATCTGGTGATTTCTTCCCTTGCCACTTGGAGTGGTACATATTATACAGAAGCATTGCAAATGGCACATCGGGAGTTGTTGAAATCTGATGCAGAAGTGAAGCATATCATCTTCCTTTCCGATGGGCAACCAAGTGACTATGATTACCCTGAGGCGGCAGCAGCTATTGCAGCAGACGGCATTAGCTTATCTACTATCGGTTTGGGGTATTCGTCCAATTTATTGGAGGCTGTAGCAGAAAGTGCCGGAGGCCGTTATTACCATGTGCGAAGGGCAACAGATTTGCCGGACATTATGTTAAGCGAGACAGAACAGGTGGCAGCGGGTTCATTAGTGATGAAAGATATCGTGCCTATTATTGCGAAGGAAAGTGAATTGACAGATCAACTTGGAACGACAAAACTTCCGATGCTAAAAGGTTATCTTGGAACAACCTTAAAAGAAGAGGCGACAGCCTATATTACAACAGAAGAGGGACATCCGATATACGCCAGTTGGAATTACGGCCATGGGAAAGTGTCCTGTTTTACAAGTGACCTGAACGCGCATTGGTCGTCGGAGTGGTTGGCAAGTTCTGTGGGACAAGAATTGACAACTAACATGGTAGAAATAACTTCGGGTAAAGTTCACAAGGATTCATCACTTTCCCTGGATGTTATAACACGCGGAAAAATGACAGATATTGTTGTGTCAACAGCAGGGACAAACAAAGACAATATGGTAAATGTGAACGTTAACTTTGAAAATGAGAATCAGACTTACGTTCTTACACAGACCAAGCATGGAAAGTATGAGGGAAGTATTCCAACGAAGAAGTCGGGAGTCTATAAACTCATAATCACCGAGTTGGGCGCAGAAAATGTTGTTGTGGATACTTTGGAAACGGCAATTGCATCACCGTATTTAGCAGAATATGATGCGTTTAATGGTGAAGGAGAGGCATTGCTTGCAAATCTTTGCAGCTATTCCAATGGAAATATTTTTAAGGACATGAAGACGCTTGCAGGAATAAAGATGGATGAAAACCGCTTGGTTTATAAGCCGATGGTTTGGTTCGCGGCATTAGCAATGATTCTTTTTGTTGCAGACATTGCCATTCGCAAAATTCGATGGAAAGACTTAAAAAGAGGTTGAGAAGCGCCTGTCTTTGTAGTAAAGTAAAAAAGGTGACCATTTACATATTTTGCGAGGAAAAAGGATGAAACTTACATTTGAACAAATCAAACAGATTACAAAGGGAGCAGTCCGTTTTTTCGAGGACGAAAAAGGTGTGCACATTTACCGATTTACAGAGGAACAGGAGCAGCTTTTTAAAGAAAGAAATTTAGATTTTCACAAAAAAACCTTTGCAACCGCAGGTGTAAAATTTGTTTTTAGTACTGACAGTGAGATCCTCCATATAGGAGCGGAATTAACAGCGGCATCTTCTCGCAAATATTTTTCTTTTGATATATTTGCAAACGGAAAATTAATTGGATATTTAGACAATTTTTCCGAAGAAAAGTTAGAGGATGATTATTCCCAAATGGTATTTCCTGACGGAGAATTTTCTAAAACGTTTGATTTGGGAAAAGGCATCAAGACAGTAACTGTGTATTTACCTTGGTCATATGCGCCTGTGATTAAAGAAATCTCTGTAGATGACGGGGCTTTTGTAGAGCCTGTGAAAACAGGGAAAAAAGCTTTGATTTTTGGTGACTCTATTACCCAAGGGTATGACGCACTTCGCCCGTCTCACCGTTATGCTGCAAGGATTGCGGAGTTTTTAGGTGCAGAAGAGATTAACAAGGCAATTGGCGGAGAGGTATTCTTCCCGGAACTTGCCAAATCGGGAGAAGATTTTGTTCCGGATTACATAACTGTTGCTTATGGAACAAATGATTGGTCAACGAAGACCAGAGAAGAAACGAAAGAGAATTGCAGGAGCTTTTACGAGGCATTAAGCAAGAAATATCCGACAGCAAAAACATTTGCTATCACACCGATTTGGAGGAAACGAAGTAAAGAGATTACACAGTATGGTTGCTTTGAAGATGTGGCTACAGATATCGCAGATGCAGTAAAGGGTCTTGATAACGTAACTTTAATTCGAGGATTTGAGCTTGTGCCTCAAGAACCAAGATGCTTTGGTGACTTGGTGTTACATCCAAGCAACGAGGGATTTGATTACTATTTTGAAGGATTAAAAAAGGAATTGCAAAAACATTTGGTATAACCAAGGAGGAAAGAAATGAAACTGAATTTAGAGCAAATCAAAACAATTACAAAAGGCGCGGTTCGTATTTCTAAAGATAACGAAGGAATCCACTTTTATCGCTTTACAAAAGAACAAGAAGAATTATATCACGAAGCCGATGCGGGGCACTATTTGAGAACCTTTGCAACAGCGGGTATAAAGTTTGTTTTCAAAACAGACAGTAAAAAGTTATTCCTAAAAAGTTTGGTGAAGACCATTAATACAAGAAGTTTCTTTTCTTTTGATGTATTGGTAAATGATGTTTATGTTGGAAGTTTAGACAATTATTCGGGCGTAGATTTGCCGGAAAATTATACCGAGGAGAAACTTCCTTATGGGGATTTTGAAAAAGAGTTTGATCTAGGTGAAGGGGTTAAGGTAGTAAAAGTACATTTGCCATATGCTGCAATCGGCATCATCAAGGAAGTGTCGTTGGATGACGGAGCATTCATTGAACCGATAGAAATGACTAAAAAGGTTTTAGTTTTTGGGGATTCTATCACACAAGGATACGACGCGCTTCATACTTACAAACGATATGCTGCAAGAATTGCGGAAAGCATGGGAGCAGAGGAAATGAACAAGTCTATAGCCGGAGAGTTTTTCTTCCCGCCGCTTGCGGAGACAGATGAAGACTTTGAGCCGGATTATGTAACTGTCGCTTACGGAACCAACGATTGGAGTAAGACCAAGAGAGAAGATTTTAAGAGAAAATGCAAAGCTTTTTATACAAGCTTGAGCAGGAAATACCCGAATGCAAAAATTTTTGGTATCACACCACTTTGGAGAAAAGACTATCAGGACTATCGTGAATTCGGGTTGTTTGAAGATATGATTAATGATATTGTAAAAGCAGTAGAGGGCTTGGACAATGTAACAATTTTTCACGGCTTTGACATGATTCCAAAGGAACCAAAATATTTTGGGGATTTGCGTTTGCATCCAAGAGATGAAGGCTTTGACCATTATTTTGAAAGTCTGAATAAAGAAATTCAGAAATACTTATAATCATTAAGGGTGGGTGCCGGTTGGCCCCGCCTTTTGTTTGCAAAAAAGAAAATGTAAAAATAGGTATGTTTTTTGGCGTCATACGTCCTAGACAAGGGTCTGTCACATGGTATAATCAAGACATAAAGCAAATACAAGGAAGTGGAAGTATGAAAATTTTAAATTTTGGTTCTTGTAACATTGATTATGTTTACGATGTGGAAAATATTGTAAGACCGGGAGAAACAATACAGGTAAAAGCGTTAAAGCAATATCCGGGAGGAAAAGGGCTAAACCAGACCATTGCTTTGGCGAGAGCGAACAGCAACGTATGGCATGCCGGTTGTATCGGCGAAGACGGATTGTTTTTGAAGCAATTGATGGAAGACAACAATGTACATACTGAATATTTACAAGTAATAGAAGAACTTACCGGACAGGCAATTATTCAAGTGGAGCCAACCGGAGAAAACTGTATTCTGGTTTATGGTGGCGCGAATGTACAAAACACGAAAGAATATATTGATGATGTTTTGAGCCGTTTTGAGGAAAACGATTTTCTGGTATTACAGAATGAAATCAACAATATAGAGTATATCATCGACAAAGCTTATGAAAAAAAGATGAAAATTGTTCTCAACCCATCTCCATGCAATGTGGTGATGAAGAATATAGATTTAAACAAACTTTCATACTTGGTTTTGAACGAAATTGAGGCGACATTCTTTTCGGAAATTGAAGATCCGTATGATTCAGTACTTCGGTTGATACGCAAATATCCAACTCTGTCTGTAGTGTTAACACTTGGGAGTAAAGGATGCTTTTATACAGAAAAAGGAATGGTGCTTCATCACCCTGCGTTCAAAGCGAAGGCGGTAGATACTACTGCGGCAGGGGATACCTTTGCGGGATACTTTGTAAGCTGTCTGTGCCAAGGGAAATCTATGGCAGAGAGCATTAAAATTGCCAATGCGGCAGCAGGGATTGCAATTCAGACCAAAGGTGCTGCGCCGTCTATCCCAACCATGGAATACGTGGAAGAAAAAATAAAAACCATGGAACTTCAAGAAAATGAAGGGATTGACTGGAAGAAAAAACTAGTTGAAAATTACATTTTTCATAATATAAAAGATGCGAATTTAGAAGAATTGGCAGAACTGCTTAATTATTCGCCATCGTATTTAAGCCGCTGGATTGGCACAAATATGGGAAAACCATTCAGCGAAATTCTGCAGGAAAAAAGATGTGGCTTGGCAGCGGATTATTTGAAAAATACGGAAATGCCAATACAGGCGATTATAGAAGCAGTAGGATATAATAATGAAGGATTTTTCAGAAAAATATTCTCAAACATGTACGGAATGATGCCACTTGAGTATAGAAAATCCAAGAAATAAAAGGAGAAAAGTTATGACTGAACAACAAAGAATAAAAAATCTTCAGGTTCCACAGGGCAAAGTAGATGTGGTGTTAGATACAGACGCTTTCAATGAAGTGGATGATCAATATGCCATTGCTTATTTGCTGCGTTCCAAGGAAAAGTTAAACACAGTTGCCATTTATGCCGCACCGTTTACCAACAGTAAATCCAAAGGTCCGCAAGAGGGAATGGAAAAGAGTTATAATGAAATTTTCAAAATATTAGAATTGCTTGGCGAAGAAGATATGAAGAATAGTGTATTCAAAGGTTCGGAAAGCTATCTTCCTTCCGAAACGGAAGCAGTTGTATCGCCGGCAGTCTTGGATTTATGTGAGAGAGCTGAAAAGTACAGTCCGGAAAATCCGTTATACGTGGTAGCGCTGGGAGCAATTACGAATGTGGCATCAGCGTTGATTTTGAAACCTGAAATCAAGGAGAATATAGTGGTAGTATGGCTTGGTGGTCATGGACATAATTTCCCCAAAACAGATGAATTCAACATGAGGCAAGATATTGCCGGGGTTCGCGTTGTGATGGGATGCGGCGTACCATTCGTTCAGTTACCTTGCAAAGGAGTAGTAAGTGCATTCCGTATTTCACGACCAGAACTGGAGGAGTGGCTTCTTGGGAAAAGCAAACTTGCAGATTACCTTACAAATATTACTATCCGCGAGGCACAGAGATATACAGATAGCGAGATTTGGACCAGAGTTATATGGGATGTAACCGCGGTAGCTTGGCTTCTAAATGATGAAGACAAGTTTATGAATGGAGAAATTAAAAAGACACCAATTGTAGAGTATGACAGCACATATGTTGAAGACGAAAACGGACATTTGATGAACTATATTTATTACGTGAGCAGAGACACTTTGATGCGCGATTTCATTAAGAAAATTGCATTGTAATTACCAAATTTTTGTGTTAAAATGTGTAAGGTTTGCAAAAAACACATAGCTAAATTTGAAAGGATATGAGAACAAATGAGTAATCAGACACAAAAAACAGGTGGTTGGCGTTCGAACAAGTGGATAAGAGCAGCGATACCGGCATTGTTGCTTCATTGTAGCATTGGTACCGTTTATTGTTGGTCTATTTTCAGCCAAAATATTGCGGATTATATAGGACATTCAAAAGGTGCTACAGAGTGGGCGTTTAGCTTTGCTATTTTCTTCCTTGGAATGTCGGCAGCATTTTTAGGAAACATTGTAGAAAAGGATATTCATAAATCATCTCTTATCGCAGCAATTTGTTTTGCGGCAGGTATGGCAGGAACGGGTGCATTTATCTGGTATGGTGGAGCACATAAAGGCAGCACACTTGCTTTGATTGGTATTTATGTCTGTTACGGATTGATTATGGGTATTGGTCTTGGTACAGGATATCTTTCTCCTGTTAAGACTTTGATGCTTTGGTTTAAAGACCAAAAAGGTCTTGCAACAGGTCTTGCAGTAGCAGGGTTTGGTGCAGCAAAAGCAATTGCAAGTCCGATAATGGAAGCTATGCTTAAAGGTCTTGGAAATGGTGGCATATACAAGATGTTTTTGATTCTTGCAATTGTTTACTTTGTGATGATGTTTGTGGGACATTTGTTATTAAAGAAACCAGATGATTGGCATGAACCACAGACAAAAGAAAAAGGTCAAAGTATTTTAGATGTTATTAAGACAAAACCGATTATGAATTACATCGGAATTTGGCTTATGTTCTACATAAATATCACTTGTGGTCTTGCACTTATTTCTCAAGAAAAATATATTGTAAAATGTCTTGGACTCGCAGCTGCAGTAGGAACCGTGTCTATGATTTCTGCTATTTTCAACGCAGGTGGACGATTAGGATTATCTGCTTTGGGCGATAAGATGAAAGACAGAAATACGATTTATAAAATCATTTTTGCTGGTTCTATTGTATTTACCGCTCTTGTAGTATTTACAAACGGCATTACAAACGGAGAAGGAAACTTGTTGTTAACAGCTCTTGTGCTTGTGTTAATCATGGTAGTAAATGCTGGATACGGCGGAGGATTCTCTAATGTACCGACCTTGCTTTCTGACCAATACGGAATGGGAAGCATTAGTGCCCTTCATGGTATTACCTTGTCTGCTTGGGCATTTGCAGGTCTTACCGGAAATCAGATGGCAAACTGGATTGTAAACCATTTTGGAAAAGAAGTAACTGTTGCAGGAAATGTAGTAAATCCAACTGGTTATCAGACAGTTCTCTATGTAACATTGGCTCTTTACATCGTTGCATTCATCATCAGCATGGTATTTATAAAACCAGTCAAAAAAGAACAATAAAAGACAAAAACCGAACTGAAAATTATTTTGGTTCGGTTTTTTGCGTGTGAAAATAAATTTTGCACATAATAAGAGTTGATACAAGAAGAGATTTCATGTATAATATTAAGGATATGAATTAAATTGGGGAAATAGGAGGCAAAACACATGTCACAACGCAAAGACATTCATAAAGTACTGATTATCGGATCAGGTCCTATTATTATTGGACAAGCTTGTGAATTTGACTATTCAGGAACACAAGCATGTAAAGCACTTCGTAATTTAGGATACGAAATCGTATTGGTAAACTCAAATCCGGCAACCATTATGACAGACCCGGAGATTGCAGATGTTACCTATATTGAACCACTGAATGTGGATAGATTAGAACAGATTATTGCAAAAGAAAGACCGGATGCATTGCTTCCGAACTTGGGCGGTCAATCAGGTTTAAACCTTTGTTCCGAACTTGCAGAAGCAGGCGTTCTTGAAAAATATAATGTAGAAGTTATTGGTGTTCAGGTAGATGCCATCGAGCGCGGTGAAGACCGTATCGAATTTAAAAACACCATGGACTCACTTGGAATCGAAATGGCAAGAAGTGAGGTTGCTTACTCTGTGGATGAAGCCCTTGCAATTGCAGACAAACTGGGATATCCGGTAGTACTTCGTCCGGCTTACACCATGGGTGGCGCAGGCGGCGGCCTTGTTTATAATATTGAAGAATTAAAGACAGTATGTGCTCGCGGACTTCAAGCAAGTTTGGTGGGACAAGTATTGGTAGAAGAATCTATTTTAGGATGGGAAGAATTAGAGTTAGAAGTTGTTCGCGATACAGAAGGTAATATGATTACCGTATGTTTCATCGAAAACATTGACCCTCTTGGTGTTCACACCGGAGACTCTTTCTGTTCTGCACCAATGCTTACCATTCCGGAAGAAGTTCAAAAACGCTTACAGGAAAAATCTTACAAGATTGTAGATTCTGTACAAGTAATCGGCGGATGTAACGTACAATGGGCTCATGACCCAAAAACAGACAGAGATATTATTATTGAAATCAATCCAAGAACATCTCGTTCTTCAGCTCTTGCATCAAAAGCGACAGGTTTCCCAATTGCCCTCGTATCTGCGATGTTGGCAGCAGGATTGACATTAAAGGATATTCCGTGTGGCAAACATGGCACACTGGACCAATATGTTCCAGGCGGAGATTATGTAGTAATCAAGTTTGCTCGCTGGGCATTTGAAAAATTCAAAGGCGTAGAAGATAAGCTCGGTACTCAAATGCGCGCGGTTGGCGAAGTTATGAGTATCGGAAAGACATATAAGGAAGCTTTCCAGAAAGCGATTCGAAGCTTGGAAACAGGAAGATATGGTCTTGGATATGCAAAGGACTTTAACAATAAGTCAAAAGAAGAACTATTAAAGGCATTGATTACTCCTTCTAGCGAGCGTCACTTCTTGATGTATGAGGCACTTCGCAAGGGAGCGACAGTAGAAGAAATCCATGAAATTACCAAAGTAAAAGCTTGGTTCATTGAACAAATGAAAGAGTTGGTTGAGGAAGAAGAAGCTTTGAGTGCTACAAAAGGTGCACTTCCTGCAGAAGAAGCTTTGATTGCTGCGAAGAAAAATGGTTTTTCAGATAAGTATTTGAGCAAGATCCTGGAAGTTTCAGAGCAAGACATCCGCGAAAAGAGAATCGCTCTTGGTGTAGAAGAAGCTTGGGAACCGGTACATGTAAGCGGAACCCAAGATAAAGCATATTATTACTCAACTTATAATGCGCCGGATAAAAATCCGATTACAGAAGACAAGCCAAAGGTTATGATTTTAGGTGGTGGTCCAAACCGTATCGGTCAAGGTATCGAGTTTGACTATTGTTGTGTACACGCAGCTTTGGCGTTGAAAGAATTAGGTTTTGAAACTATTATCGTAAACTGTAATCCGGAAACTGTTTCTACTGATTACGACACATCTGACAAGTTGTATTTTGAACCATTAACATTGGAAGATGTATTGAGCATTTATAAGAAAGAGAAACCGGTTGGTGTAATTGCGCAATTCGGTGGACAGACACCATTGAATCTTGCGGCTGATTTGGAAAAGAACGGCGTGAAGATTTTGGGAACTGCACCTGCAGTAATTGACCTTGCAGAAGACAGAGATTTGTTCCGTGAAATGATGGATAAATTGGAAATCCCAATGCCAGAATCAGGAATGGCTGTCAATGTAGAAGAAGCTCTTGCAATTGCAGACAAGATTGGATACCCGGTTATGGTTCGTCCTTCTTACGTTCTTGGCGGACGTGGAATGGAAGTTGTGTATGATCCGGAAAACCTGACCAAATATATGAATGCGGCAGTTGGTGTAACACCTGACAGACCAATTTTGATTGACCGTTTCTTGAATCATGCGTTAGAGTGTGAAGCAGATGCGATTAGTGATGGAACACATGCATTTGTACCAGCGGTAATGGAACACATTGAACTTGCGGGCGTTCATTCCGGAGACTCTGCATGTATTATTCCTTCTAGACATATTTCAGAAGAGAATGTAAAGACAATCAAAGAATATACAAGAAAGATTGCGGAAGAAATGGGCGTAAGAGGTCTTATGAACATGCAATACGCAATCGAAAATGATAAGGTTTATGTATTAGAAGCAAACCCACGTGCATCACGTACCGTGCCATTAGTTTCTAAAGTTTGTGGAATCCGTATGGTGCCGCTTGCAATCGACATTGTAACTTCAGAATTGACAGGAAGACCATCACCGGTTGCCAATTTGAAAGAGAAAGATATTCCTTATTACGGAGTGAAAGAAGCGGTGTTCCCATTCAATATGTTCCAAGAAGTTGACCCGGTACTAGGACCGGAAATGCGTTCTACAGGAGAAGTTTTGGGATTATCTAAATTCTATGGAGAAGCGTTCTTCAAAGCACAGGAAGGAACAAAGACAGAACTCCCGAAAAAAGGAAAGGTTCTCATTTCGGTTTCTGACAGGGACAAAGCAGAAGTGGTAGAGGTTGCTAAGGAATTTATGGAAGCAGGTTGCCAGATTTTAGCGACAAAAGGAACCTATAAGGTTCTCGCAGAAGCAGGCATTAAAGCAGAAGTCGTGAAGAAATTAAATGAAGGAAGACCTGACATTTTGGATTTGATTACAAACTCTCAAGTAGATTTGATTATCAATACTCCGCTTGGCGCTGACAGCACTATTGATGACAGCTTCTTAAGAAAAGGCGCAATCAAAAAGAAAATACCGTATATGACAACTATGGCAGCAGCAAAAGCTACTGCAAGTGGTATGATTTCTATGGGCAAACCGGGATGTGGTGATGTGAAGTCATTGCAAGAATGGCACGCAGAAATCAAAGATAAAGAATAATATGGGAAAATTATTTTATTTGATGGGCAAAAGCGCATCAGGGAAAGATACAATTTACAAAAAAGTAAAAGAACAAATGCCGGAGCTGAAACCGATTGTTATCTATACCACACGGCCAATTCGTGAGGGTGAGACGGAAGGTGTAGAATATTATTTTGTAGATGAATCAAAACTACAGGAATTGGAACAAGCAGGCAAAGTAATTGAACTTCGCGCATATAATACAGTACATGGGGTTTGGAAATACTTTACAGTGGATGATGGACAGTTTGATCGTGAAGACCATTTGATTGCTATTGGAACGCTGGAATCGTATGTACAACTTCGTAAATATTTTGGAGATGAGAGGCTGATTCCAATTTATGTTGAAGTAGAAGATGGAATTCGATTAGAAAGAGCTCTTGCAAGAGAGAGAGCTCAAAAGGTTCCAAAGTATGAAGAAATGTGCAGACGTTTTCTTGCAGATGCGATGGATTTTTCAGAAGAAAAATTAGCGGGAGCAGGGATTACAAAGCGTTATCACAATGTGGCGATGGGTGAATGTGTGCAAGAAATTGTAACCAGTATAAAAGATAATTTATAAAAATAATAAGACATCATTATTTATTAGTATAAGTAATGATGTCTTTTATTGTGATTATGAAAGAACCTGAAAATTCTTCTAGGTATTCACAAAAAACTGTGTTATACTAAAGAAGCACTTATATGGGAAGGTGGTGAAGACATGAACGGATTTAAAGACGTGGTTGGCCACAGAGATATTGTTCAATATATTCAAAACGCAGTGAAGCAAAACAAGTTATCACATGCGTATATTTTGAATGGTCAAAGAGGTTCCGGAAAAAAGTTGTTGTCCCGTTTGTTCGCCATGACGTTGCAGTGTGAAACCGGTCAGTCAGAGCCTTGTGGAGAGTGCCGTTCATGTATGCAGACAAAGAACGGAAATCAGCCGGATATTATTACGATCACGCATGAGAAACCGGCGACTATTAGTGTGGATGATATTCGTGAACAGCTGAATGAGGATGTCATGATTAAGCCATATAGCAGTCCGTATAAAATTTATATTATTCCGGAAGCGGATTTGATGACACCACAAGCACAAAATGCTTTGCTAAAGACATTGGAAGAACCACCAGAGTATGCAGTCATCTTTTTATTGACAGAGAACGCGGATAGTTTGTTAGCTACTATCCGTTCCCGTTGTGTAATGTTAAAGTTACGCAATATTAAAGATAAACTTGTAAAAAAATATTTGATGGAGCAACTACATGTGCCAGATTATCAGGCAGAATTATGCGCTGCTTTTGCACAGGGAAATATTGGTCGAGCAGTGATGCTTGCAAAATCAGAACATTTCAATGAAATTAAAGACGAAGCCATACAACTTTTAAGATACATTGATGAAATGGAGTTGCATGAAATCGTCAGTGCTATTAAACAAATTGGAAAATACAAATTAGAAGTAACAGATTATTTAGATATTCTTACAATCTGGTATCGAGACATCCTGCTGTATAAAGCAACCAAGGATGTAGGTGGATTGGTATTTGGAGACCAATTGACATTTATTAAGAAAAAAGCGTCCAACACTTCCTATGAAGGCATTGAGACTATTTTAACTGCAATAGAAAAGGCAAAAATGCGTTTAAAAGCAAATGTAAATTTTGATTTGTTAATGGAATTACTGTTGCTTACGATAAAGGAGAATTAAACATGACAAAAGTAATAGGTGTAAGATTCCGTCAAGCGGGAAAGGTATATTTCTTTTCTCCGGGAAAACTTCACATAAAACAAGGTGAAAAGGTAATTGTAGAAACTGCAAGGGGTGTGGAATTTGGCCATGTAGTAGCAGGAACGAAAGAAGTCCCTGATGAAGAAATTACACAACCTTTAAAAGCTGTCCTTCGCATTGCAACTGAAGAGGACAAGCGTAACGAGGAAAAGAATCGAGAAAAAGAAAAAGAGGCATTTAAGGTTTGCTCTGAAAAAATAAGAGAACACAACTTGGAGATGAAACTCATCAATGCAGAATATACTTTTGATAACAATAAAGTGTTGTTCTACTTTACAGCGGATGGAAGAATTGATTTCCGTGAACTGGTAAAGGATTTGGCTTCTGTTTTCCGTACCAGAATCGAGCTTCGCCAGATTGGTGTGCGTGATGAGACTAAAATCCGTGGTGGAATCGGAGTGTGCGGACGTGCACTTTGTTGCCACACATATTTGTCAGAATTTGCGCCGGTTTCAATTAAAATGGCAAAAGAACAGAACTTGTCATTGAACCCAACCAAGATTTCTGGTGTTTGTGGAAGGTTAATGTGCTGCTTAACTAACGAAGAAGAGACATACGAAGAATTAAACAGTCGTCTTCCGGCAATTGGAGATGTGGTGACTACCAGTGAAGGACTGAAGGGCGAAGTTCAAAGCGTCAGTGTTCTTCGACAATTAGTCAAGGTAGTTGTGAATTTAGATAATGACGAAAAAGAAATCCGTGAATACAAGGCTAGCGAATTAAGATTTAAACCAAGAAGAAAGAAAAGCGATGTCAAACTTTCAAAAGAAGAAATGAAAGAGCTTGCAGCACTAGAGGAAAATTAAATGGCAATAGAGCTAAAGCCGAACGAAAGATTGGATGATTTACAAATTCGGGGATATGAGATTATTCAGCACCCGGGAAAGTTTTGTTTTGGGATGGATGCCGTTCTGTTATCTAACTTTGCCCGTGTTAAAAAGGGCGAGCATGTGCTTGACTTGGGAACGGGAACAGGGATTATTCCAATTCTTTTAACCGCCAAGACAGAAGGAGAAAAGTTTGTAGGCTTGGAAATCCAAGAAGAAAGTGCAGATATGGCGAGAAGAAGCATCGTGCATAATTCTTTGGAAGAACGAGTAAATATTATACATGGCGATATCAAGGAGGCAGTTTCCATAGTAGGACCGGCCTCTTTTGATGTCATTACTACAAATCCACCATATATGATAGGACAACATGGGATTGCAAATGCAGAGGATTCCAAGGCAATTGCAAGACACGAGGTGCTCTGCACTCTGGACGATATTTTGCGAGAAAGTGCAAAAGTTCTAAAGTCAGGTGGTCGTTTTTATATGGTGCATAGGCCGTTTCGCCTTGCAGAAATTTTGTCCAAGATGGTGCAAGTAGGGATAGAGCCAAAGCGTATGAGAATGGTTCATCCGTTTATTGATAAAGAACCTAATATGGTTCTAGTGGAAGGAATCCGAGGTGCAAATTCGAGAATGACTATTGAGCGCCCATTGATTGTGTACAAAGATGTGGGTGTCTACAGTGACGAATTGCTGGGAGAATATGGATTAAAGTAACAAAGGAGGTACGCATGGCAGGAAAATTGTATTTATGTGCAACGCCTATAGGGAATTTAGAAGATATGACGTATCGCGTCGTGCGTACTCTGGGAGAAGTGGACCTGATCGCTGCCGAAGATACGAGAAATAGCATTAAGCTTTTAAATCATTTTGAGATTAAAACCCCTATGACTAGTTACCATGAACACAACAAAATAGAAAAGGGTTATAAGCTCATTGAAAAGTTGCAAAGTGGTATGAATATTGCGTTGATTACAGATGCTGGAACGCCGGGGATTTCGGATCCGGGCGAAGAACTTGTTAAGATGTGCTATGAAGCGGGTATAGAAGTTACGTCCCTGCCGGGGGCAGCTGCTTGCATTACAGCACTCACTTTATCCGGATTGTCAACTCGAAGATTTGCATTCGAAGCATTTCTTCCAAGCGATAAGAAGGAAAAACAAGATATTCTTAAGGAACTGCAAAACGAAACACGAACCGTAATTTTGTATGAAGCGCCTCACAGACTTCTTCGCACATTACAGGAATTGTTAGAGGCAATGGGCAATCGGAGAATTACTGTTTGTAGGGAACTTACGAAGAAACACGAGACTGCATTCCAGACGACATTTGAAGATGCGATTGCGTATTATGAAGAGCATGAACCGAAAGGCGAGTGCGTGATTGTGGTGGAAGGAAAGAGTCGACAAGAGCTTCGACGGGAGGAAGTTTCCAAGTGGGAACAATTAAGTGTTCAGGAGCACATGGAGCACTATTTGAACCAAGGTATAGATAAAAAAGAGGCCATGAAAATGGTGGCAAAGGACCGTGGAGTTGCGAAAAGAGAGATATATCAACAACTTCTCTAGATATTTCGTCACTTTGCACATAAAATTTGTGAAAAAATGTTCAATCTGTTTCTAGACGATGTGGAACATTTTAGTTATACTAATAAGAGATAAAAACACGACTTTTAGGAGGAATTGTGGAATGGGAACAATGTCATTCAAAAATCTTAACAAAATTTATCCAAATGGATTTCACGCTGTAAAAGATTTTAATCTTGAAGTAGAAGATAAAGAATTTATCATCTTTGTAGGTCCATCAGGATGTGGTAAAACAACAACACTTCGTATGATCGCTGGTCTTGAAGAAATCAGTTCAGGAGAATTATCAATCGATGGTAGAGTGATCAACGACGTTGAACCAAAAGATAGAGATATCGCGATGGTATTCCAAAACTACGCATTATATCCACATATGACAGTATATGAAAACATGTCTTTCGGTTTGAGATTAAGAAAGGTACCGAAAGCTGAAATCGACAGATTAGTACATGAAGCAGCTAAAATTTTGGACCTTGAACCATTGTTGGATCGTAAACCAAAAGCATTATCAGGTGGACAAAGACAACGTGTTGCTATGGGACGTGCTATCGTACGTAATCCTCAAGTATTCCTTATGGATGAACCTTTATCAAACTTGGATGCTAAATTAAGAGGTCAAATGCGTATCGAGCTTGCTAAACTTCATGAAAGATTAGGAACAACAATTATCTACGTTACTCATGACCAGGTAGAAGCTATGACACTTGGTACAAGAATCGTAGTTATGAACGCTGGTATCGTACAACAAGTTGCTACACCACAAGCATTGTATGAAACACCAGACAACTTATTCGTAGCTGGATTTATCGGATCACCGCAGATGAACTTCATCGATGCAAAATGTACAATCGAGGGAGAAAAAGCAGTTCTTGACTTGGGAGAACACAAAATTACTCTTGGTGGAGAAAAAGCAAAGAAACTTATCGAAGGTGGATACGATGGAAAAGAAGTTATCATGGGTATCCGTCCAGAAAACGTTTCTGATGATGCAGAAGATATCGCAGCTCATCCAGATACAGTTATCGAATCAACAGTTCGTGTATACGAATTATTAGGTGCAGAAGTTTACTTGTACTTTGATTATGCAGGTGGAAACTTTACAGCTAGAGTTAAACCGGGAACAACAGCAAGAACAGGTGATGTTGTTAAACTTGCTCTTGATTCTGCAAAGATTCATGTATTCGATAAAGAAACAGAAATGACTATCACAAACTAGTGAGTGTACATAGAAGCAGGACTTTTAGTCCTGCTTCTTTTTTCGGTATAATTTTTACAAATTAGCAAATAAGAATTGACAAAATTGGCAAAAATCATATATAGTGGTTATAACATAAAAGGGAGTAACTTGCGCCCATGCGTTTGCGACATCGTCAATACGATGAAATTTTCATCCGTGTCGTAATGAAAGAGTGAGACTTTTATTACATAACAAGTGTAATGAAGTCTTTTTTTGTATTGAAAAGAAAGTATAAAAAAGATTTCTACACATTCATAGGAGGGAAACATGAAATTTTATTGTGAGAACGTGGAAGAGGTTCTTGTAAAAGTTAATTCTTCCGAGAATGGCTTGAGTGAAGCAGAAGCTAACAAAAGGCTAGAAGAAAACGGCAAGAACAAATTGGAGGCAGCTAAAGGAAAGTCTATTTTCCGTAGATTTTTAGAGCAACTTGCAGATCCGATGATCATTATATTGTTGGCAGCTGCTGCAGTAAGTGGACTTTTAGCAGCTATGGAACCAGAAGGTGAATTTGTAGATGTTATTATCATTTTAGCCGTGGTAATTATCAATGCAGTTCTGGGAGTATATCAAGAGAGTAAAGCAGAGAAAGCTATTGAAGCACTTCAGGAGATGTCAGCAGCCACATCAAAGGTGTTGCGTGACGGAAAAGTGCAGATTGTACACAGCGAAGCCCTCGTTGTAGGTGATATTATTCTTTTGGAAGCTGGAGATGCTGTTCCGGCAGATGCCAGAATTTTGGAAAGTGCAAGTTTGAAGATAGAGGAAGCGGCGCTTACAGGTGAGTCCGTTCCAGTAACAAAATTTATAGATATTATTAACTTAAGAGAGGGCGAAAAGGATGTTCCTCTTGGTGACCGTAAGAATATGATGTACATGGGAAGTACTGTTGTTTATGGTCGTGGAAAAGCAGTCATTACTGCCACTGGCATGGATACAGAAATGGGTAAAATTGCTGATGCCTTAACACAGGCAGAAGAAGGACAAACCCCATTACAACTTAAATTAGCACAATTATCAAAAATTTTGACTTGGTTAGTTCTTGGTATTTGTATCATTGTATTTGCTGTGCAGATCCTTCGTGCAGGAAGTTTTAGTTTTGATTTGGCCCTGCATTCATTTATGATAGCAGTTTCCTTGGCAGTTGCAGCTATTCCGGAAGGTTTGGCAGCAGTTGTAACAGTAGTGTTGTCAATCGGCGTTACAAATATGTCAAAGAGAAATGCTATTATTCGTAAACTAACAGCGGTAGAGACACTTGGTTGTGCGCAGATTATTTGTTCGGACAAGACCGGAACTCTGACACAGAACAAAATGACAGTAGTGGATTTCTTCGGGGAAGATGAAAACCACTTAGCAACAGCCATGGCGCTTTGTAGTGATGCGGAAATTGATACAGAAGAAAACGTAACAGGTGAACCGACAGAAGCAGCTCTTGTTGTATGGGCGAATAAGCTTGGTTTCCATAAAAATGAATTAAAAGCAAAGAATACTCGTATTGGCGAGGCACCATTTGATTCTGGAAGAAAAATGATGTCTACAGTTCATAATGCAGACGGTGTTTATGTACAATATACAAAAGGAGCTCCAGATGTGATTATTGGAAAATGTGATTACTATTTAGAAAATGGTAAACCAGTTCCAATGACCAAGGAATATGTAGACCAAATCTTGGTTGCAAATAAGACAATGGCGGACAAGGCTTTGCGAGTGCTTGCTTGTGCAGAAAGAGTTTGGGACGAAGCGCCTACAGATTTTGATGCAGATGTTTTGGAACAAAAACTTTGCTTCACAGGTCTTTGCGGTATGATTGACCCAGTTCGTCCGGAAGTAAAAGATGCCATTGTAGAATGTAGAGGGGCTGGTATCAGACCTATTATGATTACCGGTGACCACATTGATACAGCGGTAGCAATTGCGAAAGAATTAGGAATTATTACAGAAGGAACTTATGCGATTACAGGTGCACAGCTTAACGATATGGATGACGAGCAATTTGCAAAAGAGTTCCAAAACATTACTGTCTATGCGCGTGTACAACCAGAACACAAAACACGTATTGTAAATGCATGGAGAAATGCGGGATACGTAACAGCTATGACAGGAGACGGTGTAAATGATGCACCATCTATTAAGTCGGCAGATATCGGTGTTGGTATGGGTATTACCGGAACCGACGTTACAAAGAATGTAGCAGACATGGTTCTTACGGATGATAACTTTGCTACAATTGTAGGAGCAGTCGAAGAAGGACGTCGCATTTACGATAATATTCGTAAAGCAATTCAGTTCTTGCTTGGCTCAAACATGAGTGAAGTATTGACTATTTTCACAGCGACTTTAATTGGATTTACTATTTTTGAACCGGTGCATTTGTTGTGGATTAACCTAGTAACCGACTGTTTCCCAGCATTAGCACTAGGTATGGAAAAGGCCGAGCCGAATATCATGCGTCGTAAACCTAGAAATGCAAAATCCGGTATTTTTGCAGATGGAATGGGATTTGACATTGGATACCAAGGTGCAATGGTAACTGTATTAGTATTGGTTTCTTACTTTATTGGTAGAAATATGGGTGGTGCAGCGCACGGAACAACCATGGCATTTTTGACTATGTCCTTGGCTGAAATCTTCCATAGTTTTAATATGCGTTCACAAAGACAAAGCATTTTCAAACTTGGTTCGCAGAACAAGTTCTTATTGCTCGCAGGAATTGGCTCTTTTGTAGCAACTGTTCTTGTGTGTGAAGTGAAGTTCTTGGCAGATGCCTTTGGCTTTGCACCAGTAGGGTTAGAAGAATTCTTAATCGCTATTGCATTAGGCATTTGTGTAATTCCGATAGTAGAAATTGTAAAATTTATTCAAAGAAAATTAGCAAAATAGAAACGGTGATTTTATGAAGTTAGACAAAGATAACATCAAAAAAATACGGGGGCTGATTCTTTTTACCATATTTGTATTGGTGGTTTTGTGGAATTACGAGTTAGTGTTTACAGGGCTTGGTTTCTTGGGAGGTGTGATTTTGCCCTTTGCAGTAGGAGGGGCTTTGGCTTTTCTTGTGAACATACCAATGAGCTTTTTTGAAAGAAAGTTATTTGGTAAAGGCAAAGCGGCTGAAAAGAAGTGGGCATTGAAGCTTGCAAGACCGGTCAGTTTAATTCTAACCTTGCTTGTGATATTTGGAATTATTGCCATTGTGATGCTCGTAGTTATTCCGGAATTGGGGCGTACTGTTCTGAATATTGGAAAAACGATTCAAGATTTTATTCCTGAAGTACAGGCGTGGGCTATCGACATGTTCCGAGACAATGAAGAAATCGTAAAAAGAATTTCATCCATTAATTTCAAATGGGACCAACTCTTTGAGAAAGCAATGGACTTTTTAAGAAGTGGCGCAGGAAGTGTGCTTGATTCCACTTTTGCAGCAGCAAAAAGCATTATAAGTGGAGTGTCAACCTTTATTATCGCTTTAGTTTTTTCATGCTATATTCTGGCACAGAAAGAAAAATTGGGAGAGCAAGTCAAAAAAATAATGTGTGCCTTTTTGCCGGAAGATTGGAGAAACATCCTCTTTGCGTTAGGCGGAGTTGTACAGAAGAGTTTCTCTAGCTTCTTTGCGGGGCAATGTTTGGAAGCTATTATCCTTGGGTTATTGTTCTTGGTTGTTATGTTGATTTTAGGAATGCCTTACGCATTGCTTATAAGTGTGCTCATTGCTTTTACAGCGCTGATTCCGATTTTTGGTGCATTTATCGGATGTGCGGTGGGAGCCCTATTAATTTTTATGGTAAGCCCTGCGAAAGCATTGATTTTTATCATTGTATTTTTGGTGTTACAACAAATCGAAGGAAACTTCATTTATCCACATGTGGTAGGAAATTCTGTCGGATTGCCATCTATCTGGGTGCTTGTTGCAGTTACCTTGGGGGCAAACCTAATGGGAGTTGTGGGAATGCTTATTTTCATTCCACTTGTATCTGTTATTTATACAATTCTTGGTGGAATTGTAAATCGGCGGTTAGGTCTAAAAGAATAAAAGAATTTATAAGAATTTTCAGCATATTATTGTAATGAGAACAAATCGGAGCAATAGTATGCTGAATTTTTTATGGGCCGGAATGGTAGTGGTAGGAGTTGTTTTTGCGGTGTTGCGAGGCGAAGTAAACAGTGTGACTAATGCAGCATTGGATTCCTCTAAAGAGGCCATCACTTTATGTTTAACCATGTTAGGCGTCATGTCGTTTTGGATGGGCATGATGGAAATTGCCACAAAAGCAGGAATTATCAAAGCACTCTCAAAAGCATTGCGGCCGGCAGTTAGATTTATGTTTCCCAACATACCTGAAAACCATCGGGCAAATGCGCATATCACTACAAATATCATTGCAAATATTTTAGGGCTTGGATGGGCGGCAACTCCGGCGGGCTTACAGGCGATGGAGGCTCTTGGTGATTTGCAAAAGGAGAGAGGAAAGGATCGGACAATTGCCAGCAATGAAATGTGCACCTTTCTTGTTATCAATATTTCTTCTTTGCAATTAATTCCCATGAACATGATTGCCTACCGTAGCCAGTATGGGAGCGTGAACCCAACACGGATTGTAGGGGCAGGACTTGTGGCAACAATTATTAGTACGCTGGCAGGGTGCCTTTATTGTAAATGGAAAAATCGTAAGGAGGACATGCGAAAATGCAAGTCTTAATGTATTTGGCAGATTTCATGGTGCCTGCAGTCATCCTTTTTATTGTTGTATATGGAGTTACAGAAAAAGTCAAAGTCTATGATGAGTTTGTAAAAGGAGCAAAGAAGGGACTTTCTACTGTATTAAAGATTATGCCCACATTGGTTGGACTCATGGTCGGAGTTGGTATTTTGCGTGCTTCGGGATTTCTAGATTTTTTGTCCGAATTGCTTGGCAAGATGACCGATTACATAGGATTTCCATCTCAACTTATGCCTCTTACAATTGTAAGAATGTTTTCTTCCTCTGCAGCCACAGGATTGGTGTTAGATTTATTTAAAGAATACGGCACAGATTCTCGAATTGGGTTGATAGCTTCCGTCATGATGTGTTGCACAGAAACGATATTTTATACTATGAGCGTCTATTTTATTGCCGCAAAGGTAAAAAAGACTCGTTATACATTGACCGGAGCATTGCTGGCAACTATTGCAGGGATTGCAGCGAGTGTTTGGTTGGTAAATTATATCTGATTTGTGATTTAAGGACGTAGTAGAAAATTGGATTACTACGTCCTCATTTGTTACACATGCTATTTTAGTACATATTTTCTTAAAATTTCAAAAGGCGCAGGGCCGATTTCGAGGACTTTCTTATGAAAGTCTTTTTGTGAGAAATTTTCTTTTTCCAAAGCAATCACCTCTTTCTTCAATTCAAGAAATTCTAAATATCCCACATAGTAAGTTAAATAGTTGGCAGGATCACACACAATATGCCTATAGATTTCGCCAATGGTAGTTTCATCAACAATGCCATATTTTTTGAAGAAATCCTTGGTATCCGCCAAAGACCAGCCGTCATAATGGATTCCAATATCAGTAGCAGCATACAATCCCAAGATGAGAGAATTGTTTTTCTGAAGAACAGAGGCAAGGGATTTATCAAAAGGAGAAATATAATAAGAGCACATTTCTGCATAGGTAGCCCAGCCTTCTGTATAGCCGGGAAAATTCAACATACTACGAATTGGGTCTGGATTGGTATTGGCAAAGTAGGTGGTTTGATACAGGTGTCCCGGATAACCTTCGTGAGCCAACGTAGTAAAAAGATGGATATCTTTTGCTAGATGTGCTTGGTTGATGTAAATGGTATTTTCTTTAAAATTATCGATGGCAGGAATTAGGTAAAAAGCGGGGCTTAAGTAGTTTTCCAAATCAGAAGGAACATATTTTACTGATACATCTACGGAAGGAGCATCGGGAAAGGTATTAGAAATACGATTCTTTAAAGTCGCTAATATATGTTCCGGTGCGTCTTCCATAGAAGATGCTTGTTCTAAAATGGAAGGGTTTTCGGAAAGAATTCTCTGACTGTCCAGTAAGTCGGAGGCGATTTGCTTTTGAATTAGAGATTTCAATGTAGGTACAGATTTATCAGAGCCTGTGTCTGCCGCCACCAAATGCGAGTAGTATTCCTTCCCTTTTGGCAAAGAATACAACCCTTCTGTGGTTTTTCCGGTTCCTTTTAAGGAAGCAAGAGAAAGTGCCAATGCTTCATAGGCCGGCAACACAAAAGATGTAACGGCAGAACGATTTTGGGAAATATACTTTTCGCGCAAATCTTCAGACAGTCCCCCTATTGCTTGCAACCGACTTTCAAAGGTGGAAAGTAGATAGTTATTTTCCCCCATGCCGATAAAGGCATTACACTGTTCGATGACAGCGTCAACGGATTCATCGGACATAAAAAGTCCGGCAGAAGATTTTTGTTGCTCGAAGTGTGCAAGAGATGAAAAATAAGCAGGCATGGTTTCTAACAGTGCAAGATAAGTTTCTACGTCTTTTGTAGAAGCAAATTGGTATTCGGCCAAAAGTACCGGCAACTGGGCATGGGTTCCAGTAAGAGGGCTTAAAGGTTCATCATAAAGATAATAGGAAATGTCTTGTTTTAGTGTGGAAAGATAATGGGCAAGAATATCATAAGTTAATTGATTTTTCCTGGACAAAGAGCGGTATGGAAATTTTTGAAGTGCTTGTTCCAAGTTTTCGATGGAGGCAAGTGCAGCTGTCTCATTCAGGTCAAAGGAACCCAGAGTTACAGGCGCATCTGTTATCCCGAATTTTTCAGGATCTTGTAAGGAGTAGTGAAGATTTATGGTGTTTGCGGTGACTTCCTGCTGGAAGAGACAGAGTGTAAAGTTCTGAAAAGCAGTATTCACATTGGTGGGAAGCTTGACTTTTGCGCAACCAGTCATAAAAAGCAAACAAGCAATAAGAAAGAAGAGCAATTGTTTTTTTCGATTCATAAAATACTCCAAATAGTGTTTGGTGTATTTTATGATATAGAACCAAAATCTATGAAAAAGGGACGCGATATCGTAATCACGTCCCAAGAAATTTTCATATTATCCCGCAATGTAGTTGATTCCAATTCCCGGTCCAATCGGAAGACCAAGAAGCAACCAAACGACAAGCATGAGTGACCAACCCAATAAAAATGCAATCGAATATGGAATCATAGTAGAAGTAATCGTTCCGATGCTTGCTTTTTTATCATAGCGCTGTGCAAAGACGATGATAACTGCGAAGTATGTCATCAGTGGAGTAATGATGTTGGTTGAAGAATCACCAATGCGGTAAGCCAATTGGCAAAGTTCCGGTGAATACCCAAGCTTCATAAACATTGGGACAAATACCGGTGCAAATATACTCCATTTTGCAGATGCAGAACCCATAAATAAGTTCATAAAAGCAGAGAACAATACAAAGATTAACATAAGAGGAATTAACCCAATGTTGATTTTTTCAAAGAAGCTTGCTCCTGATAATGCGATGATAGTTCCTAATTTTGTGTAACTAAAGTAATTAATAAATTGTGCTGAAACAAACGCCAAAGCAAGGAAAGAACCCATCGTGCTCATAGACTTTGACATAGCATCGCAAGCGCTTCCTTTCTTTTCAAAGGTTCCAACGATTTTGCCGTATACAACAGCTGGTAGGAAGAAAAGAAGTGCGATTAACACTACAATACTATTAACAAAAGGTGTATTTCCAATAATCTGTCCAGCTTCATTTTTAAAGAAAGAATCTTTTGGGATACATGCAATTACGATGATAGCCACATAAACAAGCGCAGTAATTCCGGCCCAAAGAAGTCCTTTCTTCTCTTTGTCAGAAACATTCAAGAGACTAGAGTCTTCTTCCCCGGATAAGGACGGGTCATATGTTCCCAACCGAGGTTCTACGACTTTATCTGTAATAAAAGTACCTAAAATGGTGATTAAGAAAGTAGAAACAAATAGGAAGAAAAAATTTCCCATTACGGCCACTTTGTAGTTCGGATCAAAAATTTCTGCTGCAGATTGTGAAATACCGGCAAGCATCGGGTCTAAAGTTCCGATTAAAAGGTTTGCGGAAAATCCACCGGAAACACCTGCAAAAGAAGCTGCAAGACCAGCCATCGGATGGCGACCATAGGCTTTGAAAATCATTGCACCCAAAGGAATCAAGATAACATATCCGGCATCACTTGCAATGTTAGACATTACGCCAAGGAATACAACCATTGGAGTGATTAATTTCGCAGGGGTTATCTTTACTGCTGATTTCAGCAAAGAGTTAATAAGTCCAGACTGTTCTGCCACACCTACTCCGAGCATAGCTACAAGCACCATGCCAAGAGGTGCGTAAGAAGTAAAGTTGTTTACTGCATTTGTAAACATGTAAGTCAAGCCATCTTTTGTAAGTAAACTTACTGCGTGTACGGTTGTTTCTTGAAGCTTGCCATCTACCACCAATTCACCGGTAGCAGAAACTCCAAGCAAAGCACAGATGGCGGAAATAACTACGATTGTTCCTGCCAAAATGGCAAATAATGCAACCGGGTGTGGAAGCTTATTTCCAATTGCTTCGATCCCATTCAGCCAGCGATTGTATAAACTCGTTTTTTTCATTTGAAAACTCCTTATTTTTGATTTATATAATGCACTATCAGAGTGCACGTTGTCTTCGCTATTTTATTATGTGAAGAAAGTGTAGGTCAAATGTAATAATTTCCAAGATGGCAAATCTTGACACATTACTTTTCTTGTGTTACCATTTCTTCATATTAAATTTGACAAACGCAGTGACGAAAAGAGTACATTTTTGGAAGTTTTACAGAGAAATCCGGTAGGTGAGAAGGATGAAAGGAAGAAAATGGAAGATGGCTTCCGAGCGGTGTATTGAGCTAGGGGAATACTTCCCGGTAAGGTACAATGGGTTCGCCCTTTACAGCGAGAGAGTTCATAAGGACTCGTGGAGGTAGGTATCGTGAGGTGCCTGCGAAGAGAAGTGGTAACACGGAATTTAGCCCGTCTTCTTATTTTTAGAAGACAGGGCTTTTTATTTTTAGGAGGAGAGAAAAATGGACAACAAAAAATTTTATATGACAACGGCCATCGCTTACACATCAGGAAAACCGCACATCGGAAATACCTATGAATTTGTACTTGCAGATGCGATTGCAAGATACAAAAGAAGCCAAGGTTATGATGTGTTCTTCCAGACAGGAACCGATGAGCATGGACAAAAAATCGAATTAAAGGCACAGGATGCGGGAATGTCTCCAAAGGAATTTGTAGACGGTGTAGCTGCACAGGTAAAAGAAATCGCAGATATGATGAATACTTCTTATGATAAATTCATTCGTACAACGGACGACTATCATGAGAAACAAGTACAAAAGATTTTCAAAAAACTTTATGACCAAGGGGACATTTACAAGGGACATTACGAAGATATGTACTGTACACCTTGTGAATCCTTTTTCACAGAGTCTCAACTGGTAGATGGGAAATGCCCAGACTGTGGACGTGAAGTACAGCCTGCAAAGGAAGAAGCTTATTTCTTCAAAATGAGCAAATATGCAGACAGACTGATCGAGCACATTAACACTCATCCGGAATTTATTCAACCGGTATCTCGTAAAAACGAGATGATGAACAACTTCTTGTTGCCTGGACTTCAGGACCTTTGTGTATCAAGAACATCTTTCAAATGGGGTATTCCGGTAGACTTTGACCCAAGACATGTAGTGTATGTATGGCTTGATGCTCTTACAAACTATATCACAGGTATTGGATATGATTGTGATGGTGAAAATACAGAGCAGTTTAAGAAGGACTGGCCAGCAGATTTACACTTGATTGGGAAGGATATTATTCGTTTCCATACTATTTATTGGCCGATTTTCTTAATGGCGTTAGATTTGCCACTTCCAAAGCAAATCTTTGGACACCCATGGCTTTTGCAGGGAGATGGCAAGATGAGCAAATCCAAAGGAAATGTTATCTACGCAGATGAATTGGTAGAATTATTCGGTGTAGATGCAGTGCGCTATTTCTTATTGCACGAAATGCCGTTTGAAAATGATGGTGTGATTACATGGGAATTAATGGTAGAGCGCATCAATTCAGATTTGGCAAACACTTTGGGTAATCTTGTCAATAGAACCATTTCTATGACCAACAAATATTTTGGCGGAACCGTTACTGATAAAGGGATAACTGCAGAAGTAGATGCAGATTTGAAAGCAGTTGTAGGCAATTCCGCAGCAGTTGTTGATGCAAAGATGGAAAATCTTCGTGTGGCGGATGCAATTACAGAGATTTTCAACGTGTTCAAACGTTGCAACAAATATATTGATGAAACGATGCCATGGGCGCTTGCAAAAGACGAAGCACAGAAAGACAGATTGGAAACAGTGCTTTATAACTTGATTTACAGCATTGAAACTGGCGCGAAATTGTTGGCATCCTTCTTACCGGAGACAGCAGAAAAGATTTTGAAACAAGCAAATGGTGGAGTGGTTACAGACAAGCCAGAAATCTTGTTTGCTCGTTTAGATGTGGAAGAAGTATTGAAAAAAGTAGAAGAACTTCATCCACCGGTAGCAGAAGAACCAGTTGTGGAGGAAAACGTAATCGATATTGAGCCAAAAGAAGAGATTGCTTTTGATGACTTTGGAAAAATGCAGTTCCAAGTAGGTGAAATCATTGCTTGCGAAGAAGTGCCGAAGTCTAAAAAATTACTTTGCTCACAAGTAAAAATCGGAAGCCAGGTAAAACAGATTGTATCTGGTATTAAAGCATATTATAAACCAGAAGAAATGGTTGGAAAGAAAGTTATGGTACTTGTAAACTTGAAGCCTGCCAAATTAGCGGGAGTCTTATCAGAAGGAATGCTTCTTTGTGCAGAAGATGCAGAAGGAAACTTGGCACTTATGACTCCGGAAAAAGATATGCCGGCTGGCGCGGAGATCGCGTAAGGTGAGATGAATTTGCGCAAGGTGGGACAAAATATAAATGAAGGGAAATATAAACGATATGATTCGAATCGGTATAGTTGGATATGGAAATATCGGACGAGGCGTGGAACTAGCTATTGAGCGAAATGAGGATATGAAGCTTGTAGCCGTAGTTACACGTCGCAATCCGGAAGATGTAGAGGTTTTGACAGAAGGTGTAAAGAAAGTACACCTGAATGATGTTCTTACATTAAAGGATGAAGTGGATGTCATGATTCTTTGTGGAGGCTCTGCAACAGACCTTCCGGTTATGGGACCACAACTCGTGGAAAACTTTAATACGATTGATAGTTTTGATACTCATGCAAAAATACCGGAATATTTTGCAAGCATGGATGCTGTAGCCACAGCAAATGACCACGTTGGCATTATTTCTGTTGGCTGGGATCCAGGAATGTTTTCCTTGAACAGACTTTATGCAGAATCTATTCTTGTACAAGGAAGCACCTATACTTTTTGGGGAAAGGGTGTAAGTCAGGGACATTCTGATGCCATTCGTCGTATTCCGGGCGTGAAAGATGCAAAACAATATACTGTGCCGATTGAAGCCGCAATTGAAGCAGTCAGAAGTGGCAGTGAACCACAACTTACCACGAGAGAGAAACATCTTCGAGAGTGTTATGTGGTTCCAGAAGAAGGAGCAGATCTTTTGGCTATTGAAGAGGCCATTAAAACTATGCCAAATTATTTCGCAGACTACGATACTACCGTGACATTTATTACTGAAGAAGAGTTGAAAGCAAATCACAGCAAAATGCCACATGGAGGATTTGTGATTCGTACAGGTGAAACCGGACGAGAGGGAAATAAGCATGTCATCGAGTATTCTCTGAAACTAGACTCTAATCCTGAATTTACGTCCAGTGTATTAGTAGCTTATGCGAGGGCTGCATACCGTTTGTCCCAAAAGGGAGAAAAGGGAGCAAAGAGCGTCTTTGATATCCCGCCGGCCTTGTTGTCTCCAAAAACAGCAGAACAGCTTCGGAAAGAGATTTTATAATGATGAAACCGATGATATTTGACAGTCATGCACACTATGATGCAGACCAGTTTAAAGAAGATAGAGACGAACTTTTAAAATCTATGCCCGAGAACAGTGTTGGAACCATTCTCAATGTTGGCGCAGATTGGGACTCTGTTACAGAAGTAGTACAATTAGCACAAAAGCACCCACATGTATATGCGGCTGTAGGTATGCACCCGGATGAGGTGGGTGACCTTACAGAAGAAAGATTTGCCTATTTAGAAGCGCAAGCTCAAAAGGATAAAGTTGTAGCTGTAGGCGAAATAGGGCTGGATTATTACTGGGATACCGAGTCTCATGAAGTCCAAAAAAAATGGTTTGTGAAACAGTTAGAATTGGCAAGACGACTTAACTTGCCGGTTGTGATACACAGCCGAGATGCAGCAGAAGATACGTTGCAAATCATGAAAGAACAAGGGAAGGGTTTAAGAGGGGTGATTCATTGCTTTTCTTATTCCAAGGAATTAGCAGAAGAATATGTGAAACTAGGTTTTTATATCGGAATTGGAGGAGTGGTTACCTTCAAAAATGGGAAGAAACTAAAGGAAATCGCAGGCACTATCCCGTTAGAACGCATTCTTTTAGAAACCGATTGTCCGTATTTGGCACCGGAACCTTATCGCGGAAAGCGAAATGCGTCCATGTATCTTTGTTATGTTGCAGAGGAAATCGCACAAATTAGAGGCATTTCTTATGAAGAAGTTGTGGCGCAGACGGAGCGGAACGCAAAATTATTATTTGGTATTTCATAATGCCAGGTGATATTAGGCAAATGCAAAAGTAAAATGAAAGGTAGTAAATATATGACAAAGCCAACATTAGGCAATCCGCAAAATACAATTGAAGTATTGCAAAAATACGGTTTTTCATTTCAGAAGAAATTTGGGCAGAATTTCTTAATTGATACGCACGTATTAGATAAGATTATTGCGTCTGCTAATATTACTAAAAACGATATGGTATTAGAAATCGGTCCGGGAATAGGCACCATGACCCAGTACTTGGCTTGTGCAGCCGGAAAAGTAGTGGCCGTGGAAATTGACAAAGCCCTGATACCGATTTTGGAAGACACGTTAAGCGCATATGATAATGTGACTGTTATCAATGAAGATGTATTAAAAGTAGATATCAATGCTTTGGCACAGGAATATAATGGTGGAAAACCTATTAAAGTGGTTGCCAATCTTCCATATTATATTACAACTCCGATTATTATGGGGCTGTATGAAAGTCATGTGCCAATTGAGAGTATTACAGTTATGGTTCAAAAGGAAGTGGCAGACCGTATGCAGACCGGTCCGGGAAGCAAAGATTACGGAGCCTTATCTTTGGCAGTGCAGTATTATGCAGAGCCGTACATTGTAGCGAATGTACCGCCGAACTGTTTTATGCCAAGGCCAAATGTAGGATCTGCAGTGATTCGCTTGACCAGTCATGAAAACCCACCGGTGCAGGTAGAGGATGAGAAGCTTATGTTTAAGCTTATCAGAGCCTCGTTCAACCAAAGGAGAAAGACCCTTGCAAATGGACTTAATAATTCGCCGGAGATTCAGCTTCCAAAAGATATCATTATAGAAGCAATAGAGCAATTAGGAAAAGGAGCCAGTGTGCGAGGAGAGGCACTTACCCTTGAAGAATTTGCGAAATTAAGCAATATTATCAGTCAAAGAATGTGAATATATACAAAAGACCGTAGTATGTGGTGACACTACTACGGTCTTTTTCAGTTTTGTTATATTAAAGATTCAACATTAAGGATACACAAAAAAGATTATCCTTTTTCTCTATATGGAAATATCCGTTATAGTTTTCTACAACCTTTTTCGCGGATTTGATACCAATCCCCTGTCCATGAGCTTTTGTGGTCAGGAGGTTTCCGTTTTCATCTTTTTGCAAATCAGTTTCAAAGGTGTTATCAATTGTGAGAACTAGAGAATGTTGATCGCTTTTACCATTGATAACAATTTTTCGCTTGCCTGATTTTTGTTCTTTACATGCATCAACGGCATTTTCCAAAAGGTTTCCCAAGATAATGGAAATGTCAGTTTCCTTAATGGAAATATTTTTAGGAATAGCCAGTTGTACTTGGAAATCAATATCATTTTCTCGTGCAAGGGTTGCAAAATAAAAAACAATCTTGTTCATGATAGGATTTTCACAAAAACGAATGGTTTCGCCGTCAGGGATAGTTTTCTGATAGGTATTTACATATTCTTGGAGCTTATCATATTCTTTTTCTTGCAAAAAGAAAGAGACCGTATGGATATGATGCCTCAAATCATGACGCATACGCTTTGTTTCTTCTATACGCTCTTGTAAAGCATGATACTCCAGTTGTTGCAAATCATTATAATGTTGGCGCTGTTCCAATTCCAAGTTTTTAGCCAATTCACCATCTAACTTCAACATAATATAGTAAATGAGAAGAGAACCAAAGTTAATAACGAAGAGGAAAATCACATTATATGGATTTTGAATATTTTCCAAACCTGTTTTTGCACCGCCGTTAATCTGGTATTGCCAAATAATATAGAAAACAACTGGGACCAGCCAGTAATAATTCCATTCTTTCTTTACGCATTGGTTATCCAACATAGGGATAAAGTACCTGCGGACTTCAAAAGCCCATGGTATGGTTATGACGATATGTAGCAGTAACATTACTACTGAAGCGTGCCAGCAATACAAATGGTGATTAATGCCAGGAAACAGATTGCGCTCCAAGCAAACAGCGGCAATCAAAATAAAATTACTGAGGTTTGCAAAAATTAATTCAATAAAGAAAATTTTCCCAAAACGTTGGTCAAAAAGGATTGCAAAACCAATCATGAAAATAGTCAATCTTATTACACTCATGAAGACATTGGTGTTGATTCCCTTCATGGCGGACCAATATCTGGTGGCAAATTGTATCAAGAAAATTAGGACGCAAGATGCAATGGTAATTCCTTTGGAGAAACGAAAATGCTTTTTAAATATCCAATATGAAAGAATCACATAGGGAGCAAAATTACAAAAAGCGAATAGAAAAATCTCAAGAGTTCTTACTAACGAAAACATTAGTTTCCTCCTTTCCGCATCTCTTCAAAGCGAAAATGCGCAAAAGCTTCTAATGCATCTTTGGCCTTGCGGCGACTGATAGGAACCATTTCGTCGTTTTTTAGGAAAAACATTCCATCCTCATGTCGTTCCACTTCATAGAAATTGACCACAATGCCTTTGGAACACGGGTACAGAAACTGGTATTCCGAAAGAAGGCGTTCCCAGTCCGTTTGGGACATTCTTGTTTGTAAATCTGCGCGCTTTTTGGAATGAATAATAATTGAGTGATTATAATATTCCGAATAAGTTATATTCCGCAAAACGATTTTCTGTCCGTCTGGCAAAGTAATAAAACGATTTTTCTCATAATCCTCTAGACAAATCATCTTAAGCATACGCTGAAAACTGATTGCAGAGACGGGTTTTTGTAAGTAGTAGTTCGCCCCGACCTCATAGCTTTCGCTAGCAAATTCATTGCTGGTAGTGCAAAATACAATGCGCACATCCAAATCTGTTTCACGGACCTTACGTGCGACATCTACTCCGAGCAGTTCGTCCATATAAATATCTAATAATATCAAATCATAAGAATTATTTTCCCAGTTTTTTAAGAAATTTTCTCCATTAGCAAATGTGAATAGCTCTGCTTGGGGCAATTCTTCTTCAATAATTCGGGATATCATCTGAAGTTCTTCTGGCGTATCATCAACTAATGCGACTCTCATTTTCATTATCTCCAATCAGAAAAATTATATATACAATTATACGCGTCTAAAAAGATAAAGGCAAGTTTTTGACCATTTGAGTCGTAAATTTGCCGTTTGAGTTCAAGGTGTTGTAAAGGGGAAATGAATGTTGTAATAATAAAATCAGAAATAGACGGAGGTTTTGGCATGGATATTTTAATATACGGAAATGCGAGGGAGAAAGAACTCCTCATACAACATATGAAGTCGGAAGCGTGTATGGCTTTTCGTTTAGTCAAGTATTCTCACGCTGAAGACTACGACGCATATTTAAAATTGCTTCGGCTAAATAGCTACGACTTGATATTCGTAATGGCAGATAATGCCGCCGGAATGGAAGGAGTTATCGCAGCACAGAATGTGCAACCAGAAAGTCAAATCATCTGGTTCTCAAATGATAAGAATTTTGTAGCGCAGTCCTATCGGTTGGGGGTTGCCTACTTTGCAGTAAAGCCGATAGATGAAAAAACAGTAAGTCTGGCTACAAAACGATGCCAGCAAAAGGAGGAATTGATTTATGAATAAAAGAACAAAGAAATTAACCGCGATAGTATTATCTTTGGTAATGGTGCTGGGAATGGTTCTTCAACAACCGCTACTTGCAGATGCCGCATTTGGAACCAGCGTTGACCCAGATACCAGCAAAACATTTGAAGATGACAACTTCTTGGGGCATGAGTACTCAACAGAATTTGCAGGACGTATTTGGACAGATAAAACTGTGACAACAGCAGAGGACAATAATTTTACCATTAAATATTCTGCACTGGCAACTTCAAAGGCCGTTACAGGTTCGACCAATGCACCAGTGGATGTAGTGTTTGTAATTGACACATCCGGTTCTATGTTAGATTCCATGAGCAACACAGATGGCACAAAACGTATTAATGCAGCAGTGGATGCTTTGAATACATCCATCAAAAAAGTAATGGACTTGAATGATTATACTAGAGTGGCTGTTGTAGCATACAGCGACACCGTGGAAACATTACTTCCGCTCGGACGTTATAATCAAGGAAGTAGAACTTCAGGCCAAGGTTATAATCAAACAACCATAAGAGATTATTTTTCATTATCAAGTGATGGAGGGACTCTTTACAAACATGTAATACCAGAAGGTAGCCAACAACAGTCAACAGATAACCGTAGTGTAACAGGCGGAACCAACATCCAACAAGGCTATTACACAGGATTAAATATATTAGCTTCTACCACATCTACAGTAGTTGATATTAATGGAACCAGTGTTAATAGAGTTCCGGCACTCATCTTCTTATCAGATGGAGCTCCTACTTTCTCTTATAGCACAACTTCTTGGTGGGCACCGACCGGTGGATACGAAGGGCCAGGAACTAATCCTTCCGGAAACAGCTACTATATAGGTAACGGTTTTAAGGCACTTATGACAGCTGCTTATATGAAGGAAGCCGTAAACAGAAAATATAGCAATGATCTTTCTATCTACACAGTAGGAATGGGTATTCAAGGATTGTCAGGAGCAGAAAAGAATTTGGCATACATTACTTTGGCTCCACAAGATTACTGGAATGCAGATAATAATGTAGCTTCTGATTTCCGTTCTGCATGGGCAACATACATTACGAATGATGGAACACCAAGAGTAAATGTGGGAAAACTGGAAAGCAATTTCTTTGGCAGTTTTTACGAAGACAAATATTATACGGTGAATCATCCGACTGGAGCTGCAGCACAGTATGACATTGACACCAATGTAGACGCATTGAAAAATTTAGTGAAAGATTACTATGACGCCGATGATGCGGATACCGTAACACAGGTATTCGATGCAATTGTTTCAGAAATCTCATTAAGTGTTCCGGAAGTTCCGACAGAGGTAAGAGTTGGCGAAACTTTAGAAAACGGTGGATGGCTCACCTATACTGATCCAATCGGCTATTACATGGAAGTCAAAGGAACGACCATGAATTTCTTATACAAAGGAACAAACTATACTGTAAGTGACACAGACAAAGATGGCGTTTTTACATTTGATAGTAATGCAATAGTAAAAGGTGCAGATGGTCAGGACTATGAACTCAATCTTATTAAGATTACATTGACAGCAGATGCAGATGGATTCCAGACATTGAAGGTTGAAATTCCAGCAATCCTGATTCCACTTCGTGTAAATGAAGTGAAATTAGATCCACAAGGACATATCACCACCCATACACATAATGGAGTAATGCCAAGCGAATTGACATACAAAGTAGGCATCATTTCTGATGTTTACGATGCAGCTCATAAACAAATTCGAATGATTCCTGGAAATGCTTCAGGGCAAGCTTGGAGTGGTGAAAAGTTAGCAAAATATCAAGCGTATCTTGCAGCAAACACAAATCCGGAAACAGGCGATGTTAGTTTCTATACGAATCTGTTTACAGGTACAAATAAGATATTAAACAACTTTACCGGTCAAGAGCATACCGTAGGTGATGCGACTGTAACATTTGAGCCATCTCATACAAATGCATTTTATTACATTCAAGAGAAGATATATGTCTACGCAGATAAAGAATTGACTCAACTAGCTACAGACAGTACTTTAGATGACAACAAAACATATTACTACAAAGAAGTGTTCTATCATCAAGATGATATTGAAACAAAGGCAGTTGCCCGTACCGGTTTGCAGTTAAAGAGCGTAGAAACTGTAAAAGAAGCAGGCACAGGTTATTGGTATCGTCAGCCGGAATCTATTCGCAAGAACAAATTGCAATTATTTGAAAATGAGAAAGATGCAAACGTTACTGGCACAGCTCAAGACTATTACGCATCTGAATTTATCAGAAGAGATAATGCAACCTCTGACCATGACGGTTATTTCATGGTGCATCTTGGAAATAATGGTATTTTCCGAGTTGCCTCTACTGGAAACCTTACTATTACAAAAGTTGTCACATCAGAAAACGGCGTGGTAGCACCAGATAAAGAATTTACATTTACAGTAGATCTGACAGGCGCAAACGGAAACTACAGTTATAGAATTTTGGATGCAGTCGGAACCAGAAGTTCCGTTGGAATGATAGCTGATGGTGGCACTATTACATTAAAGAACGGTCAGACGGTGGAAATTACAAATCTTCCAGGTGGAGCAGGTTATGAAATTACGGAAGCTTCTGTAGATAACTTTACCACATCGGCGATTGGAGCAAGCGGCACTATTGCAGCAGGTTTAACAATGAATGCAGTATTTACAAATCATTTTGCACCAGATCCAGTTGTGGTGAACGAAGAAAATGCAACTCTTGATTTTGCAGTAAAGAAAATCTTAAACGGAAGAGTAGCACAAGATAGCGATCACTTTACTTTCATCATGGAGTCAAACCGTGTTGATACACCGATGCCGGCAGGAGCAACCCTCGTTCCAAGTCAGGCAAACCCGACTCACAGATTGAAAGAAATAACAATCGGTAAAGACAAGATTAATGATGTAAATGGTTCGGAAATCTTCGAATTTGGAAAGATTGAATATACAACGCCGGGAACTTATGTTTATACAATTTCAGAACGTGTAAATACTCCGGGTCTTGCAGGCGTTTCTTATTCGGGAGCAATGTATCAGGTGACGGTAGTGATTGGTCAAGATGCAAATGGCGCTCTCACAAAAGATGTTACTATGGCACAAGTTCGAAATGACCATGGTACTGCAGACAATGTGAACGCATTTACAGGAACCACAGCAGTATTTACCAATACATTTAAAGCAGATGAAGTGGAATGGACACCGGTTGGAACAAAGGAATACAAAGATTTATCAGGAACAAATCCTCTGAAGAATAATATGTTTGTATTCCATATGACTCCACACAAAGATACACCGAATGCACCAATGCCAAGCAGTGCTGTGAATAATGTGACGAAAGAATGGAACATTGGTCCACAGATTGCTTATGATAGCATTATCTTTACACAACATCACTTGGATGCTTCTAATACAAAAGTTAATCCGAAAGTATACAAATATGTCTTTACAGAAGAGTTACCTGCAGAAGCAGTTGCAGCAAACCAATTTACTGTAAATGGAATGAAGTACGATAGCAATACTTTTGAAGCTACTGTTAAGGTGTACTACAACAGCAACATGGAAATCGTAGTGGAACCTAGCTACAAGAATGGGTTGGATGAACAATTCTATGATCGTGTAGAATTCTTTAATGAATATAACCCGACATCTGTAACATTAGGAGAAAATGCAGCGCCGGTTATCGAAGGAACCAAGACTTTAATCGGACGCAATTGGAAGGCAAATGATAGTTTTGAATTCGTTCTTGGTGCAACAGATGAGGCAACTAGAAATGCGATTGCTGCAGGAAATATTACAGGTGTAAACGTAGCCAATATGGCCGAGCTTAAAAAGGCAGAGGCTACAACAGCAAACCATAACTTTGCATTTAGCGGCATTACATTTACAAAACCAGGAACCTACAAATTTGAAATCAGCGAAACAAAAGGAAACCTGGGCGGCGTGACTTATGACGGACACAAAGCATATATAACTGTTGTGGTAGCCGATACAGATAGCAATGGCGATGGCCAGATGGATGGTAAATTAGTAGCAACGGTATCTTATGATAATAGCGAAGCTCTTACTGATGCTGACAAAGCAGTGGCAAATAAGGCGACATTTACAAATAGCTATGCAGTAGGAATCAGTAATGCAATCACGATTACAGGAACCAAGACTTTGACTGGTCGCGATATGAATGCAGGTGAGTTCTTCCTTAATGTAAGACCACAGCTTCTTCCGGGAAGTACTACAGAATATGCTCCAATGGGTGATTCTCATCCTGGTAACGCAGCACCGGCAGCCGCAGACGGAGTTGAATCCGCAGCAATAACATTGCTGAACAATGTGAAATATGACAAAGCGGGAACCTACGAGTACCTTATTACCGAACACATTCCATCAGCAGAACAAAAACATGGTGGAGTAACCTATGACGAAAACACGGTATATCGTGTGATTGTCAATGTAGTAGATAATCAAGATGGACAATTGGTTGCAACTGCAGAGGTTGAAAAGAGTGAAGATAAAGGCACCACATACGCAGATGTAACAGCAACAGATATTAAATTCTTTAATAGCTACAAAGCAGCTCCGACATCATATTCCCCGATTCATCTTTGGAAACAACTAGAAGGCATGGAATTGACAACGAATGCTTTCACTTTCAAGGCAGAAGAAGTAAAAGATGACAATAATGGCATGGAACTTGACCCTGTTACGGAAGTTGGAAACTTGGCTACAGGAGAAATTATCTTCGGAGATATCACATTTAATAAAGCAGGCGTATACCGCGTGAAAGTTACAGAAGTAATTCCAGCAAATCGCAACCTCGGAATGACCTACAGTAACAATGAATTCATCGTAGAATTTGATGTAGTTGATAATGGATATGGTGAGTTAGAAGTAACTCGTAAAGTCGTTAACGGAGACGTTATTTTCGTAAATGTATATGAGACGGAAGGAACTTTAAGCGGAAGTACAAATCTGAAGGTTCAAAAAGAATTTACCGGCCGCGAAAACAATGCATGGTTAGCAAGCGATAAATTCACATTTGTATTAGAACCGGAAAACGATGCAGCAAAAGCAGGCGTTTTGGATGGAACAATCGATATGAATGCAGCAGAAAATGGATTGCCGGCAAAAATGGAGATTACCATTGAAAATGCAACAGAAGCACAAGGCAAGGCTTTCAGCGATATCGTATTCACAAAAGCAGGCGTTTATACTTTCAAATTGTATGAAGATGCGACACAACCAATTGAGAACGTGGCTTATGATAAAGCAGTTCGTATTGTGACTGTAACAGCAGAAGACAATGGCGATGGAACAATGGATGTAACAGCAGTTATTTCAGGTGGAACATTAACATTTAAGAATGTATATGAAAAACCAGTTGAACCGGCACCGGTAGATCCGACACCGAACAATCCGACTCCGGAACCACCGAAAGTAATTGACACAGGCGACAAGGCATTTACAAGAATGTGGACAATAATGGCGATTGCTTCATTGACAGTATGTGCAGTTGTTTTTGTACAAGAGAAAAAAAGAAAAGAAAACGAATAGCTCATAGTTGAAGCTCTTCAACTTAAAGGGAAGTAGGTGCAGTTTTAATATGCTGCACCTATTTTTCTGAATCATAAGAAATTGTTAACAGACTTTTCATTGTATTTTGTTATTAATTCAAGTATAATAAATAAAACATATGAAAGATTAGAAGAAAGAAGGGAGAAAGGCATGAAAAACATGAACATTGACGAGATTTTATTTGAAGTTACTCCTGAAGTTCAGTACCTAGCTGATTTGTGTGACAAAAACAATGCAATCGAAAAGGAACTGTATGTAAAAAATAATGTAAAGCGAGGACTTCGTGACCTAGATGGACGAGGTGTACTTGCCGGGCTTACTAATATTTCCGATGTGTGTGCATCCAAGGATGTAGACGGAGTTCGAGTGCCGATTCCGGGAAGTCTTTATTACCGTGGATATAATATCAAAGATTTAGTAAACGGATTCTTAAAAGATGAGCATTTCGGATTTGAAGAAATCGCGTACTTACTTTTGTTTGGTGAACTTCCGACAAAAACAGAACTTCAACGTTTTTCTGACATGTTGGCAGCAAGAAGAACTTTGCCAAAATATTTTGTAAGAGATGTTATTATGAAGGCGCCGAGTCCGGATATGATGAATAGCTTGTCTCGTTCTATCTTGACACTGTACGCATACGATGCGAAAGCAGATGATACATCGATTCCGAACGTATTGCGTCAAAGTTTGAATCTAATCAGTCAATTTCCGATGCTTATGGTTTATGGATATCATGCCTATAATTATAGAAAAGGCCAGGATTTGTTTATTTATGCACCACAGGAACATCTGTCTATGGCAGAAAATATCTTGATGATGCTTCGTGAAGACAGACAGTATACACCGTTGGAGGCTAAAATCTTGGATATGGCCCTCGTTCTTCACATGGACCACGGCGGTGGAAACAACTCTACCTTTACCACTCACGTTGTTACATCTTCCGGAACCGATACATATTCTACTATTGCTGCAGCAATGTCATCACTAAAAGGACCAAAGCATGGCGGGGCAAATGTAAAGGTGACACAAATGTTTGAAGATATGAAAGAGCATGTTAAGGATTGGAAAGACGAAGAAGCTGTGCGACAATACCTTGAAGATTTACTGGACAAGAAAGCATTTGATCAGAAAGGTCTTATTTATGGTATGGGACATGCGATTTATTCGATTTCTGACCCGAGAGCAGAGATTTTCAAGGGGTTTGTACAACAACTTGCAATTGAAAAAGGGCAGGAAGAAGAATACGCATTGTATGAAATGGTAGAAAAAGTGGCACCACAGATTATCGCACAAAAGCGTAAAATGTATAAAGGTGTTAATGCAAATGTAGATTTCTACAGCGGCTTGGTTTATAGTATGTTAGATCTTCCAAAAGAACTTTATACACCGATTTTTGCAGCGGCGCGTATTGTTGGATGGAGTGCTCACAGATTAGAAGAGCTTAAGAACGTGGATAAAATTATCCGTCCGGCATATATGCCATTATGTCCATATAAAGAGTATATAAATATTGATGACCGATAATTGATACAGGACGAAGACCAAAGTTTTCGTCCTGTTTTACCTTATAGTAAAAGAAGGGATACGATAAGATGAAACGAGAATTCTATTTCTTGTCAAAAGATGAAACAACACAAATACATGCAATTGAATGGGTGCCGGCCGGGAAAGTCAAAGGGGTACTTCAGATGTGCCATGGCATGGTGGAATATATTGATCGTTATCATGATTTTGCGGAATATCTTTCTCAAAATGGTTATTATGTGGTAGGGCATGACCATTTGGGGCATGGCAAATCCGTGTACAGTTCAGATAGACTTGGATTTTTTCACGAGACGAATGGAAATGAATATGTTATAGGGGACATTCATCAGATTCGTGTTCGAACAGAAGAAAAATATCCGCATGTTCCATATTTTATGCTAGGTCACAGTATGGGTTCTTTCTTGGTGCGACAATACATAAGTTTCTATGGTGCAGGTATAACCGGAGCCATTATTATGGGTACCGGTGATAAGCCGAATCTTATTTTAAATATGGGGAAAGCGGTGTGTAAAATTCAAGCATTGATACATGGTTGGAAACATCGCAGTGCGTTAGTTGATGGGATGGCAGCAGGAGCATATAACAAACGCTTTGAAAAAGAAACAGATGGCTCCAATTGGCTGTCAAGAAATCCGGAAAATGTGAAAGCTTATCGTAACGATTTGCTTTGCGGTTACATGTTTACCATAAATGCTTATTACCATATGTTTAGTGGTATGATAGCAATGAATAACCAAGAAAAGGCGGGACGAATTCCAAAAGGATTATCGATAGCCTTGGTGTCCGGAAAAGAAGACCCGGTCGGAGATTTTGGAAAAGGTGTGAAAAAGGTTTATAAAAAATATAAGGAAAATGGAATGCAAGATGTCAAAATGCGATTGTATGAAGAAGATCGACATGAGATTCTGCAGGAGCTTGACCGAGAGCAAGTGTTTGAAGACCTTTTGATGTGGTTGGATAAGAAGATTTGATTTATAAACAGGAGTTCATAAATTTTCTTTTCTTTTTAGAAAGTACACATAATTTAGACACATTTCAGAGTTATAGTGAATTCAGATAGTTGATAACACACAACTATCAACCCCCTCATAAAGTACGACCCTCGGGATGACCGAGGGGAACACTTTACTCTCATTCCTTTAGATAACTAGCTGAAAAACCCTTGTAAATCAAGGGTTTTTTCGCATTCAACCCTGTTTGGGACAACTTTTTTGCCCATTTTTGCCCTCGGGACAACTTTTCTAAAGGAATTTTGCAGTTTATTTTAAATAATTGCTTCATATAAATCTTCTAATTTGTTCATTTCTGTTTTGGCTTTATCATTCGTTACGTGCGTGTATAAATCAAGCGTAATGGAAATTGAAAAATGTCCTAAGTACCCTTGAACCACCTTCGCATCAATCCCAGCTTCGAAGCAACGTGTTGCAAACGTATGTCTAAGTGCATGAGGATAGAAGTGAGGAATTGGTTCGTAAGGCATCTTTGTTTTTTCAGCGATTCTCAATCGTTCTTTGTTTATGGAGTTTTCAATCCAATTCAAAGCCACTTGGAAGGTGTGCTCTGTGATAGGTTTTCCATTCTTCCCGACAAATACTAGGTTATCGAATCCTTGTGTTGGCTCCCAGGTGGAGCAAGCCATTTTCATCTCTTTTAATTGTACATGCTGTCTTTTGAGTGCTTGATATACAGATTCTTGCATTGGTATCTTGCGAAGGCTGTTTTTGGTCTTTGGTGTCTGGTACTTAAACGTATATTTTCCTGTCTCAGTGTCCTTAATATGAACAAGAGTCTTGCTAATGGAAATCTCACGTTTTCGAAAATCTACATCATCCCAAGTCAATCCAAGCAATTCACCACCACGCATACCTGTACCAAGAGCAACTAAAATCAGATTCTCATACAAACATCCTCTGGCATGAGTTATCACTTCTTTTTGCTCTTCCAATGTTAACACTCGTATTTCTTTTGTCTTCGTCTTCGGAAGACATACACCAGCACAAGGATTAAACGCAATCAGTCGATTATGTATTGCGTATTTAAACATGGAATTGAGTATATTATAAACAGCTCGAATTGTCTTAGTGCTATAGTCTTTGTCGGCCATGTTTTGAAATAAACGTTCCAAAGTAAGTGGAGCAATGTTTGACATTTTTTGTTTGCCAAGCTGCTTCCTGATGTAACGCTCATAAAAGTCGTAGTAGCGAACCTGCGTACTTTCCTTAATTGACTTTTTCTTGTGAACGTTTAACCACACATCAAACCAAGCATCCAAAGTAATCTGGTCGCCTTTGCCTTTCAGACCATGCTTCACTTCATAACGCAAATCTTCTAATTCTTGTACCAATTCTTTTAAGTTGGCATTATCGCGAGTATATGTTTCGCCGTTGTATTTGAAACGACCACGATAGATTCCGGTTTTTCGTTGCGTAATGCCATTAGGTAATACTTTCCCTTGCAAATCTTTTCCCATTAAATATTCTCCTTTCTCACTGCAAGGGACGTTGGTCTAGTTTACCTATATTATACCTTGCGAAGTGTTTATACTGCAATTACTTCATGAATGTTTTTAAGATTTCTTCTCTCATTTGTAGACAGAAATAAATCAAGAGTTTCTGTGCGGATAATGGTTTTATTGCCTATCTGTATTACCGGAATCTTACCCTGTCCTATCAAAGTGCGGAGGGTATTGCGACCAATACCAGAGTATTCTGCTGCCTCGTTAACTGTTAAAGCTTGTTTTTGCATTCGTTCAAATTTCCCCTTTCGATATGTTCTATTAAAAGCATACAGCGTTTTGGGAAAGATGAACAGCGACTGAGATGGTGTATTTTCGGAATTAGCACCCATAAAATGGTGTTTTTTAAAAAAGTGATATTATAGCGGAGTACTTGTGGAGTATAAAGTGATATTAAAATCGGCAAAAGTGAAGTGAAAAACCTATGGTTTTGAAGTGACTTTTTTGAAGGCTTAAAATCCCAAACAAAAAAGTGGAGTGACAGTGGAGTAACTGTGAAGTATAAAGTGATACCAAAATCGTGTAAAGCGATATCAAAACACCCCATTTTTGGAGTGACTTTTAAAATAAAAAGGGGTTTTAGGGGATTTCCCCTAACAAGAAAGCATTTGTAATACAAAATGCGTATCTTGCGATGGACGGGTGGGTATTGGAGAGTAGGTAAGATGTTAGAGTGCGAGGTTTATTTTATTTGTGGTTATTTCTTGCAGTGAAATGAATGAATGTGCTATAATTTGCTTGCGACACAATCTGAATAAAAACTTTCTGTCATGGGAAAATTACTTTGGTAAAAAGTGTTTCCCTTTTTACTCATGCCGTGATGGGAAGAGATTGTGTCGCAACAATAAGGGACAACATTTTTTCGGTGCGTCTCTTGTTGGGGCGCACTTTTTATTTTGCTCTATATTAGAATTTGTAAATTTCGCGAAAATTGCAACGTATTGTATGAAGAGGTCTCAATGTGAATAAATAGCGGAGGTGAGGAAGTGAAGAAATGTTAGAGATTTTATTTACTATTGGAATGTTATGGGTGTTTGGCAAATTGTTGATGTTTGGCTTCAAGGCTGCGTGGAGCATATCGAAATTTTTAGTAACAGTCGTTTTATTACCATTTGTTTTAGTTGCAATGGTTCTTGGTGGTTTGATATATATTGCACTGCCGATATTGATTGTAATAGGAATCATTTCGTTTTTGAACACAAGATAGAAGAAAGGGAGTTATTGTAAAAAAACAGAGATAAGTTATAATTAAATCATTAAAATAAGGAGGGAAATTTAATGAGTGAAACAAAAGAGAAAGTAAAATCAAAAATTCTGACAAAGTTATTAACAAAAAAGGTAATAACAGTATTGGTTGTGTTTGTGGCCATAGTTGTTGTAATTCTTGGTGTTAGCGACTGGAAATCCACACAGGGCAAATCAACAAAATTAAAATTCGAAAATATTGGCGAACTTGCAACGCAATGTGCATATAGTACAGAAATCAAAGTCATAGAAGAAGCACGAACACTATTTAAAGTTAAAATTCCATTTACGCAAAGCAAATATATTTACTCTATGGATTTCGAAATCAAGGCAGGCTATGATTTTGAAAAAATATTCTGGGAAGAAAAGTCGAATAATAAAATTGTTGTCACAATGCCACCATTAAAAGTGATTAGTAATGAACCTCGAACAGATACAGTAAAAATATATCATGAAGAAGAAAGTGCTTTTAAACAAATAAGTTTGACGGATGTTATGGTTTCGATTGACGAGATGAAAAATAATGCTCAGCGTACGGCAATTGAGAATGGATTATTTGATAACGCCAAGCAAAACGCGGAAACACTTATCAAAGGATTTCTGGGACAAAAGTATGATACAAAAGAATATAAGATAGAGTTTAAGTACGAGGATAATAAGCAATGATGAAGAAGATATTTATAATATTAGCGATAATTGTAGGATTAATAGTATTGTTCTATTTTGGGCTTTTTTTAACAGCATAAAGGGATTACGATATAAAACAAAAATTGAAGTGAGGGATTATTATGTCTGACAGAAGTAAAAGCAAATTGGACCTTAAGGCATTAGCGCAAAAAGGTCTTGCATCTGTAGATATCGAAGCAATTAAAGAGAAGGCAAGCGAAACAACCGAAAGTTTATTGGTTAAAGCGGGAGAATTCAAAGATGCAGCATTAGCGGCAAAGGACGATATTGCGGATAAACTTACTGAGTTGGATCGCATGTTGCAGTCCTCTATTACAGAATATAATGATGCGTACACATTGATGAACGACAAAGGTGTTCAGTTGTATGTGGAAAGAAGTCGAGCAATTGATAGCATTGTTTTTGTGGAAAACATTGTAAATAGCATTGCCAATAGACCGAAATTCTTTGATGCGGAATTTGAGGAAATTAGTACAAATAGAAAACAGTTTGCGAATTCTTGCGAGTTTGCAGAACGGGAACTTTCGGAGGCAAGAAAAGCAGCGACAAGTGCTGGCGCAGGTCTTGCGGCAGGAGCTTCTGTTGCATTTATGGCCCCTACAGCAGCCATGTGGATTGCCACAACATTTGGGACGGCTTCGACTGGAGCTGCAATCTCCACATTGTCTGGTGCGGCAGCCACAAATGCGGCACTAGCGTGGTTAGGCGGCGGTGCTTTAACTGCTGGTGGTGGAGGAATTGCAGCGGGGAATGCATTAATTGCATTGTCTGGACCAATTGGTTGGACTATTGCCGGCGCAACGTTGCTTTCTTCAATCTTGATATTTACAGCGAAAAAGACAAAAATGAATAAGCAGAAAAACGAAGAGATTCAGGCAATCAAAAACAACATTGAATTGGTAAAAGAGATGGACTGTAAAATCAATGAAATCTTGACAGAAACTATTCAAATTCGAACAAGACTGAATGAAATGATGACAAAGGCATGTTCACTTTATAATGCAGATTATACGCTGCTTGGAGGAGAACAAAAGCAGTTTTTAGGCGCATTAATAAATAATACAAAAGCACTATCTGCAATGTTTGGTAAAACGTTGGGTGAGGAGTAATAATGGATAGGACAGTTGAGGTGTACTTTAAAGATCTGGCGATTGAATACTTGATGAAGACGCCGCTTGGAGATAAAATGCAGCAGGGGCTACATATATTTGAGATTATTCAGGAACATATTTGTGCGCTTCAGGAGAAACAGGGCGAAGAAGAGATGACAAAGACAAAAATGGTTACAGTTTTGACTTTTGCACTGTTAAAAAAGATGACTGAAGGGAAGAATCCAAAGGAATTCAAAACTGACGAGTGGAAAGAGATAGTGTCTATGGTTTCTCACTATGCGATACTGCAAGATAATCAGTTATACACTGTGTTTGTCTTTTCGGCATATGAAAGTTATATCCGCGCATCAGCGGATTATGTGGAAACTTATGCATCAGAAGCAACAGTAACAGCAATTCGATTATTGGCAGATGAATTGCGATACAAAAAGAATTTGTTAGAAGCAAAGGAAATTACTGAAGTTTGCTATATTGAAGATTGCCTTTGGATTTCTTTGGAAGCAATTATCAAATTAATTGCATCATTGTCGGAAAGGGTGAAAGATGATAGAATCGCAGGATTTACAAATGCACTGGCTGCGTGTGCATTTGAGTATGGGCGTTTTTTTGTGATAAAACGAGAACAAGCATTAGTAAATCAATTTATTGAATCCCAGTATATATTGGATCAGGAATTGAAACATAAATACTCGACATTTGTTGATGAGTTAAAGAATAGAACGGAACAGTTTTATATACTTGTTGATAATGCGTTTGCCCCTGATTTTAGAGAATCCTTTTTGTATTCGATACAATTAGCTCAGAAAACAGGCGTGAGTGCTGATGAGATTTTAAGCACGGAAGCAGATATAGATGATTTCTTTATGAATTAAGAACTTTTTCTAATTAAAGAAGCAATAACACGGTCGGGACAGAGACCTTAAACCTGTCCCAATGGTCGGAATGGAGACCGAAAACTCATTCCATCGCAGAATAAACTGTGAAAAATTACTGGAAGGATAACGAACTAGTTGTCCTTCTATTTTTTTAATATACGTATAAGAGAAAAGAAACAGGAAAGATAACTGCATGACTGTTAGAATTAAAAAGTCGTTGTACAAGGATTCGTTCCCCAATTAAGCGTTAAGGAGAAAAGCGAAAATAGCCTAATATCTTAAATTGTTGTAAAGATAAAATTATATTGATATAATATAAATGTGTTAGCAATTATGGAAAAAGAAAGTTAAACGAAGGGAAGAAAATGGACCTTTTTAAAATTCTTAATAGGAAAAAAGAAGATTTAAATGACAAAAAAGAGACAACAGACATTAGTTCTATAGAAACGTATATAAAGCACAGGGGAGAAACTAATATGAGTAATCCATTAATTGATTTATCGGAAGTTGAACTAAGAGATCTTTGTAGGCACTATATTGATACATTTGAAAAATGGTCACGTCGGCTTATTGATGAAACACTTAAAAGGGAATATGGTGTCAATTATTTCGATTTTATCACACCAGAAGGGCAGCCACTTGTGAAGAAGGAAATAAAAAAAAGAGTAGAGACAAGAATACAAAATGAACCATGTAGATACCCAAGAAAAATCGATGCCGTTTTATTGGAAGACATAGAGTATTTTTTGTGTAGAGATGATTTATATGGGGAGCATTTTAAGACTGTATTAGAACCATTTTATTCTGGTGTAGTTGAGATAAGAAAGGTGCTTGAGAGATTAGTTTCTATTAGAAACAAACTTTCTCATAATAATACGATATCTCTTCATGAAGCTGAACAATGTTTATGCTATACAGGTGATTTTGTTGAGGTATATAAACAATATTATGTGTCTCAGGGAAGAGAAAAAGAGTATAATGTGCCAGTCTTTCTACGATTGAAGGATTGTTTAGGAAATGATGTTATTCGAAATGATTCGAGCTATAGCTGGGAGATTTATAGTAATGCACAAACAGGACCAATGATACAATTACGTTCAGGGGATGAATATAAATTATGGGTAGAAGTAGATAGTAGTTTTGACAGCTCATTTTATGAGGTGAAATGGCGTATTGAGCAAATGTTTGGGACAATTGCAAGAGGTAGTGGAACTGAAATTAAATTCAGACCATCAAACAAAAATGTATCATATTCCCCTACTATTGAAATTTTTCTTAAAACGAAAAGAGATTGGCATCGTTTTGGAAAAGTAGACGATATTGTCAAATTAAATCTTAATGAGATATTGCCTCCGATAGAGGATATATGATTCTTTATCTTTTGTAACAAACCGTAGCTTTTAATTTAAATAAAAGGATTTATAAAGAAAAATACGTTATTAAGAAAGGACGAGCAACTATGACAAGAGAAGAAATGGTGTTTGCATTGGAGATTGAAGGGATACTAATAAATGAGGACGCTACGGATGATGAAGTCAAAGAAGCCTATGAAGCTATGATAAAGGAGAAGAGAGATAAAAAAGAGAAGGAGGACAGAGAAAAGAAACAAAGCTTAAATGAAATAATTCGTTTAGCTGCTCAAACACTAGGAGACAGAGCTGAAGAAATTAACGAAGGTCCTGTAAGATAAGCTAATATAAGAATATATATAGGAAGACACTTTTTAAATTATTTGTTAAAATAATAATATGATATGAAAAATGAGAACATAAATGAATCTCAAAACAATGTAAATGAAGGAGATTGTGAAGATGGAAAAGATAGAGATAAGTCAGTATATTTCGGTAAAATTAGGAGCCATTGAGGCAGATATATTCTCGATGAAAGTTAAAGAGTTATTGCCAATATATTATGTGGCAGTTAGAGGTAGAGATAATGTACAGGGTGCGGTGCAAAGGGTATTGAATAAAAGAAGAATAAGTTCAATTAAGGATTTTGCATTAGAGGGGAATACATTTTTTAACATGTTTATCTTAAACTGGGTAGACTCCAATTATCCAATTCAAAAAGAGAAGGGGAAAATATACATGCCGAATATTTCGGCAGCAGCACAGGTTATAGATGGGCAACATCGGTTAGAGGGACTAAGGGCTGCTTATGAAAGTGATCCTAAAATCGGAGAAGAAATAGTTATTGTTTTGATGACGCAAAATTTGACAACCACAGAGGCTGCCAAAATATTTCTAAATATTAATACGGAACAGAAGCCTGTTCCTAATAGTCTTGTTTACGATTTGTTCGGAGAAGTAAAAGAAAAAAATTATTATATTGTTCGTGCAACGGATATAGCGAGTAAACTACATGAAGATCCTGATTCCCCATATTATCAGTGTATAAAGAAACCAGGAGCTGCACAAGGCGTTGGTAAAGTTGATTTATCAACTATTGTTAATGCAATTAAGCCATTTACTAAAGAAAAAGGTATTTTTGAAGAGTATCATTTGGTAGACTTTGAATCACAATATAAGATTATATTTAACTTTTTTAGTGTTTTACGAATGTATTATGAGAAGGAAGGGAATTGGCTGAAAAGTTGCAATCCTTTTATGTCTAATGCAGGATGTTTTGCAGGAGTAGATTTTTTGTGTAGAGAGTTGATTCCTAAATGTGTCGAAAAACGCTCCTTCGAACAATCGACAATTAAAGAACTGTTACCTCTAGACACAGTGGGATTGTTATATAGAGAAGATATTAAAAATAAACAAGGTAAAGAGCAAAGAAGTGTGATTTATGAATATTTAAAAAATATTCTGCTAAAGGATGTGCCGGCGCAAGATGAGTATAAGTTTTAATCGGAATAATTCTCAAGTTTTATATGAGTCATTTATTGATGTTTCATCTGTTGAGGAATTATGGATTAAAAAGGATGATTTTAAAAATCATGTATTGACTCCGAAGGAGGCAAATCAACTAAAACATGCACTCGAAAATGATGCAATTGACTTTTTTTATAATGGTATTGTTAGTTTTTCAGAAGGAATAGATAACGCCTATAAAAAACACTTCTCATGGGCTACCGTAAAACTATATTATTCAATATATTATTTGATTAGAGCATCATTAGCTGTAAAGGGGATAGCACTTTTACGATGTAAAAGCATGTTTCGGTTGCCAGCCAAAAGTGGAGAAAAACCTTTTGCATCAACTGGAAAAAGATATAATACTACACATGAAGGAACTATAAATCATTATAGAGATTTATATGGTAAAAGCGATAAACTTTTGGCAAACAATATAGAAGATAAAGATGTATATCAATGGATGATGGAAGCAAGAGAAATAGTAAATTATAGAAGTGCTGCGTTTTCAGAACCGGAATGTCTTGAAATCTGGGAGCATTATTCAAAGTGTATAGACGAAGGTGAATTTATAGATGAACTGTTTCGTTTAGAAGAAGATTCATATATTATGTGTTTTCAAGAGGAGTTTGCAATATTAGCTATTCCTATTAAAAGATTACAAGAGACCATTGAAGATTTTAGTGCAGCAGGTTTATGTTTGAAATTAAGTGAAGACCGAAATGTTCATATAAAAAAGATTATAGGACAGGAAGAAAAAGAGTTGAAAATTTTACGGGATGTTTTATAAGTTTTGAAACGTGTATAAATTAGTGGTGAGAGAAGAATATAATAATGGTGATTAAGTTTTAAAAACCAATATAATGTTTTGGATTGCTTATGACCGCATATACTATAATTACAAATACACATTAAAAAACAAAAAAGATATTGACGTACATTTAAGCACTTGCTAAAATGTATATACAAAGAAAGTTTACCACTGACCGATATGTGGTATATAAATGGTCGGGTTGAAAGTTTACCGCTGACCAATATGCGGTATATAAGTGGTTGGGTTGAAAGTGTAGTCCTTCGCCGTAAGGCGAGGGACTTTTTACATAGTAAGGATTGATGAACAAATGAAAAAAACAGGTTTTTATATTATTAAAGATAAATTCTTTGAAGATATGCCAGATCCATATCTTAAAGGAAACAAAGCCGGGAACAGACCACATTTTTATTGCTTTGAAGAAAGTACTACAGGAATCTATTGGATGATTCCGTTATCAAGCAAGGTTGATAAGTTCAAGAGAATTATTGAACAGAAGGAAAAAGCAGGGAAACCATGCGATATTCTTCATATTGTTAAATTGGATGATGATAGAGAAAGCGTTTTCTTGATACAGGATATGTTTCCGATTACAGAAGAGTATATAGAACGCGAATATACAATTGCAGGAAATCATTTGATGTTAACTAGTGAACACGTAGCAAAGGAAATTGAACAAAAGGCAAGAAAGGTTGTAGGTATGTTGAAACGTGGTGTGAAATTTATGCCGACACAACCGGATGTAATTTCGATTTTGGATAAATTGACACAAAAACAATAGAGTCTAATGTAGAACTTAATTTTAAAGCTTCAGATGATGAGGCTTTAAAGTGCACTAGTCAACAAAAAGTAGACACCTTTTGTATTTTTTATACAATTAAATTTGGGCATAATACTCCCTATATTGTTTTGGTGTCAGATAACTCAATGAGTACGCAGGTCGTTCCTCATTGAAGAACACTATGTACTCT